>WGMU01000034.1 GCA_016124895.1 bacterium
CGGCGAAGTCATCGGTCAGGTTGCCGTGCGCATGGGCCTGGTCACGCCCGAGCAGGTGACTGAAGCACTGGCCGAACAATGGGGCATGCCGGTCGTCAACCTCGGCGAGACGACCATCCCGCCGAAGGTGCTGGAGCTTGTCCCGCAGACGATGGCCGAGCTTTACAAGATCATGCCAATCTCGCTGAAGAATGACGTCCTGACCGTCGCGATGGCCGACCCTCAGAACGTCGCGGCTCTCGACGATCTCCGCAACTTCCTCGGTTATGACGTCCGGGGAGCGGTCTCCAGTGAAGCCGAAGTCGAAGCTGCCATCCAGCGATTCTATGCCGAACGCGAAGAGAGCATCGAAGACGTCATCGGCGCGTTCGAGGAAGCTGAAGGCGGGTCTTCCGGACGCGCCAACGCGTACGACATCGGCTCCGACGACGAGCTGGTGAACTCAACGCCAATCCGCAAGCTGCTCAACATGGTTCTGCTGCTGGCGATCAAGGATAAAGCCAGCGACATCCACTTCGAGCCGTTTGAAGACGAATTCAAAATCCGTGTGAAAGCCGACGGCGTGCTGTACGAAATGGTTCCGCCGCCACGGCATCTGGCGAACGCGATCGTTTCTCGAATCAAGGTGATGGCTGACCTGGACATCGCCGAACGGCGTCTGCCTCAGGACGGCCGCATCGAACTGAATGTCGGTGGAAACCCGGTCGACCTGCGCGTCAACACGCTGCCAACAATGTTCGGCGAATCGGTGGTCATGCGAATTCTCGACCGCACCGTCGTCCAGCTCGACCTGAACAAGATCGGCATGGACTCGACCACGCTGGGCCGGTTCCGCAAGTCGCTCGCCTTGCCCAACGGCATCGTGCTCGTGACCGGTCCGACGGGCAGCGGCAAGACGACGACGCTGTACTCGGCGCTCAACGAGCTGAACGATATCGAAACCAAAATCATCACGACCGAAGATCCGATCGAGTACGACATCGAAGGCCTGATTCAGGTCCCGGTCAACCCGGACATTGACGTCACGTTCGCGACGGTGCTGCGAGCCATCCTGCGTCACGATCCCGACAAAATCCTGGTCGGCGAAATTCGTGACTTTGAAACGGCGGAAATCGCGATCCAAAGTGCTCTGACGGGGCACCTCGTCTTCAGCACACTGCACACCAACGACGCCCCCTCAACCATCGCCCGCCTGCGAGACATGGGCGTTCCGCCGTTCATGATCACCGCGACCGTCGAAGCCATTCTCGCTCAGCGACTGGTGCGGCGGATCTGCAGCGACTGCCGGACGGAATTCGAACCGAGCGATGAACTGCTCATGGAACTGCAACTGCCGGTCGAACAGGCCCGCAAGTACAAGTTCTATTACGGCAAAGGCTGCCCGACCTGTAACAACAGTGGCTACAAGGGCCGCGGCGGTCTCTACGAACTGATGACTGTCACCGACGACATTCGTGATCTTGTCGCCGCCAACGTGTCCACGGACGAAATCCGCAACCTGGCTCGCAATCAGGGCATGACAACGCTCCGGGAGTCCGGACTGAAACATATTTTTGACGGAGTCACGACGATCGACGAGGTCGTCCGCGAAACCGTGATGGAAGACGTCGAATAGTCCGCCATAGACGCGGAGCCTCGCGTCTGCGGCCAGTAAACAGAACCAGCCAGATCAGCAGTTGATCGCAGCCGGCCAGTCAGTCGGCCGGTGACTCAGAACACCTGATGGAGACGCCCAATGCCGACATATCAGTACGAGGCAATGGACAACACCGGGACGGAGATCAAAGACACCATCGAAGCGGAATCTGAAGCCGAAGCGCAGCAGATGATTCGCGAGAAGGGGTTCTTCGTCACGCGGATCAACGAACAGACCAAAAAGAAAAAGAAGAAGGCCGCCCAGAAACAGCAGGGCGGTCCGCGCAAGAAAAAAGGCTTCTCGATCAGCAAGGTGAAGCCGAAGCAGCTTTGCACGTTCACGCGTCAGCTCTCGACACTGCAGGACGCCGGCCTGCCAGTGCTGCGCAGCCTGAAGATTCTCGAAGGCCAGTGCAAACCGGGCCCGCTCAAGAACTCGCTGATCGGCGTCGTCGAGGACATCGAATCCGGCAGTACCCTGTCGGAAGCCATGTCGAAACAGCCCAAAGCCTTTGACGAACTGTACGTCAACATGGTCCGGGCCGGCGAGGCAGGCGGTGCGCTGGAAATCATCCTGCAGCGACTGGCCGACTTCAAGGAACGCGCTCAGAGCCTCAAGAAGAAGGTCCAGGGCGCCATGATTTACCCGTGCGTCGTCGTCATGGTCGCGACGCTGATCGTCGGGTTCATCATGTACTCGATCATCCCGAAGTTTAAGAAGATCTTCGAAGGCTTCGGCGTCGAACTGCCGGACATCACCAAGCTGCTGATCTCCTGCTCGGACGCCGTCGTCAATTACTGGTATCTCGGCCCGGCCTTCCCGATCGGATTCTGGCTGATGATCAAGATCATCAAGAAGAACAAGACCGGCGAGTACATCGTCGACTACCTGTCCCTCAGAATCCCGCTGCTGGGCAACATCCTGAAGAAATCGACGGTCGCCCGAATCATGCGGACGCTGGGCACACTGATCGCCTCAGGGGTGCCCATTCTGGAAGCATTAACCATCGCGCGGGATACGGCCGGTAATGCCGTCTTCAAACGCGCGTTTGACAATATCTACGCGGCGATCCGTGAGGGTGAGTCCATCGCCCAGCCTCTGAAAGAGGCACGGATCGTCGACGACCTGGTTGTGAACATGATTGACGTCGGTGAGGAGACCGGAGCCCTCGACGTGATGATGTACAAGATCGCGGACGTTTACGACGAAGAGGTCAACGTTCTGGTTGATGGCCTGGTCAAGCTGATCGAACCCATGCTGGTTGTGTTCCTCGGCCTGGTCGTCGGCTTCATCGTCATCGCCCTCTTCATGCCGCTGATCAAGCTGCTGAACGACCTGTCCTGACGACAGTTCCTGCGGGCCGCAGGGTTCTCTGACCGCCGGGCTCATTCGAGTCCGGTGCCAGAGAACACAGGGCCGCACATCACCAGATCACTTCGCTCGCTGGAGCGAGTCTGCGCTGGACTTCTATCAACACATCACGGCGCAGACTCAAATCGAAACAAGGAGCCACATCATGCAGGCACAACGTCCCGCCACCAGGCCGGCACGAGCAGCGTTTACACTGATTGAAATTCTGATGGTCGTCGCGATTCTGGCGATCCTGGCGGCGTTGATCCTGCCGGCCGTCAACAACGCCCGACTGACCGCTCAATACGCGCAGGTCAACGCCGACATGCAGCAGATCGGCGCGGCGATTACGGCGTTCAAAGTACGCTTCGGCGTCGAGCCACCCAGCGCCATTGTGATCTGTGAAAACCCTGCCGACTGGGCAACCGAGGCTGTCAGTCGTCGGCGCATCAAGCAAATCTGGCCGCAGTTCGATTTCTCAAAGAACCGCGCCGGTTTCGACGGAAAGGCGTCGACAACGACCAAAGTCCCGCTCGACGGGCGGGAATGCCTGGTGTTCTTCCTCGGCGGCATGGTCGATGGCGGCAGCGGTGCATTGCGGGGCTTCTCGAAGAATCCCTCCGACCCGTTCCTGCTGGATAACGGCACGCGTGACGGACCGTTTCTGGAGATCAATGGTGGCTTCGATCCCTCAACCGGTCGCCCCACCGGACGGCTGGTCGATTCGGACGGCGACGGTGCGCCGGAACTGGTCGACACATTGAACAGCCAGACGCAGCCCTATCTGTATTTCAGCAGCTACGGAGGCGCGGGCTACCAGGTGACCGACAACGGTTCGAGCTTTTCCCCGTACTTCAGGGATGCCGGGCGGTCTGATCCGTACAACTCGGATGGCTATCAGTTGATTTCGCCGGGTATGGATAACGCCTACGGCAGCGGCGGGCCGCTCGACACGGAAGACGCCAACGGCAACGGCACGCTCGACAGCGGCGAAGACACCAACGGAAATGGCCAGCTCGATCGCGAGGTCCGCAACGTCCTGTCGGGCACGCGCCAGGCCGAAGCCGACAATCTCACGAACTTCCACTCCGGTCTTCTGGGCGACAAATAACGAGTCAGGAGCCGAGTCATGTTTCCTTCCCATTTTCATTCAGCAGTCCGGCGGCGTGGCTTCACGCTGATCGAAATTCTCGTCGTGCTGGGAATCATCGCGTTCCTGGCGGCCGGCCTGACGGCAACGATCGCGAATTATCTGACCAGCGCGAAGGAAGCTCAGACCGTCGCGACCATCCGCAAGATCGACGGCCTGATCACCGAACGTCAGCAGGCACTGACACGGTTCTTCGACAGCCGCGACTTCCGCAAACGAGTCGACGTGGTGCATGAGAAACTGCGCCGGGGCGATCCGGCCAACGGAGTTGCGCAGTTGTTCGGAATTGCAGAAGACTTCGTCTCCGTCATTGGCCGCAAGGAGATGCTGCGGGAAGCGCTGCCGCAACGATTTGCCGAGATGGTTGACACCCGCAACGCGACGGGAGCACTGGTCGCTGGCGGCGACAGTATCCCTGACGCGATTCAGCTCGACGAGGTTTATGGTTCGGTGAAATGGGCTGTCGATCCGTCCGAACCGCCAGGCAGCCGACCGAAGCCGTGGGTCGACACCAACGGCGACGGTACACCAAACGCCGGCGACACGTTTCACGACCGCCGGACGGAAAGCGCCGAACTGCTGTACTTTGCTCTGACCCGCCTGGAACAGTTCGGTTTACCGTCCGTCGGCGTCGGCGAATTCCGCAGTACCGAAGTCGCCGACACCGACGGTGACGGCCTGCCGGAATTCATTGACGGCTGGGGCCGCCCGCTGCGGTTTTATCGCTGGCCAACCCGCCTGGTGAAGCCGTTCGGGCTGCTGGGCCTCGATCAGGCGTACGGCACGGCCGGAGTCGACGATGACGGCAACGGTTCGGCCGACAATCTCACCAAAGATATTGACGAAATCGGCTGGCCAGGCAGCGACGACACTTACATACACCCGGAGATCCGAAAATACGCAAGCCTTTATGTCGACGGCCTGCCGCGTCAGCCCATCCTGATCGGCTCGCCTCCGCGGCCGGTCACCGGCGACTTCGATCAGCTCAACGAAGACGGCGACGATCCCTACGGAATCCTGCTCGACGAAACGAAGCGGCTGACGCTCACTGGAGTCAACGTGTTTTCGGCGGTCAACGAGTCGACCTACCACACGTTCGATACCTACCACAAGCCGCTGGTTGTGTCCGCGGGAGCGGATGGAGTGCTGGGTCTCTTTGAACCGTACCAGAACGAGGATGTCAACGGGTCCGGCTTCCTCGACCCCGGCGAAGACACCAACGGCAACGGCTTTCTCGACATTGGCTGGCTGGCTCAGCCCATCAACGAAGACATCAACCTGGATGGCGTGCAGCAGGGCACCGAGCAGGACCTGAACGGCAACAGCGAATTCGACGCCTTCGTGCGTCCCGTCGCCGCACTGGACGACATCACTAATCGAAACCGGAGGGCAGGAGAATGATGCTGCTGTCTTCTCACACGGCGAGGTTCCATCGCTCAGCGTCTGCAGAGTCGACGGCCGAGACAGCGGTCCGGTCTGAACGGCGGCGTCGCGGGTTCACGATTATCGAACTGCTGATCGTGGTCGGAATCCTGCTGCTGCTGACCACGTTCACCATCGTGAGTATCGACTTTGCGTTCGAGGCCGAGCGGGTCGCGTCCGGCGCTCGACAGGTTCAATCACTGCTGACCGGTGCCCGTGACCGGGCGATTCGTTACCGCAAGCCGATCGGTGTCCGCTTTCTAGTTGATCAGGATCCGGACAATGGGCGCATGGTTTCCAGCATGGTTTACGTCGGCGCGTCCGACTACTGGAGCCTGGGAAACATCACGCTGAAACGCCCGGACTTGAATCCCCAGGATGGCGTTGCCGACAGCGACAGCGTGCTGATTGTTGACGGCGATGCCGAAACCCGCTGGAACAAGCTGCGACTGCGCGGCTTCCTCGGCATCTATGAAGACACCAACGCCAACGGCGCTCTGGACCCAGGTGAAGACGTTAACGGCAATGGCGTTCTGGATCTGGAAACACCGCGGATCAAAATTCCCGGCGATCGCAACGGCACCTGGTACCGGGTGCGGACTCATCTGCTGGGGAAATCCGCCAAGCCCGACGAGAAGAACCGGCTGGTTCTGGTCAACGAGTTCCGGGATCCGGGCACAACGCCGCCTTCGGAAATCATCGCGTTTGAAGGCACCGGCCACAGCACTTACCTGCTGGAGTTGCCGCCGCGTGTTCTACCGGATGCCGAACCGGTCACGCTTCCGGATGGTGTGGTGATCGATCTCGACGCTTCGGAGATTCCGTCAAGCTGGCGACCGGGGGCGGGAGGCTTTCCCATCCCCTGCTCGAACCGGATGGACCTGATGTTTTCGCCGCGGGGCACCGTCACGGGTACGCCTGCCGGGCTGGGGATGCTGCATTTTTACATTGCCCTGCGATCCGACGTTCAGGTCAAGATGGACGCGATCAACGCCAGTTCCAATCCGGCGTTGAAACCGGTCGATGGCTCTGCCACCCCGATCGTCCCATCGGACGCGATACTGACATCGATCTCCGCTCAGAACCCGCCGCCGATTGGCGATCGCGCACTGGTCTCAATCTCAACCGCAACGGGCAAAGTCGCCTCGTTTCCAATCAACCCGACTGACTCGGATTTGGACGGACGTCTGGATGACCCGTACGCGTATGCCGAACTCGGGGAGGCACTGTCGAAATGAAACGTCTCACTCCCCGGCAACCGAGATCGCGTCGTCGCGGTACAACTCTGACCGAAGTGCTCATGTCTCTGATGGTGATGAGCATCGGCGTCGTTTCGCTGGCGACCCTGTTTCCGATTTCCGCCGCACGCGTCCTCGAAGCAACCAACCTGACCAATGCCACCGTCCTGCGATTCAACGCGGAAGGCATCATCGACTCCTTCCCGGCGATGATTCATCAGCCGGACGGAGACGCGATCGACACGGTAACCAATCGCTACACCGACGAATCCGGCCGGCCGCTGCAGGTCGACCCGCTGGGTTTCTGGGAGCGTTATCAGGAAATCGACCTGTTTGACGACGGCACGGTCAACCAGTCACCGTCGCTCACCGACCCCCAGTTGATCCTGTACGAGTACAACCGACCGACGACGATCGCCTGGCCCTACAAGATGGATAGCTCGGGGCGGGTTCGCCAGACACGGTTTCTCGGTGAGAACCCCAGCAATATCCGTCTCTTCCCAACCATTGACGTCGCACGAGCGATCACCACGCTGCCCGACACAGCCACCGATTACGGCGACGGCTTTCCCGACCCTGCCGGCACAAACACGGCCGCATACGCTCTGAACGGCAGCAACCGGATTATCGGGCTTGTCCTGCCAACGCAGATCAACCTGGCGGCTCTGACTCTGGCCACAACGGACCCGAACTATCAGGCGCCGTCTCTGTATCAGGCCACGATCTTCGATAAGTCCGGCGACTACAGCGAAGTCCGGCGTCTGAACACCGTCACTGCGGTTGGTGGTGGCCAGTATGCGATCACGTGGGAAGAAGACCTCAACCAGGACGGCGATACGACTGACGCTGGCGAGGACCGGGCTCTGCCGCTGCGGTTTACGACCGACAGCAGCGGCATTCCGAACGTCGGACTGGTGCGGATTCAGCAGCCGGTGTCGGACTACACCTGGATGCTGACGGTCCGCAAACGAACGACTTATGGACCGGCCAATGTGGACGTCGTTGTGTTCCGCAAACGCGATTTCTCCCAGCTTTCGGATCAGCTCTACATTGGCGAACTGCGGCGTTTCAATCTGGGCCTTGATGGTGCGCCGGGCAAGGCCGGCTTCGACGACAACTTCGACGGTTCGACCGACGAAGTCGCGGAGATCGGCTATCCGTCGAGTCCGAATGTTCCCTTTGCCCTCCGATCAGACGACGAACCGAACAACCGAGTCCTCGTCGACTGGACTCCAAACGCCACGAATGGATACCTGACGACGCCGCTGGCGCCGAAGATTCGTCGCGGAGGTTTTCTCTACGACCCGCAGAACGGGCTGTGGTATCGCATCCGTGGGACGGACGAATCGCCGTTCAACCCGGCGACGTCCACCATCGTCGTCCTCGAAGAATCAATCGTTCGGGACAATACCGAAGACCGCAATGGCAACGGTGTCCTGGACCCCGGCGAAGATACAAACGCGAATAACACACTCGACCGCGGCGGCGTGATCATTCCGGACGGAGTCGTTGCCGTCTTCCCGCTCGAAACAAAACTGCCATAGGAGTTCTGCGATGATTCGTCTGTACCGCAGAGCGATTTCCATACGGCCTTCGCAACGGCGGCGCGGCTTCACGCTGATCGAAATGCTGATCGCTGTGACGCTGGTCCTGCTGATGATGGTCCTGTTCGCCGAAATCTTCGGACTCGCCAGTGAATCGATGACGCTGCAGCAGGCGATCGCGGACGGCGACCAGCAGGTACGATCGCTGACCACTGTCCTGCGTTCCGATCTGCAGAAGCGGACCAATCGAACGATTGTCCCGTTCGACTTTCTGGAAGATCCGAATTTCGCCGGCGTCCCGTTCGCCGACCGGCAGGGCTACTTTTACATCTCGCTGAACGATCCGTCGAACGCGACGGACAACCTGCTGCAGTTCACCGTCCGCTCAACCATCATCGACGAGAATTCGGACGAGACACCGTACTACGGCAGGTCGAGCGGCCTCGTACAGCGGTTCCCCGCGCTGACCGGTTCTGCATCAGCGAATGTGCGAGCCAACCCGCAGCAGCCGGAACACGACGACGGCGAACTGGCGATGAACTTCACGACGTCGTCCACGGCGGCCGAAATCGCGTATTTCATGCGCGGCAGCCGGCTGTATCGACGCGTCGCTCTGATCCGGGATCCGTTGCTCGTGTCCGGGACAAACTCCCCCCAGCCGCGTCTGACTTATGACACAGCGACTCCGGGCAGTCTGGGAACACCCATCGAGTTTATGCGTCAGAACATGGATCCCGCTGTGGCCCCCGTGGTGCAGACGCTTAACGGGCAGTACCTGCGGTACGACCCGACATCGGGAGCGGTCAACAGTGATGACTACTGGCTCGACTTCGACCACTCGGCCTATCAGGTCCTCGCCGAAGTGCCGTCCGGTTCCGGGACCTTCCTTCCTGATGGTGCCAGGATCGTCGGGACCCAGTTGCTGAATAATGCCCTGTCTGGCGATGGTACACAGGCGCTTGCCCTGACGATGACGCGCACGTATCGGACAGATTCGTCGGGCGGTCCGACCACCTTTTTCGGCATCCCGCGAGCAACCCGATTTGGCTTCGATCAGTCAAATGGGATTTCCCGTGAGTTCAGCCATTCCGATCCGGCTCAGAACGGCTTCTGGTTCCTCGGGCGGTTTACGCTCGAAGAAATGTCGCACACGGACTTCAACTTCCCACAGAATCCTTCGTCTGGCTCCAACGTCGGCGGAAACGGCAATCCCAACAGCTATCTCGACTTTCCCGCCGCTGTGGATGCTGGGGCGTTCCCGGATGGAGTCGTTGACGAATTCACCGGTGGCGACCGGCGCGGTCAGGATCTGCTGCTGAGCAACGTTCACGAATTCGAGATCGACGTCTGGGATGACGCCGTGGGACGATTTGTTTCGCTCGGGCATTCGCAGACATGGAGCGAGGATCGAAATGGCAATGGCTCCCTCGATCCGGGTGAAGATCTCAACGGCAATGGATCGATCGACGTCTTTCCCGGCGACTATAATCTCTCCCGCAACCGGCAGCTTGCGGCAGGGTTCGTGCGTGTTCCGGGAGATCCGGCGGCCTGGAGCGTTGCCCCGTTTGACCAGTGGATCGGACGGACGTTTGACTCGTGGCACCGACTCGCCGACTCAGATGGCGACGCATTGACGACCGGCGACCTGGTTCCGCCAGCGTACCGCGCAATGACCTATTACCCGCCGGCAAGTCCCTATGGCCCCTATGCCAATCGAGGAGCCTGGCTACCCAGCACTCCCGGCACTCCGACGAACTATTCGCCTGGAGGGCCGTCTGGAACGCCGCCGCCCGACATCGTCTTCCCCCTGGGCCTGGCCAGTCCTCAGCCCACTTACGAGCGCTCGGTTCCGGCTGACTACTCGTTTTATTACGTCTGCACCAAAGCCGGGACTTCGTGGCCAACCGAAGATGTCAACGGCAACGGAATGCTGGACCCGACTGAGGACCTTAACAACAACGGCGTCCTCGATATGGGCGAAGATGCCAACGGCAACGGTGTCCTCGATCTGGGAGAAGACCGCGACGGAGACGGCGTCATCGACACAAACGAGCCGCAGTGGCCAACAAAAGAGGGCGCCAAGGTTGTCGGCCGGATTGAAGACCGCAATCAGAACGGAGTCCTCGACGCTGGCGAGGATTTGAATTTCAACGGTGTTCTTGACCCGCCTGAACCAGACTGGATCGCCGTCCGCAACGTGCGTCCGCTGCGGGCAGTGCGGCTGCGTGTTCGCTTTCTGCACGAGTCCTCGGGCCGCATCCGTCAGGTCAGCATCGTTCATTCGCTGATCGATGACGAAAACGAGCTCCAATGACCCAAAGCCTGACTGTTACTTAGATCAAACCTTCCCGCCGATGGCAGGAATCCTGCGAACAGAAGGAAACGAAGATCACAAAGAGCGTCCTCACAACGTCTTCGTTGCCTTCGTTTTCTTCTGTTCAAAATCGGCGTTTACCAACCTGTTGATCAAGATGAGATCCGACACGGAGCCCCCTGCTCCGTACCCACTTCATTTCACGCGGACCGGTATCACACCGGTCAGCCACATCGCGTCGGGACGCTCCATTTCCCGGAGTCTGGACCATGAACACAACACCGCAACACTCCACCGGCAGCCGTCAGCGCGTCGGCGACTGTGTCAGGAACGTTTCTCGCAACAGTGGGCGACGCAAAGGCTCGACGCTGCTGGTCGTCATGGCGCTGATGGGGATGCTCGCCCTGCTCGGCCTGATGTTCTTTTCGTTCGCCTCGCAGGAACAGGAAAACGCCCGGAACTATCTGGAGGCCGCCCGGCTGGTTCATGACCCGGACCTCGGCCCGGACGTCTACTTCGACTGGGTTCTGCGGCAGTTCATTACCGGCCCGGACCCGGACGAAAAACACAGCGCCCTGTATCCAGGTCACCTGTCGCTGATGCCCAATGCTTACGGCTCCGACGCGCATCCGCATACGGGCATCGGGATCAAGGTGCTGAACGATCGAGTCACGCCTCAGGACGCTGCGGGTATCGGGTTAACGGCGTATGTCGACTATGACGGAGACGGAACGCCGGACGCGCTCGACCTCGATCAGGACGGTCTGCAGGACTACCTCGAACTCAACCGCTCCGTCGCCGCCAACGTCCAGAATCCGAATGGTGGCTATCCCGTCCAGGGAATGCCGCAGTACCCGTTCGAGCATCAGATTGCTTCGTTTCCGCAGCCCGATGTTGATTACACCTATCCCGATATCAACAACGCCTACCTGGCGCACATTGCAAAAATCTGGGTCCACGAAACGAGCGTCAGCCAGGACTTCAACGGCAACGGTGTGGTGGATGGAACGCCGTACCAGATCACCGTCATCAAACCGTCATTCTTTCGACCGGAACTGCTGATGCGGCTGGAAACGTCCGCGGGTGGCAGTTCCATGGACGAAGACGCCAACGGCGATGGCATCTGGGATCCACTGACCGAGGACGCCAATGGCAATTCGGTCTACGACGTCACGGACTTCAATCACAACGGCACACAGGATCCGATCGCTCGCTTCGATCCAACGTGGTACTGGCAGCCGTGGAGCCGCTCTTTGACCCTGCGGGCGCATCCGCTGCACTTCTACATTCCGCCGTATCCGCCACAGATCCCAGGGATGCCGCCCCCACCACCACCGGCGCCCCCAACCGAACTGCGCTATCTGCGTGACTGGGATCCGACTGACGCGGCGATCATTGCCAGTCTGCCCGGCGGCTCGAAAGGCTTCCCATTTGCCGGTCCGCGTGATGTGAACGCGCCGCACGACACCATCGCGCTGCGGGAAGGTGTCTGGCGCGGCTGGATGCAGGCGCCGGACTCGTCACTGGGCATTTCACAGTACGAATTCGACGTCGATGCCGACAACGACGGCGTTCGCGAAGCGATTCTGATGGACCTGGACTTCCCGGTTCAGGAACGCCCGTCCGACGGTGCCCGCTACATCCCGATGTTCGGCCTGACCGTGTACGACGCCGACGGCCTGATCAACCTCAACACGTCCGGCAACCTGTCTGGCGATACGACCCCGCCGAGTGCCATCAGCGCGGCGTCTGGCGTGTTTGGAAACGGTCGTGATCAGACGACGTTTTCTGCCTGGCCACCGACTGCTGCAGAAGTTCCACAACTCAGCATTTCCAGGTCTCTTCACGGCCTGACGCCGTTCGAAATCAATCCGGCCTGGGCTCTGGATGCCTACCCGATCGATCCGCCCGGCAATCCGACACCGCCGCCATATCAAACCGTCGACGTCTTCGGAAACACGGACTACGCCGAATACTTTGGCCGCGCTCCGCTGGGCAATGGCGACATCGTCAACCGCTGGGAACTCGCCAACATGGAAATGTGGTGGCTGAACAAGGGCCGCATCGAATTCGGTGGCTCGCTGCCGGACATCCACGAAGGCCGGCTCGGCGAAGCCAACCTCGTCTGGCAGGTGCTGCAGGCCGCTGGCGGTGGTCCGTCGGCCGGTGGCGTCCCGATGATCAATCTCAACCTTTACGACCCGAGCCTCTCCTCGCAGACGATCAACCTGTTCCCGTTTCCTGGCTACTTCGACAGGGATGACAATCGAAATGCCAATTATGGCGGCGCCACGAATGTAGCAACGGACCGCACGCTGGCCTTTGGCCATCCACTGTCAGTCAGTGGCCGTGGCCGGTTCATCAGCGGCAGCGACCCGAAAACTCTGGACATGCAACAACCGATCGCCAGCGCCATGAAGTGGCTGCGGTACACGGATTACGACGTGGCCGGCACGCCGGACCTGTTTAACGCCGTCAGCGGGAATCTTTTTCCTTTGACGACAACGCCGCCGACCCTTCCCAACCGGACCGGTCGGCTGTTCACCAGTGCCGGCACGATAGCGGGAACGGCTGATGATTACTTCGTGGATGACCTGACGGAACTGGTCGTCGAACCGCGTTCGGCTCAGCAGCCGGCCGACGAGTACTTCGCAGCTTCGGACTCGGCCGCGCTGCAGATGAGCAAGACGGATATCGACGCGGTTGGTGCTCATTCGCGCGTGATCGAAGTCATGCCGGGGAACATCAATCCGAGCGATACGTCGGTCAGCGGCAACGAACGGCGGCGGCGGCTTACGACGACCTCGTGGGACCGCAAGCAGTTCAATCTGCCGCGACTCTCAGCCGTCGGAGCGGACGGCAAACCGGGAGTTGCCGGCCGGGACGACAACCGGAATGGATTCATCGACGACGCAGCGGAACTCGGCTGGCCGGGCTCCGACGACAATCGCGCCTGGGAATTCAATGTCGACTTCGACAACGACGGCCTGCCCGAATTCCCGCCACAGTTCCCCGGCGTCACCGCTTACAGCGGCTATGCGCAGGGAACTCTACCCATGCTTCCGCAGGATCCCTTCCGCGCCGAACTGCGGCGCATCCTCAATGTCGAACTCGGAAACCGCAATGAATTGAAGCTGCAGTTCCGCCTCGGCATCAATGGAGTTCTTGATGTGGTTCGCTCCGGCCAGAACGGCGGCAACTCTGTCACCAGCCCGCTCCAGTACCGGCCTCTGACACCGCACCCGACCAGTTCCTCGCTTCCGGCAGGCGGCCTGACTGCAATTGCGCCCGGAGACTTCCTGCCGGTTCTGACGTCAAATGCGGTGGCCAATCAGGAATTCTGGGCACGGTACGACCGCTAGCGAATGGCCCGCGACATTTATGTCCTGCTTTACACACTGTGCGGCGGTCTAGAGTCAGAAAGTGACTTGAATGGCAATGGCATGCCTGATCCCAGTGAAGACAAAAACGGCAATGGTGTCTTCGATTCCTGGGACCATACGACAACCCCAGGCACGACGCTTTATACCCTTCCGCAGCTTAAAGAAATGGCTCAGTTCGCGGTGAACCTGGTCGACGAACTCGATCAGGACAACGTCGTCACAATCTTTGAATATGACACCGACCTGTCAGATGGCTGGGACCTCGACGATCAGGCCTGGACTGTCGAGTCAGCGCTCCCGCCGAGCGGTTATCGAGGTGTTGTCGCCGGCGTCGAGGGACAGCAGTTGACCTTCAGCGAAACGCTGTGGGTCCGTCAGGAACAACTCGTCAACGACAACCCGTATACTCCGTTCGACGATACGACCGCGCCTGCCGGAACAGCCGGGATGGGAGCCCCTGCGTATCATTTCGTTCAAATCGAATTGCGGAACGCCAGTCCGAAATCCGTCGACCTGGCGGAAGACAATGTGACCACAACCGTCGCGACGGGAAGCTGGCGTCTGCGCTGGGTCAACGACGCCTCGATCGGAAACGTCGGCGACGTGAGCACCACGAATACGCTCTCTACACCCGAGAACGGCATCGTCTTCCTCGATCCGCCAGCATCGGGAACGAAGCTGTCGATCGGCGCCGGCCAACTGTACTCCATCGCCACGTCCAACTACCCGGCTCCCGGATCAGCCGACCTGTTTGTCAACTATGACACCAGCCCCGAGTTTGAACTGGTCGCACCGCGATTCGGGACAAACCAGGTGAATATGACCGCAGGTGCAACAGGGCTGTCCCCGAACACCGACCTCGACCTGATCAACGTCGCCTCGACGCTCTACACCGACCGTTACAAGCTGATCAACGGTGTGCTGGGCGACTTCATCTCGGCAGACTACAGCCCCACGATCAGCAACCCGATTCTGGTGCTGGAACGGCGAGCCAACCCCAAACAGCCTCAGATTCCAGTCACTCAGAACCCGTGGGTGGTCGTCGACTGGACCCGCCTGATTCAACGCGATCTGGTTGCCTCGTCGGTCGGATCAGGCAGTGCTCCGACTCAAGCTGACACCCAGAGCGGACTGCAGAACACGACGAGTCAGGAACGTCCACAACCGCTCGCTGGCGAATCCGAGACCAAATACCTCAGACCGGCCGACCCCGAACCGTTCCGCCAGAACAGCATCAAAGGGACGGTGAATGGAACGATCGAAGGCCGCAATGTCACCGGACCGACGACTTACAGCCTGCTGCAGCCCCATTTCGATCGAGACTTTGCCTCGCCCGTCGAGTTGTTTCTGGTTCCGTTGCGCAGCCCGAAAGAACTGACTCGGACCATCCAGTTGGGCGATCAGCAGCCCAGCAATCAGTACGGGGCATCAACCACGCCGTACACGGCCGCAGCGAAGTTTCTGCTGCCGATCCATCCCTCTGGCACCGCGCAACTGCACAATCACTGGCACCGCCTGCTGGCTCTGGTCGAGGTCCCGACGAAGATGCACCAGCAGCTCGGTGACGAATTTGCGACGACGCGTGTGCCCGGCAAAATCAACATCAACACACTGCGGCATCCACAGGTGCTGGCAGCACTGCTCGACAGCCCACTGGTTCACGGAGACGTCAGCCCCGTCAACGGCCATCTGCCGACCATTGATCTGACCAACCTGTGGGGCGACTTCCTGATTTCGCGCGACGGAGAGCTGGCACCGGAATACACCGGTTCCGGCATGACCCTGCCCGGCTATCCCGGCTCGAATCCCTTCCGCGACCTCGGACACACCGACGACGTTGGAGCAGGTGACAACCCCATCGAAGACACGATCCTGCGAAGTTATCCGCCAACGGGAACAACCAGTGGAGGCACCGGTACAGACGGCGGCCTGTTCGACGTCAACACATCCGGCAGCGGCAATAACATCCTGCGGCGTCAGCTTCTGACGAAGCTGATGAACAATACGACAACACGCAGTAACGTCTTCTTTGTCTTCATCCATGTGCAGTTTCATGAAGCCTACGAAGACCCGACGACGGGAGCAGTTCGCATCGGTGGCCAGATTGACCTGAACGGAGACAACCGCCGTGACGACGGCCACCGCGGATTCTTCATCGTTGACCGCTCAGATGCCGAACAGGCCTACGATCCGAAAACCGGAAAATTCGACTGGAAGCAGATCGTCAAGCACCGACTGACGATTCACTGATCAAACTGCCGGTCCGGACGGCGAAATCCGGGGGAACAGCTCAGAAAAATCTGTTGAGAGGTGACACGGGAATTCGTTTGGCCTCATAATGGCTCCGACCAGCGGTTGCCCGTGCGTGATCGAGCGGGCCGCGATTGTTCGACGCGTTCGTTACTTTCTGACAAATCTGCATTTCTGTTCGTTGCGAGCAGTCACTCAATTCGGCTTGCGGGCAACACATCACAGGGGCTCTGATCAGCCCGTCAAACAGGAGAGTCTCTCATGAAATCATCTCGTCGTTCCCGCAGTCGTCATTCCAGCAGGCGCCGAATCACGAAACGGTCCGGCTTTACGCTCATCGAGCTGCTGGTCGTGATCTCGATCATCGCCACGCTGGCGGCGCTGATTCTGCCGGCCGTCCAGAACGCCCGCGCGGCTGCCCGGCGTGCCGAGTGTCAGAACAACATGAAGCAGCTCGTCACCGCGATCATGAACTTCGCATCAAAGAAAAACGGCAAGCTGCCGATGCTTTACGACAACTACGGCGGCCCGAATCGAAGCTGGGCCATCCAGATTCTTCCGGAAATGGACAACGCCGCAGTGCAGCGTGAAATCTTCAAGGCAGATTCAACAAATCCCCCGGTCTCCTGGCCGGCCATCTCGCTGAAAGCCTTTCAGTGCCCGGTCGATACCGAAAACTTCCAGGTCGACGGTGGCCTGAGCTATGTCGCCAATGCCGGCTACGTTGACAACGCATTCTGGCCAGGCAGTGGCGCCAACGCCTGGACTCACTGGTCTGGTGCCTACGACTGGGATAACTCAGGTACCGTGACACCTGGCGATTTCACGGCCAGCCATGCGGCGGGTGTCTTCTGGCGCCCCAGCGGCCCGACTTCAGTGAATCACCTGGGAACTTCTGACGTCACCAGCACGGGATATATCGACGAGTTCATTCCGTCTCTGGACTACATCACTTCCGGCGATGGCCAGTCGAATACGATCCTGTTTGCCGAAAATGTCCAGGGCCAGAACTGGCATCTGGCGACCAATCTGGCAGACATCGCGTTTGCAATCCCGTTCAACATTACCGATCCGAACACGCTGCTGGGCCCATCTGCCAACGTGACTGCAGGAGTCCTCTCCGGCGGAGAACTGAGCTTCGAAGCGGCCGCTGCTGGCGGCACGACGACCTGGAACACCGGTGGTGGCACCGGTCTGCTGGAAACGACGAACGCAATGCCCAGCGAAAACCTGATCGCTCCGCGCGGTACTCTGCCGCGCCCGAGTTCCAATCACCTGGGCACGTCGATCTACGGGATGGCCGATGGTGGAGCTAAACAGCTCAGTGACTTCATCGACTGGCGCGTCTATGTGAAACTCGTCTCGCCAAACGGGCAGCGTTTCGGCCAGACAGTTCAGGGTCTCGAAAACTACTGATCCTGACCGCTGATCGGTCACAGCTTGAACACCCAACGGCAGCCTGATCTTTCAGGTTGCCGTTTTTCCTGCGCTGAACGCCAGGTCGACGGCACACTCCGGTCGGAATAGAGCAGGCGTCAGCACAGGGAGTTCCGATCGCGTTCCCGTTGCAGACTTCTGCTCCGTTCAGGAATCCCGCCAGAGAACTTGGGCAAAACAGGCCCGGCGGCTATCGTGACTCCAGGTTTTCTCACAGGCCAGCGCGCCATCTGTCGGAGCTTTCGCCATGACTGGTTACTGCGACCGAATTCGACGCCGGGATATGGTTCAGGCCGGGGTTCTCGGTCTGACAGGGTTGACTCTGGCGGACTCACTGCGGATCGCTCACGCTGAATCTGCCGCACCAGCCGGCGAAGTGACGGCAGACTCCGTCCTGTTCGTCAATCTGGCTGGAGGGCCATCCCATCTTGATACGCTGGATATGAAACCTGACGGGCCTGCGGAAACCCGCGGCGAGTTCAAGTCCATCCAGACAAAACTGCCTGGGTTGCTGGCATGCGAGTACCTGCCGCGGACCGCTGCCATCGCCAACCAGTTCACTTTGCTCCGCGGTATCAGCCACACCACCGGAGACCACCCGCAGGGCCAGGCCTACATCGCGACGGGAAACCGGCCGGGGCCAGCGGTCAAATATCCGTCGTACGGATCGGTGATCATGAACGAGCGGCCGGGCGATCCCGACCTGCCGCCATACGTCGCGATCCCGCAGACGGAATGGAATGCCGGCTATATGGGCGACGCGTTCTCACCGTTCAAAACGAACGCTGTTCCGAAACCCGGAGAGCCGTTTTCCGTACGCGGCATCACGCTGCCGCAGGGGATTACGGTCGAGAAGGTCGCGCGGCGGGAATCGCTGCTCAAGGACATCAACGCCCGGTTTCGTCAGACCGAAGCCAGCAGCCAGTTGCTCGACGCACTCGATACGTTCGGCCAGCAGGCCTACAGCATGATCACGTCCAGCCGAACGCGGGCCGCTTTCGACGTCAGTCAGGAACCCGAAAGCATCCGCAAGCTGTTCGACGCCGACGAGCCTGGGCAGAGCATGCTGCTGGCCGTGAGGCTGATTGAATCCGGCGTCCGTTTCGTCACGGTGACGAATACCGGCTGGGACACGCACCTCGACAACTTCGACGGGCATCGCAAGCTGATTCCGCCACTGGATGCGGCCTTCACCGCCGGACTGACAGCCATGCGGGAAAAAGGTCTGCTCGAACGAACGCTCGTCATCGTGATGGGCGAATTCGGCCGGACTCCAAAGATCAACCAGAACGTCGGCCGCGACCATTATCCGCGAGTCAACTGGTGCATCATGACCGGTGGCGGCATCCGTCCAGGACAATTGATCGGCTCGACGGACGCTGGCGGCGAGTCCCCTTCCGATGACACCGAGATTCACCCCGACGATCTGGGAGCCTCGATCTTTCACGCGCTGGGGATCGACCATCACAAAGAGTACTACACGCGCACCAGCCGCCCGGTCAGTCTGGTCCCCAACGGCCGCGTCATCGCCGAGCTGTTCAGTTAAGGACCGTCCTGGAAGCAGGCGTCGTAGCGAAACTCGCCGCAAGTCTCGTGACAGTCTGGATGACACTCCGCGTTTCCAGACACTCGCAACTGAACCCGAGTTTGCCGTCGCCACTGCTTGACGTCGTGAACGGACGGGTTTCAGAATCGCCGGCTCGCTACGGGCTGAATTGCTTCTCGCTTCCCTACCGCTCGGAGATCCCTATGACTTTGCTGCCGAGAACGCTCGCTCTGGTGCTGACGCTGATCTGCCTCGGGACGGTGACGTCGCGCGCGGCGGACAGGCCGAACATTCTGATGATCGCGATCGACGATCAGAACGACTGGATCGGCTGCCTGGGCGGGCATCCACTGGCGAAGACGCCGCATATCGACGCTCTGGCCAAACGCGGCACCGTCTTTCTGAATGCTCACTGCCAGTCGCCGCTGTGCAACCCGTCGCGGACGAGTCTGCTGACCGGGCGGCGTCCGTCGACAACCGGCGTATACGGACTCGCTCCGTGGTTCCGCGATGTCGAGGATCTCAAAGACATCGTCTCGCTGCCGCAGACGCTGCGGAAGCACGGGTACAAGGCGTACTCGACCGGCAAGATTTATCACGGCGGTTACGGCCGGAAGAAGACCGACGACGAGTTCGACAAGCTCGGTCCGCCGGCTGGAGTTGGGGTGCGGCCTGAGAAGCCACTGGTCAATACGCCGTCCGGGCACCCGCTGGTCGACTGGGGTGTCTTCCCGCACAAGGACGAAGACAAAGGTGACTGGAAGGTCGCGAGCTGGGCGGTCGACGAGCTGAAGAAGTCGCCGGACGAACCGTTCTTCCTGTCGGTCGGTTTCTTCCTGCCGCACGTTCCGTGTTACGCGACGCAGAAGTGGTTCGACCTGTACCCGAACGACAAGTCCGTGCTGCCACCGATTCTCCGCACAGACCGCAGCGACACGCCGCGTTTCAGTTGGTACCTGCACTGGAAGCTGCCCGAACCGCGGCTGAAGTTCCTGGAAGAAGCGAACCAGTGGGAGAACCTCTGCCGGTCATACCTGGCCTGCACCAGCTTTGTCGACAGCCAGGTCGGCCGCGTACTGCAGGCTCTCGACGAAAGCGGCAAGCGGGACAACACAATCATCGTCCTGTGGGGCGATCACGGCTGGCATCTGGGCGAAAAGGAGATCACCGGCAAGAACACACTGTGGGACGACGGCACGCGAGTCCCTCTCGTCTTCGCCGGCCCAGGCGTCTCACCCGGAGGCCGCTGCACGCAGCCCGCCGAACTGCTCGACATCTACCCGACACTGCTGGACCTGGCCGGCCTGCCGAAAGACGCGAGCCTCGAAGGCCTCAGCCTGCGCCCGCAGCTCGACGACGCCAGCACAAAGCGCGACTTCCCCGCGATCACAACGCATAACCACGACAACCACGGAGTCCGCTCCGAACACTGGCGCTACATCGTCTACGCCGACGGCAGCCAGGAACTGTACGACATGCGGAAGGATCCCAATGAGTGGCAGAACCTCGCCGACGATGCCAGGTATGCTGATGTCATCGCCGCTCACCGCAGGCACCTGCCGAAGTCCAGCCGCAAACCCGTCCCCGGCAGCAAACACCGCATCCTGCTGTACGAGAACGGCAAAGTGAACTGGGAAGGCGAAGACGTTGCCAAGGACGACGCGATTCCTGAGATTTGATCGCTCGTGTAACATGCCCTGAGGAGCATCTTCGATGAATGAGCATGACCAGAAAACGCTGACTGCTTTGGTATTCGCTGGTGGTTTCTTTTGCTTTATGGGAACGATGATCGGGGCTGCAATGTACTCCACAGAGAAAGGGAGTGAGTTACCGGAATCGTTGCCTGTGGAAGTGCGTGAGTATTTGGCTAGGACTGCGGGAATACTCTCCGACGATTTCCAAACCACTGACTTTGAGAGTCCGATGCGGATCATTGTGGCTCCGCCCACGGCAGCGCATGTCACCATGGTGTCCAATCGGAAGACCCGCACACTCGGCGGTGGATACGACATAAACGGAGTGGAACTTGAGATAGACGGAAAGCGTATTGAAGTCACCGAGGAGCAGCGTGGAGATTCTTCTGACAGAGGGTACGCATCCAGTGCTCAGGACAAAGAAGTGTATCCTGCGATTGTTTTTGATCCGCAGAAGTATATTGACAACTTCTCGGAGAGAATCCATGAGTCGATACTAGTCATTGCAAGAGTCGATATGTCGTCGCACAATCGCACCGGGGGTTTGACATTTTCGTCTTCGGCAAATTGGGTGGAGTGGAAGTCAAAGATATTCGTCGTCACCCCAGCCGAATACGCTGCTGCAAGAAGTTACAATTTGAAAGAAGCAGGTATTGATCCGCGAATTCACATCTGAAGTGCAATGCCTGCCTCGTTGAGGACTTCGCAGGGTGTGAGATAGTTGAGTCTCTTTCTGGGGCGATTGTTCAGTCGGCGGGTGAGGAAGGCAAGTTCGTGGTGGGAGATGTCGCGGAAGTC
>WGMU01000186.1 GCA_016124895.1 bacterium
CCGGCGACGCGGAGAAGTAGGCCAGCGACTGCGACTCGTCGACGTGCAGCAGTTCGATAACGTCGTACTCGCCCGTCGTGACCCTGCGGATGGACTCGCCATCGCGCGAGACAAGATAGAGATGTCGCCAGCCATCCCGCTCGCTGAGCCATGTGAATTCGGCGCCATTCTTCAGCCAGAACATCTCGTCGTGGACGTCGACCCAGGCGTCGTCGTGTTCAGTGAGAATCCGCTGAATCTGCCCGGCACCCGGCCGGACGAGCATCATGCGGTTCGTATTCTGCAGTCGGTTGAGCTGCTGCAGGACAATCTCATCCGAGTTGCCGGCCCAGTCCATTCGGGCGATGTAGTTGTCTCGCTGGTCGCCTGGTACGGGCAGCCATTGAGTCTCCCGTGTTGAGACATCGACGACTCCAACGCGGCAACTCGGATTCTGCTGGCCGGTTTTCGGATATGGCAGCATCAGCACGCTGGGGTAATGCCCGGCCGCGTTGTCGACGAGCGGGATGCGCGGGACGCCCTGCGTGTTGATCTGCCAGTAAGCGATCGATCGGCCATCCGGGCTCCAGCGAAAGCCGTCACGAAGGCTCAATTCTTCTTCGTAGACCCAGTCGAACGTGCCGTTGATGGCGTCATCCGAGTCCGTTGTCGTGATTTGAGTGATCTCGCCGCTGCGCAGGTCCTCGACAAAAAGATTCCGCTCGCGGACATAGCCGACAATGTTCGAGTCCGGTGAAAACTTTGCGAACATCAGCGACGACGCCGGAGCGTCACCGCCGAGTTTCCTCAGCTCGTGGCTGCTCAGGTCGAGCACCCAGTAATCGCCGCGCGTCTTCCGCCGCCAGACTCGCTGCGAGTTCGTCAGAATCAATACGCGCGAGCCGTCGGTCGAGAGTGCAAAGTCGTCGATCGGCAGCGGCACTGCTTCAAGTCCCGGCGTCAGTCTCGCCGACTCAACAAGCACCGTCTCCTTGCCAGTCTCTGCATCGACCCGGACGATCTGTTTCGTTGCCGGGTTTTTGACTGACTTCAACGTCAGATATGAGTGTCCCACAGGCAGCCAGTGAATCGCGACGCCGCGAGCTGCGAACTCATTGCCGGCGTAGATCCGATCAAGCGTCAGAACGGCTGGGTCTGACTTGCCTGGCGACGTCTGAGGCCTGCTGCTTTGGGGATCGGCCGCTGAGTCGACGGCCAACAGATTCAGCGGGCTGCTCACCAGAACGATCGTCAGTGACAGCCACAGACCGGTAATGCCCACGGTATTCTGAGACCCAAACAGACGGCGCAGCATGGTGAGACTTTCGGCGGGAGCAATCGGACATCCTCAAATCCGACGAGTTTGCTCGGGCGGCACTGCGACGAACAGTCCGAAGCCGGGGCAGAGCCAATTCGGACCGCGAGATCGACTGCCAGAGCGTGTAACCTGTCGTCGTCGAACTGGGTCAGAGGTCCGTCTGCCGGTCGATCTGGCCGGCGATGGCGAGTGCGATCAGACGCAGGAAGCCGTTCTCAAACTGAGCCCTCATCCGGAAACCGTTTTCGATCGGGCGCGAGTCGATCCGAAGCACGTCGCTGCCGGGTGCTTCGAATGCCTGACCCGCGAGTTCGTTGAACCTCGGCCCGCGAGCGCGACGGGGGTTACGCTCGGAATCCCGCTGTCGCTGTTCGGGATTTGCCGTCGGCTGGCCGGCTTCTTTCGCTGCCGCTTCGGCTGCCGCGCGAGCCTCTTCCGCTCTGGCCCGCGCGGCTTCCATTCCCTGCGACTGCAGTTTGACCCAGTGGTTCATGTTCATGACGAACTCGAACGGCGCCTGCTCCTGATCGGGGGCCTGCTGCTGGCCGGCGTTGACCTTGTCGATTGCCGTACGCAGCGTTGACAGAGCATTTTCGCCGCCGACCGCGAACCAGACTGCCTGGCTGTCCGTGCCCACGTAGAACGACGGCGTCCCGCCATACATCACCTGCTCGCCGACAGACTGGCGGTTACCTTTGATTCGATGAAACACCACGTCGCCGTGTGATGCGACGGCCAGTTCAATCTCGGTGTCGCCAGAGAACTTGCTGGCTCGCTCCAGAATTGCGGCGAGGCCGTTGCCGAAGCCTGACGCATTGACCAGCTTGACGGCTCCGACGAGAACGAACTTGTCGTCGACATTGCCAAAGAACTGCAGAAATCCGTCGAGATGGCCCGCCTTGATCGTTGCCCGCATGGAATCAAACAGGCTGCGTACGGAATCGAGCTGCGGGATTTCCTCTTTGGGAGTATCCGGGGGGAGCTGCGACAGCTCACGACTGATTTCCTGCTGTCCGACGCTGAACAGTTCCGACAGCGTCTTCCTGTTGTATTCATTGAGCATCGCGGAAACGGACAGGCTCAGCGGAACCGTGTCGTCGAGTGCCGGCGCGAATCGGCTCGGCTTGCCAACGGCTTCGATCAGTTCTTCGGCGAATGCGGTATCCGGCTTCGCGCGGACCACCAGTTCCAGAAACGCCTGATTGTTTTCCTCGTCGACTTTGAAGCCGAGTGTCAGTTCTTCCCCGTCTTTCAGCACACTCTCGACGGTATGCAGATTCCCTTCCGCCTGAGCACGGCGAATCCGGTAGGCGCCTTCTGGCTCGTTGTCGCGTTGCTGCATCGCGGCCTGCGTCGAGTTCCGCAGCGTTGCCAGCAGCAGTTCGCGGATATGGTCCGGAGTGTTCCGCAGGTTCGCGCTCGCACAGAGGTCGTACTTCTCAGCCAGCGTTTTGCCGAAGACGGCTGGGTTCGCGAACGGCCGATCAACCGTGTCGAGGCTCTGTCCGATGAATACGTAACCGTTCTGCCAGGAAACAAACTGCGAGACGCCGCGTGGTGGAATCAATTCATAGAGGTCTTCCGCATCCGGCAGTTTCTTAAGCTGAGCACCGACCGTTTCGATCGTCTGCCCGAACTGACCGATATCGTCGACCGGGAGATAACCGACAGGATTCGGCAGCGGCACAATGCCTTCGGACAAAAAGATCATCACCCCGGCCGGCAGTTCGCGATTGATGCCCTTCAGATCGCGGACGTCGGCCAGTTTGAACGAGATCAGGTCCGAGATTTCCGGGCGTTCAATCGACGCGAACAGGTAGTCCGCTCGCTTCAGTGCAGTGTCGATGCTTGCCAGGTTGATCGTGATAACCGGTCTGGCGACTTCGCGTGACGATTCAGTCGACTTCTCGTCCTGAGCAATCGCCGTACGAGTACCAGCCAGCAGCGACAGGCCGATGAGGACGGCGGCAAACATTGAACAGAACCGGAAGCGACGAAGGTCGGACACGATACTCTCTCCATGAATCAGATTCAGAGCGAACTGGTTGACGGCTGGTAGTGAGTCGTCATCGGCGGTGACGAAATAGAATTCACACGCGACGTTACCTCACCAGGCAGTTTCGAGTTTCAAAACGTCAGACCGGATGCCGGTTTGGCCAGCAAGCCGGACGCGCCGCGGCGAGTGCAGGTCTCGCCAGTGACCGGGTTGTTCGGAGTGATCAAAGGACACTGGCAGGAGACCAGCAATTGCAGTCACCAGAGGGTTGCGAGGTCGCTCAGGAACGCATCCGCTGAGCAAGTCGTCGAAACCCCGAGATCTGCTCGATCAGCCAACAGTCGCAGCCCCTCAATGGCACAGATATACTCTGCAGTTTGCGAATTCTCCAGCCGTAGTCGCTCCCTGTTCTCTAACGGTTCACGATGGACCATGCCTGATCGCACCTGCCGACTCGTCACACTGGGCTGCAAGGTCAATCAGTACGAGACCCAGCTCGTTAAGGAAACGCTGCTTCAGAACGGCTTCCGGGAAGCGGAAGACGACGAGGTCGCGGATCTGTGCGTCGTCAATACCTGTACGGTGACCGGCGAAGCAGACTCGAAGGGCCGGCAACTGATCCGGCAGCTTGCCCGGAGAAATCCCGGCACGCGGACCATCGTGATGGGCTGTTACGCAACACGCGACCCCGCCGCCCTCCGCGATCTGCCTGGCGTGTTCGAGATCGTCCGTGACAAACGCGAGCTGCCCGATGTCTTTGACCGGCTGGGCATCGTCGATCTGCCGGCCGGAATCAGTCAGTTCGACGGTCGACGTCGCGCTTACGTCAAAGTTCAGGATGGCTGCATTCTGAACTGCACTTACTGCATCATTCCCAGCGTACGACCGGGACTGCAGAGTCGCTCGCCGCAGGACATCGAAGACGAAGTCCGGCGGCTGATTGACAACGGCTACCGGGAAATCGTGCTGAGTGGCATTCACGTCGGGCACTACGGCGTCGACACGACGCGCGGCAAATCCGGCCTGCCGCCCTTCCGGCTGTGGCACCTGTTCGAGCGGCTCGACCGGATTCCCGGCGACTGGCGAATGCGGCTGTCGAGCATCGAAGCGGTCGAGGTCAACGACGAGTTCATTCACACGGCGGCGAACTGCGAGCATCTCTGTCCCCAGTTTCACCCGGCTCTGCAGAGTGGATCCGAAACCGTTCTGCGGCGGATGCGGCGGCGGTATTCCGTTACAAGATTCCTTTCCAGACTGGAGCAATTGCGCGAGGTTCTCGATAACCCGGCGTTCACCACTGACGTCATTGTCGGTTTCCCCGGCGAGACCGATGCCGAATTTGAAGAGACGCTCGACGTCTGCCGTCAGGCCCGTTTTATGAAGATCCACGTCTTCCCGTTCAGTGCCCGCAAAGGGACGCCCGCCGCCGGTTTTTCCGATCAAGTTCATCCGGACGTGCGCAAGGAACGTGTCCACATCCTGACGGAACTGGAACGCGACCTCGCCGAAGAGTTCTACCAGTCGCTGGTTGGCACGGACGTCGAAGTTCTGGTCGAACGCGAAGTCGCAGACCTGCCAGGCTGGCTGAGAGGAACCGACCGGCGGTACGCTCCGGTTGAACTGCCGGGCAGTCGCGACGAAATTGGGCGCTTCGTAACCGCTCGCGGCACCAGCATTCGCCGGACCAGCCTGCTGGCCGACCGTCCGGACCGGTTGCCGGCAGACTCGAACCTGTCTAACGCAGGAGCCAACCGCGGGCTCGCGGCATCCGCTGTGAAGGCTGGTTTCTGACTGTTTCCTGCACACACGCATTGAATCCTCAGTTTTTCCTGAACCCTCTGCTCATCACACATCCTGAAAGCAGCCGTTATGGGCCTGTCGGATTTCAAGCCAAGATACATCACCGCGACCGCTCAGGGAGAAGCGGAAGCAGGCGGTTTCGTCGTCGTGACGTTTAACGCGTCGCACATCAACGACGAGCAGAACATCGAGGAACTCGGACACGAAATGTTCGCGCTGACCGAGCAGTTCGGCTACCAGCGAGTCATTCTCGACATGACCGGCGTCGAGTACATCACCAGTTCGGTGGTCGGCAAAATGATCACACTGCATCGCAAGCTGCACCGCTCCGATGGACTGCTCATTCTGTGCGAACTGTCAAAAGGCGTTGAGGAAGTTCTGAACGCCAGCCGGTTGCTGAACTATTTCTCGCATACGCAGATTCTGCAGCACGCGAAGCGACTGATTGATCCGGCGACCAGCCAGGACGACACGCAGGACTTCGAGGCACTCGACGCTCAGGGGCTGTGAGGTCACGGCAAAGCCTCCGGGCGTTGTGCGTCAATGCTGCCCATAACAGATGCCTGGTCAGGCAGGGACGGATTCGTGCTGATCGCGATTGAAGGAATTGACGGTTCGGGAAAAGGCACGCAGGCGAAGCGGCTGCACGAGCAGTTGATTGAGATTGGTGTCCGGTCCGAGCTGATCAGTTTTCCGCGGTACTCGCAGACGCACTTCGGCCGGACGATCGGCCGGTTTCTCAACGGCGAATTCGGCCAGCTCGACCAGGTCGACCCGCATCTCGCCGCAACGCTGTACGCCGCGGACCGGTTCGAGTCACTCGGAATGCTGACCGACCTGCTGGCTACCCGCGACGTCGTCGTCTCCGACCGCTACGTGCCGTCGAACATTGCCCACCAGGGAGCCAAGCGTTCGGGCGAAGCACGCCAGCAACTCGCCGACTGGATCTCGACCGTCGAGTACCAGGTCTTCGGCCTCCCACAGGCCGACCTGATCATCCACCTCGACCTGCCCGCCGAGATTGCTCAGGAGCTGATCGCGAAGAAGTCAAAACGCGACTACACCGACAAAGCCGCCGACCTGCAGGAAGCCGACCGCGACTACCTTTCGGCAGTCCGCCAGGCCTACCTCGACCTCGCCGCTACCGAACCCAACTGGCAAACCGTCTCACTGCTCGACGGCGCCCGCCTGAGAACGATTGACGAAGTGGCCGCAGATATCTTCGCCAGAGTGCAGCCTCTTCTGCCCAGCTCATGAGCTTCCAGCCGTAGGCGAGTTTCTCCGAAACTCGCTGCGAGTCTGAGGCGGCGATCGAACCTGCGTGGGACCTGATCAGACAGAATCCACCTCACTCCTGCGTCGCCGCAGGTTTCGGAGAAACCTGCCTACAGCTCGATAACCAGGATTTCAACGGACGGTGCCGAACGGCTCGTAACCGCCGCGAGAATCGCTGTCGAACCACGACTCCTGTCGACCAGCCAACGAGACCAATGTTGACGTTCTGCTTCATCTCAGTTTTGAACGACTCCGCAGTTGACGCTTAGATTGTGCCTACGGATAACCCCGTTTTCCGACTCGTTGTCCGGGATTTTAACTGGCTACAGACAAGTTGGGTCGCAATTGGCCGCTGAAGTATTTGGAGACGTCAGCAATTGCCGAAACGGATCGCCTTCGACATCAAAGAGCGTATGGTCAGTTTGTCTGGCGCGTGCTTCTGGTACTGGAATAGCTTCTATAGCTTCCTTCAGAGCAGTGGCGTGCCGCGCTCGCTCTACGAGCGATATCCTAAAGACTCGTACAACAAATATCAGGTAATGAGAAACGTACTATGCGTGCTTGAGGACCAAGGACGTCTTGAGGACATCAACCAGCTTATCTCCAACTTTTATCGGTTGAAGAATGCCGTCGATCGCGAAAAGCTCGACTGCGAACGCGCTAAAGCATTGCTTCAGGAGTTCCGCGATGCCGTTGGCAACGATCCGATCGAAACCGAAATCAGGAAACGCGAATCAGAGAAGGCACGTGAGGTCTATCGCACTTCATTGAACGACACAGTGACGAAGAGAAGTGTGCTAGCAGAACTCAATGAACGTTTTCTGGCACTCGCTTCACTGACTGACGTAACGCCACAGCAGCGAGGATTCAGACTTGAAACGCTGCTCTTCGACTTGCTCCACTTCGCCGAGATTGAACACGCGAAGCCTTTTCGCACGTCAGATGGCGAACAGATCGATGGCCATTTCAAGTTCGAAAAGTTTGACTACCTTGTCGAAGCAAAATGGGTAGCTGGGCCAATCAAACATCCCGACCTTTCCGTCTTCGATGGAAAGATTCGGGGCAAAGCGCAAAGCACTCGTGGTCTGTTTCTTGCCGCGGAAGGTTTCGACGAAAACGCAATCAAGAAATTCTCAGGTGACGCGCCCCGCATCGTCTTAATGACTGGTCAAGACTTGGCAATCATTCTTGGCGGCACTGTTCCCCTGATCGACGTGCTACGTGCTAAGCTCGATGCGATCGTACGTTTCGGCATCATAAATCATCCGGCTTCAAGCATCTGACAGAGCAACCTGACACGGTCGGCTGGCATGTGCCGGAGGTACGACGGGCGTGGTTTTGCTCTGTCGCAGTAGCAATCTGGTGTCGCAGGTATCACCAGGCTGATTCGACCACGCCCATCGCCGGGGCTCTGGGCGTGCCACGCTGCCGGACGAGACCGGCGATGGTCGGAGGACTTGGAATCTTTGTCCGCCGAAACTTTCGGAACTTCGAGCTGGTAGGCGGGTTTAGAATCTCGCACGCTGTGTCGTGATTCCCCTTCTGACTGCCAGGCGTCCCATGAAACGTGTTCTTGCTCCGTTGCTCGTTGTGCTGGGGGTGTTTGCCCTGTGCTTTGCTGCGGTTCGGCCGCCGCAGGGGCTGGGGACTGGCCCGGCGGAACTGGTCGTTGCTGACGGGGAGCTGTCCGGGAGCGTTTCGGCGGTGGACGCGTTTCTCGAAGCACAGTGGCGGGATGCGGGGGTGACGTCGGCTGGTCAGGCGGATGAGCTGCTCGTGCTGCGGCGGCTGGCGCTGTCGCTGATGGGGACCGTGCCCTCGCTGGAAGAAGTTCGACAGTTCGAGGCGGATGAGGCTCCGGACCGGCTGGCCCGCTGGACGATCGGTTATCTGCAGGACGATCGGTTTGCGGACTACTTTGCCGAACGGCTGGCGCGGTCGTATGTCGGTGTCGGAGGCGGGCAGTTCATCGTGTTCCGCCGCGACCGATTCGTTTCGTGGCTGTCCGACCAGCTCAAGCAGAACACGCCGTATGACCAGATTGTCCGCGAGATGGTCGCTTCCGAAGGGCTGTGGACCGGCGCGCCGGCGTCGAACTTCATCACGTCTGCTGTTGCCAACGGGAATCTCGATCACAACAGGCTGGCGGCCCGGTCGGCCCGCGCGTTTCTCGGGCAGAGCGTCGACTGTGCTCAGTGCCACGACCACCCGTTCAACGCGAATCTCAAGCAGGCTGACTTTGCCGGGCTGGCGGGTCAGTTTGGACGCGTCGAGGTTGCGGCGCTGGGTGTTCATGAAATGTCAATGTCCGGGCCGCCGATGAACGAGCAGAAGAAGAAACCCGACAATGACTCGGAATCTGAGGAAGCTGCCGAGCCGGTTCCAGATCCAGTCGTCCCGTATGGCAAAGACTGGTTGCCCGGTGACGGTTCAATCCGTGAGCAATTCGCGGCCTGGCTGACGCACCCCGACAATCGGCGTTTTGAGCGAGCGATCACCAATCGCGTCTGGGGCCTGATGTTCAGCCGCCCGTACATCTCTCCCGTCGACGATCTGCCCGATCCGCCGCCTGCCGATCAGCCGGACTTGCTCGACATTCTGGGCGACGACTTCCGCGCGCACGGTTACGACCTGCGGCATCTGATTCAGACGATTGCCGCCTCGAAAGCATTTCAGCTCGATTCAACGCACCTGTCCGAAGACGCTGACGAACTGACGGCGCTCGAAGAAACCTGGGCCGTCTTCCCTCTGACCCGGTTGCGGCCCGAGCAGGTCATCGGCTCAATGATCCAGGCGACCTGGGTACAGACGGTCGATCAGAATTCACACCTGATTGTCCGCTTCATGCGGTTTACCAGGGAGAACGGGTTTCTGAACGAGTACGGCGACCTCGGAGATCAGGAACTCATCGAGCAGACCGGGACAATTCCGCAGGCGCTGCTGCGGATGAACAGCGACATGACTCGCGACTCGATCAAAAGCGACATGATGGCCGCGACAAATCGGATCGCCGGGATGTGTCGCGACGACCAGAGCATTGTCGACACCGCGTATCTCGTCTGCGTCTGCCGCAAGCCAACGCCGCCGGAACGCGAGCACTTTCTTGCCCAACTGGCGAGTGCCTCGAAGAACGAAAAGGCCCGCGTCGTCGAGGACATTTTCTGGGCACTGTTTAACTCGCCCGAGTTTTCGTGGAATCACTGAAGAAAAGGCAGTGGGCAACAGGGAACAGGCCGGTACGACACCGGCCACCTTACTGCAGTCCCGAAGCCACCCGCCCCTGCCTGCCGCCAATCACTACTGCCGACTGCCCATTTCCTACTGCCTCGGGAACTCCCATGTCTCAACCCGTCACCCGCCGCACCGTGCTGCAGTCCGCTGCCGGTCTCGGCCTCTCGTTTCTGATGCCGGCACTTGATCTGAGGGCGGCTGAGAAGCGAGGTTCCGAGCGTGCGAAGTCGCTTCTGATTCTCTGGATGGCCGGAGGACCCAGCCAGTTGGAGACCTGGGATCCACACGCTGGTTCGGCGACCGGCGGCGAGACACGAGCAATCAAAACAACGCTGCCGGGAGCCGAGATTGCCAGTCTGTATCCGCAGGTGGCAGAGCAGATCGGCGAGCTGAACATCATCCGGTCGTTGATCTCGAAAGAGGGCGATCACGAACGCGGGACGACGTACGTCAAAACCGGCTACCGGCCCAATCCGATTCTGACGTACCCAGCCGTCAGCGCGATCGTTGCCCGCAAGCGGCCGAACAAAGACCTCGAAATTCCAGCACACGTGTCGCTCGGTGGCGGCCAGTGGCCTGCTCGCGGCGGCTATCTGGGTGCATCGTTCGACGCGTTTCGTGTCTTCGATCCGGGCCGGCACATTCAGAATCTGCGATCGCTGGTGGGCGAAGAACGGCAGACGCAGCGGTTGAAGGATCTCGACGTCGTGACGAGCGCATTCGCCCGTGGTAAGCGGCTGCAGGTCGATCGGACTCTGCATCAGCACACGATCGAACAGGCACTGCGGATGATGAGTTCCGAGCAGCTCAAGGCGTTCGAGATTGATGGCGAGCCCGAAGCCGTCCGCGAGTCCTATGGTGATTCACAGTTCGGTCGCGGTTGCCTGGTGGCGCGAAGACTGATCGAAGCGGGAGTGCGGGCGATCGAAGTCACACTGAACGGCTGGGACTCGCACGCATCGAATTACGAAGGGCACGTCACGCAGGCACAGACACTTGACCCGGCCTTCGCGACGCTGATCAGCGAACTCAAACAACGCGACCTGCTCGATTCGACAATCGTGCTGTGCATTGGGGAGTTTGGTCGGACGCCGAAGATCAACCCGCTGGCCGGCCGCGATCACTGGCCGAACTGGTTCTCGTGCGTCGTCGGCGGCGGCGGCCTCGCGAAGGGGCTGGTGATCGGTGAGACCGATCCGGACGGCCGGAAAGACGCGACGGAGACGGTTGCGGTCAACGATCTGTTTGCGACGCTGCTGCAGCAATTGGGCATCGACCCGGCAGAAGAGATGATGACCGAGATCGGCCGTCCAATCGCGCTCAGCGATGGGACGTCCATCGAGCGACTGCTGGGCTGACTGACTCTGCCTCGCCGTGACTGGCCGCCGGCTTGAAATCGCGACG
>WGMU01000106.1 GCA_016124895.1 bacterium
AGTCGCGATTCATAATCAGTGAGAGCCGGTTCCTACCAACCAGCCAGCTTGAATCGGCCGGCAGAAACCGGCTCTACCCTCTGTTCGGCATCAATCAGAAACAACGCACTTACAACTCAGGGCGCAAGTGATCTGTCGACAGGAAGCGGGGACACTGACGGCATTCCACAAAAATTGTTCAGCGTTTGTGCAACACCTTCAGTGTTCACTCGAATGGTCCTCTGCTTCCAGGGGGGTGGCGCCGTTGTGCGGCTGCCCAGGACTGCTGGATCAAACGACTTCGGCGTATCGCGGCGTCTGGAGAGGATCGGTCGGGCCTGTTTGGAAGAACTCGATTTCGCGCGGTTGGAAGTCCGATGGCCACGCGAGACCGTCTTCGGATCGGCGTCTGTCGCCATTGGGCGGTCGCCAGACCTGGCAGGCGCCGAGGGATGGCGGTCGTGCGGGGCGATCTGGTAACGTGGTGACCTCGCCGGGCGCAATCCAGTGCCCTCGGACCCACCATGTATCTTCGCAGCCGACGATTCCGGCAGCTCATCGTCTTGAGCTTTCGTCTGCAGACGCAGGCGACGCTGCTGCTTCGGCTCCGTCAGATCGATTCCGAGACTATGACGACGTCACGCCGCTGGAACCTGATTGTTGTCTCGCTGGCCGCCGCAGTGGGGCTCGTGTTTGTTACTCCGCTTCCGGCGCAGAACGATTCTGATCCGGCTGCTGATGCTCCGCTGTCCGAGTGGGCAAAACTGATTGCCGCAGACGGGCCGGAGCTGCACTGGAGCTTCGACGGTGCGACCGCTCACGCAGCCGTCAGTTCGCAACCTGATGCCGTGGTTCCCAGCGGAGTCGTCGCGGGTGCGCTGAAGTTTGAGGTCGCCGGGCCGAATCGCAGCGACTCGCGATACTTCACTGCGGCAAACCGGGCAGTCGAGTTTCCGGGCTCCGGCGCGGCAATCAAGCTGACGGATCCGGGCGAGAAGAGTCTGCTGGACTTCGACAAGGGCGACGCGCTGACCATCGAAGCGTGGGTCAATCCGCGATCGTTCGGCGGCGGCCGGTACATGTACATCGTGGGCAAAGGCCGCACGAACAACAAAGGCGTCGCGAAGGACAATCAGAGTTACGCGCTGCGGCTGCAGGGCAACGGCGATCAGGCAGTGCTCAGCTATCTGTTCCACAGTGCCGGAGATGATTCCGGCTTCCATCGCTGGACGTCCTCCGACGGTTTCACCGTCGACGGCAAGTGGCATCACGTCGCAGTGACGTACGAGTTCGGAAAAGCGGACAGCCTGCGCGGCTACGTCGACGGGCAGCCGGTCGGCGGCGCCTGGGATCTGCTCGGTGCAACGGACAAGGGACCGGTTGTCGACAACGACGAACTCTGGATCGGCTCGTCGATGGGGATGCAGGCGGGCAGCACCTTCAACGGGCAGCTTGATGAGGTCGCGATCTATCGAAAGGCGCTGTCCGCCGAGCGGTTCCTCGTTCGCGTTCCGGAAGCCCGCCGTCCCGCCCCGCCACCGATGCCGGAAGCTTCACCGCCGCGCGACAGCGTGCTCATCGAAGTCCTCGCCGGCATTCCGGACAAGGTCGGCTGGGCAGACGGCCTGCCGGAACCCAGCGAGTCATGGACCGAACCGGCGTTCGCGTTCTTTGACATGCCAAAGCTGTACTCAGACCGCGGTATTCAGATCGATCGACCGAACCCGCTGATTCTGCGAGCCCGGTCTCTGATCACACTGCCTGCCGGTCGGCACCGACTGCTGCTCCGCACGCTGCGTTACGGTCGACTGTTTATTGACGGCAGGCTTGTTCTTGAAACGCCAGTGAGACCGCACAGGCCGAACGCGCACGGCAGGTTGTACGAGTTGACGAGCGAACTCGCTCCTGGTTCCCGGCCGCTGTATCCGGGTGCCGAAGAACGGCTGGCGGAGATCGAGTTCGACGGCCGGGAGCACGAATTCCGGCTCGACATTCACGTTGGCGGTCAGAAGCGTCGCCTGGAACTCGGCGAGACCAGCCTCAGCATCGCGCCGGCTGGCGAGGCAGATTCGCAGGCGAACGCAACGGCCAGCAACGACTTTCGCGTCCTTAGCCCGACTGGGCTCGACATTCCGCTGACCGACAACGGCTGGGAGACGTACGAGCGGCAGCGCCGGGATGAATACGTCGTCCTGAATCAGCAGCGCCGTCACGAGGCCGGCGCTCACGAAGACCTCTACTGGCAGAAGCGACATCGCGTTGCTCAGCAGATTGTCGATGCTCTGCCGCCGCTCAAGGTTCCAGCACCGCAGAACGAGCAGCGCGTCTCAAACGCCGTTGACAGCTTCGTTGTTACCAGGCTCGAAGCCGCGAAGCTCGACCCGGCGCCACAGGCCGACGACTGGACGTTCCTGCGACGCGTTTCGCTCGACGTGATCGGCACGCCGCCGACACAGGAGATGCTCCGCGAGTTCTTCGCCGACCAGTCCGCCGACCGTCGAGCCCGGTTCGTCGACCGGCTGCTCGAACATCCCGGCTGGGCGGATGCCTGGGTCGGGTACTGGCAGGACGTGCTCGCTGAGAACCCGAACGTCGTCAACCCGACACTCAACAACACCGGGCCCTTCCGCTGGTGGATTCACGAGTCATTTCTCGACAACAAGCCGATCGACCGGTTCGCTACCGAGCTGATCGAGATGCGTGGCAGTTCGCACTTCGGCGGCCCCGCTGGGTTTGAACTCGCCACTCAGAATGACGTCCCTTACGCCGCGAAGGCGCACATCGTCGGCCAGGCGTTTCTGGCTTATGAAATGAAGTGCGCCCGTTGCCACGACGCGCCGTATCACGACTTCAATCAGTCCGACCTGTTCTCGCTGGCCGGGATGCTCAAGCGTGGTGCGCAGTCTGTGCCGAAAACGAGTTCGATTCCGAGCGGCGAATCCAATTCTGAACTCGTCAAGGTCTCGATGAAGCCTGGTGACTCCGCACCGGTCGCCTGGCCATTCGAGGAGCGAATCAATGGAACGATTCCCGAAGGATTCCTGCGAACACCGGGCGATCAGCGTGAAGAGCTGGCGGCACGTATCACGACGCCGCACAACGAACGCTTCGCGCAGGTCATCGCCAACCGAATCTGGAAGCGGTATCTCGGCCGCGGAATCATTGATCCCGTCGACGACTGGGAACACGCCGATCCGAGCCATCCGGAACTGCTCGATTATCTCGGCCGTGAGCTGATTCGCAGCGGCTATGACCTGAAGCATCTGGCGCGGCTGATTCTCAACTCGCAGACGTACCAGCGGGCGGTCGCGATCCCGGAAACGCCGGAGCAGGCTGAACTCTACGCGGTCGCAACGCGCCGTCGACTGACGGCCGAGCAGCTTGTCGACTCGCTGTTCGAGATTTCGGGCAAGGAGTTCCGGGCCGGCGACATGAACATCGACGTCGACGGCAGCCGCAGCTTTGAATCGTCCCTGAACCTCGGCATTCCCCAGCGAGCCTGGATGTTTTCCTCGCTGTCAAACGAACGCGACCGACCGAGCCTCGCTCTGCCGTACGCTCAGCCATTCGTCACGCTGCTCGAAACGTTTGGCTGGCAGGAGTCGCGGCAAAGTCCGATCAGCCAGCGTGAGGAAGCGGCGACCGTTCTGCAGCCGGCGATCGTCGCCAACGGTGTGCTCGGTCGCCGCTTCACGCGACTCTCCGACGACAGCATCTTCACTCAAATGGCTCTGCAGGATCGACCGGTCAGCGAGCTGGTCGATGAGATCTACCAGCGAGTGCTGACCCGTAAGCCGAACAGCGAAGAACGGGCCGTCTTCGTCGAACTGCTCAGCGAAGGCTACGCGACGCGGATCAATCGCGATCAGCTCAACGCTCCGGTTCCGCGCCAGCCCGGAGCCCGCACCGGCGTCGGCTGGTCAAACCACCTGGATCCCCGATCCAACACGCTGCAGATCGAAACGCAGGAAGTCGTTCGGCTCGGCGATATCCCGACGCGCAAGCTGAAAACCGAGTGGCGCGAACGCTTCGAGGACGGCCTGTGGGCTCTGCTGAACTCGCCTGAATTCATCTTCGTGCCGTAGGCAGCGGGCGAAAAAAAGATTGGGACTCGTTCCCACAGAGACCGTGGGCCGAGACGGTTTTCTGGAACCGCTTCTCGGCGGAACGCGGTAATTCGCCGTCGTTACGAAACCTGACCGGCTGCCGTGACAACTTCTTCGCCGCGAATCGTTGGCGGTGCCCATTCGTCATGGACAACCGGCTGCCAGCGGCTGTTACGGAGTGATTCGTACGCGGTTTCGATAACTTCAACTGAGGCCAGCGCGTCGTCCGGTGTGACCAGCATTTTGTCTTCACCGCGAATCGCCCGACTGAAGTTTTCGATCTGGCCGCGGAACGCCTGAAACTTGTTGTAACCCTCGCCGAACGGAATCCATTCGGCGTCGTTCGAGCGGCGGTACTTCGACTCTCTCCAGCCGACCAGTACCGTTCCCTGCGATCCGTAGATGCTCAGGTAATACGGCTGTTCCTTGTTCATGCTCCAGGACAGGTCAATGCTGCCCATGATACCGCTGTCCGTGCGGACGAACATACGGACTGTGTCTTCAACGTCGAGATCCTGGATTCGGCGACCTTCGACAACCTGCAGTTCCGCGACCGGACCGAGGAAGTAGCGCAGGATGTCGACCGAGTGCGTGCCGTTATCGATCAGCACGCCGCCACCGCTGATTTCCAGCTTCGAGTTCCAGCGCTGCGACATGTCGACGCGGCCGGTGAAGACATTCTCGAAGAGAATGATGTCTCCCAGAATCCCGGAGCTGACCAGCGACTTCGCGCGAATGACGTCAGTCGCGTACCGGAACTTGGTCGCCATCGTCAGTTTGACGCCGCACTCAGCCGCGACGTCGTACATGCGGCGAGCCTCGGTCGAATTAACCGCCAGCGGCTTTTCGCACAGAACGTTCAGATCACGCCGAGCCATCTCGCAGGCGATCTCCGGATGCGACACCGGCGGCGTGCAGATGACGACCGCGTCAAGCTGCTCGGCGTCAGCCATCTCTTCATGGCTGGAGTACGCGTTGCAGCCCAGCGACTGAGCAATCGCTTCGGCAGCCTCGGTTCGCACGTCCGCGACAGCGACCAGGTCGGCGATGTCCGAGTCCCGGAATGCCTGCGCGTATGCCTGAGCAATTCCGCCGGCACCAATCAGTCCAAAACGAGTTGTCGCTTTCGCAATCACGTGACAGTCTCCTCAAGGTTCCCAGGAGCGGCGGTATTAGCCGTTGCAGAAGTTCGATGCCCGAATGCTTTTCGAGTTTTCCGAAGCAAGCGATGGCTGACGTGCCGTGCCGTGACAGAACACACCGACACGATCGCCCGATGGCTTACGAAATGCTTATGTCACACATTCACCGGACTGCTGGCAGAACGGACTGACACACCGGACTCGCCTGAATCGTTCCACCCATTGCCACAGTTTGTCAGGGAGAAGCAGTTGTCGGGCTGAAGGCGGCCTGTCCTGTTTCGAACGGTAAACCGACGATTTTCAGGACGTGAATGACTGGTTGCGGGTCTTCGCCTCCGAACCATTTCGCCGAAGCTTCGGACACATAGATCAGATTGCCGTGCCGGCAGGCGTTGCGGAGATCGTGGTCGCCCTGCTCGGCAACGGACCACGGAAACGGCATGCGGATGACAGAGCGGTCGCCGCGCCGGAGCGCATCGAGGCTGTAAATCCACATGGCGGCCTCGTAGGGACCTGCATAGTAACCTTTGCTCGTGCCCGGCTCGTCCAGTCCCGTCAGGCGACGGTACTCATCTGCTGTGCCGTAAAAGTCGTAGCCCTTTCCCTGTCTTCCAAAGAAGACAAGCCGATCTCCAATGGCGACAACGCCGCCGACGTTACAGCCTCCCATCCAGCCGTCGACGCTGCCGGAAAACGTCGACATCCCGCGGTGTGCCGGGTTGCTGAGATCAATCGGAACCGGCCCGCGGTGACCAATCTGATACCGCAACAGAACTTCGGGCTGCAGAGCCTCCCCGCGGCGGACCCCATCCGGATCGACCAGAATTGCGCACGGACCCGGACTGCTGAGACTTCGCCAGGTCAGACTGCCACCGGTCAGTAACCAGCGACCGTCGCGGACATACCGGTCCGGCAGCCGTGTCATGTAGTAGCCGGTCGTCTGCCCCAGGTGCCCGGCGACGCGCCACCAGCCGTCAAACTGTGGATCGTCGAGGTCCGGCCTGAACGACGCGTGCGTTTCGACCGTCACGTTGCTGACGTTGTACCACTTCTCCGCACTGAGATAGACGCGGCCCCTGTCGTACAGCAGCGACTGCAGATTGATCTGGCCATACTTCTGCGACTGCCTGGCCAGACTGCCCTGCGTGATGTCGACAAAATCGTGGAGCAGTCTCGCCTGGCCGCCGGGACCGGGATTTGAAATCTCCGCAAAGAGCTGCGCATACGGGTGCCCGATCATCAGGAACGAATCGCGTTCCGGAACGTAGCAGAAGACGCCTCGTGAGAACCCGAAATGCCGCCGCGCCTCGTAGACCGTCGGATCCCACGGAACCCGGGGGACGTCGATATGACCGAGGTATTCAAGCGACAGCTCGTCGGCTGCGACTCTTTCGCTCCTCGCGGCCAGCAGAATGGCGAGGATCAGAATATGAAAAGCCACTTTGAGAACCGCCATCGCAGAAGTCGCTCTCTTTGGAACCTGCCTGAAACGGATTCCCGGCGTTCTGTGGTCAATCGCGACGGGATCGGGAGTCTTTTTTGGAGGTCCGCTCTTCGTTCTGGTGATCGCCGTTGACAGAAAAAACTGCCGCCCCCCGCCGACGGTTTATCGAAGCACAGGGCCGGATAACACATTCAGAGTCGAAACTGGCTTAGCCACGTTCCAGTTTGATGCCAGCAACCCGCTCCCGCAGAAGCCACGGGAACGGGTCATTGACTGATCATGTGAAACCGGCCGCGCAGGCCGGCCTGCGCAGACGAGGCATTTACCGGGCTTCGACTGTCTGGCGACTCAGCTCGGCAGCAGCTTCGCGGACCGACGTCGCGATATAGTCAACGTGCTCCTGCGTGTACTTCTCGTTCCACGGCAGAACGAGCACGTGCTGCAGGGCGTCGAACGTGCCGGGGAACAACGACTCGTCGTAGTTGACGGCTTCCGGCCGGGCGAGCGTAAACGGCCAGCGGCTGTCGCCGAACGTCACCTGATCGCGGAAGACCTGGCAGCGGAACGCCGGCTTCTGGATGTACCGCGGAGCGCAGGCGATGCCCTTCTCACGCAGCTTGCCGCCGAGGCCGACCGCGCCGCCTTCGATGACGTTTTCGTCAATGCGGAGGCAGTACTTCCAGAAGGTGTGAACGGCGCCGTCAGTGATCCGTGGTGTTTCGACACCGGCCACACCGCGGAGAGCACTCGTCAGCGCTTCGGCGGTCCGCACGCGGTTCTCGACCACGCCATCCAGCTTCGGCAACTGAGCCAGAGCCACCGCCCCCTGCAGTTCGCTCATGCGGTAATTCGGAGCCAGGAAGTAGTGATCGGCATTGGCATCGCCGTACCCCCAGGCCTTGTTAATGAACAGGAACATGCGGCGGGCGAGCTGCTCATCGTCAGTGACGACGACGCCACCTTCGCCCGTCGTGATGTGCTTGCCTTGCTGCAGACTGAAGCAGCCGATCGTGCCCAGTGTACCGACATAACGGTCGGCGTAGCTGGTCAGGAATGACTGAGCACAGTCCTCAATGACCGGCAGGTTGTGCGCTTTGGCGAGTTCCAGAATCTCGCCCATCGCACACGGATTGCCGAACAGATGCGTGACTACGATCGCCTTCGTCCTGTCACTGAGACGCGATTCGATCGTTTTCGCGGTGACGTTGTACGTGTGCGGATCAACGTCGGCGAAGACCGGGATCGCCCCTTGATAGATGATCGGCGTCAGACCACCCATATCCGTGATCGGCGTTGTGATAATCTCGTCGCCCGGCTGCGGATCGATCGCCGCAATCGCCGTGTGAATCGCCGCCGTGCCACTCGAACAGGCATGCCCGAACCGCGCCCCTAGTTGCGACGCAAACTGCTGCTCGAACTGCTTCGTGAAGTTGCCCTTCGTGCTGGTCAGTGTGCCGCTGCGGAGCGCGGCGGCGACGTTTTCAAGTTCCTCGGGGCCGAACGTCCGTCCGGTCGAATCCTGGTCGGAAGGCAGGGGCAGCACGTTCTCGTTGACATTCGACATGATTCAATTTCCTGAAAAGAGTGGTGACTTCTGAGTCGTAACGAGGCATCAGACGTGAGAGCCGCACCGGTGGTTTCCGTCCGATGCCGCCATGCCTGCTCCATCAACCGAGCGCTCCGTGAGTTGCGGATGGGGCTGCCGTTCGCGAAGCAGCCGCATGATCAGCCACAGATGACCGACGATCGTGCGACATGTTTTCATTTTCGATTCGCCGAAGATGCGGACTTCCAGCGTCGCGGGGTACTCGACGATCTGCCCGCCAGCCTGGCTGAGACGACCGACCAGTTCTGCAGTGCCGAGGAATCCGTTCTCACGCAGCAGCAGGTCTTTGACGGCCGACTTGCGGTACACGCGGAAGCAGCTCGTCCAGGTATGCAGCTTCTGCGGCAACACAAGGCGGTACAGGGTCGATAGCCCTCTCGAGAGCAGCAGTCGCCAGCCCGGCACATTTTTCACGTGCCCCTGCGGGTGGTACGGCGAGGCCGTGACCAGATCGACGCCGTCTGTCAGCAGCGGAATCATCCGCGTCAGTTCCAGCGGGTCGTACGAGCAGTCGCAGTCCATCGAGCAGACGATCTCGTGATCGGCGTTCGCGATTCCAGTCCGAATCGCCGCCGACACGCCCGCGTTCTGTTCGTGCCGTACCAGACGTACGTTGCTCCGCGCGCCAAAGACGGCTTGCATCGTGTCCCAGGTTGCGTCCGAACTGCGGTCATCGACGAACACAAACTGCGGTTCGCAGCCAACGCCCTGCAGTTCGAACTCCAGCCGTTCAAGCGTGCGAGCGAGATACGGCAGCGTCGACTCCTCGTTGTAACACGGGATGACAATGCTGACGGGAGTGGCGAGGGCTGAGGGGCCAGGACTGAGCGACGAGAGCGATCGAAGAGCGGGAGTCGAAGGTCGAGGGTCGAGGGGGGCGAGTCCGCCGCCGATTGTCGCCGTCCATTGGCAGACCCGTTTCGCATCGTCGACTCGTTCGATCTCCAGTCCGAGCGACTCCGCGACCGTGCCGAAGCGGTAACGCGAGAGATGCTCGGCCAGCACCCAGCGCATCTTGTCGAGGTTGCGGTAATGTCGGACGCGGTTCAATCGATCGACGGCGCTGATGCGCGGCTGTTCGGGGTCGAGTTCCCAGGTATGAAAATACGTGACCAGCGGATGTTCGCAGCGATGGTCCCAGCGTCGGACCAGGTGCTTGAGCAGCGTGTGCGGAATTTGTCGGAACCAGTTGCCACCGCTGATCGGCAGGTTGCAGCCGGCGATCCGGACACTCGACGGCGGCACTTCCTGCAACGCTCCGACTGGTGTCTCGTGAGCATGAACGAAACGCCGCCACGGTTCGCTGCGGAAACGAAAGCCCAGCGGCAGAATGCTCGAATCGTACGCGTAGCCTTCTTCAGCCAGGACGTCGAGCGCCCACAGATCCTCAGGCCGCAACCAGCCCTCAGCAACGCGGTAACCGAGAATCCGCTGCCCCGTTGCCGCGACCAGAGCCTCCTGCGTGCGCAGCAGATCCTCGCGGAATTCCTCGCGGCTCAGATCGCGAACGCTGCGGTGGTAGAACCCGCGACTGGCGATCTCGTGCCCGCGGGTCGCAACGTCGGCGACCAGTTCGGGTACTTCCTGAGCCACCCAGCCGAGCACAAAGAACGTCGCCTTCGTGTTGTGGTGGTCGAGCAGGTCGAGCGTTGCTCGCGTGCTGCGTTCGAGCCGGGTTTCAAACCGATACCACTGTTCGTGGTTGATGAGCTGCTGAAACGCGCCGACCTGAAACCAGTCTTCAAGACCGACTGTCAGAATGTGTTGCCGTCGCGACGTCGAATCGGAACACGTGACGGTGTCGACACACGAACGATCCTGCAGCGCGACTGTGACGTCGCGGCTGACGATTTCTCTCGCGGAATCAGTGGCTGACAGAACGTCTGCGCCCATCGCTCTCAAACAGTTTCAGGTCGATACGGAAAGCGCAGTGAGACTGCACCGCCCGGAAATTCGGGTTCTGAAACATAGGTCGCGAATGAGCGGCCTGCTGTAAAAGCCTGCGTGAGTGGGGCAATCGCAGCCGGTCAGCGCGATCACGCCGACAATAACGGCTGCACTGATGGATGATTGAATGGGTCGTTACGAGTTAGTGGAGTGGTGTGAGTCGCCCGGCGTCGTACTGGAATTCGACCGGACGGCTCGAAACGTACCGCTGCCTGTTTCGATACTCACGGGGTCGCCGCGACCACTCATCCTCGCGCAGCAGGCCTGTCCGAGGAGCCCGACCAGAATCGGCCATCAGACAGTCGGCAGCGTCCATGGAGCGCGGTACTCGCGGCTCAGCAGCATGTCGGCTTCCGCATCGCCGACGAACGTTTCGCGGTCCGCGTCAAATCGCACTTCGCGACCGAGCTGCCAGGCAATATTGCCGAGGTGGCACAATGTCGTACTAGCGTGGCCGATCTCGATGTCAGCATTCGGTCGCTGCCGTGTGCGCACGCAGTCAATGAAGTTGCGGACATGGCTGCCGAGCAGTTCGCTGGCGTCGGCCGTCAGCCGTTCTTTGCTGTCATAAACCTTCCAGCCGCTGCGATCGACAACCAGCGTGCCCCGTTCGCCGTGAAAGGCGACGCCGGAACCGCGACCTTCGAGACCGTGATTGCTCCACAAGCGGTGCTCCCACGTGATTGTGTGCTGCGGATAGTGGAACGTCGCCGCCATCGTGTCGGGAAACTCGGCCTCGCCATCGAACACGTAATTCCCGCCCGAAGCCGAGACTCGTTCCGGCAGGCCGAGTTCCATCCCCCAGCGGGCGACATCGAGCAAATGCACGCCCCAGTTGCCCAACTCGCCGGTGCCGTAATCCCGGAACCAGTGCCAGTGATAATGGAAGCGGTTCGTATTGAAGTCTCGCTCGGCCGCAGGCCCCAGCCACAGGTCGTAGTCGACTCCGGCCGGGATGGCTTCGTCGTGCCGGCGCGGCAGCGGCTTGCGGGAATTTGCCAGCCAGGCCTTTGCGAACCGGACAGTCCCCAGCTTCCCGCTCCGCACCAGTTCAACCGCCGACTGAAAATGAGCACCGCTGCGCTGCTGCAGGCCAACCTGGACGACGCGCTCATTTGCCCGAGCAGCCTCGACCAGCCGTCGCCCTTCTTCGATCGTCAGCGACACCGGCTTTTCGAGATACACGTCTTTGCCAGCCTGGCAGGCGAGCACGCCCATGATCGCGTGCCAGTGGTCCGGAGTCGCGATCGCCACTGCGTCGATCTGCGGATCGTCAAGCAGGCGGCGGAAGTCTGTCTCCCAGCGAGGTTCTTCGGTCTGGTGCTCCATGACGGGCTTGAGCGCCGCCAACTTGAGCGACTCGTCAACGTCGCACAGCGCCGCGACCGTGACCTGCGGCTGAGCCGCGAACTGAGCGGCCAGAGCTTTCCCCTGCGTCCGAACTCCAATCACGCCAACTCGAACCGGATCACTGCGGTCCGCGCGGGCGACCGACGACGACAGCCCGACCATCCCGGCAGCAACGCCAGCAGCGTTCTGCGCACTGCGTCCCAGAAACTGGCGGCGGCTGAGATCGCGGCGGCGAAACTCGTCGGTATTCATGGGGAGGGCTCGTGATTGAGTGGCGAAAGAGGAGGGCGTCAGCGAGGAAAACATCGGGTCAACAGAATACTCCCCCTGACAGGCAATAGATACGCAGGAAGCCGCGACGAAACCGGGATCTCGGGAGCATGAGCTTCGAGGGCGTTTTCGCAGACCTCGCCACCTGCTCCACTCCTCACCTCAACCGTCAACCAGCGAGTGCTTCCTCAATCGGCTCTGCACCGTGATCAGCGAGCGGGATCGGGCGGCCGATGTTCGACATGTTCTGCGTTTCCGGGTCGAGGCCGACGGCGCGGCAGACTGTCGCGATCAGGTTCGGTGTGTTGACCGGTCGGTCAGCAACGGTCATCCCGTCGGGGCTCGACTGACCAATGACCTGTCCGCCACGGATCCCGCCACCACAGAGCACCGTTGACCAGGCGGCCGGGAAGTGATCGCGGCCGTTGTTCTCGTTGATCTTCGGCGTGCGACCGAATTCTCCCATCCAGACAATCAGAGTCGAATCCAGCAGGCCGCGTTCTTTGAGGTCGTCGATCAGCGTTGACCAGGCGGGGTCGAGTACACCGCACAGCGACTTGACGCCGTCGAAGTTGTTCTGGTGCGTATCCCAGCCGAGCACCGGCTGATCCGGAACGCCACTGAGCGTCACTTCAACAAACGGCACGCCGCGTTCGACAAGCCGACGCGCCAGCAGACAGCCCTGGCCGAACTGCGAATCGCCGTACTTCTCGCGGAGTTCGGCCGGTTCGTCTTCAAGGTCAAACGCCTTCGCCGCCGAACCACGCATCATGCGCACCGCCTGAGCGTACGCATTGCGATGGCTGGTCACGGTGACATCCGGCCGCGCCGCCTGGAAGTCGTCTTCGAGCGTGTTCAGCAGACTCAGCCGCGCGTCATTCTGGCCATCCACGAGTCCGTCGCGTGGCGACAGATTGCGGACCTGCAGCGACGCGGCGATGTCCATCTCGCCGTTCGGCCCGACCGCCGGTGCGGCGCCTTCGCCAACGATCAGCGGCGCGTAAGCGGGACCGAGGAATCCCGGACCGAACGCCCGCGGGCTGAGGAACCGGTTTGGCGCAATGCTGACGAAATTCGGTAGCTCGCCGCCTTCTGTGCCGAGTTCGCGACTGAGCAGCGACCCCAGCGTCGGATACTGAATCGGCCCCTGCGGCAGATAGCCGGTCCGCATCAGATATGTCGCCCGCGCGTGATCGCCCTCTTTCGTCGACATCGACCGGATGATTGCCAGGTCGTCCGCCCGCTTCGCCAGACCGGGAAGGTGCTCGGCGATCTGAATCCCCGGCACGCTGGTCTGGATCGTCGAGAATTCGCCGCCATTTTCGTGCTCGGGCTTCGGATCGAACGTGTCCGTCTGAGCCGGCCCTCCGCTCATCCAGAGCAGGACGCAGGAACGTTTCGGCTTTTGCGTACCAGAATTCTCCGCGGCCTGAGCGAGCATTCGCAGCCAGCCCGATGAAGAAACTCCCAGCGAAGCGAACGTCGACAGCCGTAGAAGCTCACGCCGGGACAGTCGTTTAAACGGGCGCATGGCCGTCTCCTGAGCAGAACGAATGAGCTGAGCCGGCGGGCGAAACGAGTATTGTTTCTACCGCGGCAGGTCAGCGACTGCCAGACTTATGATGCTGAGCGACCAGCCGGACTCTCGATTTCCGACGTCGCTGCGAACCGACGTGCGGTTCTGTCAGATCTCAACATTCGGGTGGCCGGGGTTGGAGCGAGGTACGAGTGAAACCCTGGGGCTTTCTTCGCAGGCTCAGTCCAACCCCGGCCACTCAATCTGAAAATCAAGACATGACAATCCACTACGGCGTCAGTTCGATCGGCGCCAGCTTGCCGACGAGATCGAGTTCAAACACCTTGTGACCTTCCGCTCGCGGGTCCGTTACGATCAATGTCTCGCCCGCCAGCGAGAGTCCGACGGGATTCCCCAGCGGTCCACCTTCAAACAGTTTGACGGGCTTCAGATCGGCACCGATCTTCCACACGCACTTGCCGTAACCATCGGTCACGTACATCGTGCCATCCGCGGTGATCACGATGTTGTGAGGAAAGTTGAACGGCCGATCCGGGAGCAGCGTCGTCACTTTGCCTTCACTGTCGACCTTCAGGATCTGATCCCTCGTCGTCGAGAGGACAATCAGATTGCCATTTGGATCAAACGCCAGACCGCGCGGCGCTTCGACCGTCGCAAAGATCTCAGGCATTCCGTTTGTGATGCCCTCATGCGGGACTTTGAAGATGCGGTGCAGTTCGAGATCGGCGATAAAGATCGTCCCGTCTTTCGCGACGGCGATGGCCATCGGCATTCCAATTCCGGGTTTGAAACTGACAACCTTTCCGTCGTCGTCCTTCACCGGGCCAGCGCCTGTCAGGGGTTCCGGCTTACCGGCTTCCCTGAACCGGTAGACCTCGCGCGTAGACGTGTCGCCGACCAGAATGTTCCCATCCTTGTCGAACGCGATGCAGCGAGCGGCATTGAGCGGCGTGCGGAACTTCGGCGAGCCTTCAAAATAAACACTCAGCTTCCCTCCCGACGCCTTCCAGACTCCGTGCATTCTCAGGTCGACGATAAACAGATCCCCGGACTCATTGCGCACCGCACCGAGCGGATACTGCAGGCCGTCAGCAGCAATGGACGGCGCGACGAGCAACAACGCGGCAAAGACGGTGACAACAGCACGGACACCAGGCAGCATGATTACTATCCAGTTGATGACTCAAAAACCTGAGTTCATGATTCTAGCTGAGTGAATTCATGCCGTGAAAGCGCAACGACAGCGTTGCTGGCGTTTCTTCATTTGCAGCGACCGCACTTGAGACGGCGATAAGCTCGCACAGCCGTCGCTGCCTGCGTGATGTGTCATTGGCCTGCCCCAGGAAGTTGGTCCGGTTGTTATGAGAGTCTGGGTGTAGTGAGCGTGTGCTGATGGAGTGAGGGCGCAGCCCGAACGGAATCAGCACACGCTCGCGCGAACGCCGTCGGGGCTACGTGCCCCAGACTGCTGTGCGGTCGCACTTCGTTGTACTCTCGCTTCCATGCAGACGTCAGAAGCCGTGCCTCGGGCAGGCTCGTGAACTCTTCACACGCCAGAAACTCGTCACGCAGCTTCGAGTGGAAGCTTTCGGCATAGCCGTTCTCCCACGGGGCTCCCGGAGCGATATACAGCGTGCTGATCTCCAGTTGCCGTGTCCAGTTCCCAATGGACTTCGCGATGAACTCCGGGCCGTTGTCGCTGCGGATGTGAGCCGGCACGCCGCGGATCGCGAACAGCTCCGCCAGAGCATCGATCACGTCCTCGCTGGTGATGCTGCGATCGACCGTCAGCGTCAGGCACTCCCGGGTGAACTCGTCGATGATCGACAGCCACTTCAGAGTACTGCCACTGACTGTCCGGTCGAACGCGAAGTCCCAGCACCACACGTCGTTCATTCGTTCGGAACGACGACGATGGCAGGCATTCTCCGACGAACCCAGCCGCCGCTTCTTCCGTGGTTTCTTCGGCACTTTCAGGCCCTCGCGACGCCACAGACGCTCGATCCGCTTCACGTTCACGCTCCAGCCTTCGTTGACTAATAACGCCCACACCCGACGATATCCATAACGAGAATGCCGTCGCACCAGTTCGTGAATCCGTTTCACCAGACGAGCCTCGTCGTCCTTCACTTTCCGCCCGTACCGCTGCGTGCTCCGATGCTGATCCAGCACGCGGCACGCCCGACGCTGGGAGACCGAGAGCGTCTCCTGAACGTGGGCCACCGCCTGCCGGACGCGGGACGGGCTCACCAGTTTCCCGACGCCACCTCCTTGAGAATCGCCTTGTCCAGCTCCGCCTCGGCCAGCAGCTTCTTCAGCCGGGCGTTCTCGGTCTCCAGTTCCTTCAGCCGCCGGGCCTGGTCCGCCTTCATCCCGCCATACTGATTCCGCCAGCGGTAATACGTCGCCTCGCTGACCTCCAGAACCTGCAGCACCTCGCCCAGGCTCTTCCCCGCATTCAGCATCGCGTCCGCATCTCGCAGCTTCTTCACGATCTGCTCAGGGTTATGCCGTCTTCGTCGCTTCGTCATCGAAAGCCTCCTTTGCCGATTCTTATCGGCTGGAAACTCTCAAAACTCCCGGATCAGTTTTCCGGGGGCAGGCCAAGGCGAGTACATCCGCAGGCTCGAATCCGGTGGCGCCGGCGACGATGGGCTATTGCAGCGGTTTCAACTGGCGGTCTGGCCGGACTGTCCGAAGTCCTGGCGGAACGTGGATCGCTGGCCGGACACGGCAGCGAAGCAGGCTGCGTTTGCAACGTACGAACGGCTCGACCGATTGGAAGCTGTCGAGTTAGCTGCAGAACGCGACGACGACGAACACGTCCCATACCTGCGTTTCGATGAGCGTGCGCAGGAACGGTTCAACGGCTGGCGGGCTGAACTCGAAACCCGGCTGCGGTCAGGGGCTGAGCATCCGGCAGTCGAAAGTCATCTGGCAAAGTATCGGTCGCTGATTCCGTCGCTGGCGTTGCTGTTCCATCTGGCCGATGAGCCGGACGGCGGGCCGGTCACGGAGTCCGCCCTGCTGAGGGCGCTCGCTTGGGCGAAGTATCTCGAATCGCACGCACGGCGGATCTACGGATCGATCGCTCTGGCGTCACTCGGGGCAGCGCATCGGCTGGCTGCGAAGATCGAAGAAGGTTCCGTGTCGCGCGGCTTCACGCTCCGCGACGTTTACCGCAACGGCTGGTCTGGCCTGACCGATCGAAAGCAGGTCGCTGCCGCAGTCGACGTTCTGGCGGATCACAACTGGCTGAAGGTTGAAGAAATCGCGACCGATGGCCGGTCCGCAACGGTGCATCACATCAACCCAAGAATCCGCTCACGTGCCGCATGAGGCACTGACAAAGCCGACGGAAGGGGCTTCTGTCAGTTCTGTCGGTACGTCGCTGGCCGCATTCCTGAGTCAATGCGGTCGCTTTCCACACAATCACTCTGGCGCACTGAGCCGCACGGCGATATCCTGGCCCGGAACGGTGACGCATCATTCAGAAAAGGAACGCCGACGATGGCATCACTTATCAAAGAAGCCAACGGACGAAAGACGATTCAAGTCAACGAGCTGTCGGAACCGTTCAACAGACCGAAGGTCCGGCTCGGGAAGTGTTCGCTCCGGGTTGCCGAAAAGGCAAAGGGGCACATTGAAGAACTCGTGACCTGCAGCCAGAAGGGATTGCAGTGCAGTTCCGAGCTGAAGCTGTGGCTCGAAAGCCTGAGCGATGAACTGCACGATCGCCTGGCTGTGCTCGGGTTGCTCGAACAGCGGGCGAAGTCGACGCTGACGGGGTTTCTCGACCGCTATCTTGATTCGCGGTCTGATGTGAAGCCTGAGACGCTGCGTGCGTGGCGACAGGTTGCCGACCGTCTGACAGCGGCGTTTGGGGCTGACTGCTCGCTCAGCGACGTTTCAGCAGAAATAGCGGCAGAGTGGCGACAGTCGCTGGTCAACGAGGAACTGGCCGACGCAACCGTCCGGAAATACACCGGCTACGCAAAGCACTTCTTCGCGGTGGCTGTTCGGCGGAAACTGCTGCCGGAGAATCCATTCGCCGAACTGGTTTCGGGGTCGGTCGGGAATGACGATCGCCAGACAGAAGTCACGCGGGAAGAAACGAAGCGACTGATCGACGCCTGCCCCGACGCGGAACTACGGTTGATCGTGGCGTTGAGCCGATACGGAGGCCTGCGTTGCCCCAGCGAACATCGTCTCCTGCGGTGGTCTGATATCGATTGGGTAAACGATCTGATGACCGTCCGCAGTCCGAAAACTCAGAAGCAGGGGAAGCAGAGCCGGCTGGTGCCGATCTTCGATGAACTGCGACCCTACTTGCTCGACGCGGCGGAGTTGAACGACACGGGCTCTGAGTTCGTGCTCCAGAAGTACCGCAGTCCCTCCGGAGCCTACGTGCGGAAACGGCTGGAGAAGATTCGAGAGCGGGCCGGACTGCGAGCGTGGCCGCGAATCACGCACAACCTGCGAGCCTCACGACAGACAGAACTGGCTCGCGAGAATCCCGTCCACATTGCCTGTGCGATCCTGGGCAACACACCAAAGGTGGCGCATCGCCACTACATTCAGGTGTCGCAGGCAGACATCCTGAAGGCCGCTGGTAAGGCGGTGCAGAATGCGGTGCAGTACGCGCCAGAATCGACCAGATTGGTGCCGCAACCGCACTCAGCCGAGACAAGGGCAGAGAAAGCACAACTCCCGACCGCACAGCCAGTTACTGCACGGTGCGAGAGCCTGCGTCAGAGCGGTCAAAACCGCTCAGCGGGAGTGGATGGGAATCGAACCCACCAAACCCCTTTTCAGGGGTTTCACCGGGTTTGAAGCCCGGCATCCTGTCGACGCTACCGACGACGATTACGGAACTTGCGACGATACCTTGTCCGTGGTTGGGCGCATGGTTGGACAACCAGATGCCGCTGCCAGTCCGATTCCACCGACGCTCGACGCTGTCCGCGAAGCGGTTGCCGCCTGCGACGAACTGCCGGAGCACATTCGGGCGGCAGTGCTCGCATTGCTGGAGACCGTTTCGCCAACTGAGCCGAACGCGGATTGACCGTCTCGCTCGCCTGTTACAGAATGTCGGGACTTGTGAATATCTCCCGACGAAACGTAACACGGTGCGGCGATGGTCGATCACACTTCGCGAGTGCTGGAACTGGTCCGGGAAGCAGGCATTCTCCGGCCGCGCGACCTGGACGCGCATGAGATTCCGCGCGAGTACCTGATTCGTCTGCGCGATCGCGGATTGCTGGAACAGACCGGCCGGGGACTCTATGTGCTGACGGAAGCGGAGCCGACGGAAAACCAGACGCTTGCGGAAGCCTGCAAACGCGTGCCGAACGGAATCGTTTGCCTGCTTTCAGCGCTGCAGTTCCACGGGCTGACGACTCAGACGCCGTTTGAAGTCTGGATGGCCATTGGTGAAAAGGATCGGCGGCCCTCCGTCGATTATCCGCCGCTGCGGGTCGTTCGGTTCTCGGGCGACGCTCTGACCTTTGGGGTTCAGGAAACGACGATTCAGAACGTGCCGGCGCGCGTGTACTCGCCTGCGAAAACCGTTGCCGACTGTTTCAAGTACCGGAACAAGATCGGCCTGGACGTGGCCATCGAAGCGCTGCGGGATACCTGGCGGCAGAAGCGGACGACGATGGATGAACTGCTGGCGGCGGCGAAGGTCTGCCGAATGGCTAGGATCATGCGGCCCTACCTGGAGTCCGTGACGTGACTGACACGGGAAATCTGCAACGTGCGACGGACGAGCGGTCGTCGTAGCTCGGGAAGAAACTTTCTGTTTCGTTTATTTCGTTTAAGTTGCAATGTCGATACAATTCTGTGACATCCACGTCGCATCGCCGACGTAGGATAAACGCACGTCACGATCGTCTCTGTGACCGAAACTGAGACGCCGCACCCTTTCGCGGTTTGGGGGGACTTGAAGATGGTAACTGCCACAAGCCCTGTTGCGCCCACGGAAAACGAGGTACGTCTGGCTGGGGTTTCTGCCGAACATCTGATCGCCGCACTGCGGCAGCGTCGGAAGAAAGTCAAGCTGCGCGTTGGCGACAGTGACGAAGTCATCACCGTGCCGGCGGTGGCGGTTGAATTGCTCGCGGGAATCCTGACAGAGATGGCGGCAGGAAACGCGGTGACGCTGCTGCCCGTTCATGCGGAGCTGACGACTCAGGAAGCGGCTGACCTGCTGAACGTGTCGCGTCCGTACCTGGTGCGGTTGCTGGAAGACGGGAAGATTCCGTTTCACAAGGCCGGCACGCATCGGCGGATTCTGGCGTCCGATCTGATGGCGTACCGACAGGAGCAGGAAGCGGACCAGGCAGCCGCTCTGCAGGAGCTGACAGAGGAAGCTCAGGAGCTGGGGCTCGGCTACTGATTCGAGAATAAGTCCAAACGCCTGGACTTACTCATTCCGTGGCTCAGGTCAGACCACGGACTTCCAGATTCCTGCGCGGGCATCTTCGCTTTCGGGGCAGTCGCAGTACATTCGTGAGAGTTCACGTTTACCGCGCCCCCTGAAAGACAAGTTCAATGGCATCACGGCAGTCCCAAGACGTGAAGCATCGCAGCCACTTTACGGCCCTGCTGGATGCCTGCGTTCTGTTTCCGGCAGGATTGCGAGACACGCTGATTCGCCTCGCGGCAACCGGGCTGTATCGCGCTCGCTGGGCGGAGCAGATTCACGACGAATGGACGCGAGCCGTTCTACGTCGTCGATCAGACCTGACAGCCGACAGTCTGCAGCGGACCTGCCATCTGATGAACCAAGCCGTGCCGGATTGTTTGGTCGAGGGATACGAGCCACTCATTGATTCGCTGACGCTTCCCGACGCCGACGACCGGCACGTTCTGGCCGCGGCGATTGCTGGCAAGGCGGACGTGATCGTCACGCTGAATCTGAAGCACTTCCCGCAGACCGCTCTCGCTCCGTTCGGCATCGAAGCTCAGCATCCCGACGACTTCATCTGCCATTTGCTGGATCTCGCTCCGGAAACGGTCTGCGAGTCGATTCGGCAGCAGCGGGCGGCTCTGAAGAATCCGCCAAAGACCGTCGCCGAATTGCTCGACACGCTGCGGAATGAAGGACTGCCAAAGACCGCGGCTGCTCTGAATCACTTCGCCGACGACCTGTGAACCGGGCGCATCGTTGCGCGAAAGAAAGTGTGTCGAAACACGTCACTGTTCCCGTCAGGGACAAAGGGAAAATGTCTAAGAAAGGACCCGCGAACTGTCTTCGGGGGCCGGCACTGGCGGCGGGGTGGCATCCCCTCACGCGAAACGTTTCGAGATTCGCGCTTCGCGGACAGGCGAACTATTCGCGGCGCGCCGGGTGATTCCGGCCTTTCACCTGGGTGATTTTATGGGTGACGGGTGGAGTATCCTCAGTTCAAGTACTGCATAAATATACATAACTGATGATTTGCACTGAATGCCGATCGATTGAGTTCGGCCTTCAATCGCGTCAGCCACCGCTGTTCGTGTGCGGCCAGCGTTGTTCACGAAACCCGTTTCGGCGGTTGTCCCATTCGGATTCGTTTCGTAGTCTGACGATGCCCTGCGGAGTGGGTTGCTGCGCCGCAGCAGACCTGTCGAGCAGGTCGCGGATTGCAGGAACACTCATCGGAGCCCCGTCATGACTTGCCGCAGATTGCTTCTCGTCCTGCTGACCTGCTGTGCGTTGTCGCGGACTGCTGCGTCTGACGAGCCCGACAAGGATGCTGGAGAAGAGGCAGTCAGGAATTACAAACTGCAACTGAATGCTTTTGAGAGGCGGCAGAAACTGCTTGGACAACCGCTCCTGGCGGTCAACGGGTTCGACCAGCGCGGCATCTATCAGGTCATCAGAAGCAACATCACACTGGAGCAGCTTGCCATGCTCTACAAGCTCCGCCCCAGTCGCGGCGGGCTGAGTCAGGCAGAGAAGCCACTTTTTGAACTCGCCTGCAACGTTGTCTATCAGGCAGACACGGAACCAACGGTTTCCAGGTCGAATAACACGCTGATCAAGCACTATTCCACCAATTACTACAACATGCTGGGGATGCCGATTCGCGTCATCAATCACAGCAGCAAGTACGGAAGTGTTCCGTCGACTCGGATTGAAATCATCGAACCCACGATCCACGGTGACGACACGCTCTCAGTCCGAGCCAGATTTGAGTATGTCGAACCTGCCGTCTTTTACGGCGCGATCCTGAAGAACAAGAAGTGCCTGAAGGTTCTGGAAGACACTGGCCTGAAAGATGAGCTGACTCGATACGTCAACCAGATCATTGTCCTGAACAGTACGATCGAAAACGGCCAACTCGTACCGATGAAACCGGGATTCAATGTCACGCCAAAACGCTACATGAGTCTTCGCAGCGACCAGGAAGGAAAAATCACTGTGGAGTTGGAAGACATCAGCAAGGACGACCGGCAGAAACTCAAAGACGCGCACAACAACGCGGGTGAGTTCAAAGACGTGAAGGGGGTTCCTGTCGGTGCCGTGCTGGCTTCTGATGACTGAAATCGCGTCGCACCCGTCAGGTTTGCGCTGAGCCCCCCCCCCTCGCGAAACTTTTCGAGATGCGCGCTTCACGGGCAGGCGGTCTCCGCCGGTGACGGCTGGAGAATTTGGACTCCCCCCCTGGGTTTGGGCAACTCAGGACTGCTGGCGGCGGGCTGAGAAACGGCGGGGTCCTTCTGGAGTGGGGCCGGTGGCGCGCAGTCAGGGGATGGCGGGGAATTCGTCCGCACTGAGTTTTTCGGGTTGCCTCCCTCCCTCCCTCCTCGTGACCGGTCAGACTGTCGCTGCTGCAGGTGATTGCCAAGCGGTCTGGTTTCTGGGCTGGCGGCTGAGTTCACTCGATGGCGGCTTCTGAGGTGTGCGGGAGCGAGGTTTCACGGGAGATCGTGGCGGCGGGCGGGTGTCTCTGTGCTGTCCTGTTGCTGTCGTGTCCTGTCCTGTTCTGTAGGACCACTCGCGACGACTGCGGTAGTCGGCAGTGGGAGCGGCGTGGACGGCTGTGTCAGACGCTCCCCCGCCGTCTCGGAGCCAGTTCGTACTCGCAGCGAATCCGGCTGCCGTCGACAACGCCCCCGCCGGTTGCGGCCAGAGCCAGGTCGATGCGCTCGGCATGGGTTGCGGCTTCGGTCAGGGCTGCCGCAGCACGTAGCGTCCACTTTTCCTGGAACCGATCTTCTCGACCAATCCAGCTTCAATCAGCGGGTTGAGCAGGTCCATTGCTCCCTGCCGTGAAATGTCGAGTGCCTTCCAGATTTCCGCGGGGGCAAGGCTGCCATGATCGCGCAGCAGTTGCAGCAGTCGTTCCTGTTTCGGTCGCAGAACCAGCCGGGCGGGCGTGTCCACCTGGAATGCCTGCGTCCGCAGCCAGACCTGCTCCAGTGTCTGACGCAGACCTTCCGCGCAGTATTCCAGCCAGCCGCTCAAGTCTTCACCGTCACGACGTACTGCCTGCAGAGCTGAGTAATAGGCCGGGCGGTCCTCCCAGTAATACTCATCGACCGAAAAGATGTGGTGCGAGTCAAACCCGCGCCGGTACAGCTCCCACAGAGCCAGCGCACGGCCCGTGCGGCCATTGCCGTCGGCGAACGGGTGAATCGCTTCAAAGCGATAGTGCAGGATTGCGGAACTGAGAACCGGCGACAGTTCACGTGATTCTTTGCCCCACCATTCCAGCAGTTCAAACATCAGCCCGGACACGTCTGCAGGCGACGGTGGTACGTAATCGCCTACACGGACGCCGACGGTCCGATACCGACCCGCCTGCCCCTGATCCATCACTCCATCGGCCAGCAGCCGATGGAGCTGAAAGATTTGCTCGTGCCGGATGCGTTTGCGAGTCGCGTTCTTTTCGATGTACCGAAGCCCGGCAAAGTAGTTCAGCACTTCCCGTTGAGACCGCTGATCGGACGCCGCCAGTTCGCGGCCTTCCTCCAGAGCACGGACCTGCTCCAGCGTGAGCGGATTGCCTTCGATGGCGGTCGAGGCGTGAACGTTCCGTGTCCGCGTGTCCTTCTGCAGTGCCGGGATCCACGACAGCTCAACGGCTGCATTCTGAATCCGTTCCCGCAATGCGGCCACACTCTCGACAAGCGAGAGCAGCCGTGGGCTGATGGTGAACTGCGGTGAATAAGTCATGCCGTCAGTCAAGCATGAGTCAAGCGATTCGTCAAGCTGCTGGCCGCAATTCAGTTGAGGAGCAGCCTGCTGTCACCGCTTGACGGCCCGATTCCGGCCGCGGACCTCGCGGGCTCTGCGTTCGGACGGCTGCCGCCTGGTGGCTGAGTTGGCTCGCTGGCGGCATTTGAGGCGTACGGGAGCGGGATTTCATGGGAATCGCGGCGGCGGACGGGTGTCTCTGTGCTGTCCTGTTGCTGTCGTGTCCTGTCCTGTTCTGTAGGACCACTCGCGACGACTTCGGTAGACGGCAGTGGGAGCGTGGTGGGCTCCGGAGATTCCCCTGCGAGCGACGGACAGAGTGCTTTGATCACCGTTCCGTGTTGGTTGATGAGCAGTCGTGCGGGTGCGATAGTCTGTTTGAGTCGATGAACGGCTGAACTGTCCGTAGTGAAGGGAAGGCGAGCGTTGAGAGAGCACGGAACAACTGACGGAGTCTGTAAGGTCGACTTGGACTGCTGGCAGGAGATGTTCGAGCTGACCGAACACGTCTTCACTCTTGCGCCGGCTTACATCTATCGCGGACAGGCGAATTTCGATTGGCCGCTGTCATCCAGCTTGGATCGGCTGCGCAAGTCGTATCCAAAGCGGAAAAATCTCAGTCTGGGTACGCCTGAATACCTTGATCGCCCGCCGTCGACTGAGGACGAGCAACTCGACGCGTTTCGACGAGCAGTCCGCGGGCGACGTGGGCAGAATCCAAGCGAACTCTCGGACGACGATTTTTGGGCACTTGGCCAGCATCACGGTTTGGCGACGCCACTTTTGGACTGGTCTCGGACTCCATTTGCGGCGCTGTATTTTGCCTTCAAAGAAGAACGAGTTGAGATTTGCGGCAAGTTTGTCGAACCGGAATTCCGCGGAGTCTATGCACTGTCAAGTTCGACGATTCTCCACGACTCCGGTGCCTCTAAAGAAGACCAGTGCGCGAAGATTGTCTCGCCCGACTCTCACGACAACTACCGAATGCTCGGGCAGATGGGACTCTTTCTGCGAATGCCCCAGGACACGGACGTTGAAACCTACGTCAAGAGACGCTTTGCCGGAGAGTCTCTCCGCCCCACACTGACGATGATCAGAATTCCGAACAAAGGCCGTCACGAGTGCCTTGTCGCGCTGAACAAGATGAACGTCAACGAGATGACGCTGTTTCCAGACATTGACGGGGCTGCTCGCCACGTCAACTCGCTCTGGCAACCGGGGCATGAAGATTCGATTGCGTATGTCTGAACTGTCTTAGCTTCGCCGATC
>WGMU01000164.1 GCA_016124895.1 bacterium
ACCACATTTCCGCAGTGCGTCGATCTGGGCCTGAAGCTCCTGGCTGTTCGTGCTGACTCTGGCGTAACCGATCACGCGAGCCGCACCGGAAACGGCAGCGTGCGTTTCACCAGCTTCTTCAAGCCTGTCAACAGCGACGCCCGCCTTCGACCGTCCACTTGACGCGGAACGCTGCTTCGTAGCCTGGCCGGACATTGACTTGAGAACCGCTGTCATCGACGGACAGATCATACGCTGAATTCTGAGACGGGTTGATCAGAACGACTTGACAGAAAAATCCCCGATCAGCACCACCGCCATTCAGTGCCTTATCAAACGGACGGAAAATGAGACAAGGCACGCGAGACTTCAGTCCTGAATCCGGATTAGAAATCGGCAAGCAGGAGATTGGCAAGCTCAGCATCAAGGACGATGCAGTTCGGGATTCCAGAACGGATCGCTACGCTGACTGCTTCCTTTTTCTCATTACCTGCGGCGACGACCACGATCCTCGCTGACTGATGTGAGAGATGCTTCAGCGTGTCGACATCGATCAACTGCGGGATCCGCCGATCCAGGATTCTGATGCGTTTGACGCTCCCATCGCTTCGAAGTGGCAGGTTTCCGCAGAATGCAACGACGTCGGCGTTCTGACGGAAGAACTTTTCTGGATCGATTCCCAGGTACCGAAGAACCAGATGCGCGTGCGGCGCGGAGCCGTGGACTGACGAGACTCCCAGGATGATCAGGTCTGCACGACACGCAGCGGCCCTGATCCGCTCTGTTTCACGATCAAGAAATTCGCTGCGGTACACCAGGGACGGTGGTTTGAGGACACGCACACGCTCCGGGAACCGTAGTGCCATTGTAAGCATGACCTCAAACGAGCTTGAGTCATCACTGATCGGATCAACGTAGAACGGACACAGCGTGATGCCCGACAGCCGACCTGGCGTCAGATGTCGGGCGCATTCCCGTAAGGTTGTTCCTGCATCAACGACGATCGTGGAATTCTGCTGGCAGGACTCTTCGATGAACCTGGCGGCAACCGCGCACACCGAATGAAGACGCGCCCGTGTGAAGGCTTTGGCGTCTGACGACGGAAACGTTGGAGCAATCCTGACTCCGTCTCGTCTGAATCCGTAATCCTTGAGCCGGTGGGCCAGTCTGGCTTCAGTGGATTCAAACCGGTCCGCATTCAGCCGCACCTCGATCGTCACGAGGTGATGTCTTTCGGCCTCCTTCAGAAGTCGCCGGACTGTCGAAACAGAACAGCTCAGTTCATTGGCGATCTTCTGGTGGGTCCAGCCTTCGCCATGGCGCAGATAGGCGGCGCTCGCGGCTTCAAATCGCTGCTCGGATGGGCTTCGTCGACGAGCCATTGTTTGACCGTGTTGTTCATTGAATGAGCCAGGTGACCACAGCAGTCTGCTCAGTGGTAATCTTCGATACAACCGGAAAAAACGGCACTTCGGTCAGGCTCAACCGTGAGCCTCGGAACACGTAACTGGTTGCGAAGGAGGCAGGACATGCTGACGCTCACAGAGAAGTTGCTTTCAATGACAGGCGGTGAGGCGACTGTCAACCCGGATACGTATGCGGGTATGGACGCTGGCTTCACGGTTGAGACATTGTCTGCAATTGGTGTTTACGGGAAGGTGCTGACTCGGGACGGGGATATGACTTCAGAATTCATTGCCCGATGTCACGCCGGGGCACATGAAGCCCTGCGTCTGAGAGCGAATGACAGCGCTGGCGTGATGGTCATCGTGAGCGGCTGGGCGTCCGGGCAGATCAATGCCAGACAGCCGGAGCTGATTGATACGGAAGGCTGGAAAGGAGCCCAGTGCGTCCGCGAAGAGATTCGGAGAATCGGAGGCGACGTGTGGCCCGTATACGCGGATGAGGACGTCGTTGACCGGCTTGCCGGAGGCGAGAACATCTTTCCGTGCATCGTGGCCGAGCCGCGTGCGCGAATGACCGACGAAAACGCGGAATTCATCGCCAGAATCCTCACCAGGATCCGCTCACAGATCGCAACAGTCCGCGGCATCTCAGAAGACGACGCCGTTCCGGTGAAGCTTGGAATCGCGACCTCGCCCTACCATTTCGAACGCGAGACAGTCCGATTGACTTCCATTCCCGAACGCGCAGGATTGATGTCTCTTCGGCGGAACCTGTCCGGCGTCGATCTGTTTCCTGTTTCAGTGCCGTATCCACCGCTCACCAGTTCTAATCCAGCAACGTCCTGGAGGGCGCGGCTGTACGTCGCCGCTCATCTATTGCCAGACGCTCTGCTGGCCAATCTGTACTGGCTCGGCGAGGACGAGCGTACGCTCTCGGGGAAACGTCTCAGTCGATCTGGAGTTGAACGGGCCGTGACCGCCATTCGTGTGTTTGAGGAACTTTTCAACGAGCTGGCACCCTTTGATGAGGAAAAACGCAAGACCTATGGAGACGAAGTGGCGGATCTCAGAACCGCACTGGCTGCTCAGCTTGAGCCGCTTAAACGCTTGATGCGGGATCTGCTGACCAGAGTCGGGGAGATACTCGAAGGCCGGGATTCTCCAGCGTCGATTCCGGCAGTCCAGTGGAAGTCCTGGGCCGTCACTCTGTCCGGTCTGATTGGAAAACCGATCAGATGGGCTGCGGACCCGGATCGGAGATGATCCGGATTCCAGACAACTGACACGTTGCTGGGTTGGCGACTGGGCAAGCAGCAACGTCATCTGCCGAGAAAGTTGCTGGCTGCCCGTCTGGCTTCGGCTCCGGAAACATCAATGCGATCACCGATATCGGCCGGCTCGTTCACACCGAGAAACTGTGGTGGCTGACCGGGCAGGAGCCACCACTCGTTGAAGGTCAGTCCGGAATGCTTTTCGTAAACCCGGACAAAACGCAGACCGTCTGACTCGATCAGATAAATGAAGTCAACCCGCTCCCAGTCAATTCCGGACGTTTCGTTCGAGTCCTCTGCGTCACCCGGCGTCTGCGCAGCCGCCGCTTCGTCGCGCCATTCTCCCAGCGCTGCCTGCAGCGAGGCAATCCGCGAATCCCCAATCCGCGTCCTCAGCTCGATGGCCTCTTCGACAAACTGAATGGCTTCCGGAAGTTCTCCCAGGTCGTGAGCGGCGACGCCGAGGTTGAACAGGACGGTGGCGACATGGTGCAGTTCATCGGTCGACCGGAAATACTGCAGGGCCTCTTCGAGCAGTCCACGTGCCCGTGCAGGATCGCCAGATTCAAGACAGGCGTTCGCCAGGTTTGAGCGGTCTGTGGCAGCCGATCGCAGGTTCCCCGCCCGCAGTGACAGGTTCAACGACTCCTGATGATAAGACACCGCCCGTTCGTGCTCCCCCAGATCCAGATAGAGACTTCCGAGGTTTCCCATAGCACGCTGCTGGACACCCAGATTGCTGATTTCCGTTCCAACGGCGTACTGCTGCCTGTAATGATCGGCCGCCTGCGTTGTGTCACCGAGGTGTCTGAAGCACGTTCCTATCTGCCCCAGGGCGAGGGCTTCGTCATTCTGCTGTCTGCTTTGCCGAGCGAGTGCGAGATACTCCCGGGCGAAGTCGACTGCGTCCGGGTATCGCCGCTGCCGTATCAGGAGATAGCTGAGACTGCCCGTCGCAGTCATCACTCCGCGCTGCAGGCCAAGATCACTGAACAGATCACGGGCCGCTTGCAGCAGTTCTTCTGCCTCCTCGAAGTCATTCCGCATCACTGCAACGTTGCCAAGATTGAGGAGGCACGCGCCGACTCCGGGCCGGTCGTCGGCCGCCTGAAAACCATGAAGCGCCGTCTCCATGTCAGACGAGGCATCGACAATCCGCTGGCGACTCATTGACGAGTACCCGCGCAGCAGAAAATGAGTTGCCCGGATCCGGGGATCGTCACCCTGACAGGCCTGGTCGATTCCGTCGGCCACCCATTGTTCAAGCTCTTCCGGAGTCAGGCGTCCCATCAGAATTGTGGGGGCCGAGGCGACGAACAGACAGCACATGAATCCGGCGGCAGCGGACTCTGCGCCGGCGGCGACCATTCTGTTTCGCGTTTCTTCAATGGCAGGGCGCTCAAGATCAAACGCGTCGAGGGCGGATTCTGCTTCCGTCCCTGCCAGCACGTCGCGTTCCCAGGCTGCCATCTTCGCGGTGAGCGTGCGTGCCAGTTGCAGTTGCGATTCCAGAACTGGTGTCATGGCCGGCATTCCTCCGAGTGAGTGTTTCTTCAGCCAGGCAGCGATCTCGCGTGCATGGCCATCAGCGTATGGATGCAGAACGTCTTGTCGTCACGCTGTTCCAGCAGTCCCCGGATGACAAGTTCCGTGAGCACACTGCGCAGAGATTCGACGGATAAATCGAGAAACAGTGCCGCAGTATCAATCGTGAACACTGCCGGCTCTTCCGGAAACGTTCCCAGCCGTGCAAAGCACTCACGTTGAATGTCAGTGAGATCCTCGGTGCTGCGTTGCAGGACGGCCTGGACCGTCGGGCCAATGTCATCCAGCCCGGCCAGATGACCGGCAGGCAGTCGCGCTTCCAGCAGTCGCTGGTACTTCCGGATGGACTCAATCACGTCGGCCACAGAGTCTGAGCGATCTGTTGCGGCCCGCAGCAGACCACCGGTAACTCTCAGGGCCAGCGGCAGGCCGCCGAGGAAGTCAGCCAGTTCCGCACATCCCTGTGGACATTCCTCAACAGCCTCAAGGGCAAAATGCCTGAGCAGATCCATTGATGCTTCGTGCGAGAGGCAGTTCAGAGAGTAGACGCTTCCGGAACGCGGACTCAAAGCAGAAGCAACATCGCCATCGCGTGTCGTGATCACGGTGACTGACTTCAGATTCCCAACGAACAGTTGCCGGGCGATTTCCCCGTCCCAGACATCGTCGAGCAGAATCAGGGGACGTTTCCCGGCCAGGTGGGCAGCGAGTGAGCCCCTGACGTCAGGAATCAGCGCGTTCTCAACACCCGGTATCTGCAGCGCCCGTCCCCAACTGCGAAGGATGTCTGTCATCCGGGTGGCAGCCTGGTTGTGCGAGAGTTTGCCTACCGAGGCAAACAGAACAGGCCGCAGTGACTTCAGTGCGGGATCGTCTTCGTACGGCAACTGACTGATCAGCGTTGTTTTGCCGACTCCGGCAATGCCACGCACGGCTGTGACAACCTGCACCGTATGGTCTCCGTCCGAAGCCGGCTGGCGGACAAGCCTCCGGCGCAGCTCGTCAAAATCGTGCTGGCGTCCAACGACGAGTTCCGGACAGAGCGGGGCGACTCCGGCAGGCCCCGGCTGGCGACGTGCGCTCGGCCGCGGTACAGCGGCAGCTGGGGATGCGTCACACCGCAGGTCGTCCTCCGGCAACCCCAGCGCACTGCACAACAGGCGAAAGATGGCCGCTGATGCGTAGCCGTTGTCAAGAATGCGGGACAGTGTGCTGGTCGGCAGGGTGGAATGCTTTGCAAATCCGGCCTGCGAACCGAACCGTTCCTCGATGATCTGCAGGACCTTGCCCACGTCAAAGTAGAACCTGCCTCCAAGCATGTTTCGGCTCCCGATGCTGTCTGCTGTCCCGCGGGATCCCACTTCATCCCATACGGGATTTCCAGGTTGAAGCATCATTCCCGCAGGCTCGTACTGCGATAGAGTCCGCCGCCGTCAATGACGCTGGTCCACTTAACACTCTGCTGTCTCACTCTTCGCCGTAACGCACGTCGGACAAGCGGAAACCGAAATACTGCCAGGTGTGTGCAGGTCTCACTGATGCTGCGAATGTTTCTGAAACACCTTACGAAGCTGCCGTGCTGCAGACAGCCGACACCGTGGTCCTGTGGTGCCACCGCTCTGCTGTCATGCGCGCGATATCATGGTAATCGCGCGATCACTTTCCGGGAACTGATACAGGCAACCGCTACCAGTGAACAAGGCACCTCGCTGACACTGCTTGAGCGAGCCGCGCGGGAGACACTTGCACTGCAGACGTCTCTGCTGAGTGCCGACGATTCCACTGCACTGAAGGAGTTCGCTGATCCGGCCATTATTCCGATTCGCAACTCCGCTGGCCGTCCTCATTTTGTGGTCGTTTACCGGGCCGTCAGCGATACAACCCTGCTGATTGCCGATCCCGCTCAGGGACTGGTGCGGATGGCACTGGCTGATCTTAACGCCCGGTGGAGTGGCGAAGTTCTCCTGCTTGGCCCGCCGGCACGTCAGCGAAGGCTGCGTCTCCCCGGCTGGCTGAAGTTCGTCTTTGAGGTCTACTCGCACTGCCCACTCGCTGCCGGCAGAGCGGCACTGATTCTGTCTGCGGTTTCAATCACCGCGGCGGGAGCACTGCTGGCACTGCGCTGGCTGATTGTCGCTGCGCTGAACGGCGGACTTTCTCTGCTGCTACCCGCAGTTGTCAGCCTCAGTGTTTCGCTGTCGCGCTTCCTGCTGACGCGTGCCAGCGGAAGAAACATGCAGAAACTCCGCAAGCTGATTGGCACAGAGCTGCAGCAGGTCTGGCAGCGGGCGAATTCCTCCAGAGCGCGATCCGCCGGACATCGCCCGTCGCTCAAACACGGACTCCGATCCGCCAGACAGCTCCTTGGCGTCCGCGAATCGCTGCTTGCCCTGCTGTGGACGGTATCAGACAGCCTTGTCATCGCCGTCTGTCTGATCCTGATCGTCGAACTGGGGTCAGGAGTGGCTCTGATCATGGCGGGCGCGTTCGCCGCACTGTTTCTGAGCGGTCATCGATCCGGTCACAGTGATCAATCTGATGAAGTCGGTTGCCGGGCTGCTGGAACTCAACTCATTACGGACGTCACCTCGACGACAGCGATGTACTGGCTCGGGCTGCAACTGCAGGCAGGAGGCGTGCAGGTCTTTGGACTGGTGAGTCTGCTGCTCATTGTCGCGGTGGTTCGTCAGCCGTTGATACGCGTTGCCGCGCTTCCGCGTCATGCGGCCTGCATCACGCGGTTTCTCAACGAGATCAGGCTGCCGAAGACGCATCCCGTGTGACTGACGGGTTTCACCTGGAGACACGGTCGGACGTTTTGAGTTTATCTCATGTGAGATAAGGCGTCTGACTGTTACTCGTGCCCCTGAAGGAGGCTTGAGATGGTTGCTATGAACGTGACTGACGTGTTGAAGCTTTGCCAGAATCGGCGAATCCGGAACGCTGTGCTGAGACACAGCCACAACGATGCTGGGCTGCGTCCGCTCTCGCCGGAGCGGGCACAGATCTGTGGTGGATTTGTCGATTACGGAGGCGAAGACCCGGCGTACGAAGAAGCCATGACGGAGCCGACTGACGAGGCTTACGACTACTGGCTGACTCCGGAAGAGATGGAACTCTACATGGAGATCATGCTCTTCGGAGAACCGGTCGAAGAGGACTGGTCGCTGACGACCGAAGAGTACGAGCAGCTGATGCTCGAAGCGCTGGGCCTGTAGCCGTCGATGTTACTCACTGATGGCAGTTACCCGGTGACTGTCACAAGAGCCCCTTCGCACGGCATTTCGCTGGTGAGTGTTTCCAGGCAAGGTACTGCTCACAAAACGATATGCTCGTGCAAGGGGCCACGTTCCTGCCAGAGTACGACTGAGCGACTGCGGACGCAATCAGGTTCGGCGTTGACCAGTCAACTGCTGACGCGACCATCGAGTCAGCCGCGTGCCGTAGTCAGAATTCCTAATCCTTCTGGCGGCTGACTTCCGCCAGCGGCGGCAGGACTCGAACGACGCGGAATCCGTAAGAGACGCGCCGGTTCGGCACGATCGGCAGACGGGCGGCTGAGCGGCATTGCCTCGTCGTCATCGTGAAGCTTCCACCGCGGATGACGCGTTCCGCGTCCGGGTCGATCGATTCGTCCAGGCTCGGCAGCGGCTCGCGCGGGTCGTTGCGCCAGACTTCGTGACACCACTCCGCCAGATTGCCGGCCATGTCGAAACAGCCCAGCGCATTGGGCCGCAGCAGCCCGGCCGGCAGAGGCTGACGATGTTCTTCGCGCAAGAACCAGGCGTAGTGATCCAGGAATTCCGGCGAGCTGCCGACAGACCAGGGTGTGTCGGCACCGGCCCGGCAGGAGAATTCCCATTCGCGTTCGGTCGGCAGCCGATAGCCGGCCAGCTTCAGTGACACCGGGCGGGCGACCATACCGGCCTTGTATTCACCGTCAGCATTCGGGCGGTAGTACTGCTGATCTTCGGGGATCCCTTCGAGCTGACTGAGTCGATTGCAGAACTCGGCGGCTTCGTACCATGTGGCCCGCGCCGCGAGCGCTTCTTCGTCGTCGGCCGCTGCCATTCCCACTGATTCCAGATCGCGGACCGTGATCTCTCTGGTGGAAATCAGCCAGGCATCCAGCTCACGGACGCGATAACGGGGCTCGACAATGTTCCGGTCGGCGTCCGTGTCCGGTGCCCCCAGCAGAAAGGGAGCGTGTGGCCGAACGGCGACCATCACCATTCCACCCGATGTGACGTAAGCCTCCTGGTGCTGCAACGACTGAAGCGACTGTGTCGACGGCTGAAGCGACTCGACTTCCTCGCTGAGATGCTTCAGCAGCCACTCAGCGGCACTCTGCACGCCAGCGGCTGGCGACGACCGACGAATGGTGCGAACCGTGTCGATGAAATTATCTGGAGCATGTGCACTGCTGTCTTCCGTCGGGTATTCACCGGCTGCCAGCAGTAGCTGCCGCTGGAGTTCCGGGGACTCCACTGAACGCAGTGCTGTCACCACAGGATCCAGCGGCACCTGAAACCTGCGCAGCGAGTGCAGTAAAGCCGTCGCGAAAGTCGGATCATCGTAAGGCTGCAGCAGTTTCCAGAGACGGTCATTCGGCTGAAGGCTCAGCAGTGCCGCTGCCGCCCGAACACGTCTCTCGGTGTTGGACTGGCGCTCTGGCGTCCAACGTGACCGATGCCAGACGGACGCCATGACCGGCTGCTCGTCGGGACCTGGCACCGTTGCTGAAATTGAGACGGGGCGATACCCGTCCGCAATGAACGCATCGCAGTCCCGCAGGTGACGCTCCGGTGGATACCCATGCGACTCGCGGGCCGTGAACGTATTCGTTGAGTGCCAGATCGCGGCATATTGAACCGGATGCAGACGCTGCCTCAGCCAGCCAGCGAACTCGGGAATCTCCCGCACGGCCCCCAGTTCCTGAGTCTGATAAACACGCGCGGAAGACACCACGCCCTCGTCAATCAGACGTCTCAGCAGAGTCTGCGACTGCGCCAGACATTGACTGGCAGTGTCCGAGTCGTGTTCTCGCAGAAAGCCGGCTACGGCAGACAAGCCTGCTGTCGCGTAAAACCTGCCTTCGATCTCCAGATCGCGATCCAAGGCCAGCGACTCCAGCGCCGCTATCCCGGTCGCTGTGTGACCGGCAAAGACCTCGCCTTGAGCCCGCAAGCATGCCAGATAAGCTTCGCGCCACTGCCGGCGGGTACGGCGTTCCATCAGGAAGTTCTCCAGAGCTTCCAGATCGCGACCCGCTCCCGTCCGATCGCCAGTCCGAGCCAGGCACAACGCCCGCAACGGCAGGGCATAGGATTTGAATTCAAGGGCTTCTGGTTTGCGGTACCGGTCGATCAGTGTCGACAGAATCTCGATGGCCTCGTCATCCCGCTGCTGAAAGGCAAGAGCCCGACCCAGCACGAAAGTCGCGGCGAAATCATCCGCATTCACGGCCAGCATGGATCGCGCCAGTGACTCCTGCTGTGCAAGCTGTTGACTCAGAGAGACGGCCGTCTGCAGCGGCGATACGGTCAGTTCCACCAGGCCATGCAGATCGGTCAGATAGTCGGGCGTGATTTCCTGCAGTTGCAGAAATGCCTGTGTTGTTTCCGGCACGCGGTGAAAGAGCAGAGCCACATTCTCAGGGTCCGCACGCCTGCCGTTGACGGCCACGCTCACCGGAAACAGCCCGCGTTCTGCGAACGAGGAGATGCTGGCTTGATTCTCCGCGAGACCAGGGCTCGCCAGCAGTTCAAACGTGTGAGGACTATCCGCCTGAACCACCCCCGTCAGGCAGTATGCGACCTGTTCCCGCTGGCCGTCCCACGGAGCCACTGCCGACACATCCAGCGGTACGATCCCTTCCTGCTGCCAGTGTCCGGCGACGTTGTGCAGTGAATCGAATGTCAGCCCACGCTGAAGCTGGCAGGCCGCCTGCCCTCGGCGCCAGACCACAGCCACGGCAAAGTCGCGACCATCCCCGACAGCGTACGGCCGACAGCGGACCGGAACGAAACCGGCCTCGGCCATCTTTTGACAGGTCTCTTCCAGCAGATTTCCGTCGAGTGTCTGGCAGAACGCGAACAGCGACGTAACCCGTCCACCAGAGGCTTCAATTCGATCGGCCACTTCTTTCTCGGGCTCCGGCAGAAGGTCCGCGATCTGCGGCGGAGTGACCGGATACGTCAGCAGCTCCTGATTCAGATACGTCACGGCCCGCTTGACGTGTTCCGGGGAAAAACGGTGGCGTACCAGACGCCAGAGCTGTCCCGCATCATCGTCGTCAGCGGAAAGCACTGCTGAGCACAGGGAACCGGTCAGAATGGCCTCCTGCGGAAGCCGCAGCATCTCCAGGCAGGTCCGTCCATGGCGGGTCAGCGGAGGAGAACCCGAATACGATTTCAACGCAGTGTCATCAAGCAGTGATGCACGTGCCTGCGCATACGACTCAAATTCCTCGAATGAGACATCGTCCAGACCACGTATTGCTTCGGCAACTCGCTCGGCATGAGACGTGGCCGCCCACCACCACCCGATGGCCCCTGTGAGGGCGATACTGAGAACCAGCATGCCCAGCAGAGTGAGGCTGCGGCGCTGTGCTGCCGCCATCATCCGGTTTTCATCGGGTGTCCACGCGGCGCAATGAGTGCCCTGCCGCAACCGCCACCATGTCAGGAACCCCGGCAGGCTCCCTGTGGATCGCCAGAGCCCTGCCGAAGCCGAGAGTTCCCGTTCCCTGGACACCACCGTCTCTCCCCGGTGATTAGTGGCGTCATCCAGCTCGGGATGCTGTGCGAGGATTTCCTTGAGTTCTGCTGCCAGGAGACGGGCTTGTGCTGTCCTCGCTGCCGGATGACACACCAGCGCTGCCTCAACAGCCTGCTGCAGTTCCGGGGGGAACTCACAGGGAAGGCACTGATTGAGTGGCCGCAGTGAACTGCTGCGGATCGCTTCACTCAGTTCTGCCACTGAGTCACCGGCGAACGGACGCTGGCCGGTCAGCAGTTCGTACAGGATGACCCCGAGTGCCCACACGTCCGTGTGATTTCCCACCCAGCCGGTCTCGCCCTGCAGTTGCTCCGGCGCCATATAGGCCAGAGTGCCCGCACGCTCGCCTGCATGCCGGTGTCGCCGGACCACCTGCAGAGCCAGCCCGAAATCGATCAGGCAGGGACGGTCGTCCGGTCGAATGATGATATTTGCGGGCTTCAGATCCCGATGCGTCAGACCTGCATGGTGAACGCTGCTGACGGCTTCAGCACAGTCGGCAATCAGCCTGACCGCCCAGCCGATTGTCCGTAGCTCACAGGCAGCCGCATCCGCGAGGGTGACACCTTTGACATATTCCATCGCCAGAAAGGGCTGACCGGCGGGCAGTTCACCGAGATCGAATACTTTGACGACGCCGGGGTGATCGATCCGGCGCAGAATGCCGGCTTCGCGCAGGAATTCGCGTTTCCATTCCGGATCGGCTTCCGCACCGCTATTCAGAACCTTCAGAGCCCGCAACGTTCTGCTGCGTGTGTCCAGCGCCAGATAGACTGTGGCAAATCCCCCAGCACCCAGCAGGTGCTGAATCTGATAGTTGCCGATGTGGACTCCTTCCAGGAACACCTCAATCGGCTCCTGACAGAGATAGTCCGGCACCGACTGAGCAACGATTTCCGGAAACTCCGGAAAGAGTTCTGCATAGACAGACCGCCTGACAGGCTGCCTACTCCGCTGGCGGTGCTCGACATCGATGAGAATCAGCTCGCGGGTCAGCGCGGCTTTCAGCCGGTCTCCGGCTGTGTCGACGCACGCCCGCAGATTCGGGAGAATTCCGTTACGCAACTCCTGTTCGTACTTCGTGCAGATCGCTTCGATCTGCAGCAGATCGACAGGAGACAGGTCATCGATCATCCGTGCCCTCGTGCAGAAGATCTCCCCAGATGCGTCGAATCGCGCGCAGACGGCGTTCGATCGTCGACAGGCCGCAGTCCAGCTCGTCGGCGATTTCCAGATTGGTGTAACCGGCCAGCTTCAGTTCAACGATGCTGATCAGGTCCGGCCGCAGTGCCTGGAACAGCCGGGCCGTCTCATCCGCACTGGCTGCAGCCTCCGCCGGATCCTGCTCCCGGTGATCCGGCACAGGCTGCAGTGAAACTGGAAGCCGGGAATCCGCAGGTTCTAACGCGGGCTGTCCCCAGACCCCTTCACGTCGGCTCCTCATACGACGCACGAGATCGACCACTTTATTTCTCACGGCGATATTGAGGTACTTCCAGAAGTCCGTCCGATCTCGAATCTGCTCATGAGCGGCAGTCCCTGAAGTCTGCAGAGCACGAACGCACGCGGTGTAGGTTTCCTGGACGATGTCCTGGCGGTCCTCCTGAGTCGTTTCCAGACCTGCCATGCGCCGACTGGCACACAGGTCGATTTGTACGCGGCATCGCTTCCAGAGCCGGGTCACGGCCGAGTCCCGTCCGTCTCGAACCTGTCGCAGCCATTCACTGATGCTGCCCATGCCATGTCTCCTGTCGAGGGGCCTCATCTATCCGGACATCTACCTTATCGGATGATTCCGGATGGGGGCGAGACTTCCTGCACTTCTGGAGGCATAAACAACATCCGGATCTCACCGGCGGTGAAGGGTAGTAGAGCCGAGTTCCGTTAGAAGAGCACGGATGCCGGTGCGTCCCGGCAGTTTGTGTGTCGCTGCGGAGACTGCCGCAGCGTTCGACGACTCCAGCGCGAATGGACTCCGCCATGACAGGACGGCTGATCTTTGCTCTTGCCCGCTTCGAAGCAGCGTTCTTTCTGGTCGTGCTGACGATTTCGGTATTTCCAGACGCGAGTGCATCAGCTCAGTCTGCGGACGCGAGCTCGGAAGAAACGCAGCTTCTGCTGCTGGATCCGGAACTGGCCCGCGCGGCGGTCCGGGCGGCGGTGGAAAACGGGCGCCCGGAAACCATCGTTCGGATCGTCAGGGCCATCCGGCGGTCGCGGAATGGAACATGGGTTGTGGACCGTGACCGTGAACGTCACCACGGGATGCTGCTGGAACTGCTGCTCTATCCTGACGTGCGTGTTCAGTTCGCGGCGGCTGATGCGGCGATGCATCTGCTGCCCGACACTCGGATCCCGAGCGGATACCGACTTGTCAGAACGCTTGCCCAAATGGTGTCAGCGGATCCCGCTCCGACAGCACTTGTCATCGACGGAGATCCGTCGCGGGCCAACGAAAGTACCGCGATCTTTCAGCAGATGGGTTACATGCCGCTTGTTGCATCGACAGGGCGGTCAGGTTTCCGGATCGCTGCCCGGGAACCCGTTGACTTCATTGTGATTGAGGCGAGCTGCGGGAACTGGTCTGCGCGTGACACCGTTGCCAATTTGAAAGCCGATCAGCGCACTGCAGGTGTCCCTGTCCTTCTGTATGGAACCAACCGGCACTGGTGGCGTCCGGCGGACCAGGCATGGCTGAGGAACTATCTCGGTCGTATCACGACAGCGCATTCCCGCGTCGTCACTCCGTGGCGCGATCCTCTTCCGGGAATGGGACACGGTGTGTACGTCGTCCCGCGTCCGATGACCATCGAGGACTGGTATCGCATGACGGAACCCGTGTTGGCCCGAGAGCAGTCACGTCCACTGAAACCGGAAGAACGTGCTGCTTACCGCCACGCTGCTCTCCACTGGATGCTGCGGATCGCACGCAACGATTTTCCACGCAGCGGGCTCAGGATCCGCGAGGAGGATCAGCCACCCGTTCGCCGCATGCTCTACGATTTTGACTTGGTAATCCTCGCCGCCGACGTGCTGGCGCATCTGCCGTCACAGACCAATCAGGAAGAACTGGCAGCTGCCGTTCTGAATGACACACTTGCCCCCGTGGCACGCATCGCGTCGGCTCGCGCGCTCGGTACAGGCATCGGTCGGGGAAGCTTTGCGCTGCATCGTCGAACATTTAGTCAACTGCTGCAGCTATATCGCTCCACAGGGGACGATGACCTGAAAACAGAACTGGCGGGCGTCATTGGTGTCTCCCGCACGGATTGAGAAACGCGCTCACGGGTGATCGGGGACTTCCAGCCATGTGGCTGCCTCCGGGTCGGGAGTGACAATGGACTGTTTCAGCAGCCGACAGATGTGACGCTCGAAAGAATCAACGGGGAGACCGCGTTCAAGCGAGCGTGCCACGAAAGTCGCGACGCGATCCCGCTGGCTTCGGTCCTGTTCCGGACCGAGAGACGCGTCGATCGCACGGCAGTAATCAGCCTGCCAGGGAACAACCGGGGCAAGTTCGGCCATCAGAGTACGCACACGCTCACGCGTTTCCGGCGTTTCTTCGAGGTGGTCTGCGGCCATCGCGGTGAGGATCCGGGAAATCGGATCTCCACCCGCCTGCAGCCCGTGGTGCAGGGACCGCGACCAGGCTCGACGGATGAGATAGACCGTTGCCCAGCGTCGATGAAATTCGGCCTGCAACCGGGCACGATCGCCCGGATCTCTGCTGATGCGCTGCATTACCCGCAGCAGTTCCAGATCCGCTGGTCTCTCACGCAGTGCCTGGTCGTAATCGCGCCGGCCTCGTTCCGGGTCACCCCGTACTTCCAGGGCCGTTCCGCGGTAACGGCTGGCCAGCCAGAG
>WGMU01000038.1 GCA_016124895.1 bacterium
AGTTACGGACTGGTCATTCTCCTCCGGTTGCTTCCCACCCCGCCTCACGACGACGCAGTGACCTTCAGATACAGGCCGGAGAGCGTCTACCTGAAGAGGACTCACACCTCTCTGACCAAACACACTCACAAACGCACCTTCTTCCGCAGGCTGCGGACATGGACGTCGACTGAGCGGCACTGGCGACCTTCGTCATCCTCCGAGCATTCGTCGCACAGTTTCTGTCGAGTCAGGACGGCGCCACCACTGCGAGCCAGTCGCCACAGGATGTTGAACTCGGTCAAAGTGAGCTGCAGTTCGTGTCCCAGAATACTGGCACGGAAGGCTTCTCGGTCCATGTGCAGGCCCTGCACGTGAACGTGGCTCGCTGTCATCTGGCTTTCGTTCGTGGAACTCGCCAGTGCGGCAAGACCCTGTGTGAACCTCGTCAGGTCAACCAGTCGTCCATGTACCGCGCCAGGATCGGCCACCGACTCGACGTCTTCCGCATCCGGAGCCATGACAAAGACAGGCGTACTCGATGCGTCGATCCGTGAGCGAATCGCACCGCAGATCGGCCCGCTGTCAGTTCCTGCGACATCGGCGCTGAGGACAACCACTTCCGGCAGATAAACGATGGCGCGCTGAACGGCGAGATCGGCAGCATCAGCGGTGATCACAATGCAGCCGGCTCGCTGCAGGCCGCTTTCCAGCGCGTCCCGCAACGGGCTTTCACTCGCAACGATCAGTACCGTTGACCTCTGCATGACTGCCGTGACCTCGTCCGTTTGTCAATCAGAAACTGAGCGCTCCCTGTGCAATCCCTTGTCGATGGCGAGCCTCTGCACGCCGACCAGTTCGAGTCTCTCTGTGCCGGTCAATGGCCGTCGGCCGGCTGAAACGGAGTCACTGACCGCTGCCGGTCTCCGCCTCACCGATTTTGGTTTCGTCTTCCAGCTCAGTTCAGATAAGCGTCGATGGTTTCGCCGTCGACCGAGCGGATTGTCATGCCGTTCGGGCCGGCTCCGACGCGAGTGACACTCATTGCTGGTTCACCCGTCTGCTTGAATTCGCTGAGCCCTTCTGAACCGTCGCGGAAGACCCACAATCGGCCGTCGACGATAAATGTCTCGAAGCCGGTCTTCACGGCGAGATATGCATCAATGGTTTCAGTATCCGACGAACGAACGGTCATACCCTCCGGGCCGGCGGCGATTCGCGTCACACTCCTGGCCAGGTCTCCGGATTTCACGAAATCGGCAGCATCAACCGAAGGCAGGCCGAACACCCACAGTCGGCCATCGTCTTCCCAGGTGACAAAGCCCGGCTTGCGATGCGTTTCCTTGTCGGGCGAAGCGGAAATGACTGTCCCGTCCGCCAGAAAGCTCACCCAGTACCAGTCTCGATTTTTCTCGCTGTAGCCCGGCTTTTGTCTGGCAAAGAAGCTGATGGCAAACAGGGCATCGCCGTCCCAGTGTTCGGAAATAGCAATGGAGCCTTCGTCCCAGTTGCCTTTCTGCGAAGCATACGTCTTTTGTCCGATCCGCGGTCCGACACCGATTCCGGTGAACTCGGCAGCCTGCGGCCATGATCGATAGCTGCTGTCCTGCAGAAACTTCCACAGGCCGCGAATATAGTCCTCATGGGTCTTTGTGCGGGGGTTGCCCGCAATGGCGGACAACGATGCAGACACGCTCACGACAACGGCGAGCAGTATGACGGCAAGGCATTTCATTCAATCGTCTCCCTGAGTGAGAAATGGCGTTCAGACTGCAGTACGCCGGCCTGGACACCTCTGCGGCAACTGCCCCGCTGAACGTTCTGGTATGCCAGTTAAGTTCGTTATTACAGATATTATTTAGTGTATTCCGCGGCGCAATCGTCTGTGATCCGGGTCTGAGTGTTCAGAAAAAGTCTTTGAGATGCGTCGACGCCGAAATCAGCCGAAGCGTCCCATGACGTAGTCTTCTGTTTCTTTGAGCTTTGGATTGGTAAACAGGCTGACTGTCGGTCCGTATTCGATCAGATGCCCGAGATACATAAACGCGGTGAAATCACTGACGCGCGATGCCTGCTGCATATTGTGCGTCACGATGAGGATCGAGTAATCACCGCGAAGTTCGTCGATCAGGTCTTCGATCTTGCCGGTGGCGATCGGGTCAAGTGCTGAGCACGGTTCGTCGAGCAGCAGCACTTCGGGATCACTGGCAATGGCTCGCGCGATGCACAGACGCTGCTGCTGACCACCGGACAGACCGAGTCCGCTTTCGTGCAACCGGTCTTTAACCTCATTCCACAGCGCGGCACCGCGGAGTGCCCGTTCGCAGACTTCTTCGAGCACGTTTCTGTCGCGTTCGCCGTCGATGCGCAGCGGATAAACGACGTTCTCAAAGATGCTCATGGGAAACGGATTGGGCTTCTGGAACACCATACCCATGCGTTTCCGCAATGCGATCACATCGATATGCGGACTGAAGATCGAATCGCCGTTCAGACGCATGTCGCCGCCAAGCCGCACGTTGTCGATCAGGTCGTTCATCCGGTTAACGCACCGCAGCAGAGTTGACTTGCCGCAGCCTGACGGCCCAATCAGCGCCGTCACGTGGCCGTCGGGGATGATCATGTTGATGTCAAACAGCGCCTGTTTGTCGCCATACCACAGGCTGACGTCATTAACGTCGAGCACGCTGGCGCATTTGGCGAGTTCGGCATGAATGACTGCGTCGACGTGCTCGCCACGCGTAATCATTTCCAGCCGGTTCAGCTTTGCGTCACCGCTCTGGGCGACCGCTGTTGCCGTTGTGGAGGATTGAGGCTGTTCGGTGTTACTGATCACGAAACTGATCCGTTCCTGTCTGAATCCGGGCCGTGTCTGAGGTCGGGCTCAGAACTGGCTGAACTGAAACTTCTTCCGTAACTGGGCACGCAACCAGATCGCAGCGACATTCATGACAGCGATGATTCCAATCAGCAGCAGCGTCGTCGTGTAGACCATTGGTTTGGCGGCTTCACTGTTCTGTGAGTGGAAGCCGAGATCGAAGATGTGAAATCCCAGGTGCATGAAACTGCGTTCGGGATGCAGTGCGCCGGTGGGCAGGGGGCCGAAGGAGCCGCTCCAGTCGTGCAGATCGAAGACCAGATGCGGCGCCAGCTTGACGGCCCCAACGAGCATCAGCGGCGCGACTTCGCCGGCACCACGGGCCATTGCCAGAATCGTTCCCGTCATGATGCCCGGCAGGGCCCGCGGCAGGACGATGCGGCGGATCGTCTGCCACTTTGTCGCGCCGCAGGCCAGCGAACCTTCACGCATGGACCGCGGTACGGCGGAGAGTGCCTCTTCGGTCGCAACGATCACGACGGGGAGTGTCAGCAGAGCGAGCGTCAGCGAGGCCCAGAACAGGCCGCCGGTTCCGAAAGTCGGGCCGACGTTGGCCGTTTTTGCCGGATAAAAGAGTTCGTCAATCGAGGCACCGACCATGTAGCAGAAGAAGCCGACGCCAAAGACACCGAAGACGATACTCGGCACACCGGCCAGATTGTTGATCGCGATGCGCACGGCGCTGACGACGAAGCCGGCTCTTGCGTATTCGCGCAGATACAGCGCCGCGAGAACGCCAAACGGGACAACGGCAATCGACATCAGCAGAGTCATGACAACAGTGCCGAAGATTGCCGGGTAGACCCCGCCTTCGCTGTTCGCTTCGCGGGGATTATCGAACAGGAACTCGCGCCACCGCGACAGGTAGATGCCACACTTCTCGCCGGTCTGCAGCCGGTTGGCCGGACAGGCCCGGACAATTTCCGCCAGCGGGATTTCCTGCTGCTGATCACCGATCGTGCGCATCAGCAGCGAATAGCGCGAGTTGAGCTGGGCCAGCTCGTCGATGCGTGAGCGAATCTCCGCGTACTCGGCGGCGTTCGCCCGCTCAGACTCGTCGAGTGCCGCCTGCGCGGTCCGGTATTCTTCCGACTCTTTGCCGTAGTGATACCCAGTCTCGATCAACGCCAGACGTTCGTGTTCGCGCCTCCGGTTAAAGGCACCGCCTTCAATTTCGTCGATCTCTTTTCCTTCGAGCCATCGTTCGCGGCACTCGGAATGCAGCCTGGGGAACGCCGCCCAGATCGCCGCGGACTCAGTTTCAACAGCCTCGCCGTCAATGCGGAGTTCCATTGGAAAGCCGTAAAAGCGTCCGCCTTCGACCCGTTCCAGCAGCATCGCCCACTCGGGGAAGGATTCACCGTCTGGTCTGATCTCAAAGTCGCTGACCCAGTTGAAGTGTTCGCTCGTCAGCTCGAAGTTCTCTGTGCGGAATTCGCGGCGTCGCATGGGGACGGCGACAGGCAGAGTCAGCGACGACCAGGCTTCGCTGGCCCAGACGGAGTAGACAGCGGCACCGCCGTCCGTGAACTGCTTCCGAAACGCGTCGACGTCGAGCTCTCCCAGCGTGGCTTCTGATTCTGCCGCCGCCGCATTCCACGCGGCGACCAGCGCATCGCCTGACTCGTTGCCCGCGTTTGCAGAGACTTCACCGGCGAACCGCGTCACGAAGGCGTCCCACTTCGAGTCGAGCGTCGCTTCAATCTGCGAGACGATTGCTGCACGTGTTTCAGGGGCGGCTTGCTGAACCGTCGGAGCCAGCCGCACCTGAGTGATTACGGCTTTGAGAATCATCGGTCGATTCGAGTTCACCCGGTCGCTCAATGTTCCGGCGTCGAGCTCACGCTGCACAACAGCATGAAAGGCCGGGTGGAGCATCTTCTGCAGCTTCTCACGAGCTGCTTCCGACTGACCAGCCAGATTCGAGAATTTCAGTTCGTACGCGTCGTAAGCAAATGCCTCACCGAGCAGGACGCGTCCATCGATTGTTTCGACCTGAACAATCGGCTGCGGCCAGAACGTCGTCACACCCTGCCACAGCACATACAGCAGCAGCGTGACGATCATCAGGAAGCAGATCACCAGTCCGCCACCGGTCAGCCACAGCATCGGTTCGCCCTGCGCGATCACGGACGCGCCGGGTCGCACGCGGCGGCGCACGCGCGGCAGCTTCGCCGATTCGGCTTCGACGGTCGCAGATGGATCGACTACCTGGCTCACAACTGAAACGCCCTCTTGCGGAATCTCAGACGAATCACTTCGGCCACCGTGTTCAACACGAACGTCAGGGCGAACAGCGTCAGAGCGGCGAGATACAGCATCCGGAAGTGTGTGCTGTTTTCGACGGCTTCCGGCAGTTCCACCGCGATATTCGCGGCCAGTGTGCGGAATCCGTTGAAAATATTCATGTCAAGCACGGGCGTATTTCCGGCGGCCATCAGCACGATCATCGTTTCGCCGACGGCGCGGCCGAGTCCAATCATCACCGCCGAAAACAGACCACTCATCCCGGTCGGAATGATGACCCGCACGGCGGTCTGCCACTTCGTCGCTCCGGCTCCCAGCGAGGCGGCCCGCAGCGATTCCGGCACCGACGTCAGAGCATCATCCGAAATCGTGTAGATGATCGGGATGATCGCAAAGCCCATCATGAAGCCGACGACCAGCGAGTTTCTCTGCACATAAGTGTCAACCAGAGTACCTCGCAGATCGAAACCCAGACCGCTGATTAACGACGAAATCAGCCACGCGACGGCGACCGTCGCCACAGAACCGACCGCGAATTTTGCAATGTCCAGCAGGACGAACTGCACGCGTGAGTTCGCCATGTTGCGCTGCACCGGCGTGACGAACAGGCTGAAGACCGTCGCGACCAGTAACGCACTCAGCGGCAGAAGCAGGAGCATCCAGCCGCCGGTTGCCGTTCCTGTCTGGCCGTCGAGCCAGGCTTTGATATCACCGGCGAAGAGCCAGCTTTCCACAAACGGGCCGACGATTGTCGCCAGCCAGATGCCGACGACAAAGGCCAGAGCCATCAGAGGCAGCCGCAACCAGTCGCAGCGGATTCCCAGCGACATGGGCAGCAGTTGCCACAGAAACGCAGCCGCCAGCAAGGCAAAGGGGGCGGTCGCTAACACAGACAGCGTCTGTGGCACGATGTCTTCAACGTACGGAGCAATGACCAGGGCCGCCAGGAATCCCAGCACCACGCTTGGCAGGCTGGCCATGATTTCGATGGTCGGTTTGATGCGCGCCTTGGTCCGCGGATTCAGAAACTCGCTGGTATAGATTGCTGCCAGTAAAGCCAGCGGTGCGCCAAACAGCATCGAGTAGATCGTTGCTTTAATGCTGCCGAACACGAGCGACCACAGACCATACTTCGGTTCGAACGCGTCATCGCCCGACGATGACTGCCAGACGTGCTCCGGCTTTTCATAGCCTTCGTACCAGACGGGTAGAAAAATGGCGCTCAATGTGACTTCGGGATGGGGCGCATCAATTGCCCACCGCGAGAGTCCCGCGTGCGACAGGCCGAGAATGACGTCGTTTTTCGGCGAGATGGTCAGCAATCGCGGTACCTGTTGATCGGCCGTCGTTGACTGTGCAAGCAACTGCTCACTCGTCACATGGTAAAGGCGGATCGAACCGTCCTCGAAACCGGCAGCAACAGTGCGAACGACCGGGGACGCGGCGAGAGACCGTACCGGTGACGAACCGGACTGCAGGTGATGCGCCCGGCTGAGAACTGCTCCGTCAATGGTTGTTGCATCTTCGGGTTTCGTACGGAACCAGACGGTTACGCCGCCGTCGGAGTCTCCCGCGACCAGCGACGTCTTACCGACCAGGAAACCCAGCGATGTCAGCACCCGGCCGCCGTCAACCAGGTTGACTTCTTCGGCCAGCAGAACGTCAACACCTTTGCGGGCATCAAACCGCTGCAAACGTCCGTCGTTCCAGGCGAGATAGACATTGTCGCCGAGACCGGACAGCAGAAGGCGATCGGGCTGCTGTGTCTGCATATCGAGTTCAAGCTGCAGCGTGCGGGCGCTGAGCTTCGTGGTCGTCTGGTCGAGCAGCATGTTGTAGACCTTGCGCACCGTCGCGACGCGCAGCAGACCCTCGTCGGTCAGCAGGGCGAGGACTTCTTCTGTCGCCGCCAGGCTGTCCGCTCCCTGTTTGGGAACCGAGCGATCAATCAGCCGAATCGGTACACCGGAAGCCACAGTCACCGGAGCGTCCATTTCGACCGACAGTTCCTGCAGGCGAAGCTGTCCCTCCGGCGTCTTTTCGACCATGCCGTCGCGATAGCGTGCGACATCGCCGATCCTGAGGCCCGTCAGCTCCGCCGGAACTTCGTCAAGCTGCAGGACACGGGTATCGCCGGAACCGGCCGCTGCATCGTCGTCTGAGCTGGCCTGCAGAAAAGCCGTCGCGAACGAAATCTTGCCGAGCTGAATGTCGCCGTCCACGAATCCAAGTCCGATCTCGCCACGCGGACCGAACGACCACGCCGTCAGTTCACGGCCGTCCGGAATCAGCGAGACTCTCGACAGCGTTTCGCCCGAATCCAGTCGCACGGTGCGGAGTGTACCGTCGCGGTAAGCGATCCAGCCGAGATTGAGATACTCGTCCGTCGCGAAATGCAGCGGTTCCGGCGTCGGAGTTTTGGACGCCGGCGCTTTGGTGTCCGGTGTCACCGGCTGCGTCGCCGCGGACAGATCGATCTCTTGCGGCTGGCTGAGTGAGCTGCCGCTGAACAGCGGATAGACCTTGCCGACCAGAAACGCGAACACCAGCAGCAGTGACGCAATCGTGCCCAGCCCGCCGACGGTAATCAATAGCTGCGCAGTGCGATCGGCAACGCGAACACTCTTTCGCGTTGCCATCGATCGTCGGCTACCAGCAAATCCTGAGCGGGCACGGGCCATTGAAAAGATCGCTGTGTTGCGGCCTGTTTGTTGGAACGAATTCAATCGAATGACGGTTTCTGCTGAGGCGTTTCGAGGCTCTCGAAATTCACCGCAACAGACCGCGTGTCCTGCTTTTCGACAGCTCGCGAGAAGGCCGTCATCCCTGAGCGAGTGCAAAACAGACCCAGGGTGACAGCAGTATTTTCCGCGGAGCGAATTCACTGAGGCCAGCGGGCAGCTTCAGCACTCAGCACTTATTCGATGCCGAGTTCCGACAGCGTCTTTCTGGCGATCGTGGCGGGAACCGGGAAGTAACCGTCTTTGACAACGGCTTCCTGGCCATCCTTCGAGAAGATGTACCGGATAAATTCGCGACGCAGCGGGTCCAGTTCGCTGCCCGGCTTGTGATTCACATACAGATACAGAAAACGGGCCAGCGGATACTCGCCGGTGTAGGCATTCTCGGGAATCGCCTCGACGTAGTCGTCCCCTTCGACCGACAGCGGGAGAGCACGAACGTCAGCCGTCTTGTATCCGATGCCCGAGTAGCCGATGCCGTATTTGTCTTTGGCGACTCCCTGCACAACCGACGACGACCCCGGCTGCTCCTTCACTTCGTCCTTAAAGTCGCCCTTCGACAGAACGTGCTCCTTGAAGAAGCCGTACGTTCCAGATGCGGAGTTGCGGCCATAATGGCTGATGGGTTTGCTGGCCCATTCGCCAGCCATCTCTGGTCCAACCTGCCCCCACGTGCGGATGTCGCTCGGGAAGCCGCCCTTGCGGGTCTTCGAGAAGATCGCATCCGCCTTCTGCAGACTCAGACCCTTGATCGGGTTGTCCTTGTTCACATAGATGGCCAGCATGTCGATGCTCGTCGGCAGCGGTGTTGGCTTGTAGCCGAATTTCTTCTCGAAGTCGGCGATCTCCGCATCCTTCATCGAGCGGCTCATCGGGCCGAACTGCGAGGTTCCGGCAATCAGGGCCGGCGGGGCTGTTGACGAGCCCTTACCTTCGATCTCGATCTTCACGTTTGGATAGTGCTTCGAGAAGCCCTCGGCCCACAACGTCATTTCGTTGTTCATCGTGTCCGAGCCAACGCTCTTCAGCGAACCGGACACGCCAGCGACCGGTTTGTAATCCGGCAGGCTGGGATCAACCTTGACCTGGGCAGAAGCGATTCCCGAAGCGGCGACGAGCACCGTGACGGCGGACAGAAGCACCTTCTTCAAACTCTTCATAACTGCTCCGTTAACTGACTTGAGTCGCAAATCGGTTTGAGTCACAACCGCGGAGGCGGTGGAGCGGCGGCAGATTCCGGTCCACGAGTTCGCTGCTCTGCCCGCGGTTTCGCTGCTTCGCCCACAGTGAACAGACGACGCGGCAATCATCCTTGTCTCGCGAGTTAGCAGCGTATGTGGCAATTGTTAACGAAAAATTAAGGGGCAGATCGAGGGAACCGGTTGCTGACAACGAATTCAGTCGCGCGTCACCACATAAATGCAGATGTGAGGCAGATCTTCTGCGGTTATTCGGCAAAACTTCGCAGTTGATTCATACCGCTTTTCAGTGCGGCCTGGTAAATCCAGACGTCGCCACTCCAGGCCAGCATCCGGAAGCCCTTTTGAGCGACCCACTCGCCGAAATCCAGTGTCGTCGTCATAAAACCGCCGATTTTGCCGTGCGTATTGCAGGCGGCGATGACGCGGTCCACCGCCGCGACAAACGTCGGGTGGCCGAACTGACCGGGCACTCCCAGCGACGCAGACAGGTCGGACTGGCCGATCCACAGCACGTCGATTCCGTCGAGAGCGGCAATGGCTTCGACGTTTTCGAGGCCCGCCGCAGTTTCAATCTGAGCGATCAGAATCTGCTGCGAATTACTCTGCTCCATTTTCGCGAGGCAGTCACCACCGGAGAAATCGTCGTGCGAGATCCCGAAAGCCGAACCGCGGCGGCCGACGGGCGGGTACTTTGCCGAGCTGACGATCCGCTGAGCCTGCTCGACGGATTCGACCATCGGCACCATGACACCGACGGCTCCCATATCGAGCACGCGGGCGATGAAGTGGTACTCTGTCGCCGGAACGCGGACCATTGGCACCATGCTGGTATCACGCGAGGCGACACAGAGGTTGCGGATCGTCTCGACGCTCCAGCCAGTGTGCTCCATGTCAAAAATGGCGTATTCCGCTCCGGCGGCTGCTGTGGCACGAGCGGCTCCGACTGTGTTGAACTCGAACATCATCGTGCCGATCGAGGCCTGACCGGCAGCCAGCTTCTGTTTCACAGGATTCGGTTTCATGGTGCATCTCTCTGCGAGTGGAGATTCAGTCTTCCGGATCAGTCCGTTTGTTGCCGCACTTTAGCCAGCGAGACTCGAAAGTTCGATGACTCCGCAGATGCCATCTGACTGTGCCGCTTCGCTGCCGGCGGGGGACGATTCGGCCCGCCTGGAAGATCGACTGCGCGATCGCGCGACGCAGCTTGGTTTCGAGCTGTGCGGGATTGCTCCTGCCGTGTCGCCGACCGGGTTCGATCGCCTGCAGGAGTGGATTGATCGCGGGTTTGCCGGCGAAATGGCCTATATTCCGCGTCGAACCGACGCGTATCGGCACCCGGAAGGTGTTCTGCCGTCAGTCCGCAGCGTCATCGTCGTTGCCATGAATTATCACGCTGAGGCTGTACCGGCGGGGCAAACGTCGGAAGGTTTGCACAGCGAATCAGCGACGGCTGGCGGACGCGTTGCCAGGTACGCGGCCGGCTCGGTCGATTATCACGATCTGCTGAAACAGCGGCTGCAGCAACTCGCGGCGTTTCTGCATGACGAGAAACCCGGTTGCCGGACGCGGCCGGTCGTCGATTCGGCGCCGCTGCTGGAGCGCGATTTCGCGCGGCTCGCCGGGCTGGGCTGGTTCGGCAAGAACACCATGCTCATCAACCGGCGACTGGGGAGCTGGTTGTTTCTGGGAGCGTTGTTAACCGACGTCGCACTGGAACCGGATGCACCCCACGAAACCTCGCACTGCGGAACCTGTACCCGTTGTCTCGACGCCTGCCCGACAGACGCGTTTGCCGCGCCGTACATACTCGACGCCCGCCGGTGCATTTCGTATTTGACGATCGAACTCCGTGATCAGCCGATTTCCGAACCGCTGCGCGATGGCATGGGAAGCTGGGTGTTTGGCTGCGACATCTGCCAGGACGTCTGTCCGTGGAACCGGAAAGCTCCTCTGTCGAGTGAGCCCGCGTTTGCTCCTCAAGCTGACCTGTCACCGATCAATTTCGACTGGCTGCTGAGCCTGACGGAAGAGGAATTCCGGGTTCGTTTTCGCGGCACGCCGTTCGAACGCCCAGGCCGCGCCGGTCTACTGCGGAATGCCGCGATCGCTGCCGGCAATTCCGGAAACCGCACTCATCTTCCCGCATTAATGCGGGCCGCTGCCGCAGACTGCGAATTGATCCGCGAAGCCGCTGTCTGGGCAATTCGTCGGCTTGAAGCGGCAACGTGACACGCGGCCACGCATCTCGTGTCACCGCGCGGCGAATCACTTCTGTTCGGCATTCGCCGGCTTTGCCGAATCGCTGCTGCCTGGCGCAGGCTTCGCGGGTAACTCTTCAGCAGGTGGAGCAGGTTGCGGCTCGGTGGAACTGGCTTTCCCGTCTGCGTCTGATTCTGCTGCGGCAGCGGTTTCGCCGGACGTCAGCTTAATATCAGGCGCCGGGACGGTCGAAGCGCGCGGAGTAAACACGTACTGCTGGTCGAGCGAAATCGCCTGCCTCGGTTCGTCTGCGGTCGGGCTGCCGGCGAGCGGTAATCGAAACCGTGTGCCGGCGAATCGTGTCTTGTCGTAAATCGTTCCGCTCTGGAACGGGCCGATTCCAAACAGCCACCAGTCGCGGGACCGACTGTTCGCAACGGACATACCCGATTGCCAGATCGGCGACTTTGTTTTTGCATCGAATGCGAAAACCGCGACCTTGGCTGCCGCCGTCTGTTCGGCGCGTCGGGCGAGTGAGATTTCCGGCAGCGACGCGATGGGAGCCGCGACCGGTGCCGCGGTCGTCGTTGCCGCTGCAACCGAAGCGGCCTGCGTCACCACATTGTTGGACGGAAAGCCGTAGGTCACTTCGTGCTGGTCAGCGCCGAGCACTCCGACGCGTGGCTCGATGATCACCTCTGCGTCCGTCTCCTTTTCGACGAGTCGGCAGCCAGCCGCGAGTGCCTGATTCCTGAGCGAACTGGTCAGGTACTCGGCATTGACGAACGTCGGGCTCTTCGTCGTTTTGATATATGTCGTGTCGAGATAGCAGTCACGGCCGTTGAGTGGTGAAAAGTCGATATTTCGAATCGATCGATCGACGGCATCCGACAGAATGAGCTGCTCGGTCGCGTCGCTGCGGACCGTCTTTCCGCAGCCGGACAGCAGGAGTCCTGCCAGCAGTGCCGTCGCAGTCAGCATCCGCGAAGTTCTTCCGGTGCCTGGCCGGCGCGCGCATCCATCAACTCCGAATCGGACCGGAGGCGGATCGCAGCCACGCGGACGTGTGCAGAAGAAATCTGGCATAGGGGTGTCTGGCGTTCTGCAGCAGTGCTGAAGGGGGGACTGCAGACAGAACCAGGGCAGGACACGCCGCGACACAGCAGCCGCTCGACGTGTGGGAAGGAGAGGCTGGAAACATACCGGTCCGCCGACTGTCAGACCAAGACGTGTTTTTGTCGCTGGCCGAATCGTCTCAGAGTCCTCTGGTTGCGGCAGGAGGCTGCCTGGTATTCGTCGCGTGCCGACCTCGTCCAATTTTCCCGCGACCGCTATTTTGTAAAGAGGCATTCATTCTGCCTTAACAGTCGCTCCCTATGGTCCCCGCGGCTTCGCGTCAGTCCGGCACTGTGTCGTGTCGAGTGGCCGGTCGCCAGAAAAGGAGGAAGGGCATCGCGGAACCTGCTTTCAGGCGTCGTCTGACTGAGTGTTTCTGCAGCCCGGCTCAAATCATGAGTGTGCATCTGCAACGGGATATGGATTCCATTCACCGCGACCTGCTTTCGATGTGCGCGCAGGTCGAGGACATGATTCATCAGGCGGTCGACGGGCTGAAGAAGCCTTCGGTAGAGACGGCCGAGAGACTCAAAAAGCTGGACGACAAGATCGACGACTGGGATGTCCGGATCGAAAACGACTGTTTGAAGATCCTCGCGCTGCATCAGCCGGTCGCAAACGACCTGCGCCGCATCTGCTCGGTGCTGAAGATCATCGCCGAGCTGGAACGCGTTGCCGACCTGGGTGTCCACATCGCTGAACGAGCCTGTGGACTGATGGCCCGGCCGGATGTCTTTGTTCCCGAAAAGCTCAAGGAGATGGCCAACCGGGCCATCGACATGCTGCGTCGAGCGATTGACTCCTATGTCGAACTGGATTCGAAACTCGCCCGGAAGCTTGTCGCGGAAGACGCTCAGATCGACGAGCTGAACCGGGAAATCATCAGAGAACTCACGCAGCGGATGCAGCAGTCGCCCGATCAGGTTGAACCACTGATGCACCTGTTCTCGGCCTCGCGACACGTCGAACGTGTTGCGGATCACGCCACCAATATCGCGGAAGACGTGGTCTACATGGTCGAGGGCGAAATCATCCGTCATCGGAATCTGGAGTGACTTCGGCTGTCGGTGGTCTCGGCGGTTGACCGCGGCCAGGCGACGGCGGAACAGATTGAGGAATGCCTGAGACCTATGCCCAGCCAGAAAGTTCTGGTCGTTGAAGACGATCACGCTTTGAATGAGATCCTCGTGTACAACCTGCAGAAGGAAGGTTACGAGGTTCTGACGGCAACCGACGGCCAGCAGGGGCTGGCAAAGGCACAGACAGCTCTGCCTGATCTGATCGTGCTCGATCTGATGCTGCCGGTCATCGACGGCATCTCCGTCTGCCGGCAGATTCGCAGCGACGCCCGCACGAAACACATTCGCGTGCTGATGCTGACCGCGAAGGGGGAAGAGGTCGACGAGATCGTCGGCTTCAGCATGGGCGCCGACGACTACGTCACCAAACCGTTCAAAGTCAAACCGCTGATGAGCCGCATTCAGGCTCTGCTGCGACGCTCGGCACCGGCCCATGTGCCGCAGGATGTCGTCTCCATTCACGGCATCGAAATCAACCGCGTCGAGCACATCTGCCGAGTTAAAGGTCAGGAAGTCACGCTGACACCGACTGAATTCAATCTGCTGTGGACACTCGCCCGCCAGCCCGGTCGAACGTATTCGCGGCTGGAACTGCTCGACCTGTGCCGCGGCGAAGACGCCAACGCTCTCGAACGAACGATCGACGTCCACATTCGCGCGTTGCGGATCAAGCTCGGCGACCTGGCCGACACCATCGGCACAGTGCGCGGCGTCGGTTACCGCATGGTCGCGAACTGGCACGGCAAATCGAGCGGACCGATCGAAGACGAGTGAGTCTGCGATCAACGTACCGCGACGAGCATCTCGCGAACGGCGGCACTGATTCAAACGCCGTTGACGACGTTCTGTGGAGTGCCGGCCAGGAACGCACTGATGTTTTCAGCAGTCCGCTGCATCATCCGCTGGCGGGCGGCGAGCATCGCCCAGGCCATGTGCGGCGTGATCAGGCAGTTCTTCGCCTGCAGCAGCGGGTTCTCGTGCTGGATTGGTTCGCGCGAAACGACGTCGAGCGCTGCGCCGGCGATGACCTCTCGATTCAGCGCATCGGCGAGCGCGGCATCGTCAACCAGCGGGCCGCGGGCCGTATTGATCAGAAATGCTGACGACTTCATCCGGCTCAGAAAGTCCGCGCTGATGATCCCGTGCGAATCATCCGTCAATGCGCAGTGAAGCGAAACAACGTCTGACTGCGCCGCGATCTCGTTGAGTGTCGCCCACTCGAACAGCCCACTGGGCGGAGCTGCGGTCTCCTGGTGACGCGCCAGACCGAGCACGCGCATCCCAAACGCGTTAGCGATCTCGGCAACGCGACGGCCGATTCTGCCGCAGCCGATAATGCCCAGTGTTTTTCCGACAAGTTCGATCTGCGGTGTCTTCCAGAACGAAAATGACGGACAGTGCTCCCACTCGCCTGAGTGGACCGCCTCGCTGTGCAGAGCGACGTGATGGCAGAGCTCGAGCAGCAGCGCGAACGTGTACTGTGCGACGGAATCGGTTCCGTAGGTCGGAACATTGCAGACAGGAATGCCGGCCGCTGCCGCCGCTGTGACATCGACGCAGTCAAACCCGGTGGCCGTGACAACAACGCATTTCAGGTTCGGAAGCTGTGCAATCTGATCGGCGTTGATTCGCACTTTATTGACGACAGCGATCGCGTCGCTGCCGGCCAGTCGCGGTGTGACTTCTTCCGGAGTCGACTCCGGATACAGCTCGAAATGACCGAGCTGCTCGATCTCCGTCCACGGATTGTCTCCTGGATTCAACGTCGAACCGTCGAGCACAACAATGCGGACACTCATCGGCACTTCCTCGTCTGAAATCGCGATTTGCGTCGAGATGGCGGCTGGGGGCTGTCACGCGGGCCGCGTGATCTGCTGGTGCGTCGGCGCGGGTGGCTTTCCTGAATTCAGAACTTCCCACGCGCGAAGCCTGCCCGCACTGCAATCCGGCTCACTCCGCTTGACGGCACCCTACCGGTTTCACTGAAGCGGACGCCAGCGCAGGCGTTTGGCTCCCGTTGATGATTACTCCGCGAGCCGGCTCCTGCCTGCCTGAATCAGGTCGTTTAACTGACCAATCAGCCGCCTGGCAATCTCCGGGTGAGCGGCCTTGACGTCCTGAGTTTCGCCCGGGTCGCTGCTCAGATCGAACAGGCGATACTGCGCGACGGGAGTGTTGACGAGTTCCAGATTGACGTTGCGCGCCCGTCTGGAATCGTGCCTCTGCAGTTTCCACTGGCCGACTCGCAGCCCGAAGTTGCCTCCCTGACCGTTGTCCTGCTGCACCAGGTGGTCACGACCTTTTGCTCCGTCGCGCCCGAGCAGCGCTGCCGAGACGTCCAGGCTGTCGAGGCACGCGTCGGCAGGCATCTCAACGCCGGTCAGTGACGCGAGGCTCGCGGCGAGGTCGATCGTGCAGACCAGTTCGTCCGATTCGCCCGACTTGATCTGACCTGGCCAGTATGTGATGAATGGCGTCCGCGTGCCGCCTTCAAAGATACTGTACTTGCCGCCGCGATATGGCCCGGCCGGTTTGTGATCGCCGTTCTTCTCGACGGCTCCGTCCCTGTAGCCGTCGTCGAGCACCGGGCCGTTATCCGAGCAGAACACAACGAGCGTATTGTCCGCCAGCTTCAGCCGGTCGAGCGTTTTGACGAGTTCACCGACGCACCAGTCGAGCTGCACGATCGAGTCGCCTCGATACCCGAGTTTCGTCTTTCCCTGAAAGCGTTCGTGCGGCATCCGCGGAACGTGAAGATCATGCGAGGCGAAGAACAGGAAGAACGGCTCGTCCTTGTTCTGTTCGATCCAGGCGACCGAACGCTTGACCCATTCGTCAGCGAGGTCTTCGTCACACCACCGCGCCGCATGACCGCCGGTGTAAAACCCGATCCGGCCGATGCCGTTGTGCACAGACTGATTGTGCCCGTGGCTCCAGTCCATACGTAGTGTGTCGCGCAGAGTGATCCCGGTCGGGAAATCCGGAGAGGGCTGCTTATTACCGACCCACAGCGGATCTTTTGGATCAAGATTCGGGACACGGTGATCGTCCACGTAAACCTGCGGCACGCGATCGTTCGTCGTCGGCAGCAGATAACAGTGATCGAAACCGATTTCCAGCGGCCCCGGCTTGAGTTCGCCGTTCCAGTCCGGACCGCCTTCGCCACCCAGACCGAGATGCCACTTGCCGATCACGGCCGTCCGATAGCCGGCCTGCTTCAGCAGCGAGGCGATCGTCTCCGTCCCCGGTTTGATCAGCGCAGACGCGTTCGGTGGAGCGATTCCGGTTCCCTTACGCCGAAACGCGTACGTTCCGGTCAGCAGTGAGTAACGTGTTGGCGTGCAGGTCGACGCCGAGCAGTAGCCGCTGGTGAACCGCAATCCGTTCTCCGCCAGCCGGTCGATGTTCGGAGTCGCGAGCGCCGTTGCGCCGTAGCAGGATACGTCTCCATAGCCGAGATCGTCCGCCATGATCACGACAATGTTTGGACGCGCTGACCGATCGGCGGAACTCGCCTTCGCGGCAGGAAGCAGCAGAACGATGGCCAGCAGAACGACGTCGAACAGCGTCTTGCTGTGAAAACGCGTCCAGAGGAAGAATCGCAAACTTCGACTGCCGCGAGTTTCCGAAACAAAGTCGATCATCGTGCTTCCGCTGTGTACTTGAGTTCTGGCTGTCGATCCGACGCGAAGATTCGAAACGAACTTCCAGTTTTCTGTGTTCGACCCCTGCCGTTCACTGGACTCAGTTCTCAGTGCTTAAAGTGGCGGCGCGAGGTGAAGATCATCGCCATGCCGTGTTCGTTGCAGGCGGCGATGACTTCGGCGTCTTTGACCGAACCACCGGGCTGAATCACTGCCGTGATGCCGGCCTTCGCGGCCTCGTCGACACCGTCCCTGAAGGGAAAGAAGGCGTCAGATGCAACGATGCCGCCCTTGCTCCGCTCGCCGGATTTTCGAGCCGCGATTTCAGCGGAATCGAGCCGGCTCATCTGACCGGCACCGACGCCGACGACCATGCCGCCAGTCGCGTATACGATTGCGTTCGACTTGACGTGTTTGCACACCAGCCAGCCGAATTTGAGATCTCGCAGTTCGTCGTCGGTCGGCTGCCGATCGGTGACGACTTTCCATTCGGATTCCGGATCACGCTGATCATCACGGTCCTGCACGAGCAGCCCGCCGGACACACGGCGGAATTCGAGCATCGTCGGCGCGGCGTTCTGCAGGCCCGACAGCTTCAGCAACCGCACGTTGTTCTTCCATTTCGGCCGGGTCGTGAGTGCCTCGAACGCTTCGTCTGAGTAGCCGGGGCAGATGATCGCTTCAACAAACCGGCCGGGTTCACACAGCAGTTCTGCGGTCGCGAGATCGACTTCGCGGTTGAAGCCAATGATCGACCCGAACGCGCTGACAGGATCGCCCGCGTACGCCTTATCGAATGCCTCAACGAGGTTCGCTCCAATCGCGCAGCCACAGGGATTGTTGTGCTTGAGCACCGCAGCCGCTGGCACGTCAAAGTCGCGAACAATTGACAGCGCGGCGTCCAGATCGAGCAGATTGTTATAAGACAGTTCTTTGCCGTTGAGTTGCTCAGCCGCGGCGAGCGACGAGTCGACAAACGCCGGTTCGACATAAAACGCCGCGCGCTGGTGCGGATTCTCGCCGTATCGCAGCGACGACCGCTTCTCGAACGTCAGGCCCAGCGTCGCCGGAAACTCACGGTCAGCGTTTTCGTCCGCGTCGGCCAGCAGCTCGTGCATATAGTTCGAGATGGCCCGATCGTAACGCGCCGTCATTTCAAACGCCGCGGCAGCGAGTTCGCGTCGCAGGCCGTCGCCGAGCTTTCCGTCGGCACGAAGTGATTCGAGGACTCGTTCGTACTGCGCCGACGACGTGACAATCCCGATATAGGCATGATTCTTCGCGGCGGACCGGACCATGCTCGGACCGCCGATATCGATATTCTCAATGGCGTCCGCAACGGTGACGTCCGGCTTTGCGACGGTCTGCTCGAACGGGTACAGATTCACGACGACCAGCTCGAACGGAATAATTCCGTGTTCGGCGATCGCGACAGCGTCGCTCTCCAGATCGGGCCGGCCCAGAATCGCGCCGTGAACTTTCGGGTGCAGTGTCTTTACGCGGCCGTCCATGATTTCCGGAAAGCCGGTGTAGCTGGCGACGTCGATGACCGGGATGCCGGCAGCTTCGAGCGAACGCCGCGTGCCGCCCGTCGAAACGATCTCGAAGCCAAGTTCGACGAGCCCTTTCACAAACGGTTCCAGTCCTGACTTGTCACTGACGCTGACGAGGGCACGACGCGGGGCAGAATCACTCATGGCAGTTCATTTTCGTAGTTGAATCAGCAGAAATGGATCAGTTCAGATGTGTTGACGCGGCTGGTTCCGGGCCGCGGCGCGTGTTCTCTCAGATCGCGAGCGGCATTTCCACCTGCCAACTCGAACCAGTCTGACGGACCGCGATGACGTGACAACCATCAGCGATTCGACCGCTCGTGATCTGACGGTCGATGTGTCGGCGTTCTGCTTCACTCCTGCCTGGTTGAAGTGGCGTCTGACGCGTTCCACGTCGGTCGATGCGCAAAGTTGGCTTCGCGCTTTGAACGATCACAGCATCCAGCGGGGTTTACAGTCCGAGCCGTTTTACGCCGATGGTGTAAACCGCTGCAAATCTCAGGAAACAGTGCAAACCACAAATCTCTGCAGGTTTTCGGGGGTTCGAGGTCGAGCGCGCCTCCAGTTGCACGGCGTACTGACGCCGGTGGCACGCTCGCTGCTTGGTACCGACGAGTCGCGACTTCGACGCATTCCACTTCGCTTGAGGACAACGGGCGACTGCTGAACGGCTATCGGCAGGGGAGTGAGGTCGATGTCGCACCGGACCGTTTCGGTCCGTCTCTCTCACACTCGCACAACCGGGACTACTTCGATGCACCGCCTGCCCGCGGCTGCGGTCACTGCGCCGGAACTGCCTGTCAGTTCCGAGCCCGACTGCGCAGCCTTGCCCGACCTGCTCGTTTGTCGAATCGAGCATGACGACGTTGCCGACCGCTCGTTCAGCGACTTCCGGCCGTCGACTGCCTTCCGGTTGCGTTTTCGTCGCTCTCCCCTGACGTCGGCACTGATGCCCGCTTCGTCAGCCAACGCGACCGACTGAATCTCTCTCCGCCGGATGGTTCCGGCGTCTCTGGCTGGTGACCGCCTGCGGTCACACATCCGCCATTGCGCGGACTCTCTCACTGCTGCGTTGCAGCGCATCTCTCTCACACTCGCTTCAGGGGAACTCACATGAAAACACTGTCACTGCTGCTCAATGACGAGGCCGGATTCATCATCTCGGCTGAACTGGTCCTGGTGATGACGATTGGCGTGCTCGCGATGGTTGTTGGCCTGACGGCGGTCCGTGACTCGGTCGTTCACGAAATGAATGACATTTCACACGCGATCGGCGCCGTGTCGCAGAGCTACGGCACGAATGGTCTGGTGAAGAGCTGTCAGAACGGCAAGCCGCACGCCTGGACGCAGGGCTTCGGATTTAACGACCACAAAGACGAGTGCGACTGTCACGTCATTCAGCTCGTTGACGTCTGCGGCAAGAACGATCCGAGCACCGGCGCTCCGGAATAACCCGCCGCAACGTCCGCTCATTGGCAACGAGTCTGACCGTGACACCGGTCGTTCTCGAAAACAAGTCCTGCCCCGGTTTCGATCGAGGCAGGACTTTTGTCGTTAGAAACGGTCCGAACCGGGTTCCCGAAATCAGCCGGCACGCGCTGGCCTGGCTACTGTTGAATCGTGAAGTGACTTTCGGACTCATGCCTTAATCGAGCCGGATTTCGCTGCTGCTGACAAGTATCTGCCCGACGAGGTGGTTGTCGGGGAAGCAGGCCATCACGTAGGTGCTGCGGCCGTCTTCAACGAGAATTGACTGTGTCGCACCCGCCCCCATCGGGCCGCCGAAATCGAGTGGTGTCAGCGAGAGGCGATGCTCACCGGCAGGCAGTTCGAGTCGCAGAACCTGAATCTGATCCGGGAGCAGACCCCAGCAGCGCGTGTCAGCGGACTCGGTCGCTTCCCAGGCGACGCCAGCGAGATCCATCGCGAGTTCCGCGGCCGGATGGTTGATATGAGCGAACTCTTTCGTCGCGTAGACCGCTCCTTTTTTGACGACTCGACGCACAACGGCCCGCGCCATCACCTGCGGAAACACAGCCTGATACTGGTCGACGGCAAGCTGTCCGATATCAGTAATCGTTTCCGTATGACCTTTCGCTTCGCCGTCGATGGCGATGCCCAGGCTGCGAATCCGGTTGTGGCTGCGCACGACCACCGGCACTTTGATCGGAGCGATCGTCGGCGGCAGGCTGTGCTTCGCGGTCGCGGACAGGATCCGGTCAGCAATGAGCAGCGCAGCGGACGTCGGCTGCTCGAAACGCTCCTCTTTGTACGGGCCGCGACCGACAAGACCGAAGACATAGACGACACCGTCGCCCTTCGTCGAATGCTGACCCGTCGTCAGTCGCTTCAAATCGTCCTGAGCGGGCTGAAACTCCGGTTCCCAGTTCGCAACCAGTTGGATCGCTCGCGTTGCTTCGTCGTAGTTGACGTGAGTGGCTTCCTGAATCGCCGCGTGGATGTACGCTCCCAGGGCGACGCGTTTGTATCCGAGCTTCGGGTTGTTGCCGTTCTGGTCAGAGCCCTGGGCAATGATCTCACGCTGCTTTTCCCCCACCTGCAGGGCGTATGCCGACGCATCGCCGCCGTGGTGCATCAGATTCGACAGTGAGAGGAAGCAGCGAATCAGGATCTTCTCGTAGTCTTCACCGGCGTAGGCGAGTTTGTTGTCGTCCGTCACGGTCGCAAGAACGGACTCGCCGACATCTTTCTGTTCGAGGTAGTCGAAGCGGTCGCGAACGACGCGCAGGGTCTTTTCCGCCTCGTCCGGTCGGCCGTCGACCAGATCGACTATGGCGTGTTCGAGTCTCAGCACTTCCGCGTCGGACTTGTCACGAGCGATCTCTTTGTCGAGGCGGCTGCGTGCGGTATCAAGTTTCCCTGCATAGAAGGAATCCCGCACCGACGCCAGTTGATGCGCGTGCGTCGCGCAGCCCGAACCAACCATCGCCAGCAGGCAGGCTGCGAGGAGCGTGAGCAGCGGAGCTCGACGCGAAACGTTGCTCATCAATCGCTGATCGCCCATCACAGGACCGACTTGTAGTAGCCCTTGCGAATCTTCGCCTGCTGGCTGGTCATGCGGCCGTTGCTGATGTTGATCAGCTTGAGCGTCAGCAGGTAATCACGCTGACTTTTGTCTTTGCCGCTGGCCGTTGTACCCGAGGTCAGTTTCGCAAAAAGCATGAAGTCGAAAGGCTGGCCCTGCTGCTCCATGACACCGGCGAACAGTCGTTGATTGTTCGGCAGGTAGAGCTGGTCCGGCCGCAGCCCGGCTTCGCGGAGTCCGGCGGTGGCGAATTCGCGGGCGATCATGTCGAAGGCCATCGACTCGACGACGCGTTGATTGATGATCTCGTAAAGCTGTTCGCGGAAGTCGCCGAGTTCTTCTGCACTGTCGTTCTCGATGCCGAAGAAACAGATGCGTTTCGGCTGGACGGCGCCCTGGTTGAGACTGGCCTGCTGGATGCCGGCCATTTCCTGGCCGAGCAGCTTATCTACAGCTTCGGACACCAGCGGGCTGAAGGTCGCCGCACCGGCCGCGTGGCTGCCGACCATGTCCTCATCTTTGCTGCTCAGAATGCGACCGTGCTGGTGTCCGCGGCACCCGGTCAGGCTCAACGGGACAACGACCAGTCCGCCGCCGATCAGACCGAGAAAACGTCTGCGCTGCATGGTGAATCCTTTCACCGGAGGCTCACGATACGCGTACGCACCGAGCCCGACAGAATGTAAGAAGTGGAGTGGGAAGACGCAGATCCAGGCGGGACCGTCGACCGACGGCTGGAAGGACGGATGCGTTTTGTATCGGCAATCCCGATTCTGCGCCGAGATCGGATTTCGGACGGGATTCCTGGATTCCGGCGTGTCAAAACCCTTCTCAATTCGAGTGGGCCACTGGCTCTGTCAGTGCCGAGGTCCCCGTTTGAACTGGCAGGGCCAGCGGCTCGCGGCCGGTCCGATCGGGTCAGACGGAGCGTAGAGCAAGGATGGGTGGGCGATCGCCACGAGGCCCGTCAGACCGTCGGGAACGACGCTGCTCGCCGGGAAATCAGCTCGCTACAGGAGCGACTTTCGCAGGACTATACTGCCCGGCCCGCCGGAGAGCGGCGGCTCAGAAACAAACACTTTTCAACGCGATTGGTCGGCACGATGAAGGTTCTTGTGGTTGGTCAGGGAGGCCGTGAGCACGTTTTGCTGTGGAAGCTCAAGCAGTCGCCGCTCGTCTCCGAAGTGTTCTGCGCTCCCGGAAATGCGGGCACCGCCGCAGACGGCATCAACGTCGATATCGCCGATTCCGACATTCCGGCTCTGGTGAAATTTGCAAAGCAGAACGAGATCGGTCTGACCGTCGTCGGCCCGGAAGCTCCGCTGTGTGCCGGCCTGACTGACGCTCTGGAAAAAGAAGGGCTCAAGGTCTTCGGTCCGTCGAAGGCTGCGGCGCAGCTCGAAGGCAGCAAGATTTTCTGCAAGAAGCTGATGCGCAAAGCCGGCGTGCCGACCGCTGACTTCTGGACGTTCACAAATGCCGAGCAGGCCGAGCAGTTTCTCAACGAGCGCGAAGACGGACCGATCGTCGTCAAGGCGGACGGACTGGCTGCGGGCAAGGGAGCGATTGTCTGTCAGAACCGGGCCGAGGCGATGGACGCCGTGCGCCGGATGCTCGTGTTCCGCGAGTTCGGTGATGCCGGCAGAAACGTGCTCATCGAAGAGTGTCTCGAAGGTCAGGAAGCCAGCATTCTGGCGATTATCGACGGCAACACGATCATCCCGCTGGAAACGTCTCAGGATCACAAACGGGCGCACGACGGCGACGCAGGCCCAAACACCGGCGGCATGGGTGCCTACAGTCCAGCACCGCTGGTTACACCGGAACTGATGGACGAGATCCTGCATTCGGTACTGATTCCGACCGTCCATACGCTGGGGGCCAACGATATTCGCTTCCGCGGGATTCTGTACGCCGGGATCATGATCACCGACGACGGACCGCAGGTGCTCGAATACAACGTCCGCTTCGGCGACCCGGAAGCACAGCCCGTCCTGATGCGACTGAAGACGGACCTCGCCGAAGTGCTGCTGGCGGCAGCGGAAGGTCGGCTCGATCAGATCGAACCGCTCGACTGGGATGACCGCCCGACGATCTGCGTCGTCATGGCTTCAGCCGGCTATCCCGGCTCGTACGAAAAAGGTCGGCCGATTTCCGGTCTCGACGCTGCGGCGCAGCTTGAGAACGTCAAAGTGTTTCACGCCGGAACGAAGCTCAAGGGCTCGCAGGTCGTCAACAACGGAGGCCGCGTGCTTGGTGTGACGGCGATCGGCGACGACCTGGCGGAGGCAAAACGACGAGCGTACCAGGCCGTCGACCTGATACGCTGGGACGGTGGCTGGTGCCGCCGGGACATCTCAGACAAGGCCAGCCAGTCGCAGCCGTAATCCGGATCGCGACTTCGACGTTCCGCGACTCCGGCCATGCCGCCGTTCAAACTCACGCGTCTGCCCTGACCACGGGAGACCACTGATGAAGTCTCTGTCGCGAGCCACTCTGTACTGCCTGCTGATGATCACGCTGGCCGGTCGCATTCAGCAACTGTCCGCGCAGGACCGGCCCGTTAACCAGGCGGAACTCGATCCGATTGAAAAAGCCGAGCAGGAAGCCGCCGAATTCAAGAAACGAGTCGAGAACAGAGTCATCGAAGAATTCCGGCTGGCTGCTCAGAGCAAGCTGCTCCTGGAAATTGAGGAACTCAGTCAGGTTTGCGATCTTGATGCGAAGTCCGTCAAGAAGCTCGAAATCGCCGCGAAAGGTGCCGCCGAACGCTGGATTCGCAACGAAGAGCAGCAGCTTCGCGGCCATGTGCGAGTTGACCAGTACGGTGTCGACGCCGAAATCCGCGTGGCCGGGAAAAAGGTGCCTCGCCCTGGCGAACCTGTTGAAGAGCCGAAACCCGCAGAACAGAAACCAGAGCCTGCCGAGCAGCCGCCCGTCCTGCAGGCGATCAATCGCGTGTTCGGCATCGCTCCTCCTGTTCAACCTCCCGCGGCAGAGGAAAACGTCGCGAATATCACAGTCGCTGTGCAGCGATACGGCCTGCAGTTTCGTGTCAAGTACCGTCACGGCGGTTCCAGCAGTGGCTTCGGCGGCGGGCTCGAAGAGCTGAAGCGCGAAGCGGTCTGGGCTCAGACGATGCACGACGTGGTCACGCCCGAGCAGCAGAAGAAGTTCGAAGCCGCGGTCGAAGAACGCCGCCAGCGACTCCGCGAAGCTGCTATTACTTCTGCCATCGCCCAACTCGATCTGGACCTGCGGCTGAATGAACATCAGCGAGCGCGGCTGCACGAAGTCTTCGACAGAGAAGTCAAACTCGGCAACACCGACCCGAGTTCCGTGCGGTACAGCGTCGAACAGCAGATCAAAGACACCGACATCGCCCGGCTGAAACCGATCCTCAGCGACGTTCAACTGCGGGTCTGGGAAGAATTCGCCGCGTGGTGATTCGCAGTCCGAAGTTACTTTTCAGTTGCCGTACAAGCACGAAGCGCCAGCGAGTGTTTTTCGCGACAGGCACGACGTGATCCACTCGCTGGCGCTTCATGCTTGTGTCGGGACTTTGCTTCCGACACGTCCCCGAGCGAAGAAAGTACCGACCGTGACGACCAGAGTAACATTGACCGTTGACGGCCCTGTGGCACGCGTCCTCTTTCAGGCCGACAACGGCATCCAGTTGCTCGGTCCGCAGACCCGGCAGCGGCTGGCTGGCGCGCTCGACGAACTGGAAGCCGCTTCCGGGATCAGCGTTGTCGTGTTCGAGGCGCTCGGACGCGTCTTCATCGCCGGAGCGGATATCAACGAGCTGCGCAGCCTCAACGAGGACACGGCGTATGAGAACTCGCGCGAAGGCCAGGCGTTGATGAATCGCGTCGCCGCGCTCCCGGCAACGACAATCGCTGCGATTCACGGAGCCTGTGCTGGCGGAGGCTGCGAACTGTCACTCGCCTGCGACATGCGACTGGCGACGCAGAACGTGCGCATCGGCCTGCCGGAAACGGGCATCGGCATCATTCCCGGCTGGGGCGGTACGGTTCGAGCCCCCCGCATCCTCGGCAGCGCCGCCGCGCGACGCCTGATCCTGACCGGCGAACTCGTCGACGCCGCGACCGCACTGCAGCTTGGTCTGATCGACGCCGTGGCTGACGACGAACCGACACTGCGATCCCTCGTTGACGCCCGAGTTGCCACCATCCTGTCACGAGGTCCCGGCGCCCGCGCTCTGGCGAAATCCTTGATTACCGAATTCGAAGGCCCGCCGCCAGACGCGCAGTTTGAACAGGAAGCCCGCGCTTTCGCCGCCTGCTACCGCACCTCAGAACCAGATAGCGGGATGACAGCGTTTCTGGAAAAGAAGAGTCCCGACTGGCCAGTCGCGACGTAGAAATTGTGACATTCACGCCAGAATCGGCAGACGCTGACTCCATTGGCCCGGTATCGTGCGGCAGAGTTGAATGTCACCCTGGATGAGATTTGACTTGAGCGTTCGAATCGATTCACAGGGTCGGTCGAATCGAAGAACTGTCGGGAGCAAGTGCGATGCTGGCAATCCCGTTGATCTGTTCCGTACTTCTCGTCGCGCTCTTTGTCTGGCTGCACGAAAAGAACGGCGGCTGGGCGACACTGCTGATTCTGCCGGTTGCGTTCTTCATGGCCATGTCGGCATTCTTTGTCGCCGTACTGCTGGGGCTGGCTGGATTCGTGATTCCCAAGTCTGCCCGAAACCGCACCCGCTGGCTCGCGGGTGCCCTTTCTGTAACTGCCATATTCGGCATCAACAGGTGGCATACCCAGGATCAGGTCAACGAGCTGAGGCAACTCCGCACCGAGTACCCGGTCGTGTCCCTGAGCGGCCGACTCGCTTATGAAATGAGACGCCCACAATCGGCCGCACGTACGGATAAAGCGCCCAGAGACGATTCGACGGTGGCTGTCGAAATTGCTCATGAAGAAACTGGCAACCTGAAGATACCGAACGCCACATCGCTACCGCTGTCAGAAAACGTGACAGCAAACCTGGTTCAGTTCGAGTCAGACACTGAAGGAGCCGGCGACTTATGGCAGTTACGGATGTTGCATTCGGAATCTTACGAGGACTTTCTTCGAGCGAATGGTTTTGGGCTGGTCAGGATGATTCGCGTGAGTCGCGGCAGCATTGAACGTGAGATGGAGGACACTGCCCCCGTCCCTCAGCCTGGGCCAAACGACGCGATTCCTGAACTGGCTGAATCGCCGGCTGATCTGGACGCAGATGTGGTGGCCGATTCGACATCTTCATTTCTGAACGAAGGCTTTGCTCTCGACGCGTTGAACTCACTTCATCGTGCTGATCGCAAAGAATTCCTGAGAGTCAGCCGATTTGGCTACATCGAATCGCGACAGCACGCCGCCGGATTTCAGGCACACGCGTTTCGCTCGGAAGTTCGTCCGCCTGATCCGGAATTCCGTCAGCGTCTGCAGGTCACGCGGCTTGAGCTGGTAAGCCTGCTGAAGTTCGAGACACCGCGCGTGTACGTGTCCGATTTTCTGCCGGACCTGGAGCAACTGCAGGACGTTCCAACGAGAGAACTCGACGCGTTTGAGGAAGCCGCGCTGCCGAAGCTGCGGACCGAGCAGGACATCATCGTCGAGGAGCAGTCCCACGAGATCCGAATGCTCGGCTCTCTCCGTGCTGGCGAGTCGTGCCTGAAGTGCCATTCCGTCCGCCGTGGCGAATTACTTGGAGCCTTCTCCTACCGCATCCGCCCGCTCGGAAGGCCGAGACGGAAGGCGCTCCCCGAAGAGCGTTTGACGACTCAGCGGTTCCAGAATCACCGCCGGATGTATGTCGCGATTGCCCGTTCTGATCGGTATTGACCCGGTTTCGGAGGTCTGCCACAGTCCGCGCGGAATCGTCGGCCTGCTGTGGAACGGCGGGCGGACGACGGAGAAATGGAATTCCCTCATCAGGTGCGCATCCCACTGATCCCGCCGCCGGGTCGCGTGCTGGTCCTGCAAAGGAGTGCTGAAACCGTGAAGAAAATCGCTCTGCTTGTCACTGCTCTGGCATTAACTGCGGCGGCTGCGTCACCCGCGCTGGCTCAACAGGCCACTGCCGCTCCGGCCGCGGCCAAAGATGCGGCGACCAAAATCGGCCTGATCGATATGGCCAAGGTCTTTCAGCAGTACGAAAAGTTCAAAGACCTGAACGAAGGCCTGAATGCCGAAGCGAAAGCTCGCGCCGAACAGCGCAAGAACATCGCCGAGGAAGCCAAGAAGATCGCCGAGGAGATCAAGGCGTTCAAACCGGGCACGCCGCAGTACATCGAACTCGAAGCGAAGTTCGCTCAACTGCAGTCGCAGTTTGCCGCTCAGGAGAAACTCGACGGCGTCAACTACAACCGCAAGCAGGCGGAAGTCTTCGAGAAGACTTATGTTGAGGTCAGCAACGTCGTCTCGATCTATGCGAAGCACTTCGGCTTCACGGTGGTCATTCGCTTTAACAGCGAACCGCTCGATACGGAAGATCCGAGCAAGCTCGCCAGTGGCCTCAACAAGCTGGTCGTCTTCCACCGGCCACAGGACGACATCACGGAAGCCGTCGTTGAGTATCTCAACCGTCAGTATGGCAAGACGCGGACGGCAACCGAGACGACTCCGGGGGCTCCGGTCCGGAAGTAAATTCGATCGATGGAATTGACGATTTCGCCGGAGCATCGATCAGCGGTGCTTCGGCTTTTTTCAGTAAGACGCTCAGGCTGACTGTCCGTTCGGTTTCCGCTGACCCGACTGACCTTTCAGCGGCCAGCCGCCCGGCTTTGCCTGATCGACTGGGGGGGGGCGATGGTGCAACGCAGGCAGCGAACGATTCGCCGGGAGGCGAGTGTCGGTGGTGTCGGTTTTCTGACCGGAGCCGACGTGACGCTGCGTTTCCTTCCGGCGCCCGCCAATCACGGCATTGCGTTCCAGCGAGTGGACCTCGCCGATCAGCCGAGCGTCCCCGCGAACCTTGATCATCTGACACCGCGGCAGCGCCGCACCGGTATTCAGAAAGAGGGCGCCTCGATCGAACTGATCGAGCACGTCATGGCCGCGCTGTCAGGGCTGCAGGTCGATAACTGCGTCGTCCAGCTCGACGCGCCCGAGACGCCGGGTTTTGATGGATCGTGCCGCCCGGTCGTCGACTGTCTGCTCGACGCCGATTTTGAAGAACAGCCCGCAACGTGTCCGACTCTGGCCGTGCAGAGTCATGAGCAGTTCGTTGCCGATGACGGAGCGATCATCCGCGCGCAACCGTTCGGGCGTCGCGGGATGACGATCACTTATCTGCTCGACTATGGCCCGCGATCGCCGATTCCCGCGCAGACTTATACGGTCAATGTGACGCCGGAATCGTTCGTCAATGAGATCTGTTTCGCGCGGACCTTCATCCTCGACAGCGAGATCGCGGCGTTGAAATCGCTGGGCTACGGACCTCGGACGACGGCTCAGGACCTGCTCGTTTTTACCGCCGACGGCGTGCTCGACAATGAACTGCGGGCTGCTGACGAGTGTGCCCGGCACAAAATTCTCGATTGCATCGGTGACTTCGCGCTGATCGGCTGCGACCTGCAGGGCTACTTCAACGCGTGGCGCACCGGCCATCAGTCCAACCACGAACTGATGCGGCAACTGCGGATGGCTGAGACGAATCATGACGCGGCCAGCACGGCCGCTTAGGAACGTGTCCAAAACTACTTCCAGAAATCAGCCGCTGGGCGCTAACCCACGGTTCTGTCAGACCGGACGAGAACCGGACGCTAGCGCGTTGCGGCTGAGGACTCTGATTGCAAATCGGGAAGTTGGTTCCGACGCGTTACTTAACCCACATCAACCTGCTGAACCTGATCGGAACTGAGTTGCTTCGAGTCCTGGCTCCATTGCTGGTGAGTGTACTGGCTGGTTGCTCGATCACGGTCGGCAATGCAGCGTCGTCTTTCCAGCTCCAGTCCACAGGGATCGGGACAACGCAGGTCGAAGCGGAACGCGACGCCTGGCACGACGCTGCGGAACGTCTGCACGCGATGGGTTACTCGACATTCAACCTGAAACGAACCAGCATGTCGGCGTCGACATCGTCAGCCAGTGGCGAAACCCGCGTTGAGCTGACAGCCGGCTGGAACGTGTCCGCTGCGGAAAAAGGAAATGGTGGTGCGTGCCGCTGCGGTCTTCCGCACCGCGCGCATTCTCACAATGACTGACCGGGTTGTCGCCCACTCTGGACAAGGACGTCCCTATGCCTCAATTGATCTCTCCTCTGTCGCAGGTGCATCCGTCGGCGAAGATTGGCAACGATGTTGAGATCGGGCCGTTCTGCGTAGTCGGACCTGACGTTTCGATCGGCAACGGCACGAAACTCGACAGCCACGTTGCAATTACCGGGCAGGTCGTCATCGGTGAGCGGAACCGCTTCTGGCCGAATTGCGTGATCGGCGGTGAACCGCAGGACGTCAGCTTCCGATCCGACGCGGATACGGGTGTCGAAATCGGGAACGACAACCTGTTCCGTGAAGGCGTCACCGTGAACCGTGGCGCTGAGAAAGAGGACCACTGGACGCGCATCGGCAACGGGAACATGCTGATGGCCAACGCGCATGTCGCTCATAACTGCCGGATTTACAACAACACGTTTCTGGTCAATGGAGTGCTCCTCGGCGGGCATGTCCACATTCAGGATCGAGCGATCGTTTCCGGCAACAGCGTCGTTCACCACTTCGCAACGATCGGCACGATGGCCTTTGTGAGCGGTGGCTGCCGCTGCCCTCAGGACGTGCCGCCGTTCATGCTGGCCTGTGGCAGCGACAATCCCGAAATCCGCACGATCAATATCGTCGGAATGCGGCGCGCCGGAATCAGTGAAGAGAGCATTCGTCTGATCAAGCGGGCGCATCGGCTTGTTTACCGCGAGCACAAGCGGCTGGCCGAAGTTAAAGCAACGTTCGAGGACGAACTGAACGGCGTCTTTCCGCAGGAACTCCAGACGCTGCTGACCGCCTTTGAGAATCAGGCCGCCGGAAAGCAGGGCCGGGCTCGTGAGGCGTTCCGCAACGTCAGCCTGCGAATCGCCCGCGGCGACGAACAGCAGGCCAAAGCCGCCTGAGGAAACCGGTGGGGGCAAGCCAGCCCGAAGTGAAGCGTGCCTGGGTTTCGGTCATCGTCCGAAAGTCGTCGCGACATTCGCTTCAGCAGAAAGCCCGCCGCCGAAGTGAGGATCAAACCGCAGCCACGGAAACAACACGATGAGCAACCTGAATCTGATGGTCGTTGGCGTAGGGGCACTCGGCCGGCACCATGCACGCATTCTGTCCGGTCTCGACGGCGTCACGCTGGCGGTTGTTGCCGATCCGCGTGAGGAAATCGGACGGCCGATCGCCGAGCAGTTCGGAGCCCGCTGGGTCCGCGATTTTCGCGACGCGTTGAATTCCGTCGATGCCGCTTCGGTCGTCGTGCCGACGTCTCTGCATGTTCCGGTCGCCAGCGAGTTTCTGAGTCGCAGCATTCCGGTCCTGGTTGAGAAACCGCTGGCAGCGTCGGGCGATGACGCCCGCCTGCTGACTCAAATGGCCGCAGAGAATAGCTGCGTGCTGCAGGTCGGCCATGTTGAGCGGTTCAATCCGGCGTATCTCGCTGCGAAGGAACGGGTCCGTCAGCCGCGGCTGATCCGCACGGAACGCTTCAGTCCGTTCCCGTTCCGCTCGATGGATATCGGAGCCGTCCATGACCTGCTGATTCACGATATCGATCTCGTGCTCGATCTTGTGCAGTCTGAAGTCGTCGCCGTGCAGTCATTCGGCGTCAGCGCAATGAGCGCATACGAAGACGTCGTCAATGCAAGGTTGACGTTTGCCAGTGGCTGCATCGCCGATCTGACGGCGAATCGCATCAACCCGACGGCCTGCCGCCGGATGCAGATCTGGAGTGAATCCGGCCGCGTCGACGTCGACTTCCAGACTCGTCAGCTCGACGCCTTTGAACCGTCGCTCGCGCTGCAGACCGGACTGTCTCCGGTTGAACTCGCATCGCAACCCGGCGCTGATCTTGATCAGTTGAAGCGGGATGTTTTCGGCCGTTTCATCCAGATCGAAACGCCGGATATCTCGAGCGATGATGCGCTGACCGCCGAACTGAATGAGTTCGTCAACTGTGTCCGCACGGGCAGCCGCCCGTCATGTTCAGGCGAAGAAGCGCTCGACGCTCTGCAGGTCGCCGAACGCGTCCTCGCTGGAATGTCACGCTGCGACTGGCGCGACGGCGGTCAGTCGATGCAGCGTGCGGCGTAGCCATTGATCCGCACATACGCGGTTCTCCAGCCGGCGAAATGACGCGCGATCGAACAACGAAATTCAGCGGACCAGACGAGGCTGATCGTCGCCTCTGCCGATGCCACGATAGATATCAAACAGACCTTCGAAGTTGCTGTCTTCCACGTGGTAATACTGACCGCCGGTCGTGTCAGCACAGTACCTGATGGGTGACTCATCAGCATCACGTCCCAGGGTGATTCCGTGAATGATGATGTCGTGCTGTTTCGCAAGGTCCGCGTAGTAATAGATCGAGTCGACCGGATCAGTTCCCGGCGGTTCGGTCACGTTGGCGATGCCGTCTGTCATCAGTACCATCACCTGCTGCACTTTGTTGCCTTTTGAGTCGTCACGTGGGAATGCAATGAACTCCTCGATAGCAACACGCATCCCTCCGCCGATGCACGTCTGAGACGCATACAGCGCCGGGAGAAGATGCGGCAGACGGGAGATCACTGGCTGAAAACTGAATGACAGCGCCTTCTCCAGATGGCCTGTCAGACGCGTCTGGCCATTAGCTCCTCCGCCGGAACCGCCGTTGTTGCCGCGTCCGCGATTACTGCCACGGGTGGTTCGGCGGTTGTTATTTGAAAGCGTATTATCAACCAGCGCTGGGTAGCTGTAGACGGTCAGGCCCAGCCGGTCCTTGTCACCCAGTTCATCGATCAGAACCTGAGCGGCAGCCAGCGTGTAAACCATGCGATGGTAATCGGACATCGAACCCGAGCAGTCGATCACCAGCATGACGTCACGTTCCTTGTCCCGCCCGATCACGGCGATGGCTGACGACTGTATCTCGGCATTGTTCTGTCCCAGAATCGGCGCAAAGAACAGATTGACCTGCGAGTTGCGATCTCGACTCAGGCGGCCCGTGACGCGGACGGCGTTCGTCAGGCTGATATCTGTCACAACCGGGAATGCCGTAAACGTCCCGGTTGTCTCGTCCCAGAATCCGAGTTCAATGTCGGAATCGCGATTCAGAGCCAGCGTGCGGCCGTTGACCTTGTTCAGCCCGGCCAGTTCCTGAGCGGTGTCGCGAACGACGTCCGTCCCCTGGGCGGATTTCAGTTCATAAGCAGCCGCGAGTGCCGAGGAGTCGACCGCCGCCTGCAGTTCCTGATCGACGATCGCAATATAGCCCAGGTCGACTGTGAACGCCGTGAAGGCAAAGATTACGACGAGAAACACGGCGGCAAGTAACGCGATCGCTCCTCGACGCTGTTTCGTGAATGCCCTGGTGTCGCGTCCGGCGGACATGACGGATACCTCATTGAATATGTCACTGGTTCGTGAGGCCATAGAACAGCTAGCCGCAAACGCATTCGATCAGCGGACCAGACGAGGCTGGTCGCGTCCCAGGCCGATGCCACGGTAGACCTCGAACAGTCCCTCAAAGTCGCCGTCTTCAACATGGTGGTACTCGCCGCCAGTCAGTTCGGCGGCGTATCGAATCGGTGCTTCTTCGGCGTCGCTGCCGAGTGTGATTCCGTGAATCGTGATGTGGTTCTGCTTCGCCAGTTGAGCGTAGTAGTAGATGGAATTGACGGGAGTCGTTCCCGGAGGCTCAGTCTCGTTGGCGTGGCCATCGGTCATCAGGACAAGATACTGCTCGACTTCTCTGCCAGGCGAGTCGTAGCGTTTGTGAGCGATCAGCTCTTCAATAGCGACCCGCATTCCACCGCCGATATTTGTATTGCCACTGGGCGTCAGTAACGGAATCTGCAGACGTGTCGTTGAAAACTTCCAGCTCAGTGATGTGATCAGCCTGCCTTCCCAGGTTGTGCCGCCGTTCCGCTCTCGCCATGTGCCTGATTGACCATTGCCGCTTTCCTGGAAACTGTAAGCCGCCAGACCCACGCGATCCCCTTTGGTCTCATCTCCGGTGATGCGGGAAACCAGTTCCTGCAGTTCACTGACCAGTTCGATGGCCGCTGATTTCGTATAGTCCAGCCGATGGTAATCTTTCATCGACCCGGAACGGTCGATCACAAGCATCACATCTCGGGGACGATCGCGTCCGATGACGGCAATCGCGGACGATTCTCTTTCGACGTTGCTGTGGCCGAGAATCGGTGCAAAGAACAGACGAACCTGTGAGTCGCGAGCCCGATTCAATCGGCCATTGACGCGCACTGCGTTCGACAGGCTCAGGTCGGTGAGCCCCGGCATCGCCGTAAATGTCCTTGTGAGTTCATCCCAGTACCCGACCTCAACATCGCTGTCGCGGATGACACTCAACGCATGACCGTTGACGGTGTTCAGCGCGGCCAGCTCTTCCGCGGCGTTGAAGACTGAATCGGTCGTTTTCGCCTGCTTCAACTCGTAGGCCGCCGCCAGGGCAGAGGCATCAACAGCCCCCTGAAGTTCCTGATCGACCAGCGCAACAAAACCCAGATCCACGGTAAAGGCCGTAAAGGCGAAGATCACGACCAGAAGCGCGGCAGCCAGGACGGCAATCGCCCCGTGCCGTTCCGTGTTAAGCGCAAAATGTCGAACGCTGGGAAACATGATCCGAGTCTCTCTTCGGTGGCGGAATCCCAACACATGGTCAGACTTTCAACAGATAGGTCACAATCCGGCGGCTGACGGAGTTCACAGTTGATTTCCTGGCCGGGCTGCAGATCGAGGTGTGCTGTATTCCGATCTGACAGGTTCGACGATGTCCTGCTGCCGGGACGCCGGCCTGGCCGCCTCAGGCTGCTCTGTGTGACCAGGCAGACTGGTCACGAACGTCTGTACCGAGGAAACTGCCGGCCCATCGGTGAGGTACGCCGTCAGTCGCCCTGAGGAGCCCGCTGTCGCGTGGTCATCATGTCGATCGGTCAAACCGGCACGTTTACCACCAGGACTCTCACAGCCACTGTCGACCTTCACGACCCGGCATTCGCCGAAAATCGATACAACGCCACCTGCCAGACCGCCTCCACGTCGACAGGTACGTCGGATTACAACTCGTCTCGATTCATCATGACTGAGCCCCAGTTCCCTGACAGCGATCAGAATCCTGCAGCCGGTTCACAGTCGGTACAGAGCACGTCGCGCACGGCCCGCGCTTCGAGTTTGAGCCCGGAAACACAGATTGAGGAAACCGGGCCGCTGAGCAGCAGTGCGATGCTCGCGCGAACGCTCATCGCGGGTAACCAGCCCACATCGCAGATCGACCTGACGAACTGCATGCTTGGTGAATTCCGTCTGCTGCGACGCCTCGGTTCCGGCGGAATGGCGCAGGTTTATCTGGCCGATCAGACGTCGCTGCACCGTCATGTCGCGATCAAGATCATGCGACCGGACTTCGGTGGGAACGACACCTATCAGAAGCGTTTCGAGCACGAAGCCCGCGCCGCGGCCGGGCTCAATCATCCAAACATCGTCCAGGTGTTCGCCGTCGGCGAGGAAGGCGGGATTCGCTACATCGCTCAGGAATACGTGCATGGGCTGAACCTGCGGCAGTTCCTTCAGCGCAGGAAGCCGCCGACGTCGCAGGTCGCTCTGCATCTGATGAAGCAATGCTGCTCGGCACTGAACGCGGCGCACCAGGCGGGCATCGTGCATCGCGATATCAAGCCGGAAAACATCATGGTCACGCGGCGGATGGTCGTGAAGGTGACGGACTTCGGTCTTGCGCAGCTCACACTGGACGGCAATCGTGTCAACCTGACGCAGATGGGCCAGACGATGGGCACGCCGCTCTACATGAGCCCCGAACAGATCAACGATGCGAACGTTGACGCCCGCAGCGATCTGTATTCGCTGGGCGTGACGTTCTATCACCTGCTGTCCGGCGAGCCGCCGTTCAATGGTCCGACGGCCGTTTCGCTGGCCTACAAGCATCTGCACGAAGACGCCGACCCGCTGCAGAAACGGCGGCCGGATCTCGCGCCATCATTTGTGCGACTGATTCATCGGCTGATGGCAAAGGAGCCGGCACAGCGATACTCCGACGCGAAGTCGGTTCTTGCCGAGCTGAAGCGGATCGAGAAATCCGGCGAAACCGGTGCCGCCTGGGCCGACGAAGATGCGGCTGTGGACGTGATTTCTGAATCGTTCTGGCATGTGTCGCGAGCCAGACTCAAGGCGTACGGGATCGCCTGCCTGATCGTTCTGGTGATTTCATCGGGGCTCGGTCGGCAGGCGCGCCGCACCGATCCGCTCGACGCTCCAGTGACAGCCGAGGCGGAGGTTCCGCGGCAGGCAACGGCAGCCGCTCAGGTGACCGTGGCCCGAACGCTTGCCCGCGGCGGCAATCCAGAGCGTGTGATTGATGCCTGGCAGGTCGTGCTCGATCGGTTTCCGGACGCGAAGCTGGCACGCCTCGAAGCGCATCGCGAACTCGGCATCCTGCTGCTCAAACAGCGCCGCTATGACGAAGCCCTTGAGCACTTCGACGAGCTGACCCGGCAGAACGACAACCACTGGAAGGCCGACGGCGTTGCCGGTCAGGCGGCGGTGGCGAGCCTCACCGATCGTTTTGAGGTTTCGCACGAACTGCTGGTGCTTGAACTCAGCGGCCTCGCCGACAACCTGAGCGAATCAATGCGACCGCTGGTTCAGATGGCGATCCGCCGCAACAGCAGCCATCGCGGTTCGCGCGACGAGGAACTCGAACAGCTTTTCGCACCGGAAACGGAACCCGAGTTCTGAGGAATCCACTGAGGAAACAAAGGGCGATCTGCGAGTCGCAGCGAATGTCGCCACTGCCTGTTGCCTGCTCACCACTCCCTGGAACCGATCGATGAAAGCCGTCCGCCTGCTGATACTGATCGTCGCAGCCTTCGTCCTGCCGGCATCCCGCAGCACCGCTGCCGATTACGCCCCCGCGATCGAAAAACTGCAGGCCGCCGTTCGACATGAAGTCGAACAGAAGCAGTTGCCAGCGTTCTCGATTTCGCTGGTCGACAGCGACAAGGTTGTCTGGGCAGGCGGCTTCGGGTTTCAGGATGCCGCCCGGAAAGTTCCGGCGACAGCAGACACCGTTTACCGCGTCGGCTCAGTGTCGAAACTGTTTACTGACATCGCCGTCATGCAGCTCGTCGATGCCGGCCAGCTCGATCTCGACGTTTCTGTGCAGACTTACCTGCCGGGCTTCCAGCCGCAGAATCCGTACGGCATCCCGATCACGCTGCGGCAGTTAATGTCTCACCGCTCGGGGCTGGTGCGTGAGTCACCTGTCGGACACTACTTCGATCCTGACGAACCGACGCTCACGGCGACCGTCCTCAGCCTCAATCAAACGAAACTGGTCTACAAACCAGAGACGCGCACGAAGTACTCAAACGCAGCCGTCGCTGTTGTCGGGGCCGTCCTGGAGTCGCAGCTCGACGTGTCGCATCCCGACCGTGTCCGACAGACGATCCTCGATCCACTGCAGATGTCCGCGAGCAGCTTCGTCATTACGCCGACTGTCCGGCCGCATCTGGCCACCGGCTGGATGCGCACGTACGACGGACGCCGCTTCGAGGCGCCGACATTTCTGCTCGGTACTGGACCAGCGGGCAATCTTTATTCCAGCGTGCTCGATCTGTCGAAGTTTCTGACGTGCCTGTTCAACGACGGACGCATAGCCGACGGTCAGATTCTCAAGCCGGGAACGCTCGACCAGATGCTGATGCCCGTCACCGACGCCGATGGCAAGCCGCAGGGATTCGGGCTCGGCTTTCACATTCAGGAACTGGACGGTTACCGCAAGATCGGCCACGGCGGCGCGGTCTACGGATTCTCGACGCAGCTCGAAGCATTGCCGGAACGTCGCGTCGGCGTAGCGGCAGCCGCGTCGCTCGACGGCAGTAACGGAGTTGTCGGCCGGCTTGCCGATTACGCGCTGCGACTGATGGTCGCTGCACAGGATGACGAACCGCTGCCGGCATACCGAATGACAGGGCCGGTTCCACCGGAACGAATCCGCGAACTGGTCGGAAGCTACCGCGAGGTCGACGGCCAGCGTCTGACGCAGATCACGGAACTCAATGGCGACGTCTTCATGCAGCGTGGCTCGTTCCGCTACGACCTGCGAGCGGCCGCGGACGACGGATCGCTGCTTGCCGACGACGCGATCGGATTCGGCACAGCCGTCGAGCTGCAGGAGCACAACCGCCTGCGCGTCGGCGATGTCGTCTATCAGCGTCAGCCGGACGAGCCGCCAGCCGATATCCCCGACCGCTGGAAAGGTCTCATTGGTGAGTACGGCTGGGATCACAACGTGCTCTACATCCTGGAGCACGACGGGCAGCTCTACGCGCTGATCGAGTGGTTCTATTACTACCCGCTGAAGGAAGTCGGCGAAGACGAGTTTGAGTTTCCCGACTATGGCCTGTATCACGGCGAAGGGCTGACGTTCTCACGCGACGAGAGCGGACGGGCGACCGACGTTGTCGCCGCGGAAGTCCGCTTCAAACGCCGCAAGGTCGGCACGCAGGACGGCGAGACATTCCGCATCACGCCGGTCAAACCGATCGACGACCTGCGAGCCGCCGCGTTCGCAGCTTCGCCACCCAAAGAAACCGGAGACTTCCGTGATGCAGACCTGGTCGAACTGACGCAGCTCGATTCAACCATCAAGCTCGATATCCGCTACGCAACGACGAACAACTTCACCGGAGCTGTCTTTTACCAGCAGCCGCGAGCCTTCATGCAACGTCCCGCTGCGCAGGCTGTCGTGCAGGCTCACGAGAGTCTGAAGTCCCGCGGCCTGGGCCTGCTGATCCACGATGCCTACCGCCCGTGGCACGTGACGAAAATGTTCTGGGACGCCACACCAGACGAGTTCAAGGACTTCGTCGCGAATCCGGCGACCGGCTCTCGGCACAACCGCGGCTGCGCCGTCGACCTGACGCTCTACGACCTGGCAACTGGCAACCCGATCCAGATGGTCGCCGGCTACGACGAATTCTCCCCACGAGCCTTTCCGCTCTATCCTGGCGGCACGGAGAGACAGCGCTGGCATCGCGACCTGCTCCGCCGCACGATGCAGCAGTCCGACTTCACCGTCTACGAATACGAATGGTGGCACTTCGACTTCCGAGACTGGAAGAAGTACCGCTTGGGAAACCAGACGTTCGACGAAGTTGATCCCTGACAGTCGAAGACCGCTGAGTACAGATTCACGGTAAGATTCGGGTCACACGTCAATCCCCACAGGTTTGTTCGAGCTACCTGTCCAGGCAGAATGGAGACTTAGTGATGTTAAGCAGAATGTCTGCGACAGGAGTCGTCTTCATGCTGATTCTGTACAGCCTTGCGGGATGCCAATCGGAGGACGAAGAGCTGGAAGAAGAGTATCCGGAGACGGTGACGTACGATGCGAAATGGAATGAGCGAAATCGAGACATCTATCGGTACCTCCTGTCGAAGCTCGACAAACCGTCGCGGGATCGAATCTATTTCGTCACGACAACGCCGATGACGGAATGGGGCGACACCGGAGAATGGGAGACGATCCCGGAAGACGAAATCCAAGCCTTTCCGGACGCAGCTCTCTATCGTCCCGCGAGTGAGGCTTACCTCAAAGACGACAACGTTCTGGAAAAAGATACTGACGCCGCGGCATGGATGCAGTGGATGTCGGTTATCAGCTGGATTTCGGACACTGAGGTTGAAGTCGAAGAAGGAATCTGGTGCTGCCCACTCGGCGGCGGCGCATCAAGGAAGACCTATGAAAAAGTCAATGGTGAATGGACAGTGAAAGACTACGGCCCGTCATGGGTGTCGTAGTTTGTGCGTCTTGCAATGTGTCAGACTCCTTCGTCTGTTCCCTGTGGAGAACGATTCGAATGAGACAACTACTTCAAGTCGCCATTTGGCTCGCTGTACTGAGTGCAAAGCTCGCGGTGGCTCAGGAGTTTCGCGATGTCGAGGCTTACTGGGTGCTGCTGCACGAGCCGGCGGCGGTTGAGGAACTGAAGCTGAGTCGAACTCAGGAACCGCGGTTCCGGGAACTGCTCGACGGGTACGACCTCCGCTTCTTTCCGCTGCGGAACAAGTCGCAGGTCGAGTCTCAGGCGGGCGTGATCAAGCTGCTCGGCGAAGTGACGGCCGCCATGGATCAGTTGCTGACGGGCACGCAGCGCGAGCGGTTGCAGCAACTCGTTCTGCGGCGTATTGGATTTGCCTCAATCCTGCGCGATGACGTGGCCGAGCGACTCAATCTGACAGGCAACCAGCGCAGTCGGCTGGAAACGCTGGTCACCGATATGCAGACATCACTCACTGAGATGCAGCAGAGCCGGCAGGGCGGCGAGCCTGCAGCACAGATTGACCGGAAGCACAAAGACCTGCAGAAGTCTGTGCAGACGAAGTTCCAGCAGATCCTGGATCCCGAGCAGCAGGCCGCATACGTGAAGCTGCTCGGCCCGGCGATCGACGCGTCAGAATACGGCCGTCCGAGGTACAAAGCGCCGGAACTGATCACGACCGACGGCTGGATCAACTCGACAGGATTACGGCTGGCTGATCTGCGAGATAAGGTCGTCGTCGTTCACTTCTACGCCTGCGGGTGCAGCAACTGTATCCACAACTACCCGGCATACCGCGACTGGTTCACTCGGTTTCAACGTGATGATTTTGTGATGGTCGGTATTCACACACCGGAAACATCGGCTGAACGCGACCTCACCCACGTCCGCCTGAAAGCCACTCAGGAGCAACTGGCCTTTCCCATCCTGCTCGATGCGCAGAGCGCCAACTGGAACGCCTGGGGCAATGCGATGTGGCCGTCGGTGTATCTCATCGACAAAGAGGGCTATCTGCAGAACTTCTGGGCTGGCGAACTCAACTGGCAGGGAGCCCAGGGCGAGAAGTTCATGCGCGAGCGCATCGAGTCTCTGCTGCAAGCGACACCACGGTAAGCTATGTGTCCGCAACAACTTTCCGACTTTGGGAAGCAGCCACTGAACTTGGAACTTCAGTGAACAGTCGGACGTCAGGGATCATTTTCGGTCAGCGGTTCTCGCCCATACAGAGCCCCGTCCACCGCGAGAGACTTCCGGTCGGGCGTAACTCGCTCGCCTCGGTCAGGTTTTTGTGTTGGGGTGGATTGTCGCCTGTTCGCTTCTGATGCGGAACTGGTGATAGTCGTGCCAGTCATCGCTCAGGTACGTGGTGCGGGTGGCGAACATGGCCACGGCTCC
>WGMU01000121.1 GCA_016124895.1 bacterium
GTTGTCGTTGCCGATGCCGGCCGCGGCGGTGAGCGTTGTGACCGCGCCAGCGGCATTGGCAGCGATGTCGGCGTCTGCGTCGCCACCGTCGAGGATCGCGCCGCTGCTCGACGTGATCATGACGGCTGTTCCGGGACCGTAACCGGTGCTCAGACCGCCGAGCGTGATGTCGTCAGTGGCGGACAGTGCGAGCGTGCCGAGTGCCGAAGTGACCGTCGCGCCGTTGGCCATCGTGATGGCTCCGACTGTGTCCGCGGGACCGGCGTTCGCTGTGAGCGACACTGCTCCGGTGCCTGCAGCCGAGACGGAGGCGGTTCCGTTGAGCACCAGATCGTCGCCAGCGTTGAGTGTGATACTGCCGTTGCCACCGGCGGTCGCGATGGCGACGCCGGTCGCGACGGTCAGGTCGTCACCGGCTGCCGTGGAGTCGCTCGCCGTCAGATTGATGCTGCCGCCGTCGCTGTTCGTGACATTGTTATTGACGGTCAGCGGGCTGCCGGCGATGAGCGTAATATTGTCCGTGCCGAAGTTGTCGTCGAAGGCCGCGTCGGAGATGGTGACTCCACTGAGACTGTCGACGATGCCGACGATCAGGTGGCCGGTATTCGAGATGCTGATGTCGCCCGAGTCAGTCAGCGCGGCAATCGTGAGACTGCCGGCTGTTACATCGGAAACGGTTTCGAGCGAGTTGCCGTCGTCGCCGATGCCGAGGGCCGCCCGCAGCGCGGCGGTGGCCGCAGTGAGGTCAGCATTGGCGTTGCCACCGTCGATGATCGCTCCCGCGACTGCAGTGATCTGGATCTCGCCCGTGGTGATCAGTCCGCCGAGCGTGACGTCGACGTCAGCGTCGATATCGATCAGTCCGCTCCCCGCGTTGATCACCGTTCCGTCGGCCGTGAAGCCGTCCGCCGTGTTGCCGGCATTTTCGGCGTCGATGGTAATTGTCCCGCTGGCGGAAGTGATGTCGCCGCCGACTCCGAACGAGATGTCGTCCGTCGCGGAACCGCCGTCTTCCGAGCGGATGGTGATCGTGCCTGTTCCGCTGCTGATCGGCGAATTGATCTGAACGCCGGAGTTGGCAGCATCGCCGGTTCCGGTGATCGTGATGGTGGCGGTCCCTGTGGCGGCGATGGCTTCGGTGACGCCAGCTGAGATTTCAACGCCGTCGCCCGCCGCTCCGCCGCTGGCCGTGCCTGAGACCGTGATCGCTCCGGATACTGACGCGATCTGCGCCGACGCACCCTCAAGATTCACGCCGTCGCTGTTGTCGCCGCCGGTTCCAGTGGATGAGCCGGCAATGGAGATGGTCGCTGCTGTTCCGGTCGTAGAAATCGTCGAGACAGACAGGCTGACGCCGTCATCGCCAGCGCTTGTTCCCGTGATGGAGATTGCCGCACTGTCGCCGAAGGTGTTGAGTGTCGTGCCCGACCCGATGGTCACTCCGTCGGAACCGATATCCGTTCCTGTGGTCGTTCCGTTAATGCTCAGATTCGCGGAGTCGCTGACTGTGAGGAGCAGCGAGTTTGAAATGACCACTCCATCAGATGTGGCCGACGAGCCACTGATTGAGATCGAGGCATCGCTGGTTGCGACGGCGCTGTCGACGACACGCGCGCCGTCGGAACTCGCGCCGACGCCTGCCGTACCGATGATGGAGATAATCGCTGCGTCAATGGTTGACGTGAGGGACGCGGAATTCGACAGAAGAACGCCGTGGTTGCCGTCGCCGGTGTTGCCCCCGGTCCCGGTCAGCGAAATTGTTCCTGAGGTTGTCTCGATGGTTGCGTCGTCGATCGTGATCCCGGCGAAGTTGCCCGAGTGACCGCCTGCGTTGGCGGTGAACGAGATCACGCCGCTGGCTGACTGAAGCAGCGTGTTCGTGCCGGAAACCAGGATGGCTCGATCGGCATCGCCGGTAATGGCTCCACTGCCGACCGTGGAGACGGTTGCGTCGCTGTTGACGAGCAGGTCGGTGCCAGCGTTCAGGTCGATGCTGCCGCTGCCCCCGGTGGCGGTGACGTTCGCCGAGATCGTCAAGTGGTCGTCGTCGCCGCCGTCGTTGGTCGCGGTCAGTGTGACGTCTCCGCCACCGTTGTTGGTGACATCCGCGACGACTGTCAGCAGGCTGCTCGCTGTGATTGTGACGTTGTCCGTGGCTGCTCCGTTGAGGACTGCGACGCCGTCGGCCGTGGCCATACCGAGCAATGCGGCCACCTTGGCCGTCAGGTTGACGGTTCCAATTATCAGACCGTCGGAATTGGAGACGTGGAAATCACCCGAGTTGGTCCGGCCGGCGATGGTGGTGACCTGAGTGTCGATCGCGTCGGTATCGGTGCCGACGCCGGTGAAGCCCGCGATGGCGAGGCTGCTGGCGATCAGGTCCACACCGCCCGTATCGCCGCCGTCAACGACATCACCAGTTCCGCTGCCGAGATTGATCAGGTCAGTCGTGATGATCTGGCCGAGTGTCAGACGTCCGTCAGCAACGACTTCGATCTGCCCGCCACCGCCGTTAATGACGGTTCCGTCGGCCATTGTGATCACACCGCCGGCACTCGCCAGGCTGGCCTGGTCAGCAAAGACACTGATGAGACCGGAGGCTCCGGCATCGCTGCGGATCACGTCGCCGTTGACGCCGAACAGAACGTCGCGGTTGGCGGCGATCGTAATTGTCGTCGCGGCTCCAGTCGATTCGATGCGTCCGTTGATTTCGAGATCGGTCATGTCTGCGGCGTCTGTGCCGGCACTGATCGAGACGTTGCCAACAGCAAGAATCTGAGGTGTCGTTCCGTCCGAGTCGATCTGAACGCTCTCACTTCCGGTCGCGTCGGCGACGAGATCCGAGCCGGTGATAGTGACGTCGTCGGCTGAGTCGATCTGGCCGCTGGTCGTGACCTGCACGCCACCCATTCCGTTGCCATCACTGTCAGCCCTGATCGTGATATCGGCACCCGTTCCGTTGGTCTGGACAGTCGAGTTGACAATAACGTCCTGCGAGGCCGACAGGGCGAGACTGCTGCTGGACGTCAGGTCGGAGTTGATCACCAGATCGCCGTTCGCATTGCCGATCAAAGTCACATCGAACTGGCCGGCCGTGACGGACGCGTTGACGACGACGGCACCCGTGACGTTCAAGCTGCCCGTTGTACCGGCCGGAGTGGCGACGGACTCGTCGACGGTCAGGACACCGTTAGGATTGACGACACGGATCGCTTCGGCATCGCTGATGATGCCCGCGAGGCCGTCGACCATACCAATTGAGAGGTCAGTGCCGAAGTCGTTTGTGATCTCAACTGTGCCAGAGGTTGTGTTGAACGCAGCGACGGTGCCGAGATTTGTATTGAGGTCGTCGCCCGAACCAATGCCCTCGGCGGCACGCAGTGCCGCAGCGGCCGCAATGATGTTGACGTTTTCTCCGGCACGGCCATCGATGATCGCTCCCGTCCCGTTACTGTCGGCGTCGGCGGTGATGACAACGGTGCCCGCCGCGCCACTGCCATCGGCATCGGCATTGACAAGGTCGAGGCTCACATTGTTGTTCGCCGTAAGCGTGATACCGCCTGCGTCGGTCTGAATTGTGGCGAGCACCGCGTCGAGAATGCTTGCGTCGGTCGTGCCCGTGCCGGTTGCTCCGACTCCGGTCGTGAAGTCGAATGTCCGACCGGCGTGAATCGTGACTGTGCCGCTGCCAGTTGCAGAAACGGTTGGCGAGCCGACAAAGTCAACCGCGTCGAAGCTGACGATCAGGACGTCGCCGCCGTTTGCGGAAATGTCCGCACGAATGATGAAGTCGTCGGAAGTTCCCGCTCCGTCGGCGACCAGCGTGATGTTGCCAGTGCCGGAGTTGACGATGCTGGCACCGGCGGCGAGCTCAAAATCACCGGTCGCCCCTTCGCGAATCAGGATGTCGTCGCCGGCGCCGCCCGTTGTGATCTCGATGCCGGTCAGGCTGTCGACGGTCGTGATCTGAAGGTCGCCGTCGTCGCTGACGGAGATGTCACCCGCGGCCGTCGTTGCAGCGAGTGTTGCAATGGCGAGGTCGATGTCGCCGTCGTCAATAGACGCGTCGCCGATTCCGGTTGAGGCTCGCAGTGCGGCATCCGCGGCAGTGATGTTCGCGGTTTCGCCAGCGGATGCGTCGGTGATGGCTCCAGCTGTTGCGGTCAGCGCGACGAGGTTGCCGTCGGCTGTGATTGTCTGCAGGACGAGGTTTCCAGTGGCTGAGACAATGCGTATGTCGCCGGACCCTCCGGCAGTGACAGTGACGAGCGTTGCTCCGTCGGCTTCGTCAATCTGGATGCTGCCGTCGGTTGTCGAGGCGTTGAGCGTCGAGATTGCAGTTTCGACGGCCGCATCCGCTCCGCCGCCTGCCGAGATGCCGATACCGCTCTGAGTGTTGATTGTCAGCGTGGCAGCCGAAATGTCCGTTCCGCCGGTATCGCCGCCGTCGACGAGTTCTCCGGCAGCCGAGTTGATCGTGACGTCGCCGGTCGTAACAACTCGACCGAGCGTGACGTTGCCATCGGCGTTCAGATCGACGAGCCCACTGCCGCCGTCGATGGTGGTGGCATCGGCGATCGTCAGCGTTGCCGCATTGCCGGCGCCGGCCGAGTCAGCGGTGAGCGTGATGACGCCGTTGCTGGACTCGATGTTCGCATTGACGGCGATGCTCAACGTGGCTGTCAGCGTGAGATTACCACCGTTCGAGGCGACGAGTTCGTCAACGGTCAGGTTGCCGGCGGTTATGATGGACAGGTCGCCCGTCGACGACGCGCCGGTCGTGACTCCGATGCCACCGATGGTCAGGTCGCCAGAATTCACGACGGACAGGCTGCCGGTTGATGCGGTGGCCTCAAGGTTGGAGACGACCGTTTCGAGCGCGTCGGCGGGCGTGGCGATCTGCTGGGCGGTCAGTGTGAGATCGTCCGCCGTGACGTTCGCAGTGGCTCCGTTGTCGTCGACGATATTCGCGGCAGCGGTGATGACAACGTCGCCGGCTCCCGTCGCGGCGATCGCGCCGATGCGGATGTCGCCGCTGGATGTCGACAGAGAGATGTCGTTGGTGTCGCTGCTCGTCTGCGAGATGACGATGGTCGCCGTGAGTTCTCCCCCGGCGGTGACCGTGATCGCGCCGTCACTCGTCTGGACGTCGGTCAGAACGACGTCGTTCAGTTCGTCCAGCGAGATCGCGCCGGCTGCGGTGGTGGCTGCGTCGACGCTGCTGACGTCAGTGTCGAGCGTGATCGCTCCGGCGGCGTCCGCGGTCAGAACGTCCGCCGTGAGGTCCGTCGCGCCGGTTCCGTCGTCAGTGATCGCTCCTCCCTGAGCGTCGAGGGTAACGTCGCCACTACTGCCGGCATTGATCGAGACCGCCTGGATTCCACCGTTGATACTGGCCAACGAGATGTCGTTCGCGTCGTCGTCGGTCTGTGAGACGACGCTGGTCGCGGTGATCTGACCGCCGGCTGTCATCGCGATACTGCCGTTGCTGGTTTGGACGTCGGTCAGCACCACGGCATTCAGTTCGTCGATTGAGATGCTTCCGGCTGCGGTGGTTGACGCATCGATGCTGGCGACGTCTGTGTCGAGCGTGATCGAGCCTGCGGCATCTGCAGTCAGAACGTCGGCGGTGACATCGGTCGCAACAGTTCCGTCGTCAGTGATGGCTCCGCCCTGGGCGTTGAGTGTCACGTCGCCGCTGCTGCCGGCGTTGATCGAAATGGCCTGAATGCCGGCGCCGGTACTGATCAGCGTGATATCGTTGGCGTCGTCGTTGGCCTGTGAGACGACGCTGGTCGCGGTGATCTGACCGCCGGCGGTGACGGTGATCAGTCCATTGCCCGACTGCAGGCTGGTCAGGACGACGGCGTCGGTTTCGTTGATCGCGATCTGGCCGGAACCAGAAGTTGCGCCACTCGTAATCTCATTGACCGTCGTGTTGATCGCGTTGGTCGTCCCGAAGCCGGTGACCGCTGAGAAACTGAGGTCGTCGGCAGAAACACTGCTGTTCGCGTCCGCATCGTCGATTTCCCCGCTGGTCGCCACCAGCGAGATGTCGCCGAGGCTGGCGGCACTGATTGTGCCAATCTCGATTGAGGTTCCCTGCAGCGTGACATCGTCGGTGTCGCCTGCGCCGCCTGCGGCGACATCGGTGGCCGTGAGCATTCCATCCGCGACGACGTTGATTGCCCCGTCAGTCGTGTCAAGATCGAGCAGATTGATGGCATCGGCTTCGTTGATCGACAGGTCGCCGGTCCCGGTGACGGAAGCGTCCAGCGCGGCGATGCTTGTATCGATGGCGTTGCCGGTTCCGATGCCGGTCGAGGCGGACAGGACAACTCGAGCCGACGCATTCGTGGTTGTGACATCGGTGTGAGCGTCGCCGCCGTCAAGGATCGCGCCGGTGGTTGAGGTGACGGAAACTGCCACCGTCGTCGCGTTGCCGGTCGTCAAACCGCCGAGGGTGATGTCGCCAGCGGCTGACAGCGAGATGGCGCCGGTCGTTGCCGTGGCCTGTGTTCCGTTGCTCATCGTGAGCACGCCGTCGACGGTTCCGGTCGACGCGGAGTAACTGATTGTCCCGGAGCCAGCGGCCGAGACCGTGCCGCTGGTCTGCAGGATGTCGCTGCCGGCGCTGAGGGCGATGTTTCCGTTGCCGCCCTCTGCCGTGACGTTCGCATTGATCGTCAGGTCGTCGCCTGCCGCGCTGCCTCCGGCGGTCAGTGAGATGTTGCCGCCGTCGCTGTCGACGACGTCCGCGTTGATCGTCAGCGGACTGTTCGCCGTGAGCGAGATGTTGTCGAGCCCCGAGTTGTTGTTCGACGGTGCGTCGCTGATTTTCACGCCGCTGAGCCCGTTCACCGTGCCGATTGTAAGCCCGCCCGTATTCAACAGCGCGATGTCTCCGGACTCGGTCTCGGCCGCGAGAGACACTCCGGCAGACACCGTCGCTTCAGTCGTTTCGAGCGAATTGAGGTCGTCGCCGATCCCGGTGGCCGCTCGCAGAGCGATTAAGCCGGCGGTGATGTCAGGACCGTTGTCGCCGTTGTCGATGATCGCGCCGTTGGTCGTTGTGATCTGAACCTCGCCGGTCGTCGACAGGGCGCTGAGCGCGATATTGCCGCGGGCGTCGAGATCGAGCGTCCCGCCACCGGTGGACTCGACGGTTGACGTATCGGCCAGTGTGATCGCGCCGAGCGAATCCACGTCGCCGAACGCAGCCGTGAGCGTGACTCCGCCGCCGGCCGAAATCGACGCAGCGGCTGCAGTCGTCAGATTGTCGCCAGCTCGCAAGGTGACGCTCCCGGCGTCGGCCGTGACGGAAATGCCGCCTGCCACGGCAAGATGTTCGGTTGCCGCGCCGGTGTCGACTGTTGTCAGCATGATGTTGCCGGTAGTCGACTGGATGTCGGTGGAGACGTTAAGTCCGCCGCGGATGGTGACCGAGACGTCTCCGGCTGCGGTGACGCCTCCACTGGCGCTGAGGTCGAGGCTGGCGAAGTCGGTGACGGTGAACGTACCGGAAGCGTTGATCGAGCCCGTGAGCATTGCGGAGTCGTTGAGGTCGTTGCCGCTGTCGAGCGCGATGTTTCCGCCGGTCAGACTGCCGGTGCTCAGCGCCGCGGCAGTATCGCCGTCCGTGTCGACATTGAGCGTGATCGATCCCGTTCCGGTATTGACCGAGGCGATCGTTGCACCGCCCTGGGAATTGACGACGAGGTTCGGGTTCGTGCCGCCATTCGTCGTTGCTCCCAGAGTCACCAGAGCATCGCCGGTCGACGTGACTATCGTTGTCGATCCGTCAGTTCCGTCGAGCACAACTCCGCCGGTCATGGCGTCAATGGCGAGCGTTCCATCGGCTGTGACAGTAACGTCAGAGCCTCCATTGCCGATCGTGACTGCGTCGGTCGTATCGGTGTTGTTGTCCGCATCGCCGTCAATCGTCAGCGTGGTGTTGCTCGTCAGGTTCGTTCGGATAAAGACTCCGTCGTCAGCGTTGATGGTCAATTGATTGAATTGCGAAGCGGCGTTCTGGAGCGTGACGCTCGCGTTCTCACGCGTTGCGTCGAGGACGAAGTTCGCGATGCCGGCGGGATCAGTGACGCCGTCGACGATGATCGCCGTCGCGTTGGCGCCGCCGATCGTCAGGGTTCCCGTTGTGGTGATGAGATCGAGTTCGGCGTCTTCGAGGTCAAACGTCTGGCCACCGGCTCCGAGTCCCACGGTGGCCCCTCCGATCTGCGACGGTCCGATGCTGACATTGCCCGAGCCGCTGTTGAGCGCCGCGTTGAGCGCGAGATCGGAAGCGGAGATCGAGATGGTCCCGTTCATGCCGGTCGTCACTGCGCGATTCACGGTGAGCAGATCGCCGGTCGTGACCGAGATGGCTCCGTTAACCGTGCTCACCCCACTGACTCCATCGATCAGGTCGACCGTCAGATCGTCTGTATCGACCAGCGTGATCGCTCCAGCCGCGGATGCAGCAACGGCGACTCTGTCGAAATCGTTACCGGCGTTCGACAGCGTGACCGGGCCGGTAGCCGAGACGGCGAGATCCTGCACGGAAAAGGGACCGCCTGACTGACTGATCGAACTGCCGGTAATCAGTCGCACTGTGTCGACCTGAGCGGCGTTCAGAGTGGCGGTCGATGTCACTGTGATGGCACCCGTAGCAGCAGAACCGATCTCCAGCACGCCTGCGGTAATCCGATCCAGCTCGACATCGGTCAGGCTGAGCGAGCCACCGGTGTCTGTTCCGAGATTGACGTCGATCGCACCGCCACCTGTCGTCGGGCGAATGATCGTGCGCGCCGTTCCGGAATCGATGGTCGCCGTCGCATCGATCGACAGATCGTTGGTATTGAGCGTGATCGTGCCGCTGGTCGAGTCAATGTCGACGCCGCTGCCCAGTGACGTCGAGCCGGAGATGTTCAGCGTGATCGTGCCGCTGGCGGTGGTCATGTCCTGGCTGGTGGTCAGACCGTCTGCCGTATTGGTAATCACGATGTCGCCGGACATCAGTGCGGCGACGCCATCTGTTCCGTTGATGGATGTGACGTTGACCGTGCCGCTGGTCGCATTGCTGACGAAGATGCCCCCGGTCTCCGTTTCCGCGGCCAGGTCGGTCAGGCCCGTGGTCTTCAGCGGAGTGCCGGAAACGCCGATGCCGTTGCCGGCTCGCAGCAGCAGTGATCCGCCGTTGAGTGCGACGACTGCGTTCGACGTCAGAATGCGACCGGTGCCATCGCCGTCGCGGTCGGCTTCCAGCGTGACGTTGTATGCACCGGCGGCTGCGTTGATGGCCGTGCCGTTTGTTGTTCCGACCTGGATATCGTCTTCGGAACGGATGATGAGTGCGCCTCCTGCGGCCAGTGCCGATGTCGCAACGAGGACGTCGGCGCCGGTTTCTTTCTGTTCAAACGTCAAAGCGACGGTATTTGTCCGGAGTTCTCCCGACAGGCTGCTTTGCGTGGCCGAACCGGTGACCTGAATGATGTCGCCGGCAGGCAGTCCGACTCGGACGTTGGAACTGGCGTCAGAGAGCGTGATTTCAATCAGCTCGAACTGGTTCGTGAGAACATCGAGATTGATACCCTGGCCGGTCGTGGAAGTGTCGATCAGAGTCAGCGTCGAAGCAGCAGGGGCCAGACTGGTGATGTCCATCCGGCCGTTCGCGCCGATTTCATTTGCCGTCAGCATCACGTCGCCGGATGTCTGAATCTCCGACGTTCCGTCGAGACTGTTTCCGGAGTTGATGGTCGACGATGTGATCGCAATGGTGCCAGTTCCGGCCGAGATGCCGAGTCGATCGAGCAGCGTTTGCCCGGTGATATTCAACGTTACCGTGCCTGTCCCGGTTTCCTTGATGGCGAAGTCGCCTAAGCGGAATGGAACGTTCAGCGAGGCGGCGTCGACGGTGACTGCCGTGCCGTCGCCTCCGCCGGAAATGATCGCTGTCGGGTTAATCACAACCGCTCCAGTCGCGTCGATGTCGATCGATCCACCGGCGATGTTGCGGTCGACCTGCAGTGTGCCGCCACCGGTCGTCAGTTGAATGTTGCCATTTGAGGCAGTCGAAATTCCGCTGATGCCGCTCGCGAGTGCGGTCACGATCACGCCGTCGGCATCACTGATCAGGATGTCGCCAGATGTCCGCGTGCGCGCGGCCAGCGAATTGACCTGTGTGTTGATCGGATCGGGATTGACAGTACCAAAGCCGGATCCAATTCCGGTGGCGGCGTCGAGCGTCAACTGATCGGCGATAACGTGCGGTCCGACTCCAGCGGCATCGACAATCGTGGCTCCTGAAATGAACTGCGCGTCGGTGCCGGTTCCGACGTTTGTCAGGTCGACCATGTCAAGTGTCAGAATTCCGGATGTCTGAGAGCCGATGGTGACAAGGCCGTTCGTCGACATCTGAGAGAGTTCGGTGTCATCAATCGAAAGCGTTCCCACTCCGCCGCCGACGCCGATGGAAACTCCGGCCGTCGAGTTGGCGATCGTCAGAACGCTCGACGTTCCGGCGATGATCTGTTTGGCCTGAGTGGTATCGTTGTTCTGAATGACAAACTGATCGGCCGTAATCGAGATTGTTCCGCTGGTCGTGACGAGTCGGCTGCGATCATCCGGCCCGGTGGAATCCTCGAGTGTGAACGTATTTCCGTCGGCGTTTGCCGTGATGCTTCCGCTGGCCGTGGAAACGTCGTTTCCCGAACTGACTGTGATGCCGACGCCACCGAGTGTCACGGTTCCGGTTCCGCTGGCTGTCACGTCGGAATTGATCTGCAAAGAGGGCGAGGCGCCGCCAGATGCTCCCAGAGCCTGCAGCGTGATACTGCCGCCGGTACCTGCAGTGACTGCTGAGTCGACGGTCAGGATTCCCGTCGCTCCAGCGCCGCTGACGGCCATGACGCTGATGGCGCCGTTGCTCGTCGTCAGTCCGTTCACTCCGTCGACCGTTTCGATGGTCAGGCCATCGCTGTCGGCAAACATGATTGCCCCGGCGGCGGTGATTGAAGCCGCAAGACTGTCGACATCGTTCTGATTCGGGAGAGAGACTGCTCCGCTGGCGTTGATCGCGAGACCACTGACGCTGACGGTTGCACCACCGGTCGCCGTCACAGAGCCGTTCGAAATGAGATGCAGCGCGCTGACATTCGGCGGCGAGATTGACGCGCCGATCATAATGTCTCCGGCTGTCGACGAGCCGATTTGCAGCACACCAGCCGTGATTTGACTGAGTTCTGTGCTTGACAGAGAAAGTGATCCGGACGGGTTGGTCCCGAGCGCTATGCTGCGCGCCGCCGTGATCGCTCGAATATGTGTCCGGCCAGTGCTAGAGCTGATGGAACCGGTGGCGTCGATTTCGAGACTGTCAGTGACGAGTGTCAGTTGTTGATTATTCGTAGAGAGAGACGCTCCAGCGGCCAGTGTTGTGCTGGTCGCGCTGGCGATGTTCAGCGTCGAATCGGTGCTGATTGACGCTCCGGCAGCGAGATCAACTGTCCCGATGACGGCAAGGTCGAACATGCCCCCGGCTGCCGTTGCGTCAATCGTGCTGTCGGAGCCGAGTGAGAAGTTCCGCACCGAATTGAAGTCGACGGTTCCTCCGCTGGTGACGATGTCGACGTCTCCACCGATCAGAGCGTCGCGTGTCACGTTCGCGATAATGTCTCCGCTGCCTGAGTTCTGGATGTCAGAAGCGACGCCGCTATTGTTGATGACGAGGTCGGTTCCCGCATTCAGTACGATGTCGCCTGCTCCGCCCGATGCCAGCACCTGAGCGTTGATCGTCAGGTGGTCGTCGTTACCTCCGTCCGCGGTCGACGTCAGCGTGATGTTGCCTCCGCCAGTATTTTCGACGTTTTCATTCACCGTCAGCGGGCTTGCGACATGAATGGCGATGTCGCCACCAGAGGCTCGGACGCCGACGATGTCGTCCGGATCGCCGCTGGCGACGCCGATGGTCAAGGCCCCCGACGAGTTGATGTAGACGCCGCCGTTGTGACCGTCGGCCTCAAGTCGAGTGACGGTCGTTTCAAACGGATCGAGTGCCGAGCCGACACCATTGCCGGCCGAAACCCGCAGTTCGTCCGCGTTGACGTTGTTGGATGCTGGCGAGCCATCGATCAGCGAATTTCCGGCGAACAGGGTGACGCGGTCGCCGATCGCTGTCACTGTATTGACTGTGATGTCGCCGGCACCAGACGTTGTCAGGCGAACGTCACCGGTGCCGCCTGCGGTGACGGTCTGGGCGACGAGACTGCCTCCAGTGATTTCCGCCGTGATGTTACCATTCGTTGTCGTGGCACTGGCCAGTGTGACAGTCTCACCCGAACCGAAGATGCCGATTGCGTCCGGCGCGCTGGTGGTCATCGAGACCCCGCCGGTCCCGACTGCATTCACATAGACGCCACCGCTGGCTGACGCCGAAGCTGAGACCGTCGTTGCGTCGACTTCGACAGCGGCGTTGACGGAGTTGCCGCCGATTCCTGTTGACGAGTTGAGAGTCAGCGCGCCGGCCGTGATGTCTGTCGCCGTTGCTCCGTCTCTGTCAGTGATCGCTCCCGTTTGAGCATTGAGCACAACAGAGTTTGTTCCCGCGTCGAGATCGCTGACGGCGATCGAACCACCGTAGATGGTCAGCGCCGTCGAAGCCGCCGACAGGTCGACTCCGTTGATGTCGACTGCACCCGTGCCCGTTCCACTGCGGCCGATGATCAGATTGGATGCTGAAACGAACGCCGACAGATCTCCGGGCGTGAAGGTGCCGGATCCTGTGCCCAGCCCGATGGTGTCAGTGTCGCTGTCGGGCCGCAGAGTCACGGTTCCGGATACGGAGATCGATGCTCCGATACCCACGTTGACGTCGTTGGCGGTGATGGAAAGCGTCGTCGCAGAAAGCGCCTGATTCAGCGAAACCGATCCTGTCGCGTTCGAAACAAGAATTGTTCCAGAACTGGCGAGGTCCCCGTCGAAGTCGACATTGGCCGCCGAATTGATCGTCACATTGCCGATGTCAGGAGGTGATCCGGAAGACGGTCCCGTAAACTGAACATTGCCGCCGCCGGCGTTTAAGATCACGTTACCACCGCGTAGCGATCCAAGCACGATGTCGCCGCCGGATGTACTGAGTGTTTTGGTTCCGGAAATGGTTGTAACCTGTCCGAAATTCAGTCCGTTGACCACGGAAACCAGACCGCCAATACGGACGTTGCCGGCGTCGATTGTCAAAGAGGCATCGTCGGTTCCCTGAATCGCATACCCGAATGCCAGTCCGTCCGCCAGTACAGCGTTTCCAGCTCCGACGGGAGCAAGTACATTCAGTGGATCAAGCAGTATCATCGTATTGAAGACGACACTGTGCTGGCCGTCAGCGCGGCCCAGATTGATCAGCGAAAAGCCGGTTCCCACGCTACGGGAACTCGAACCACCCGGTCTCAGTCCATACGGAATGTAAAACCGGTTGGGATTCAGCGTGTCCCGGTCGAGATTGATTTCCTCCGTCGCCGACGACGGGATGAGATTCAGGATTCCGTTCACACTGACGATGGCGCCGTTGCCGTTCACCTGCCGACCTTCCAGTGTGAGCGTGCCTCCGTCTGAAGTGACAGCCTGATTCAACTCGATGGTGGCCGAACCGGAATTCAGACTGATGTCGCTGGTGTTAGTGCCGGACAACGTCTGAGAAACGGTGATCTGGGCATTGTTTGTTACGATCGACAACGAACCGGCATCGACAGTCAGTGTTCGCAGGATCTGAGCGGTTCCATCCGAGGTGACCTGCAGCGAGTTCACTGTCGACGCGGTCCCTGACGATTGGAAGGTCGCGCCGGCAGCCCCGGCATCGAGAATGAGCAGTGGGATGCCGCTGGGATCGGTCACGTTATTCATGACGACCGATGTCGCGTGCGATCCGCCAATGGTGACGGACGTCGTTGCGGTGATCCGGTCGAGTTCCACGTCGCTCACGTTGAAGCCGCTGGCGACGTCGGTCCCGACGCCGACTGCACTCGAACCGCCCGGTGCCAGCGTGACCGTATCGGCGGCGATCGAGCTATTGAGAGCGACGTCGTCAGCCGTAATCGACAGATCGCTGAGGGAGCCCCCGGTTCCAATCGTCGCATTGACGGTCACTAGGCCGGCGGAACCGGCATCGATTGTCAGGTCGCGCGTTGATGCGTCGTTGTCGACCGAGCCGGTCAGTGTGATCGCCACGCCGCTGGACGCTCCCGCGTTTGTCGTGTCGAGGACAACGTCAGTCATCAGCGTGACGACGCCGTTCAGGCTGATCGTCGCATCCTGAGTGATGATGCTGCCGCCGAGATTCAGTTGGCCGACCGTTACATCGAATGAGCCTGCGGACGTAATTCCCGAGACATCACCCGTAAACGAGAGCGATTCAATCGTGCCGCCGACGTCCGTCGAGATTCCTTCAGGCAGGACTGAAAAGGCATCAAGGAACGTAACCGACTGATTCGCATCGGCCGAACCGGCAAGCTGAATGTCGTTGACCGATCCAACGGCGAAGTCCATCTGAGTCGTTCCGTCGTCGACGCGGATATCGGCACCGCCGTTGACGACTTGAATCGTCGCTGCGTCATTAGCTGCATCGAGCGTCACGACCAGGTCACCGAGGCTGAGCGACGCATTGACAGTCAGGACGACACGGTCCTCGAGCCGTGTCAGGCCGAGCTGGGTAAACGGGGACGGCTTCTTTTTCAGCTTGCCGTCAGCTCCGCGGCGATGCGAGCGCTGGGCCAGCTTTTTCAGCCAGGAAGAGAGAAGCATGGTGCGGCTTCCTCAGTGGTCAGCCGCAGGCGGGTCGGCGCGGACTGACGAAGCCACAGCAACAAACGCCGCGCGTCCTCTCTGGTACCTGGAGAGACGTTGCGAGCAGTCGGTGCTGGTTCAGCAGTCGAAACGCAAACTGGCAGGCGCGCTGACTTACAGAAAAATGACAGGGATAATTCGTATCTCGACGCGTCTGATCTGCGGCCATGCTCAGCAATCCTGCTGCGACGAGTCCACTCGCCGCGCACGCCGCCGGTCAGTCGAAGTCGAACCAGTGGCGTATCCGTCGCCAATGACGTCCGTGTCCGTGCAGCCGTCTTGACTGCCGCCGAGTGATCTGAGAATGCCGGGAGTTCCCGCCAGCGCTGGCGCCAGCACGCTTCCGCAGACTCGTCGTGATCCTGTCTGTTTTTCGATTTCCGAAGTCTGCGTATCCGCCTCGGTCTGCCCCGAGTGGAACTCGATGGAGCAGTGCCGAACGTGGTCGCAACCTTCAGCAAATAAAGAAGTTCGAGTGCCTCAACGTTAGAAAAACCTGGGATTATCAGGCCGTCTTAAACCCAAAGTCAAACTCCGCCTGAAAGTGGAACTCGTCTCCCGGACAGTGATTTGACGAACCTTTGTCTCGCCTTCTGCGCGCGTCGAGGCACGCTATCCTGGTTTACTCTGACGCGACCTGACGGTCCTGCGACAGATTCCGTTGTTTCGACTGGCGAAACGGGTCAGACCAGAGTGATTGTGCCGGTTATTGGTGTCGGGCGAGTTAGAGGCAGAAGAGGCCATCTGGTTCCCGTATTGGTGAATTGTGCAGACGCGTCAGGACAGTCCGCATATCGCCGCAACAGCGTTTTGACGAGGTTGTCCGGTTGAGGCACGATTGAAAGGCGCTCCAGCCATTACCATCGCAGAAGACACTCTCAGAATGCTTCACGGATGGAGCTGTTATCGAGATCGCCGAGGCCACGAGCGACCAGTGAAGTCAACAGCTCGCGGTGCCGTTCGGACAGCGGAACGGTCTGGCCGGCGTTGCGTGCGGCGGCGAGGATCAGGTCGACATCTTTGGCGTGCTGCCGCAGGCGGGCTTCGGGTGAGAACTCGCGATCGATCATTCGTCGGCCTTTGGTCGCCATGACACGGGATTCGGCCGGCCCGGCCTGCAGAACGTCGAGCACGGCACACTCATCGAGCCCCAGTGATGCCGCGAATGCAAGTCCTTCCGCCAGCACTGCGCGATTGAGTCCGAGCACGAGATTTGTCACGAGCTTCATTCGCGAACCACTGCCGGGAGCGCCGGTATGGAAGACTCGTTCGGCCAGTCGTTCGAGCGTGCCGCGGCAGCGAGCAAAACCAGCCGACGTTGCGCCGCACATGATGATCGCCTCACCGCGGCGCGTCTGTCCGCTCGACCCACCGACGGTTGCATCAAGGTACTCGACCGATTGCAGAGCGAGCATTGCCGCTGCTTCTTCGGCGTCGGTCGGTGCGCCGGTCGTCGTATCGATGATCGCAGTCCCTGGTTCCAGCAACGGCCGAAGTTCGTCAATGACTCGCCGTGCGGCGTTTGAGTCCGGCAGGCTGAGAATGATTTCGCGACAGGCGGCCATTTCCCTCAGCGAGTCAGCGACGTCGCAGCCGGCATCTCGGAAGCGTTCCCGCGACGCGGCATCAATGTCGAAGCCGATGACCGCAACACCTTGCTCGAACAGCCGCGTACCGAGAGCCGAGCCCAGCAGTCCCAGTCCGATCAGGCCGATGCGTTCCAGTCCCGAGTCGGCGGATACGCGTGGTTCTGCATGGAAATCCGCCGCGTCTGATCGATCACTCATTACAGTGCGTCTCCGATTTCCGTTACGGGGTCCCGGCATTTTGTCACGGTGTCGTGGTTGCTGGTTTCGAGCGGCTCGGATAATTCACCAGCAGAATGCCGATCGCGATCGACAGCCCTGAAACGAACAACGTTGACGAGATCGGGTCACCGCGGAGCAGTACCGCGAACAGAACGCCGAACAGCGGCGTCGCGAAACTGAAGACTGCGACTTTCGAGGCGGCGTGCTTCTCGAGCAGTCGGGTCTGCAGCGCGTAACACAGGCCAGCGACCGCGAAGCCCTGATACGCGATGCCCCACAGAGCGGCCTGCATCCTGGGATTGTCGATCTGCAGCAATTGTGTCGGATCAAACCGCTCGACGCCGAACGCACAGACGGCAAACAGCGCGACGCCAAAGACGTCGTGCCAGAAGATGAATCGGTCGGGAGCAATCCGCGCGACGACGTTTTTCGTGTAACAGATCTTTCCGCCGAGGATAAACGCGCTGAGCACGAGCAGCAGGTCGCCGTTGATCGAGGCGGACTCGGCAACGTCGATGGTCTGCGATCCGACGGTTGATGACAGAATCAGTCCGGCTCCCGCCGCCGCGAAGATCAGCCCGAACCCTTTGCGAATTGTGAGTCGGTCGTGTTTCGTCACGAAATGGTCGATCGCGACGACCCAGAAGATGTACGTGTTGATGAAGATCGAACCGTGCGACGCGTTGGAGTAGTGAACCCCCAGCGTGAACGTCCCGATCTGCAGAAACATCAGCAGGCCGCCAAGCAGCATGGGCCGCAGTTCGCCGGGATTGATTTTCAGTCCGGTACCATGCAGCCAGGCCCAGGCGGCCATGAAGATCGCTGCCAGCGCGAATCGCAGTCCGGCCACTGTGATCGGCGGCAGGAGGTCAGTCGAAAAGCGGACAGCCGTCGGCGTCCCGGCCCAGACAACGACGGTCACCATGACGAGCAGCACAGACGTCAGCGTCAACGGTTGCTGGCCGACGAGTCCGGGAGCATCTGGTTCCAGTTGCGGGGCCGTCGACACAGATCGCTCAATCGGCTGGTGGCGAAAAGTCGGCTGCAGCAACGAACTGCGGCGACGCTTTCTGGCAAAGCGAGCCAGACTTTAGTGCGTGGAGTACGGCACAGCGAGCAACGCCAGCCACCGACTGCCGGCTGTGGATACTCGCGCCGGGCAATACTCATTCGGCTGAGAGTTCCCGAATGGTCGTCTCGGCTTCGAGTCGGATCCTGACCTCGCGATGATTGTCAGCGATCGACTGCGCGAGCTTCAGCGCCTTCGCTTTCTGCTCGTCTGACAATTGCGCTTTCAGTTCGCGCACAGCTTTGAGCACGTTGCCGACGACGATTGTGTTCATGTCGTCTTCCGAGCGGGCTCGCAGCAGCCTCTCCTGTGGTGTCTCGCCTTCCATCTTTTCCGGATCGACTGACTGTGGAGCGGACTCCAGCGTCGAGAGGAAAACGTCAATGCCGTCCGCATTCTGGTTCCGGGCAAGGGCGATCGCGGCATTGAGTCGCGTGGCCGAGTCGCCATCTTCGAGCAGAACCTGCAGACGCTGCTCGACGATGTCACCGGACAGGAAGCCCATCGCAAATGCCGCGACCTGTCGAATCAGCGGTTCGCGGTCCTGTGACGCTGCTGACAGGCAGTCGATCACGTCCTCACGATTGATCGGCTCGCCACGCTCACTGGCTCGTGCCGCCATGATTGAAAGCGCTCGCAGGGCGTCGGCGCGGACAATCAGATCCTGATCGGGCTGTGTTGCGCTGATCAGGACGGGCAGCGTCGTATCGTAGACGTCCAGCCAGCCGAGCGTTGTCGCGATAAAACTCTGTTGACGAATCTGTTCCTCACTGCGCGCCGGATCCGACAGCAGTTCAGACATCAGATCGGTCATTTCCTTCGCGATCTGCTGATTCGCGGCGAGGTTCTGTCCCTTTCCGCCAAGTTCAAGATCGGCGCGCAGCATCTGGGCGAGCCCGTTCGCTCCGCGCCAGCGCCGATGTTCGTTGTTGCTTCGCAGTTCCGCGACAAGTTGCCGCCAGTCCTGCTCACTGGCCGACAGTTGCCCGAACAGAGCCCAGATGCCGATGACCGCGGCAACGATGATCGCGGGAACCAGGAACAACTGCATGATGAAGCCGGCTGACGGTGGTTCGACCGGAGGAAGTTCCTCTGGCAGCGTTCCAGGCAAGACGGAATCTCTCGCGACGAGAGGTTCCGCCTGACTGGCGGGTTCAGATTCAGGAGCGGCGTTCTGGTCCATTCGAGCGGTCTCAAACAGCATTTCAGGCGACTCAGGTCGTTCGCACAGGCGGAAACGAGCGAGTGTAGGTCTGCCGTCCGCGCCCGCAAAGCAACCACTTGCGAAACCGCAGCGATGAGAAGCCGGGTTCCCGTTGACCGGACACGAAAGCAGCCTCAGAACACGAAAACAGCCCGCCTCAGCATTGCGAGGCGGGCTGTTCGCCAATTCGTCCGAGTCGTTGCGTCGGATTGTCGATCAGAGATTTACGATCGACGCAAACGGATCAGCTTTGGCTGATCAGTTGCAGCAGGCAGGTTTGCAGCACGTATTGCAGACTGGTTCGCAGCAGACCGGCTGGCAGCAGGTTGCGGCGGGCACTTTCTTTGTGATCGTCTTTTCGACCATGTGGCAGACCGGGACGTCGACTTCCTTCCTCACGGTCACCGGAACGCAGACACATTCCTGGATCGTCTTTTCAACGGGCACGCATTCCCAGTCACAGACAGTCTTTTCAATCGTCTTGCAGACCGGGACGCACTCAACGTAATTGCACTTCCGGGTGATCTCTTCAGTTTCCCAGCCGCAGATCTGCTTCCGCTTGCAGTGCTTCGTTTCCTGCTTCATCACACAGATTCTGTACTCGAACTCTTCTTCGCTGATGACCCACTCACAGACCTTCCGTGTGCAGTGTTTGACTTCCGGCTTGCAGACGGTCACTTCGCATTCACGGACTTCCTCAATCTGCTTCCATTCGTGGCAGGTGTACTTCTCTTCTTTCTGCACAATGTGAGGGACCCAGCACTTCTGAGTGCAGGTGACTTTCGGAGCACAGGTGTTGCATGGGTTGCAGACTTCGACGGTCCTGTCCTCCCAGTGGCCTTCGTCGACGCAGATCGTCCGCGTCTTCTCGACTGGGACGCACTTCCAGACACAGACTTTTTCGCTGTGCTTTTCTACGTGCGGAACCATCACGGTGTACTCATCCGTGACTTCCTTCCAGATCGGCTTGCGGATGCAGCGCGTGCCCTTCTGCGTTTCCCAGTGAGGGACGCAGATCGTGTAGCTGTGGTCAACTTCTTCCCAGACCGGTTTGCGGATGCAGTGCGTCACGTCTCGCTGCTTGACCTGCCGCTCGTAGACGGTGACCTGGCACTGAACCTTGCGTTCCTTCGCCACTCGCTCGTAGACGGTGACCTTTTTGTCGACCATTTTCCTCTGGTACTCGACGCATTCGACCGTCTGCTTTTCAGTCGTCCACTCCGGCACCATCACCTTGCACTCGA
>WGMU01000085.1 GCA_016124895.1 bacterium
CAAACGGCAACTGCTGCAGCCGTTCGAGTGGATCGCTCCAGCCAGCCGAGCCCGCCAGCCGCTGCTGCCAGAACGGATTGCTGGCTTCAACCGCCGAGAACAGTTCCCCCAGCCGCTCACCCTGCAGCGCAGTCAGTTCTGATCGATTAAAAGTTTCCGGAGTCTTCATGCCGGGCATGTTAGCCGGAAACCTGACAGGTCACAGGCTCCTCAAGAACTCGATCAGGTCGGCGATCTGATCCTCGCCGAGTGACGATGCGCCGTCGTGGTCGTGATCGAGCAGAACCTCGCGCAGCGTTGTGGCCTCGCCGGTGTGGAAGTACGGGGCGCGCTGGCTGACGCCCAGCAGGGACGGTGGGTTGAAGTAGTGACGGCCGGCTTCATCGCGCAGGCCGACGTCGAAGCTCAGCGATGACGAGTATCTCGGCGGAGCGTGACAGACGTCGCACTTGTGCCGCCGGAAAACAGCTCGGCCGCGTTCGATGGCGGCACGATTCAGTTCCAGGTCGTCGCGGGCGGTGGTGATTCCGGGAGCGGGTTCCAGCGACGAAATGAACGACGTCAGCGCTTCAACGTCCCGTTCGCTGGCCATCGGTGTTCCGTCCCGGCCAGGGTGGAAGCTTGCAGCCGGACCGGCCATGGTGAATTCGATCGATTTCTGCACCTGATTTCGCAGGTCGATCTGGCTGCCGTTCCACGCCCACGGCTCGGTGTCGCCGCTGCCCAGCAGGGTGAGAATCTTCTTCGGTGTGTTGAACGAATCGTCGCCCTGGTTGTCATTGAGCAGGCCGTTCGTGTGTCCGTCGGAATGGCAACTGTGGCAACTGTACCAGCCGTCGAGCGACAGTCGGGCGTCGTAAAACAGTTCCTCACCACGGGCCTCGAAACCGCGGACGGTCTGCGAGCTGAAGTCAATCACGCGTTCCCGCTGCAGCGTCGTCGCGTTGAGAATCTCAACCGTGCTCTCCGACGTACAGACCACGAACAGCCGATTGTGCTCTTCGTCGAGCAGTAGCCGCGTGGGACGCCGGCCGACGGAGACGCGTTTGACGTCGAAGCTCTGCGGCGACTTGACCGCAACTTCGTGAACTCCGGACAGAGCGACGAAGATGCGTCCATCCGAGGCGATGGCAAGGTCACCGGGATCGCCCGCCGCCATCTTTTCCCGACCGAGCGGAAACAGTGTCCCGTGAATCCGGTCCGGGGACTCGGTCGACGTCGACTTCAGCAGTTCGTCAACCGCGATCGTGTGCAGCGTGTTCGAGATGACGCCGCCCCAGGAAATAATGCTGCGTGTTGTCGAGGCCGCCGCGTTGAGAATCTGGTGCGCGAGCACGACGCTCTTCCCGTCCGGCGTCAGAGCCAGCCCGCGGATGTTATGTCCCGGCAAAGACTGATGAGACCGCAGCGTCCCGGCCTGAGCGTCAACAACCGCCAGCTCGCCCCCGTGAGCATCCGCGACCAGCAGAAACCGCTCGTTCAGAAACAGTTGCCGCAGCGGCGCGAACGGCAGATCAATGACAGCCTCGACAGCGAGCGTTGCGGCGTTGCCATCTGAGTTCCCGGTCGCGGCTTGAGTTTCCACGACACGCAGCAGCGTCACTCGCCGAGACCACTTCGACGCCACCGCGACTCGTCGCTCTGACGGATCAGCAACGACGCTGACCGGAAACCGAGCAACACTCAGCCGCTGAGTTATGCGTGGCAGGTCGTCACCGAGGTCTGCGACAATGACTTCGTGCCGCGACGAGTCGACGCCGATCAGGAGCCCTGTCTGTCGCAGAGCAATCAGATCGTCGAGTTCATCGGAAATCGGAAACTTGGGGGCAGCGGCATCCCGGTTAACTCCAAGGCGACGGACCGAGCCGGTTGTTCGGTTTGCCACAAAAGTCGAATCATCAATCGAAGCGATTGCAACAGGACGGTCGAGCGACAGTCGCCTATCATTCCCACTCACCCACTGCGGTCTGGCGACTCCAGCCTGACCGGCGAACAGGGTCAGAACTGCAGCACACGTGGTCCACCGCCAGCCGAACATCCCGGCTGGAGTGAAACGCAGAATCGGGTCGGTCAACCACGGTCGTTGGATATGTCACCTCGCAGCGAAACTCGCGCAGAGTTCCGGTCTCTTGAGAACTTTACCGGCAACCGAACGGCTGCGTAACTTTTGCTGCAGGACTGTCAGTTGCGGACAGGGACGAGGCCGGCGGTTGGGGCGGCGGCTTCGGGATCCTCGTAGGGCAGAGCTTTGAGGAACTCGACCAGGTCGTCGAGCTGCTGCCCGGTCAGGTGGCTTGTCTTTCCGTGACGGTCTCCAGCGTTTGCCGTCGTCAGGACGTCACGGAGCGTCGCAGCCGTGCCATCGTGCAGGTATGGAGCGGTGCGGTACAGGCCGAGCAGCGTCGGTGTGTCGTACGTCGTGCCCATCGTTTCCGACTTGTCCTGCTGACCGGTGCCAACGTCGTGCCTTTGGCTCTTCTTTCCCGACTGGCTGTCTGTCAGGAACGGGCCGGAGTGGCATTCGGCGCAGCGGGTCCTTTTTGAGAAGAAGACATCCCGGCCGCGTTTCGCTGAGTCACTCAGGCCGCTCTTCGCGTACGGGCTCAGCGGGAAGCGGTGCGAGTTCGTGTACGCAGCCAAAGCGTCCAGCGCGTCGGACAGACCTTTGTTGGTTTTGCCGAGCGACGCGTTGATCGGGCCTCGCGCAAGGCCGCGGCCACCCATCAGTGGCCCGCGGATCGTGTGCTCGAAGTCCTGCGTTTCGTCGCGGTCGGCGGACCAGTGTTGCGGATGCGTCCAGGCGAGACCGGCGAGCGACGGCGTCTGTCTCAGGCCTTCGGGATTGTGCCACGTGCGGCCGTCGGGCTGCCCGTCGGGATGGCAGCTCGAACACGAAATCCACAATCGCGAAGTCATCGGCGGCAGCGCGGTATAGAACAGGACTTTGCCGAGCAGCACGTCGTCCGGCAGCGGATTCTCAGTCACTGCGACCGTCGCGATTGGCTCGCTGGATGCCGCATCGTAGGCAACGACCTCGAAGTCCAGCGCGTTGTAAACGTAAAACCGCGATCCGTCCGGCGTAACGCGGACGGCTCGCGGATTGCGGCCCACGCGCAGATGTCGCACGGGTTCGAGTTCGCGGTAGTCGTCGTCAATGGTCCGGGTAACGAACATGTCGTCGGTCCCGCCGAAGACAACGTAAAAGTTGCGACCATCCGGGCTGATGTCGACTTCCCACGGATTCGCAGTCACTCGGGCACCGAAGAACGAGTCCATCGGGTTGCGCTTGCGGCGATCGGTAGTCTCAGTCTTTGAGGCGGCGTCGATGTCAAGAATGCCAACATACGGGAAGATCGAGCCAGCTCCCTGATGCGCGGTGACGATTGAGCGGATAAAACCGAGATACGCTTTTGGCCGCGTCGGATGCACGACGATCTGCCGCGCCAGATTGTCAGTGGTCGCCCCGAACCACTCGTCGACCTGCTTCCCGGACTGCCGATCGAAGGCCCGAACGCCAGCCGTCAGGTACTCGCAGATCAGAATGCGGTTTTCATCGGGCGTCAGCGCGATGCCGCGTGGAAAGCTGCCGGCATCGATCGTTCGCAGAATCTTCCCGCTGGCCGGATCGATCTCGACGATCTGGCCGGGGTATTCGAGCGTGACGAACAGACGGCTGCCGTCCCGCAGTGACACGATGCCGTACGGTTCGTCGAAGACGTCGGTTTTCGCGATCTGTCTGCCGGAGTCCGCGTCGAGCACGACGACTTGATCATCGTCGTAAACAGCAACGGCAACGTGATGCGTCTCTCCAATGAACGAGACGCCTTCCGGGTGTCGCCCGACCGGAACTTCACGCAACACTTTGTGATCGGGCAGCGAGACGACGGTCAGTGTGCCGCTGTCGCGATTGCTGCAGGCCAGCAGTCGGCCGTCGCGCGAGATATCCATCAGGCTGTTTGACGAACCGGCGGTTGCGAGCGACGCCGGAAGACCGGCAGCCAGAAACGCGATCGTCACGAGGCAGACGCGAGCGAGCATAGGGAAGTCCCTGATCTTCGTGATAAGAACGGTGGAAACATCGTCATCCGGCAGAAGCCGCGGGCAGACAGAGCCAGAATCTATCGTCCGCCCGAGTGACTCTGTAGCCTGACACCCCGTCCGCCACATCGCTCTGAAGTTTCCCTGGTTTCCGGGAGCCTGTACTGCCAGACATTCGTCCTGCTCCGGTTTCTCCTCTCGACATCACAGCGAAGCCCGAAGGCGACTCAGAAGGGCGTCCGAACGCGATTCTGAATCTCAACGCATCTCAGATTTCAGATCTCATCACATTTCAGATCTCAGTTCCTCGCCTTGCGAGCGATTGAACAGGTCCACAACGTCTCTGCGATTTCAATTCTCTGAGTGTCTCTGAAATCTCAATTCTCCGAGTGCCGTGCCCGATCCCACTCCTGACAATCCGCAACCACAGTCGGCGCCCCGCGCACCGGCCTGGTTCCGTTTCGGCAGACAGCGGAGCAAAGCCGCGGCTGCTGGCCCGGTTCTCGTGGTGTCGGACGACGTCGATCCTGAACGCGAAGCCGCACTTGCGCGTCGCCGCCGCTGGCAGACCGTCGGTGTTTACGCGGCCAATTTCGCACTGCATGGCCTGCTGCTGTTGGTGCTCGCGCTGATCGTTCTCCCGGTCGAATCACTGCCGGCATCGTTTCGCATCTTCAGTTCGATGGAACCATCAGAAATCGAACCCGAAGATCTGGAGACGCTTGATCTGAAGCTGCCGGAAAAGATCGAGCACTCGCTGCCGACAGAAGTGCTGCCCGAGATCGTGCGTCAGAAACCCGAACCGTTCAGCGTCGACGTCAATGATCTGACGCCGCGGATGCCGCGCATCCCTGAACCCGGCCCTGGAGACAGCCCGATCGTTCCCGTCACGGGCGATCTCGGCGGACGGAGTCAGGCCGCGAAGGAGGCGTTGCTGTCCCGTTATGGCGGTACGCCCGAGAGCGAAGCGGCTGTCGCCCGCGCGCTGAAGTGGCTCGCACACCACCAGCGTGACGACGGAAGCTGGAGCTTCGACCATCGCACGCCGCAGTGCGACGGCAGTTGCTCGATGTCGGGCTCATTCGGGAATTCGAACATGGGCGCGACCGCGCTCGCCCTGCTGACTTATATGGGCAGCGGCAGCAGCTACACCGACGGCAAATATCAGAAGACGATCGAAAACGGCATCGTCTATCTGCTGAAGAATGCCAGACCGGTCAGGAACGGACAGAGTCTCGATCTGCGTGGCGATTTCCAGGGCAACTCGGGGATGTACATCCAGGGTCTGGCGACGCTTTGTCTGACGGAGGCAATCGCGATGAACGAGCTGGCGATCGACGAAGCGGGTCGCAACGCGGCGACAATCGGCGTCAAGGAGGCTTCGACCGTTCACGAAGAAACGCAGGTACTGCGCATCGCAGCGCAGAAAGCGGTCAACTTTATCGCCAACGCACAGCATTCCCGCGGCGGCTGGCGTTACACACCGGGCGAGGCGGGCGACACATCCGTCGTCGGCTGGCAGATCATGGCTCTGACCAGCGGCCGGTCGGCCGGGCTGCAGGTGTCGCGGACCGTGTTCACGCGAGCGTCGCGGTTTCTCGATCGAGTGAGCCGGGACGATGGTGCCTTTTACGGCTACATGGGGCCGGCGAAGAAAGAGTCGACGACGGCCATCGGGCTGCTCTGCCGGATGTATCTCGGCTGGGATCGCCTGCGGCCTGGGCTGCGTAACGGAGTCGCGTTCCTCGACGAAACCGGCCCGGCGAAAGGCGACATCTACTACAACTACTATGCGACGCAGGTGCTGCATCACTGGGGCGGCGACGAATGGAAAGCGTGGAACGGGAAAATGCGCGAGCAGCTTGTGACGACACAGAAGAAAGACGGGCACGCCGCCGGAAGCTGGGATCTTGCCGATGTGCATGGAGCACCCGGCGGCCGGCTGTACATGACCTGCCTGGCGGCGATGACGCTTGAGGTCTACTACCGGCATCTGCCGCTGTATGAGCAGTTCGACAAACGCCGTGTTGCGGATCGGTGAAGGCGGACAATTCGATTCGCTCTGGCCATCCGACTGGATTGCAATCGGCGGCGGGGCTCAGTCGAATTCGCGGCTGATGACTGACCGATTGCCTGCTGATCCGAAAGCCGCCCTCTCAGGAGACACACTCGATGGCCGCTGACTTTGATCCCACCTCGCTGCAGACCGTGCATCTGGTACCGCTGACGGCGTACTCGCCGGATGGTTCATTGAATCTCGATCTGCAGAAAACTCACACGGCCCGCATGTACGAAGCCGGAATTCGCTGCTTTCTGCCGGCGGCCGGCACCAGTGAATTTCATTCGCTGTCGGCGGATGAGGTTGTCGACATCGTCGCCGCGACGTGTGAAGCCACCGGACCGGAGGCCGTCGTGTTTGCTCCGGTCGGGCTGCAGGTCGGGCACGCGATTGAGATTGCCAGGCGATCGCTGGACGTGGGCGCGACGGGGATCATGTTCATGCCGTTTTCGCACCCGTACATGAGCGATGTCGGAGCGAGGGCGTACTACCAGGCCGTGATGGACGCCGCGCCGTGCCCGACACTCGTCTACAAGAAGGCACCCCTGCCGAGTAACTCGCTGCTGCTGGAGATGGCGCAGCATCCGAACGTTGTCGGCGTCAAGTACGCATGGAATCAGATGCACGAGTTCCGTTCGACGGTCGCCGCTGATGAGCAGGGGGTCGAATGGCTGTGCGGATCGGCGGAGCGTTTCGCGCCTTACTACTTCCTGGCCGGGTCGCACGGATACACAACGGGAGCAGGCAACGTCGCTCCGCATCTGACGCTGGCGATGCACGCGGCGTTCGCGGCGGGCGAGTACGTCGAGGGAATGCAGTATCAGGCTCAGTTGCTGCCGATCGAAGATTACCGGGCGCGCGAGGGCGACAGCTTTAACATCTCGATGCTCAAACACGCGATGCAGTCCCTCGGGCAGGACTTCGGCCCGCCGCGTCCGCCACAACGTGAACTCACGGACGCCGAGCGGTCTGAGATTGACGAGTTGCTCAAACCGATCATTGCGGCCGACCGGCAGATCGCGGCCGAACTGGCCGCCGTAGGACTGTCGTCCTGATGACCGTTTCGAGAGTGGGTGCGAAATCTGCAGGCCCGGCCTCTGTCATCGTGCGGCCGGACAGACGAAGTGGAGCCAGGTGTTTTGAATGATGAAAGACTGTCTGCGATGGCCGCGGAAACGAAGCCCCGTTGAAAGACAGTCTCCGTCCCAAAGCAGACAGCAGACGACTTACAGAACGCCGCTTTCCAGGACGTCGCCGCAAGCTGATGCGGACTTCCCGGACCAGAGAGGCGAGACAGGCTCGTCCCCGGCGTCGATGACATGGCTCAGTTGGCAATCAGCAGTTCTCGACAGGACTCAACACCATGTTTGATCTGGCACGCATCCAACTGGCTCTGGCAGAACAGAATCTTGATGGCTGGCTGCTGTATGACTTCCGGGGCAGTAACGTACTGGCTCGGCGCGTGCTTGATCTGCCAGATGATCAGATGGGATCGCGGCGGTGCCTGTACTTCATTCCGCGCGAAGGGGCGCCGCGCAAGCTCGTCCATCGCATCGAGTCAAGTGTCTTCGATCATCTGCCGGGGGAGGCGACCGTCTATCTGAAGTGGCAGGAACTTGAGGCCGGAGTCGAGTCACTCGTGAGCGGCTGCTCGCGCCTCGGCATGGAGTATTCACCGCGAAACGCCAATCCGTATATCTCGCGCGTCGATGCCGGAACGATCGAACTTGTGCGCAGCTTCGGCTGTGAGATCGTGCCGTCGGGCGATCTGATTCAGTCATTCGAGGCAACCTGGGACGCCGACCAGTGGGCGATGCACCAGGAAGCGGCGATCCATACGAACTCGGCGTTCGAGGTCGCGTGGCGGTACATCGTCGAGCAGGTTCAGTCAGTCGGCTTCGCGGAAGAGGCCGCGGTCCGCGACGTCATCATGCAGCACTTCGCTGACAATCAGATGACGACATATCACCCGCCAATCGTCGGCGTCGGGCCGCACAGCGGGAATCCGCATTACGAAACCGGCACGGGCGAGCAGACGCAGATTCGCGAGGGTGACTTCGTGCTCGTCGACCTGTGGGCGAAGATGGATCGGCCGCGAGCGGTTTACAGCGATCTCACCAGAACCGGCTTTGTCGGCACGACCGTGCCAGAGCAGTATTCCCGCATCTTCGACATCGTCGCTGCTGCCCGCGACGCCGCCATCGAGTGCGTCAAAAACGCGTACGCGGCGGGACGTTCGCTGCAGGGCTGGGAGGTCGACGACGCGTGCCGGGCCGTGATCGATCAGGCGGGTTATGGCGAATATTTCTGCCACCGTACCGGGCACAGCATCGGCCAGGAAGTTCACGGCAACGGTGCCAACATGGACAATCTGGAAACGCGCGAGGAGCGGCTCGTGATGCGCAACACCTGCTTCTCGGTCGAGCCGGGGATTTACCTGCCGGAATTCGGTGTCCGCAGCGAAGTCGATGTCTTCGTTGACGGCGACGGCAACGTTCATGTAACCGGCGGCGAGCTGCAGACCGCGGTGTATCCGCTGCTCGCGATGTTCGGCTGAAAACTCTCATCCGAGCACGTCATTAAAAGCACCCGCGATGGTGCAATCCTCTGCAGTCGCTGCATGATCCGGGCAGAGGACGTGCAGATGTTTTCCGCTGGCGCGCTAATGCTTTCTCGTCAAGGAATTCGCGCAGAGTTTTCATCGTTCGAATACCGCACAGGGTGTGCTTTTCGAGCTGCTTCGGATGCTCCGGCTGTGCCGCCTGATGCGGGATGTACGGCGCCGCCGACCTGTGCCGAATGCAGATCCGACCCTGTGAAATCGTAGTGGTCGCGGAGCATTGTGAAGCAATTCCGCTGAGGCGATCTGGCGATACCAGTAAGGCCGCAGGGATCACGAAAGCTTGTCCAATCCGGCAACGCCTTCAGCCTGCGACGCGGCGTTTCCACTGACGCCTGCTGCTGTGTCTCGCTGCTTTGATTGACCCGGCATCAACGGTTGCTCGTCCCGTAAAGTCGGGATCGCCATCGGAAGACAGACTGATTCTTCGACGGCATCAACCAGACTTCGCATCACGCCCTCCGGAGGTACTACCTTGTTGATCTCAAATCATGACCGATCGTCAGCGACTCCTGACTTCGTCGCTGGTCCTGCGTTTCGCTGGAGCATGTTGTTTGTCGGCCTGGCGGTCGGCTTTCTCGGCATGGACCTGATGGTTCGCCGCCCGATGATGCGGGAGTTGGCTCAGGTCCGCTCAGAGCTGTCGACCGTCGAAAGCGATATGGAAGAACTCGTTGGCGTCCGCAATCAGGTGTGGGAAACCAACAACCTGCTGACCAGTCTGAAGTCACAGTACCGTCAGCTTGAAGACGCTCGCATCAGCGTTACGGCGATGGAACAGCTTCGCAAAGAGGTTGAAGCCGAAGCGGCCAATACGACGGCCGCCTTCAACAAGCTCGATCGGCTGGTCAGCCTGCAGGACAGCGTGATCAGCAATACGAAGAATATTGAGACTGCCGAAGGGCAACTCGACCGCATGGTCACCATGCAGGAGCAGGTCGTCCTGGCGGGGCAGCGGACCGATCAGGCCGTCGATGCGATTGCGGGCCTGCTGAAGGTTCGCGAAGCGGCTCAGGTTGAAGGCGAAGGTATCGACACGGCTCTGGCCGCAGTCAGACAGTTCGGTTCGCTGAAAGACAAGATCGTCACGGAAAGCGAAGGCGTCGAAGTGGCCGATTCGGAAGTCACCGAAGCGTTCTCGACCATTCGCCAGTTCAATGATCTGAAGAACGAAATCTTCATGCACGGCGAAGGTCTCGACGTCGCTCGCGAACACGTCGCCAGCCTGGCCGCGATCAAGAACGACATCTTCAACTCGGCAGAGAATACAGAGACCGCTCACGAAGCGGTCCGTCAGATGATCGCTCTGAAAAACGACATCAACGGCGAAGCCGACGGCATCCTCGACGCTCAGCAGCACGCCGATGATCTCTTCACACTGAAGAACGACATTGTTGAAAACGGCGGCAATACAGAAACGGCGTTCAATCACGCCGAACGGCTCTTCACGCTGCGTGACAAGCTGAACGGTGAGATGGACCTCGACAATGCTCAGTCGAAGCTGACACAGCTCGTCGAGATTCAGGACACGCTCAACACACAGACCGGCGACGTTGTCGACGCGATTGACACGCTGGAAGTGCTGACCGATCTCAGCGACGAACTGAAAGGTCAGGTCGACGCGATGGGCGACATGCGGAAAAGCCTGATGGACATCATCCTGCTGGAAACGACGGTCAGCAAAGCGGTCGACGTTCTGGAACCTCTCACGCAGATCAGCCAGCTCCGCCGCATGAGCAACGAAGACGTCCGGGCCGCCGCCCGCACGATCATGGAGCAGCGTTCGTCACGACTGGCTCACCACGACGATGAAACGAAGGTCCGACCGTCTTCGCCGAAACTGAAGCTCGACGACGTGAACGTCTTCACCGACGAGGAGCCGAAGGACGTCTTTGTCCCCACGCCACGAGAAGACAACGTCGACAGCGTGATCGACGGTCTGAAGAAGTAGGACCCTTCGCGTGCCGGAGCCCGATCACTGCTGACTCGATCGACCCGCTCTGACAACCACCACCTGATGAACTGACTTTGAATTCGATCGGGCACGGCACGCGGTTATTGAAAACGTTCCCTGCAGGAACCGACGGCGAGGCTCGGGAAACCGGACCTCGCCGTTTCTGTTTTTTGAGGGACAGGCCGCCGAGCGCATTCCTTCATCGGGAATTGTCCGGGCGGTCCGTTGCGAATTGATTTCAACGCTCCCTGATTGGACAGCGCCACTTTCGGTTGCCGTACAAGCACGAAGCGCAAGCGAGTGAATCCGTTACGTCAAACACGCTCGCTTGCGCTTCGTGCTTGTCTCCTCGCTGGTTTTGCCAAAGTGGCGCTGTCCAACTAACCTGAACTGCGCATTAGATCGAGCTGACACGATGCCGGCCCGGTCGAGACTGCTGTGCCCGGTCGCCGACATCGGCCAGCGGACTTGTTCTGAATTGAAATTGTCAAAGACAGAGGAGTTGTGCGATGCGTCGAGTTGTCTTGAGCCTGTCTGTCGCGCTGGTGGCCGCGGCTTTGCTGGCCGCCGCGCGGCTTGAGTCGCAGGATTCGGCACCGGAGCAGCAACAGGCGACCGGCATTGTCTTTCACGATGCGAACGGCAATGGGAAGTTCGACGCCGGGGAAAAGCCGCTGCCAGGCGTGCGGGTCTCGAATGGTGTCGAGATCACGAAGACAGACAACTCCGGCAGGTACCAGATCGGCGTGACAGACGACACGATCGTCTTCGTCGTCAAACCCAGCGGCTGGCGCACGCCGCTCGACGAGAACAACCTGCCGATCTTCTACTACAACCACAAACCGCACGGTTCCCCGCCGCTCAAGTTTAAAGGCGTCGCTCCGAGCGGCGATCTGCCGAAATCGATCGACTTCCCGCTGACCCCCCAGGACGAGCCCGAGAAGTTCAAAGCTGTTCTGTTCGGTGATCCGCAGCCGCGCGATCAGATGGAAGTCGACTATATCGCGCATGACGTGATCGAAGAGCTGGTCGGCACAGACGCGTCGTTCGGCGTCACGCTCGGGGACATCGTCTTCGATGATCTGAACATGTTCGGTCCGCAGGCGCGGTCGATCGCGCTGCTGGGGATTCCGTGGTACAACGTCATCGGCAATCACGACATCAACTACGACGCGGCCAACGACCGCATGAGCGACGAGACATTCGAGCGGCATTTCGGTCCCGCGTATTACTCATTCGACCACGGTCAGGTTCACTTCGTCGTGCTGGACGATATCGAATGGTACATCCCGGACGGCGCTGGAAAAGGACGTTACCGTGGCGGGCTGGGAGAGGATCAGATCGAGTTCGTAAAGAACGACCTGGCACTCGTGCCGGATGAGCAGCTCGTCGTCCTGATGATGCACATTCCGATCGTCGACGTGGAGGATCGGCAGGAGTTGTATCGGATCATCGAGAAGCGTCCGCTGTGCATTTCAATTTCCGGCCACACGCATCATCACGAGCATCGTTTTGTCACACGCGAAGACGGCTGGATGGGTGCCGAGCCGCATCATCACATCATCAACGTGACGGTCAGCGGAAGCTGGTGGTCCGGCGTGGCCGACGATCGCTCGATCCCGCATACGATGTGCGCCGACGGCACGCCGAACGGTTATTCAATCATCAGCTTTGACGGTGCGGATTATTCGCTGGAGCTGAAAGCAGCCGGACGAGCGGTGGACTACCAGATGAATATCCACACGCCCGAGGTCGTCACGACGACCGTCGCTCCCGACACCGACGTCTTCGTCAATGTGTTCAACGGCTCGGAACGCTCGACGGTCGAAATGCGGGTTGACTCCGGCGAATGGAAGGCGATGCAGCGTTCCATCGAGATCGATCCGGCGTTCGCCCGGATTGTCGAAGCGGAAAAACTGCTGACGAACAAACCGTGGCGCGACCTGCCGAAACCGAAGAACTCGACACACCTCTGGAAAGCGAAGCTGCCCGGCAGCCTGAAGGCAGGCAGCCACCTGATCGATATCCGCTCGACGGATATGTTCGGCCAGAAGAGTTCCGGCCGGCGGATCATTCGCGTGGTCGACGAGGCACAGACCACGAGGCGCGAACGTCCGATGTCGACGTCCCGTCAGGTCGCGGCCGGGACGAGTCGCTGACGATGGCGGCTTCCAGCGGCGAACGCTCCCGCGGCGAGCCTGTCCCGCCAGCCGCGCCGCTGCGTCGACGTCGGATTCGATCAAAAGCCTTGAGACGCGTTGCGGCAATGGCTTTCGGTCTCTCACTGCTGGTCGTGTTTGAACTCGCGTGCCGACTGTTCGGATTCGGACAGCCGGACCTGCAGGACGATCCGTTCGTCGGCTTCTACGATCTGCAGCCGACCTTTGTACTGAGCGGAGACGGCTCAAAGTTTGAGATCCCGCCGGCGCGACTGAAGTTCTTTGCCGCCGAATCGTTCACTGTAAAAAAGCCGTCCGGCTCGAAACGCATCTTCTGCCTCGGCGGGTCAACGGTTCAGGGGCGGCCGTTTTCGATTCCGACATCCTTCACGACCTGGCTGGAGATCGCCCTCAACGCCGTCGACTCATCGACTGAGTGGGACATCGTTAACTGCGGCGGCATCTCGTACGCGAGCTACCGGCTGGTTCCGCTGATGCAGGAGTGTCTGCGGTACGAGCCCGATCTGTTCATCGTCTGCACCGGTCACAACGAGTTTCTGGAAGACCGCACGTATGCTGGAATTCGAGACCTGTCGCCGCTGCTGGCTGTGCCGCAGCACTGGCTGAGCCGCCTGCGGAGCTATCAGGTTTACCGCAGCCTGCTGCTCGGCCTGAGAGGCGGCAAAGCGAACGACGGACCGCAGAACGTTCTGAAGTCCGACGTCGACGCGTTTCTCGATTACCACAACGGACTGGCGGCGTACCATCGTGATCGAGCCTGGCAGCACGGCGTCGTGCAGCACTTCGGGCTCAACCTGCGGCGTCTGGTGACGATTGCGACTCAGGCCGACGTTCCGCTGCTGCTCGTTCTGCCGACGTCGAACCTCGCCGATCAGCCGCCGTTCAAATCGCAGCATCGCGACGGTCTGACACCGGAAGAACTCACTGAGTTTGACCGGCTGCTCGACGAAGCTCAGTCGCAGATGCGCAGCCAGCCGGACGAAGCGCTTAAACGTCTGGAACGAGCGAAGTCGATCGACCCCGAATTTGCGGAACTGCGCTATCACCTCGGCCGGATATACGAAGTGCGGCAACAGTTCGAGGAAGCTCGTCGCGAGTTCATCGCTGCTCGCGATGAAGACATCTGCCCGCTGCGAATGATTTCCTCGCTGGAGGCGGCGCTGGTTCACGTGTCCGACGAAACCGGGACGCCGCTGATTGATGCACACGCGCTGCTGGAAGCTCAGTCGCGTAACGGCATCCTCGGCGGTCGGTTGCTCGTCGATCACGTCCATCCGTCGATCGAAGGGCACCAGCAGATCGCGCTGGCACTGATCGAGCAGCTTGCCGCACAGGGACGAATCTCACTTCTTCCGGACTGGAAGAGCAAAGCAAGTGGCGCGTTCAAAACGCACTTTGAGTCGCTCCCGGATTTCTATTTCGCTGATGGACAGCGGACGCTCGAACGAGTCCGCTACTGGACCCACGGTGAAGCTGAAGGACCGGAGTGGACCAGCCGCGAGGAGTAGTCCCGACTACGCCTGAATGTGCTGCCGCAGGTTAACGACGCTGATCTGCTCGTTGAGCGTCCACAGGTCGATCAACTGCAGGATCGCGAGCGGCAGCCCGAAGAAGATCGCGAGAAACCCGCCGCTGCCGATGATCAGCAGCATCATGGCGAGTTCCAGCAGTCCCGTGCCGACCTTGCCCAGGTACAATCGATGCAGTCCGAACCAGCCCGCCCAGGCCAGCAGCAGCCACGCGATGCTGTAGTTGATCGGCCCGGCCTCGTACCGCCAGGCACAGTTTTGATTAAGGGACGGGATCAGAAACAGGTCGATGAGCCAGCCAACGCCGAGCAAACCGAACGTACAGAACCAGACTGTCCCGGAGACCGGTCGTCCGAAGTAGAAGCGGTGCGCTCCCGTAAAGCCGAACAGCCAGATCAGATATCCGAGGATCAGGCTGTGAGTCGATTCCGGTTCGAAACGCGACATGGTGAATCAGTTTCTCCCGATTGACAGACGCGATGCCAGAGCACGTCTCGCGCAGAGTCGCTGAGACACAGAGAAATGCAGGCTTGAACTCTGCGACTCCGCACCTCTGCGTGAGATTCTCTCCGAACTGCAAAGCTTACTTCCGCCCGTACCACTCGTTCTGCCGCATGGTTTCAGCGGCGACTTCCAGACGCTCAGCAACGTCTGCGTGTTTCTCGATCAGGTTTGTCGTCTCCCCCGGATCGGTGTCCAGATCGAACAACTGATACGGACGCTCGAACGGTTTGCCGCGCGGCTGCTGGCGGCCTCCGGAACCGTCTCCGAGGACCAGTTTCCAGCGACCGTCTCGCACGGCAAACATTCCGGCGACCGAGTGATTCACGACAAACGGCCGCGGCGCTGCCGCCGGCTTTCCGGCAAGTGCCGTTGCAAAACTGAAACTGTCCGCGGCGGCTTTTTCCGGAATCGACTTGTCGAGCAACTCGGCGACCGTCGCGTACACATCGGTTAGACAGATCGTCGAGTCGGACTGACTACCCGGTTTGACGTGCCCCGGCCAGCGCACGAAAAACGGGACACGATGGCCGGCTTCCCAGATGTCGGCTTTGGTCCCGCGCCACGGACCGTTGGCGCGATGCCGGTCCGCCCGGAACGCCTGAATCGATTCATCGACAATGTGATCCGGCTTCGTGAGATCGTCCAGCCGGTACATGTACGACCCGTTATCGCTGGTGTAGATCAGCAGCGTGTTGTCGCGCACGCCGGCCTGATCGAGTACCTCAAGAACGACGCCGACGGTCGCGTCGACCTGCGCGACGAAATCTCCATACGGCCCCAGCTTCGTTTTGCCGACAAAACGCTGGTGCGGCCAGGCCGGCTTGTGCGGCGCGGTCAACGGGAAGTACAGGAAGAACGGCTGGTTTCCTTTTGCTGACTCGCGCACGAAACCGGAAGCCTGTTCGGCCAGATGATCGAGACAGCCTTCCATATCAAAGTCCGAGCCCAGTTCGCCCTTGCGCAGGAATCGCGGAAACTTCTGAGCCGACTGCGTCACCTGCGGAACTCCGGTCACCTGATGGTTCTCGATGTAAACGTAAGGCGGGAAGTCCAGCGACGCCGGGATGACGTGCGAGTAGTCGAAGCCCAGGCTGTTCGGTCCGTGCGTCAGTTTCTGCGTGAAGTCGATCTGACCATCGCCACCTTTGACGAAGCCCAGACCCAGGTGCCACTTGCCGACGACTCCCGTCCGGTAGCCGTGACTCTTCAGAAACGACGCCAGAGTCGAACGTTCGGTTTCGATGAGCGGTGCGTCGTAACCATTCAGCACGCCACTCTTCAACCGGCTGCGCCAGCAGTAGCGACCAGTGATCAGCCCGTACCGCGTCGGTGTGCAGACGGCCGACGGCGTGTGCGCGTCGAGAAACGTCATCCCATCAGCAGCCAGCCGGTTCAGATTTGGCGTCGCGATTATCGATGTGGAATTCAGCGTCTGCACATCGCCGTAGCCCATATCGTCGGCGAGGATGATGACGATGTTCGGTGGCGCCGCGGCGGCATCTGCCCGACGGGTCAATCCGGGCACGAGTAACAACAGGCTCAGAATTACGAATCGACGAAACATGCGCAGGGTTCCTTCTGACTGATGGCCAGCCGTCTGGGCGTCCCACGAGACGCAGCGACCCGTGGACGTCCACATGTACAATCACGTGCCGGCTGAACGGAATCTTGTCGGTTTCTGAACAGGGTCTTTCAGAGCGGGATTGACGCCGAGAGCGGCCCGCTGATACACGTCCCGTCGAGGGGCACGGACACCCGGACTCTGACTCCAGAGGGAGACCTGCATGATCAGTGACGCAGGGACGCGTACGGCGGATTCGGCGGCAACTTCCACTCAGGTCAAACTGTTCGTGCTCGACACGAACGTCATCCTGCACGACGCAGGCTGCATCTTCAACTTCGAGGAGCATGACGTCGCGATTCCGATCACTGTGCTCGAAGAGCTGGATCGGTTCAAAAAAGGCAGCGGCGACATTCACGCTCAGGCCCGCCAGTTTCTGCGGGAACTCGATCAGCTCACCGGCGACGTCATCGCTGAAGCCGGCGTCCCGCTCGGCGAATCTCTCGGCCGCATCCGCGTGATCCTGGGCATCGATACCGACCGCGTGCGTGGCGTCTTTATCGGCGACAACGCCGATCATCGCATCCTGAATACGGCGCTGGCTCTGAGGCATCTGGAACAGGACCGCGAAGTCGTCCTCGTCACAAAAGACACCAACCTGCGCATGAAGTCCCGAGCGTTTGGCCTGCCAGCGCAGGACTACACAACTGATAAAGTCCGTGAATCCGACGCGCTCTATAGCGGCAAGCGTCTGGTCACCGACGTGCCCAGCAGTGTCGTCGATATGTTTTATACGAGTGATTCCGGTGTCGATGTCGCAGCCGTTGATCAGGTCGAGCAGCCGGTCTCGAATGAGAACTTCATCCTGCGTAACGGATCGAAGTCAGTGCTGGCGACGTATCATGACTCTGACCGCTCGTTTCGACGCGTGACGCGTAACGCTGCCTTCGGAATTTCCGCTCGGAACGCCGAGCAGACGTTTGCGCTACAGGCGTTGACCGACGACAGCATCCGCCTGGTGACGCTCGCCGGTCTGGCCGGATCGGGCAAGACGCTGCTGGCTCTGGCTGCCGCGCTCGAATGCCGTACGCACTATCGCCAGATTCTGCTGGCCCGCCCCGTCGTCGCGCTCAGCAACCGCGACATCGGTTACCTGCCCGGCGACGTCAACCAGAAGCTCGACCCGTATATGCAGCCGCTGTACGACAACCTGACGGTCATCAAACACACTAACCCGGAATCCGCCGAAACGATTGCCGAGATGCAGGAGACGCACCGCATCGAGATCTCGCCGCTGGCCTACATCCGCGGTCGCAGCCTGCAGAAGACGTACTTCATCGTCGATGAAGCTCAGAACCTGACTCCGCACGAAGTGAAAACCATCATCACCCGCGCCGGCGAGGGCACAAAGATTGTCCTGACCGGCGACATTCAGCAGATCGACCACCCGTATCTCGATTCGCTGTCGAACGGTCTGAGCTATGTCATCAATCGCATGCGTGGCCAGTCGCTGTACGCTCACGTGACCCTTGAACGCGGCGTTCGTTCTGAACTCGCCGAAGTCGCCAGCAACCTGCTTTGAGGGCGGAGGGTCGAGAGTTCAGAGTCGAGGGTCCAGAGTCCAGAGATCAGGACGACGGACCAGGCACGTCGCTGTTGCTGGATTCGCAAAAGTTCGGTGACACCGGACCTGGTGAGTGCCTACGCCAGCAGTGGTGTGACGACGTGGCCGTGGATGTCGGTCAGGCGGTAGTCGCGGCCGGCGTGGCGGTAGGTCAGCTTCGTATGGTCGATGCCCAGCAGGTGCAGGATCGTGGCGTGGAAGTCGTGGACGTGAACGCCGTTCTCAGCGACCGTCGCGCCGATCTCGTCGGTCGAGCCGTACGCGATGCCGCCTTTGGCTCCGCCGCCTGCGAGCCATGAGGAAAAGCACGCGCTGTGGTGGCCGCGGCCTTTCGCTCCGTCAACGCCGGGAGTGCGACCGAACTCGGTCGTCCAGACCACCAGCGTATCTTCCAGCATCCCGCGTTCCTTGAGATCGGTCAGCAGGCCGGCCAGTGGCTGGTCGATGTTCTTCGCATGATCCGCGTGCTCGGCCATGTTACCATGCTGGTCCCAGTTGTGACTGCTCGAACCATCGACCAGTTCGATAAACCGAACGCCGCGTTCGGCCAGACGCCGGGCAGCCAGACACATCCAGCCGAAGCCGTCGCTCTGCCCGCGTTTCAGTCCGTACATCGCGAGCGTCCGGTCGTCTTCCCGTCCGATGTCGAACGCGTCGGGCGCATCCGCCTGCATGTGGAACGCGGTCTCGAAACTGCGAATCCGAGCGGACAGTTCCGAATCTCCCGCACGTTCTTTCAAGTGGCGGTTGTTGAGCACGTCAGCCAGGCCGAGTTCCAGTTCCTGCAGCCCCTTTTCCTGAGTGCGTCGCGAAAGGTTGGGAATCGGCTCCCTGCCACCGATGACCCGGACGCCCTGATGATACGCCGGCAGAAAGTCGTTATTGAAAATCTGCGTCCCGGCATACGGCATCTGTGGTGCGAGTGCGATGAACGACGGCAGGTTCTGATTGACTGTTCCCAGCCCGTAGCTGACCCATGACCCGATGCTCGGCCGCGAGAAGAAGAACGACCCGGTATGCATTCCGAGCGTCGCGTTGTAGTGCTCGTTGTCGTTGCCATTCAGTGAGCGGATGACGCAAATATCGTCCATCAGCTCACGCAGGTGAGGGAACAGATCGCTGACCAGCGTGCCGCATTTCCCGCCCGGCCGGAATTCCCACAGCGGCTTGAGCAGGACGCGCTGCTGATTCGACAAGCCCCCGCCGGTGCCGGTCTTCTTGCCGTCCGCTTTAAACAGCTCAGGCTTGTAATCCAGCGTATCCATGTGGGAAACGCCGCCGTTGGAAAAGACGAAGATCACGCGCTTCGCCTTCGCCGGAAAGTGCGCCTGTTTCGGCGCAAGGGGATCGGTCACCGCCGTGTCGTTCTGAGCGGCACCAGAGTCTGCCAGCAGTTCCGACAGCAGCCCCGGCATCAGCAATGAAGCACCAGCCAGTGACTGCAGCACAGGGCGACGTTTCAGTCGAGTCGTCAAACTTGGAGTCGTCATGAGAACGCTCGGCACAAGATAGTTTGGTTGCAGCGTGTGATCGTGTTGCGATTCCACTCGGAAGTCTGTCGATCACAGGCTCGATAATCCTCGGAAACAGGCAGCTCGAATTTCAAACAGAAGGTAACGAAGTCAACGAAGCAAAAGAGGAGCCTTCGTTACCTTCGTTGTCTTCTGTTCCAGAAGCAGCCTGGATTGACTCTGTGATTTGAGATGTCGAATCTGAGATGGCTAATTGAGATCAGAGAATCTGAGATTCGCGACATCGTGGTTTTGGGTATCTGCACAGCCCGTTGGAAGCAGTGCCCATGAGGTTACTCAATCCAGATAAACGAACTCGTTGAGACGCAGGAGTGCCCGGACGAATGATTGCCAGGCGGCTGGTTCGAGTTGATCCGCAGCGACACCGTTTTCTTTCAGCAGGCGTACGGCATGACTCAGGAAATCGTTTGCTGACGCGAGGTCTTCGGGGGCTGCATCGCGGGCGAACAGGAGTTCGTACGCGAACTCGATCCGGGGATCCGGGTCGGCCGCGTGACTGCGGATCCGCTCGGCGATGAGCTTCGACTGCTCGTGCAGGAACGGGTCGTTGAGCAGATACAGCGCCTGCAGTGGAGTCGTGCTCGTCATTCTCGCGGCGGTGCTTGTCGACGGGTCGGCGCCGTCGAAGATCGCCAGGTACGGATGCCGCTGGATCCGCTGCGTCATCAGGTAGACGCTGCGGTGATGCGATTCGTAAACCGCCTTGAACGGATTGTGCTGGGTGAAGCCCCACGTGTCCTGAGCCGGAAACGGGTGCGGCCCGGCCGGTGAGAGATCGAGATTCCCGCCGAGCATCAGCAGGGTGTCGCGGATCGCTTCCGCGTCGAGCCGCCGTCGCGAAAAGCCGGACAGCCAGTCGTTGCCCGGATCGCTGTCAATGGCCTGCCGACTGCGAAGACTCGACTGTCGGTAGACGCGTGACGTCAGGACCAGACGATGCAACGACTTGATCGACCAGCCGCCGTCGCGAAAGCGCGTCGCCAGATAATCGAGCAATTCCGGATGCGTCGGCGGTTTGCCCTGATGCCCGAAATTGTTCGGCGTCGGAACGATGCCTTTCCCGAAATGATGCTGCCAGATCCGGTTTGCCATAACGCGCGGCGTCAGTGGGTTGTCCTTCGCGACAATCCACTCCGCGAGTTCCCGCCTCCCACTTTCCCGGCAATCGTCCGGCAGCGAAGCTCCGCCAAGCACTGTCAGAAAATGCCGTGGCTCGACATCACCAGTTTTCGCCGGGTCACCTTTGATCTGCACCGCAGCGTCGCCACGCGAACCGGCCTCGGCGACGGCATACGCGGTCTCGAACAGTGGCGGTTGCTCGCGATGGTTGCGCGACTGGCGTTCGGCGTCTTTGAGCTTCTGTTCGATCGCCGCCTTGTCGATCGCCGCCGCTTTCTTCAGTGCGTCTTTCAGCTTGCTGACCTCGCCATCAAGCCGCGACTGCTCCTTGACGCGGGCGGCCTGAGCCTGCAGCAGTTCCGCCTGTCTGCTGGCTGGAACGAGCGGCACGAAGTCGCGCTGTCGTTTGTCGAGTTCGATGCCCGGCCACGGATACCGGGTACTGCTGAAGATGCCGTACAGCGCGTAGTAATCGCGCGTCGTGACGGGATCGAACTTGTGATCGTGGCACCGCGTGCAACTCAGCGTGAGCCCCAGAAAGCAGCGGCCCAGATTGTCGATCGTATCTTCAATCGTCAGATGCTGCGGATAATCGTCAACGCGCGAACCGAACCGCCGCGAGTTTGCGATATAGCCAGTCGCAATGATTCGCTGCTGCCGCTCGGCTTCAGTCCCACCGCCACGCAGATCACCGGCCAGTTGATCGCGTACGAACTCGTCGTATGGCAGGTCGCGGTTGAAGGCGTCGATCACCCAGTCGCGATAGCGGTACATCTGCGGGATCGGGTAATCCGAATTGTCGCCTGCCGTGTCCGCGTACCGGACAACATCGAGCCAGTACCGGCTCCAGCGCTCGCCGTACCGCGGCGAATCGAGCAGCCGCTCGATGACCCGTTCAAACGCCGAGTCCGATTTGTCAGCGATAAACGCATTAACTTCGTCTGGAGTCGGCGGCAGACCGATCAGGTCGTACGTTGCGCGGCGAAGCAGCGCTCGCCGGTCGGCGTCACCAGCCGGAGTCAGTCCATGTTCTTCGAGTTTCGCCAGCACGAAGCGGTCGATGTCGCCGCGCGGCCAGTCGGCATCCTTCACTTTTGGAACATGCGGAGCGGTCAGCGGACGCAGCGACCAGAACTCGCGGGCAGCCTTGATGTCAATCTGCTTCCCGAGATGCCGCGTCGCGGTCGATCGCGGATCCGGAGCCCCGATCTTCACCCAGCGTTCGAGGTCCGCGATCTCCTCAGCCGTCAGTTTATCGTCGGGCGGCATCTGCAGATCGGGATCGTTGTAACGAACCGCCTTGATCAGCAGACTTGCTTCGAGAGCGCCGGGCACGACAGCCGGTCCGTTCGTGCCGCCGCGTCGCGTTGTCGCCCGCGAATCGAGCAGCAGGTCACCGGCCAACTCTTGCGACGTCGCGCTGTGGCACTCATAACACTTCGTGACGAGCAGTGGCCGAATACGTTTCTCGAAGAACGCCAGATCATCGTCACTGATCGGCGTGCTGATTCCGTCGTACTCGCCGCTCCAGATTTCGAGGCCCGAGAAGTTGGCCGCGCCGCCTTCGCTTGTCAGCAGGACGCGGCCGTTCTGCGGCATCGTGTGCCACGGACCGAGACGTTCCCAGTGTCCCATCGTCCCACTGTTGTAACGTTCTTTGACCGGCTTGCCGTTGACTGCGATCGAGTACGTTTCGGGGTTGTTGTCTTCCCAGACGTAAAGAAAGAGCGTGACGACACCAGCGGGCAGCCCCGTCAGCTCGATCCGGTTCCCACCCCAGCGGCTGCTGCGAATCATCTTCGCGCGATCAGGATCGGTTGGCGGAACGAGCGTCACATTCTGATTTTCGAATGCCCGATCTTTGCAGGCGTATGACTTCGAGTCGCTGCCCTCCCAGGCGTTGCCATCAATCGTGACCGGCGGCCCGTTGAGATTAATCCCGCGCAGAAATGCTGGAGCGCGACCAGCAGCTCGAGCCGATGCGGCCAGTCCCGTCAGTATCAGCAGACTGCCAAGCGACTTAACGACGCGGCGAGAGCAATAACTGCTTGCCATAGTTCAAATGCTCCTCCAGTGCCGTTGCCGCCTGGTCGCCGTTTCCGGACAGGACAGCATCGGCGATCGCCTGGTGCTCGCGGTAACTCGAACCCAGCCGGTGCGTGTTCTGATCAAAAACGCGAGTGACGACGCGGTGCATCTTCTCCCGCAGATGCAGCATCACTCGGATGATTTCCTGGTTCCCGAGAAACGTGCAGAACAGCGTGTGAAATTCGGAATCGAGCCGGGCTGCCGCCCTTGTATCGCCGCTCTTCGCCGCCTGCTGCTGCTGCCGCAGATTTCCCCGCAGTTGCGTCACTTGAGCGTTACACAGCTTTCCAGCGAGACTGCGGAGCACGAACGATTCGAGCGCCTGCCGAATCTCGAACTGGTCCGCGATCTCGTGGACAGACAGGTCGCGGACCACGATGCCCTGCTGCGGCGAGACCGCGATGAAACCCTCAGCCTCCAGACGTTCGAGCGCTGCTTTGACCGGTGTCTTGCTCATGCCAAGCTGTCCGGCGAGCTGCCGCTCCGACAGAAACGCTCCGGGCTGAAACGTCGCGTCCTGAATCCGCTGTTTCAGCTCGTCGTAGGCTCGCTGTTTCAGCAGGGACCTCTCAGACGCTGACGCGTTAGCCTCCGGCAGCGTGCCTGTTCGCTGACCGGATTTCGGAGACGCCTGGCTGACGGTCATTTGCAGATCGCCTGAAGAAGAAATGTGTCCGAAGCACTTGCCCGAAACCTGCCGGCACGCGCTGGCGTCCGATCCTCACTATGCTCAACGAAACCGGAGGCTGGTGCGCGCCGGCTGATTCTGACCTGGACAAGCTGGAGAACTGTTTCGACCGCGGCGCCGGAAGGAACCGAAGGGGTCGGGAGCCTTTTTCGGTCATCGACTGTCACTGTCACGAAACCCTGCTCACCGAAAAAGACTCCCGACTCCTTCTCCATTCCCGACACAATCAGCCGAACTGAGACCAAGAGAATATCTAACTGAGATCTCAGTTATCGTCAACGATCTGGAGTTCAAGAATCGCTATGGCACGACCTGCAAATACCACTGATCGCATCACGAGCTAACCGCGATTTCATGGAATCTCAATGCGACGACTTGACGACTTCTGCCGACGCAATAGAACGGTGGGCTTACCAGAACTTTCGATCTCCAGGGACTTTTGCCGCAATGGCTGACCAGCTTCCAGAGCGTCCGATTCGCGCCGTCGCCTTCGATCTCGACGGCCTGATTTTCAACACCGAACACGTCTTTGCGATCGCCGCCGAAGAACTGCTCCGCGACCGGGACCGCGATCTGCCGCCGGATCTGCTGCGGCAGATGATGGGCCGTCGTCCGCCGGAAGGCTTTGTGATCATGCGTGAGATGCTGAGCCTCGACGAGTCACCGGAAGCGCTGCTTGCCGAAGCCAGCGACCGGTTTCTGAAACTGCTCGACGAACACCTGGAACCGATGCCTGGTGCGTTTGAGGTGTTCGACCTGCTGGAATCGATGGGCCTGCCGAAAGCAGTCGCGACGTCGAGTCCGCGGCGGTTCCTTGATGACCTGCTGGGTCGCTTCAGCCTGGCGCCGCGATTTCAGTTCACGCTCACTGCGGAGGACGTCACGTACGGCAAGCCGCATCCGGAGATTTATCTGACCGCTGCAAGCCGGCTGGGCGTCGAGCCGTCGCAGATGCTGGTCTTCGAGGACAGCGAAACCGGCAGCCGCGCAGCCGCCGCTGCGGGTGCCTTCGTCATTTCGGTTCCGCACGAACACAGCCACCATCACACGTTCGATGTTTCGCACCGCATCGCCAATACGCTCAACGACCCGCTCATCCGCGACGTGCTGGCTGTCGGCCGCGAAACCGCGGCGCTGGTGTGATCCGCCAGGTTGCGGCGTTCAACGTTTCTCTGAATTTCGACAGACCTCTGCCCGATGCCGACTCCTTCCGGACACAGCTCGCTGAGTTCGACATCTCCAACGCTGCTGCAGCGTGTGCGGAATGGCGATGCGGAAGCGTGGCGACGGCTGACGGACCTTTACGGGCCGCTGGTTTTTCACTGGTGCCGCCGACAGGGCGTTGGGGAGCACGATGCCGCCGATCTGACGCAGGACGTCTTCGCGTCAGTGGCTCGCGCTGTCCGCAGCTTTGAACAACGATCAACGGGAACATTTCGCGGCTGGCTGTGGACAATTACCCGCAACCGCCTGCGTGACTTCTTCCGTCGCCGTGCCACCGAAGCTGCCGCCGCTGGAGGGACGGCCGCCTGGCAGCAACTCGCGGCAGTGGCTGAGTCGCTCTCGGACAACCCGGATGAGTACACCGACAAAGCTCAGCTTACCGCGCTGCATCGACGAGGCATCGAACTGGTCCGATGCCAGTTTGAAGAACGCACCTGGCAACTCTTCTGGCAAACGGTTGTAGAAGAACGTCCGACGTCGGAAGTCGCTTCCGAGTTCGAGATTTCCGCCAACGCCGTCCGCCAGGCGCGCTCACGCGTCCTCCGCCGCCTGCGTCAGGAGCTGGGTGACGTGCCGGAATGAGCCATTGGCTCGCGAGGTTCGCTGCTGCAAACCACGTCGCGTGATCGCGTCATTGAACGTTCTGCTTTGGCCGGTTACGGCCATCGTCGAGCTGGAATGGCGCGCTGCTCAATGCGTCTGTCAGGTTCACCCGGCCGGTGAACAGCCCGCGCAGTTCGTCGGGAGAGATCGATTCGGGCGGCAGCTTGCGAATGCTGCCATCACCCAGAGCAACCGCCGCGGGCAGATAAGAACTGCTGATCCCGTCTGCTGCTGACGCGGCGAGGCTGAAGTTCATCGTGTTGATGTTCAGGTCGCGAGGCTCCGTCCACTGCACGTCGGCGCCGACGTTCTCGATGATCAGGATCTCGTGACCGCCGAACGGTTTGCCCGTCGGTTCGCTGCCGGGCCACAGAGTCTCGGGGCCGACGACGACCAGATAGTTCGTCACGGATCCCGGTTCTCTATTGCGATCATGCAGGGCATAAATATCCGGTCGCTGAGCAATCAGACGGCGATTGTTCGGTCCGTCCCACGGTTCGCTGAAGTCGTACTGCTCGTACAACTTTTTGCCCGAGTCGAAATAGGGCAGCAGCAGCACGCGCCAACTGTGCATGGGCCGGCCGGACGCGTCGGCAATAAAGGCCGGAGGCAGACTGCCCCATTTCTCGTGATAGTTGGCGACCGCCAGACTGAGTTGTTTGAGGTTTCACTTGTCAGCACTGCGCTGTGCTGCAATCCGGGCACTCTGGACCGCCGGCACCAGCCACGCCGTACAGCCTCCAACGAGCAGCAGGGTCAGCGACAGGCCGATCTTCGTTCGCTTTGTCATGCCTGCTTCCTTTCGACGATCGAAAACCAGCTCGATCTTCGCTGCGGCACGCGAAGAGATCGGTGCCGGTTTACTTCACCTTCATCGTCTGCAGCGCTCCGACCAGTCCACGGAGCAGAGCAATGCGTTCCGGCGGGGCGAGTTCTTCACCGCGGGCGGGAACCATTGCCGCCAGAGCGTTGCCCCGAGCAGTCGTTTCGGCTCCGATCACCTGAAACATCTCTTCGCGAAGCTGCGGCGCATTCTTGAATGCCTCTGTAAACGCGATCGCCTGATCCGGCTTGCCGGCCGCAACAAGCTGCGATACCAGTTTGAGTGCCGTCTCCTGCTGGAATCGTTGATCATTGTCTTCACGATGCGCCCGAGCAAAACCTTCGAGGACGGCGGCAGCCTTCGAGACGTCGCCGCTGGCAACGTTTTCCGCAGCGACAAGACCTGTCGGTACCGCCACGTCACTGTTCTCGCTCAATACTTTCGTCGTGACGGCCTGCTCGACGGCTGATTTGAGCGCCTCTGACTTGCTGGCGTGAAACAGAGCCTGCAGTCGCGCGGGCAGCTTTGTTGTGAACCACGGTTCTGCTTTGGCAGGTTCGGCAGTGGAAACGCCGCGAGCGCTGATCTCAGCCCAGACTTTTTCGGCAAGCCCCCAGTCGGCGGCCGCAGCCAGAATCTTCTGCTGCAGCGCGAAACGTGAATCCGCGGCATCGGCCACGCGGCTGCAGCGGTTGCGATACTGCAGGTATTCGTTTCGTGCGTCGTTGTCAGTGAGCAGGTTGAGCGAGACTTTCAGCAGAGCCTGGATCTGCGAAGCTCCCAGCCGGTCGATTTCCTTGAACGGCTCCTGCGCCTGCGAAGGGCTCGGGGCCATCGCTCGCGCCCAGTCCTCAGCCAGTGTAACCGACGTCCATGCGGCGTCGGCATTACCACGCAGCAGTTGAGCGTGCGCGATTTCCGCCGCAGCAACAGCTGCAGCGGTCAATGGGCCGGAATCGGGCAGCGTCACCTGACGCTGTGTCTTGAGGTTCGGCATCGCCACGGTGCCGGGGGTTCCAGCCGCCGCCAGCGCTTCGACAGCTTTCTGCAGCAGCGGCGTTGCGGGACCAGTCGCTGCCCCCCGCGCGGAAGCCAGTTCGCACCGAGCAAGTACGAACGCGCGGTCTGCCGGCGACAGGCCGGCCAGTTGCTTTTCGACATCAGCCACCGCGGCGCGGCCCTGCGCAAGTACCTGACCCTCGGCCCAGGCGGACAGGCACTCGGTCTTCACCCAGTCGCTCGCAGCCCTCTGTGCCCAGGCGAGTGCCTTGTCACTCTTTCCGCGGCAGCTCAAACCAAACGCGACGGCCGCCCATTGCGGTTCAGACCAGCCCGTCACCGGTCGCTGCGCCAGAGTCGCGTCGAAGCTCAGGCCGGGTGCGGCCAGCCACCGTTCCCAGGTCTCGACGAACTGCCCGAGTTCCTCGACGTTGCGACGTTTGCCGAGCACCGAGATTGCTTTGTCGGTCTGGTCAGTTGCAGCAAGCAGAGTCGCAAACTCCACCGTCGTACTGACCGCGATCGTGCCATATTCGGGCAGTGATTCGAGTGGCTTTTCGATCCGCGCAATCGTCGCGTTCAGCTCTGCTGTGCGACCGGCTGCGAGGTGCTGCCAGGCAACCTCGACCAGCGGCGAGACTCCGTAAAACCTGAGCGTTGGCCCAACCACGTCGAGCTGTTGAAGCTGAGTCTCGACACCGGCCAGATCACCCGTCAGGGCCAACGCTTCGGCGGTCATGCGACGACAGTATGGCTTGCGTGAATTGCGATCGCGGATCAACGCCACGTTGCTCATCAGCCGCAGCGCTTCGGTGCGCAGCTCAGCCGGTGTCGGACCGGGGGGTTGCGGCGGCGGTTCGGCTTCCGTTTTCGTCGTCCCCGCTGTGCCCGTCGATGGATCGAGACCGGGATCCGGCGTCACTTCACCGCCCCCGTTATTCACAACGGGGGGGACGTACGGCGCGTCGAGGCCAGCTGTTGACGGCGGCCTGTTCAGAAACCAGGCAACGCCGCCAATGACAAGCATCAATGCCGTGACGCCAACATACAGCAGCACTGGACCGCCGGATTTCTTTTCCTCGACTTCGACCCGTGGCGCTTCTTCAGCCTCTTCACCTTCGAGCGGCGGGGCCGTAAAGATCGGAACCAGACAGTCCCTGTTGGCACAGCGAACTTCGCGACCAGCCGCCTTCTTCGACTGAAAGCCCGGAGTTTCGCACATCGGGCAGAGAATGCGGTGCAGCTTGCCTTTAGCCGGCTTCGGCAGCAGTTGAATCGCCTTGTTCATCACTGGGGCCGAAACACCGAACGGATCATCGGGGTCACCGGCCGAGTCTGCTGCGACTTGCTTCGAAGCTGTCTTCTTCTGAGGCGGCTGCGCAGCGGTTGCTTTTGGAGCCGCCTTACCGGGTTTCGCCGACATCGACGAACCGCAGAACGGACAGTCAACGGCATCGTCGTCCAGAACAGACTGGCCACAGGAAGGACACGTAGGCAGATCCATAAGTCAGCTCGTCGAAGTTGCGTATGGAGTTTTGATCGGAGAAGTGAGAGCGTCGTCGAGACCGCCGTTCCTGACGGAAACGCGAACGCGCCCGGCGTCTCAACGAGACTTAGGAGCTTAGCAGTTCCTCACACGTGATGACAGGTGCGCAACTTACGGGAAATGCAGGCATCTTTGCCCGCTACACGGCTGCCGATCGCCGCCGCCGCGAGATCGCTTCGAGGCTGACAACCGCCAGCAGAGCAACGATAGCCAAACCGATCGTCAGCAGCGTCTGCCCGTCGAAAGTTGTCGGCCAGTGGTTCTCGAACTGTTTGAGTTTGAACTTCGTCTCGTCAGGCGTCAGGTCAATCTTGAACGGCCAGATCCGCCGCAGCGAGCCGACCATAAAGCCGCACAGCGTTGCAAGCGTCACCGCGGTGTGCCGTCCCAGCAGCCAGCGGAGAACTCGACTGAAGGCGAGCAGCCCGCAGACACAGCCGGTTCCAAAGACCACAACCGCGATCAGTGTCTCGGAACTCAGGTCACCTTTCAGCATCGAGCGAACGAGCCCGGTCACGTCGTCGTAACGCCCCAGAATCAGCAGAATGAACGAGCCACTGATCCCAGGCAGAATCATCGCGCAGATGCCGATCAGCCCACACAGAAACAGGTACCAGTGCGTGTCGGGCGGATGCTGCAACGAATCAAGACCGACGACCCACCAGGCGAACACAAGACCGGCCACACCACTGAGAACTGTCAGCCCGTTCCAGACGGGAATGCTCCGCCCGACGAGAATTCCCGAACCCAGAATCAGCCCCGAGAACACCGCAAACGTGAACTGCAACTGGTGTTCGAGCAGGTAGTGCATCAGAAACGCCAGCCCTCCGATGCCTGTTCCGATGCCGATCGCCAGTGAGGTGAGAAACCGCAGATCGACGTGGTTGGCCGCCTCTTTGAATCGTCGCTGGAGAACGAGCCGCGCCGCAGTCCCGTCAACATGACTGATCGCGGTGACCAGGCGGTGATAAATGCCCAGTACGAGGGCGACGGTCCCGCCGGAAACGCCGGGCACAATATCCGCAGCTCCCATCAGCAGGCCGCAGCCAGCGATCCGCAGATCAGGTTTGAACGAGTTGCTGTCAGCCATTGAAAAATTGCTTCCGGAATTGGATCTCGTGCCATATCAGAAATCGCCCTGCCGCGCCGATCGCCTTGAACGCGTCGAGTTGAGTCGGCTGGCGACAGTCTGCCTGACGCCACTCCCCGAACGCACGTCCGCCGGACCTCGATTGCCGAACGTCGACACCTGGCAAAACGGTGGTTCCGATTGTGGCGAATCGTCAGCGTTCAGCCGAACGCCGCGTCCTGCGTTTTCGGCGCTGGAGGAATCGTCGGGCGGCTTTTACAGTCCGGTCGCCCAACCGTCGCCCCTGAATCGCTGCCAATCCGCCATGAGCTGGTCTCAGAACGAAATTCGCCTGCCTCCGTTTCGTCGCGGGTTCCATCTGATTACGGACGAGGTTTGTACCGCCGTTCCGGAACTGCGGGAGATCAGCGTCGGACTGATGCACATCTTCATTCTGCATACGTCGGCCTCACTTTCGATCAACGAAAATGCTGATCCCGACGTACCACGCGATCTCGAAACCGCCTTCAACCTGATCGCTCGCGAGGACTTTCCGTATCGGCACACGCTGGAAGGTCCCGACGATATGCCGGCTCACGTCAAAGCGTCGATGCTGGGCAGTTCGGTCACGATCCCGATCCGCAACGGCCGTCCCGTGCTCGGCACCTGGCAGGGCATCTACCTGTGCGAACACCGCGACCGCGCCGATTCACGCCGCCTCGTGGTCACCATTCACGGCGAATAAACACAACCCGGCACAGGAGCAGCGTCGTGGAACTCAACCAGGAAACGCTTCGCACAACGAACTCGACGCGCACATGATTCGGCTGATGACTCGACGACCGTTGCCGTGCCGATCCACCGAAGCTCGATACAATCAGCCAACTCGGCGGTATTCCATATGCCTGCACCACTGACCGCTTCGATATCGACCGCCCGGCGGTCTGACGCTTCAGGGAGGAACCATGAGCGATCCTGAGACTGGCGAATCCGAACTCTTACCGGTCCGTGAGCTGAGTACTGCTCAACAGCGAGTGCTGGGCGTGCTGCTCGAAAAAGCTTTCACGACGCCCGAGTATTACCCGCTGACGCTGAAGGCCGTTGCGACAGGCTGTAATCAGAAAAGCAACCGCTCACCGGTCGTTGATTACGACGAAGACCGCGTCGAAGACGTGCTGCACGAACTGAAAGAACTCGGCCTGGTCGGCGAGCTGCATCCCGACAGTGGCCGGGCTCTGCGCTATCGCCACTACATGCGGAAGCGGTTTCCGTTTACCGAGCCGCAACTCGCGATCATCACCGAACTGCTGCTCCGTGGCCGGCAGACGCTGGGCGAACTCCGTGGCCGAGCCAGCAGGATGGTGCCGATCAACGACCTGGGTACGCTCCGCGACGAGCTGCAGAGCCTGCTGGAGCAGGGTTACGTCCAGGCAAGCGGAGCACTTGAACAACGTGGCGTCGAAGTCGACCACGGCTTCTATCGCGCCGGCGAAGCCCAGCCGATGGCCACTCTCCCGGACGACGACAGCCCCTCAAACCATTCGCCGGCCCCGATGTATGTCGCATCCCCCGCCGCATCGCGACCCGCCTCATCAGCAACCAGTTCCTCTGAACTCGAAACCCTGCGCCGCGACGTTGCTCTGCTCCGACAGCAGAACCAGGAACTCACCAGCGAGATCAGCTCCTTACGCAACGAACTCGCCGACCTCGAACGCCGCATTGACGACCTCTGCCGTGACCTCGGAGCGTGAGCTGTTTCAGAACCCGGTTCTGCAGGTCCATCGGGCGTTTCCTGAAGCACCACGATTCTGCATTGCTCACTAGGAGTCTGTCCGAGAATCCCAAGCTGACCTGGAAATCGTGGTCGATATCTGCGATGAAGGGGTCTGTCGGGATTCGCTTTCTCTCAGGCAGGTGATCAGGGATGGGTAAGACGTTTCGCAAGTGGGCTCCGGATCAG
>WGMU01000144.1 GCA_016124895.1 bacterium
ACCGCTCCGCCGGATAACCTCGTCCCACGATGCATCCTCCCCGGAAAAACTCCGAAGAGTAATCACCACGTCAACATGCACTTCGGCTGGCGCTTACGACCAAATACGGTTACAGCGAGCACTTCGCTTTCGGAACCTCAATGAAACAGCGCGGCCAGTGGGCTTCTTGCTGACAGACTGTGGTGCAGAGAACCAGGAGCAACGCGGTGCATCAGTTGACGTCCGGCACGTCGTTAATCTGCTCGGCGCGAATCGTCAGACTCTTCCACACTACGCTCGTCGACCCGGACTTTCCCTGCGTCGCCGCCGTCAGCCGCACACCGTCCCGGAGGAGGCCCTCATTGGGAAGCGGTCCCTGTGTCACGATGCGAAACTGCGACGAGTCCCCCTCAGCGAACAGGCAGTAGACCATCTCTCCGCGCCGCGCAAGCCGCAATCGGCCCGACGTCGCCTCTTCGGACGTCGTGTCGTGAAACGTCAACCGCGGTCCCTCCTGCGTATTTCGCAAGAAAATGGACTGCATGATCTGCCGACCCTCCGGATGAGGATTTCGGACGAATCCCCGATAGATCGTGCTCTGCTCATTGGGGGCGTCCAGAATTGACCGGAGAGAAATTCCGCTGGAACCCCCCAATGACACCGCGGTTGAGAGAGCGTCGAACTCAGCGACGATGTCGAAGTCTCCGTGTACTTTCAGTTTCGGGGCAATAAACGTCGGGACATACTCATCCCGGCTCGGAGACGTGACGAGCAGCCCGTCCGAGGTGAGGCGGACCTCCTGTTCGAGGTGACGCGCGACGACGAGAAAGAGCGATCCGGGGAGCCGGTCGCGACGAAAGTCGTGCTGGAACACGGCCGTCAGTTCCTTGAGCCGTTCGTCGAGAAAATCGGTTCCCGTTCCGGCGAGTTCCTGTTCCTGAACTGGAGGCATTTCGTTCGGCCAGTTCCCCGTCCAGACGATGTTCCGCACGCGGGCTTCCGTGCGATCAGCAAAGTGAAACAGGCCGAACGTGCGCTGATTCGTCGGCTCCAGCGGGCAGCGGTAAACAGGCTGCCCGTTCAGGAACAGATCAGCCGTTTTGCCGGTCAGCACGAGTCGCAATCGATTCCAGGCATTCGGTTTCAACGGGAGCCTGTCCGGCCCACGGCGGCATTCCGGTTCGTCATTGAGATTCGCCGGGTCAAGGCTTGTCCGGTCGTAGCGTCCATCAGAGATCCAATGGACGCGGACGCCGTCGGGGGTCAGCACGAACGCGCGGCGGTCGAGCGCTGGATGGACATGAAAGCGATCGTCCCCATAGTAGAATTCATACTCGATAGTTCCATCTTCCAGCAGCGGACGCTGATAACGCAGCAGGCTTTCCTGGTGCGTGCCTGCCAGAAGCGGGTTGCGACGCCCGACGATTCCACCGCCATGCTCCAAATCGCCGGAGTGGCTCCAGTCGCTGCCGTCGCTCGCCACGGTTTCATCATAGTAGGCCGTCCAGCCGGTCAGATCGGGGAAGGCCGAGATGCGGATCTGCTCCGGAATCACCGGCTCCCCCGTGATCCGCAGTCCTCGGACGGTGCTGTTCGCATACCAAGGGCTGCGAATAGCCAACCACGGATCATGCTCTTCTGGAAGCGATTCCCGATGCACCGCGCGGCCATTGAAGTACGTCGTACACAACCGGTCTCGAACGACCACACGATACCGGATCCACTCGCCAAATTCGGACATCTGCGGATTCAGACTTGCCGACGGACGCCCCGATCGGAATTCACCCAGCGAATACGCCCCGTGGTCGTAGACGGGAGCAACCCAGACCCCCGCCACCGACAGATGGCAGTCCCGCCACCCAACGGTGCTCACATCGCACTCCACCTCGAAGTTCCCGCGCAATGGAATGCGATACATCAGATAGTCTTCATTGTGCCCCGCCAGTTTTTCCACGCCTCCGGGGAACCGACTCCAGTGAGTACACGGAAACCCTTCGCCTCGAGTCAGCGCCGTCGTGCGACTGACGGGCGACCAGTTCCTCAGAGCTGATGCCGCCGTAAAACGTCCGACGGCAACCCCCTCCGTATCCCACAATTCCAATTGCCTCAGTCGCCCCGCCATTGCAGTCACGCCGCGGTCCCATCGATCGGGACCGTTCGCATACCCGGATCGCACCTGATCCTGAAGCATGACGTGCAGAATTTCCGACGCTGCTTCGCGCGTCTGCGGATGCTGGAGGCCTGCCCACACCGCGAGTGTCTCGGGCCATCGTGCCACAAAGCTCTCCTTGGCACCTCCCCGGACACGCCCCCCGAGATCGTCCAGAGACGCACATGCTGATTCGAAGTCACCGCGCGCGAGGTCGTTCAGCAGCAGCAACGTCAGACCGCATCGCTCCTGCAACTCCCCATCGACCTTCGCCTGCAGGATCCGCTCGCGGACTTCGCTCAGTCTCCCTAATTCCACAGCCGCCTCCATCAGATCGAGCGCAGGCGAGACCGGATATCCCCCCGTCGCGATTGCCGATTCGCCCGTCGCGACGGATGCTGGATCTTTCCAGGTATGGATCGCGTACGCTTCACTGACTGGCGGTGCCGGATCGGTCGGCACGAACTCCAGTCCCAACCGCAGAACGGCATGATCGGAACCGGGAAGCACCCAGTTCGACAGATACTCGAACCGAGCGTCCGTTGTCATTGCGGCCGACCGACGGCGAACTTCGAGCGCTGCTTCTTCCAGGTGCTGTTCCGCGAAAATCACGCTCAACACGTGCCCGTTGCTGCGGGCCGACTGAGCCTCGGCACACTCTGCCGCGAGCGCCGTCACCGCGCAGCAAGCCGCAAACAGCAACTTTGTAAGTACAGATCGCCTTGATGTTCTCCAATCAGACATTCATCACCTCTCCCAGAGACTGGCGCGCATGCTCCCTGCACCGCAGCCGCGTCCTCTATGGAATGGGACGCTTCAAATCGCGTTTTCACGCACATTCTCTGCTCACGAAGGGACTGTCTGCCCGGATGCCCAATATGGAGTGTCGCGACTCATCCCTGAACAGAGCTCGAACCCGCCTTCCGAACAGCGAGAGTCGCGACGAGATTTGAATGCCTTAAAACCATCTGTCTCAAGGCAGACGTGAGGAATTCGTCTTCTTCACTGTCTGGACCAAACTGAGTGTTCGAATCGAACAGCATGGGCACCGTGGATCGCGTGAATTACTGCTGACAAACGAAAAACAACTCATCGCAATCAATGCAAAGAGCTGTTTTGGACCCGAGTCGGGGCGACAGGACGCCTATCGCCCTTTTGGCTCTGACGTCGATGAGTGGCCGCCTGCCATTCTACGGATTGGAAATCCCGTGCTGTGCCGGCCTGTTGAAACTGCTTGACAAGACTGTCTGGATGTCGTTTTCCCAGCGATTCACAGGATTTCTTGCAGGTCACGCTGGTTTCTGTACCCAGTTCAGTACCGCCCATCGTTGCCCGACGCAGAATCCAGACAGCGCAGGACCACTCTATGTTGGCGTCTAATGCTTGTTACGGGGTCAGGAGACCGTCGGTTCCGAAGCCAGTGATGCCGCCTCCCGAAGAAATCCTCGAAAGATAGACACCCTGTCAACATGCACTTTGGCTGGAGCTTACAATTCGGCATGCTCTTTGATCCGCGCGGAATGCTGCAGGACGAACAGTTCCCCCCCTCAGCCCTCGACTCCTGACATCCGCCCTTTGGTTGCGGCCGTCAGGCCGCGATAGGATGAGATCAATTTGAGAGGGAAACATCATCCTCGCTGTCGGCCCCGTTATCCAACCAGTCCAGCATCTCACCATAGTTGTCGAGCACTGCAGCAAGCTTCTCGTCCCACTTGCCTGTGTCTCGCAACTTCAGAGTCGGATACGCCTTTTCAAACTTCGGCACGGCAGAGGACAAGTCCATGCTCTTCTGAATGAGCTTCTTCGCCTTTTTCTTGTCCGCAAACACCTCCTCGTTGATGTACTGCCCGCCGAGTTGCTGAAACGCCGAATGAGCAGATGTCAGTTCGAACTGTAGAGTGCCCGGTCGCCGTTCCTCGGTGCTCTCGAATAGCGACGCAAACAACTGTGCCCTTATATTCGCTGCATAGAACCAGATGATTGCATCATCATGATGCCCGCATTCAAACAATCTAATCGCTGCGACGTACATCGACACGATGTTCAGCTCATCCCATTCTCGTGTCATTCGCTCGATCGTGTTTCCGATCGTCTCTGATGTTGCGGTTTCGAGGTCGCGGTCAAACTTTCCGCACCTGACTTTAGGTCCTCGGTGGTCGTAAAATGGTACAACGTATATCGGTATGCCATCACCTTTTTCCGTATCCGGCCTGCGAGCAATCGGAGCCGGTATCGGCAATTCCTCGATTTCTTGCGCCCTGCGCAGCAGTACGTCCCGAGAAGCCGGCTCCCTTCGTCTACCATTCGCGGCTACGAAACGCCAAGTGACGCCTACGCAAACCAATTTCGTTCCTCCTGCTTCATTGCGGCATAAATACACGCCCTCTCTTACCGTTCCATCTTCTTGTTCGTAAGCATACACCAAGGTCGATTGATCGGATTCGCGACTTGTTACTACTTCCGTAAACGCCCTCGGAGCCGCCGTCAGGACAACATCCATACGGTCTTTCACCCTGTCTTCATGACTTTGTGGCGTCGAATAGAAGTCCACGATCAAACGCCGCGACCACTTTTCACTTGACTCCCCTTCCGGATAGTACTCCAACGCTTGGAGACTCCCAACTTCAACCACCCCCGCCAGTTTCATCGACACGCCGTCAAGCACAATGCGGCCAGTAGTGGACGACGCGAGATCACTCTGATCCGCGTCCTGACTTGCGCCGTCGCTCGATGCGCCCGCAAAGTGAACGCCTGTTGAATCTGTGACTTCCGATGTCAAATGGCTCGCGTCGTCGCACCCCCCAGAAAGCAAGGCGAGTACGGGGATCATTCTCGGGATCCATAAGATTATCCGTCGCATGCACAACTCCGAAGTTCCAGATTACTGCCAGGAAGAACGCATCCTTCTAGATTGGGCGCCAGTCGCGGAGAATTCTGAAGGCAGAGGCGACTATCAGCCTGATGGATGCTAACAGTTAAGCCTCGATGTCAGAATGGCGCACGACCGCCGGCGCTCCTCCTCATCGCGTTAAGGAATTCCTCGAAGAATGAGTCTGGAGCAGACTGAACACTGTCAGACAGACCCTGAATCAGGGGGCGACCACCTGACCCGACATAGCCAAGGGGGCGAGGTTCGCCCAGCCGGCCTCGCATTGAATCAAGGAGCTTACCCATCTTGTGTTGCGTAAACCTGTTGTCCGAAGAGGGGAATACGTACACGTTATCTGCAACAGTGTCCGGCATAAACATGCCAAGAATGGGGTCGTCTTGTGTGTGAGTGAGAACGTCATACTCGAGTCTCGCAACGGTCACCACGTTTCCGTCACGGAATTTTGGATCTAGCCCGTGTCGCCGGAATGTTCTGTCATGGACACCGGCTGGATTGAAGGCAAACACATCGCGACCTGTTGCGATACCAGCAAGAGTAGCAAGACCGCCTCCCAGTGAGTGTCCGACGAACGTCAGATTGTCGAAGGTTTCCGCTAAGTCACGAGCAAGTTTGATGCCCTCATCATGCTGTTGTGAAAATCCGCCGAGGTCTTGAGTAATATCTGCACGCCAGTCCCGGTTAATTGGAATAAACCCCTCGGTTCCCGTGAAAGCCAAAACCATTTCACCGTCTTGCCCGGCAAAGAGATCCGCTTTGAGCCCACTCTTATACTCGTACGCCTTAACGTGTTCGTATCTGGCCATCAACAGCTTCGTGTCTGCATCTGCCCTGTCTGGATTATATACGTACGAGTCATCGGCAAGCAGCCCGTAGAAATAGAGTTCATCCAGCCGTGCATGTTGTTCATTGGCGGGTTGGTAAAACTCTTCGTGATACTTGCTCATAAGATCAGCAAGCGTAGCAGCATCTGGAATATGTTCCCCTTGGAGTGTGTCTTGACCTCCGCCACCGGGAGGAGATATGGCGTTCGGATCGATAAGTCTGCCATTTCCATCGATATACGCCCCTTCGTCGAGCGCAGCGGCTCTGTCTTTTTCTTTCTGCAAAAACTCCGGCAGGTCACCATTTCCGGCTGAAGCGATTCTACGATATTCACTTTCGAGCCAGCGAGCTCCTGAGTCGTCGATGACGTACCTGGAAGGAGGAACCGTCGGTCCCTGAGGCTGCTGCGGGACAACAGGTGGTGTGCCTGGCGGGTTACCCAGTAGCCGCCACTTGTCTGCCAGGAGACGAGGATCACCTGCTGTCTGAGGGCCTGTTTTCGGTAATTGTTTTGAACGCCATACAAGGTCATTGAGCTTTAGCTGCTCGGGATCGATTATGGCCTGTCGTTGTCTCTGAGCCGCGGCCTCTCGTTCTCTCGCAGCCGCGGCCTCCTTCTCACGCGCTTTCTTCGCTGCCGCCTTTTCTGCCTTGTCTGCCTCATGCGCTGCAATCTGCTCAGGTGTGGCCTTGACAATGGGCTTGCTGTTCTTTTTCTTCTTCTTTTTCTTTGTCTTTGCGGCGGTTGACTGGGTTTGAGTCTGATTTGACTGAGCTGGCTGATTTGAATCCAGCATCACTGTGTGGCGAACGGCCTGGGGGGGAGTATGACTCGAAGCCGATTGGCCCCCTCCGCTGGTTGTGCCCCCTCCTCCGGTTGTGCTCCCGCCTCCGGTTGGTGGCAGAGTACCGGGATGCGTCCCTCCACCTGTTCCTCCTCCGGTTGAGCCACTTCCACCGGGCAGCGAATCTGGTGGCGAAGGCCCCCATGGGTCATCAACCGGCTCCGTGGTCCCCAGAGGATCAGTGTGGCTGACTGGGTTGTTTACCACGTACCGCGTAATGTTTGGATCGCCTGCCGAGAATCCAATCGGATCCTCGCTGATGAATCTGCCCACGGCCGGGTCATACCAGCGCTTGCGGGAATACTGCAGTTTAGAGACTGAATCGAATTCGCGACCCGTAAACGCAAACACATGATCGTCTGCCAGAGCGGACGTCAGGTTCCCGAAACTGTCATACGTCCGATGATAACCGTCGGGAACTGTTGTCGTTCCGGTCGCCAGGTGCGTCGCCACATCACGTACGGTCCCCACGTTGTCAGTCAGCGGATAAAGGACATCGCCCAGCGCCGTCTCGTCAGCAAAAACCTGATCAACGGTCGGGCCGTGCATGTACTGATGCTCGAAGTGACCGGCAGCATCCAGTTGAGCGGCGACCTGTCCATCTTCGACGATGTAGCGCTCCGTCGTGTCCACCGCCCCGTCGCCGTTCGAATCCACCTGCTTGCCAATCAGCATATCTGAGGTGTCATAGAAGTAGGCGACGACTTTGGTCGTCTGGCCATTGGCATCCTCGAACGTCACTTGGGTCAACCGGTTACGCTGGTCCCACACGTACTCAACCGAAGTGTCGTCGTCATTGACGCGCTGAGTGCGGTTTCCTTCGCCATCGTACTGGTATAGAGACACTCCCGGCGAAGACGTGACCTGGTTGTTTGGGCCGACGGCGTATCCGTCAGCACTGCTGTTGCGGTTTCCGGTGCTGTCGTAGCTGTAGTCTTCAGCAGACGTCCCGTTCGAATACGTCGCCCCGGTCAACTGCCCGAAATCGTCATAGGCGAAATCAACCGTGCCGTCCGCCAGCGAGTCTGTCTGCGTGATACGATTCGCTGCATCATAGGTGTAGTGATAATCGGCCAGGACAGCGCTGCCCTGGCTGTGAGTGAGATCAGTCAACCGGTGTGCCTGATCGTATCCGTAGTCGGTGACCACAACGGTATCATCGAATCCATTGACGGAATCAGTGTTTCGAGTGATCTTCTTAAGCTGTCCGAGCGCATTCCAGTCAATATCCACCTGCTGGTCGACGATCGCCGAGCCGGTCCGGGTTTGAACGTCAATGCGATTCAGATAGTCGTATGCGTAAGTGTCCGTCACTGCAGACACTGCGTTATCGTTGATGGTCGTCTCGCGACTGAGCACGTTGCCGTTGTCATCATACATGTAGTCGAAGACGCCCTTCTGTGTATTCCCCGCGACCGCCGTGATGAGGGTGCTCTGCGTGACACGATTCAGATCGTCATAGACCCAGGAATAGTCGGTGGTGTTGTCGGAACTGGAAGTCAGGTTGCCGACATTGTCGTACCCCCTGTTGACGGTATTGACGACAGTCGAGCCGTTCTTCCAGATTTCCTGTGTCAGGCGGTCCAGAATGTCGTACTCGTAGTCAGTCACGTAACCGTTGCGATCTGTCGCACTGACCTGCCGTCCGAGTGTGTCATAAGCGTAGGTCCGCGTGTCCTGGAGCTGATTGGTTTCTGACTTGAGCTGATTCAGATCCGTATAAGTGAATGTCGTCACGTTCCCGGAAGCGTCTTCGAGTGAGAGCAGATTGCCAACGGTGTCATAGGTGAAATGCGTGGAATCCCCGTTGGGATCGGTGGTACCCGTCAACCGGTTCAGGACATCGTAGCTGTGGTATGTGGTTTCGGTGAGTCGGTTTGATTCCGAAAGGACGTTACCGACAGAATCGTATGTCCACGTTGTCTGTGCGGCATCCGCCGGTCCCGCCCCATCCGGATCAGGAGATGTCGTCTGGACTGGCCGATTCAGAGTGTCGTATGACGTCGTCGTTTCACCGCTCAGTGGGTCGGTCACTGCGACGATGTTTCCGTTGCCGTCGTACTGGTACTGGGTCGTGACTCCCACGCGAGGCGACTGGCCGCTGTTCTGATTATTCGATGCATCCGACACATCGTGGTCATCAAGGGCAATCCCCGTGACGGGATCCGGCTGCACTTCAAAGGCGACTCGATTCAGGCCATCATAGACCCATTCCGTTTCAGCTCCGCGCGGGTCGACCATGCGGACATGGTTCCCGACAGCATCGTACTGGAAATGATACACGGGTGACGTATAAGTGGCCCCGGAACCATCCGGATCGGGCAGGGAAACTGTGGTCAACTGACCGAGTGCATCATACTCGTAGGTCGTCGTGCGTCCTTCCGCATCGGTTTCAGAAGTCACCCGGCCGGTTGAATCGTAAGACTTCTGAACCTGCGCCAGTCCGATCAGTGTGCCGGCCGCATTGCGCGTCTGACCGTAATCGGGATCCGTGTCCGGTGTCGTCGGATCGGGAACATAGACTGACGTCAGTCTGCCAAGTCTGTCGTAAAGGTACTCTGTCTGGCGTTCCAGAGTCATTCCAGCAGCTTCGGTTTTCAGAACGGGTTCGCCAGCTGCATCGTAGGTGAGTGTCGTTTCCGCTCCGGCCAGCCCGTCGTCCGCTGGTGGCTGCGTGATAGAGACCGGCCGGTTCAGGCCGTCATACCGGTACGAAGTCGTACGTCCTGCGAAATCCGTTCTGCTCAACACATTCCCGACGGGGTCGTATGCCGTACTGGCGGCGATCCCGACAATCGCGCCGGTCGAATCGAATACCTTGCCGTAGTTGGCGTCGGTCGGTGCCAGAGACGGATCAGCCTGGACCAGTTCCGTCTGCCGGTTCAGGAAGTCATAGACGTATCCGGTCTCGATCCCATTGGCATCCGTGGTGCTGACCACATTGCTCATATCGTCGTACTGCCAGGTCGTGACCGGTGCCGTGTAGCCGGATCCGGTACCATCCGGATCCGGAAGCGTCATTCTGATCAACCGATTCAGATTGTCGTAACTGTAGGCGGTGACTGCTCCCCGAGGGTCAGTTGCCGTGAGCACATTGCCGGTGAGATCATAGGACCACTCATGAACGGGCTGATGCAGTGGACCGGTACCGTCCGGATCCGGATCAGTCACCCGGACCACGCGATTCAGGCGGTCGTAGTCAGTCAGGGTCACTCGACCGAGAGCATCCTCGACACGAATCTGATTTCCGACCAGGTCATACGCATACGATGTTGTTGCTCCCGTGGCCAGCCCGGTGACCGGATCGGGCTGTGTCACCTGGACCAGCCGGTTCAACGCATCATACGCGTAGGCGGTCTGGCTGCCGTTCGGGTCTGTGGTGAGCAGGACATTTCCAGCGAGATCATATTCCGTTGTGTACCGGGGACCGTTGCCGGGATGCTCACCGCTGGGGTGTGGCAGCGTCGTGCTTGAATTCCGGTTGAGATTGTCATACGCGTAGGAGGTCGTCCGCCCCAGTGCATCAGTCCGGGACGTCACATTGCCGACGGCATCGTATGTCTGTGTCAAGGTCGGACCAGTCGCCCCTCCGGTGACCGGATCCGGCTGAGTCACCTGCACCAGGCGATTCAGCGTGTCATAGGAATAGCTGGTCGTCCTGCCCAGCGGATCCGTCTGCTCCGTCAGGTTGCCCAGAGCATCATAGACGAACGTTGCATGCGGGCCGGTCGCTGCCTGTCCGGTCGCCGGATCCGGCAGACTTTCGCCCGTGAGCCGGTTCAGTGCGTCATACTCATAAATCGTGGTCTGACCGAGCGGCTCGGTCACCTGAATCAGATTTCCGAACGCGTCATACTGCCACACTGTGGTGGGGCCGTCCGGCTGTTCTGTCTGCGGATCCGGCTGAGTCACCTGTACCAGGCGATTGAGCGTGTCATAGGAATAGCTGGTCGTCCTGCCCAGCGGATCAATCACGCTGACAGCCCGGTCGAGAATGTCATAGCGAGTCTCTGTGACCGGCCCGGGCAGTGAGTCATAAACAGGATTCGGTTGCGTGACAGAAATCTGTCGGTTGAGATTGTCATACGCATAGGAGGTCGACCGCCCCAGTGCATCGGTCGCAGATGTCAGGTTGCCGACCAGATCATAAGTGAAGTCTGTTTCAGCCCCGGTGGCTTCGCCGGTCTCTGCGTTCGGGAGAGTCTGCTTTGTGACCCGATTGAGTGCGTCATATTCGAAAGCCGATGTCCGCCCGAGCGGATCAGTCATGCCGACGATGTTTCCAACATCGTCGTAGGCGTACTGCGTGGTGCCTCCGGTTGCCTGCCCGGTAGCGGCGTCCGGTGCGGTTGCGGTGACCAGGCGGTTGAGCACATCATATTCGCGGCTGCTGACCCGACCCAGTGGATCGGTCACGGTCGCCACATTACCGAACGGATCATAAGTGACGCTTGTGACCAGCCCGATGATCGCACCGGAGCTGTCACGCGTCATGAATAACACCGGGCCGACGGGCCAGTCATAGTCCGGGTCTACAGTGATCTGCTGTACTGGCCGGTTCAGGTTGTCGTAAACCGTCTCCGACTGTCTTCCCAGTGGGTCGGTAACGCGTGTCTGGTTCCCAGCCGCGTCATAGCTGAAACGCGTTGTCAGGTTGACGGGCTGTCCGGTATTCGGATCGGGACTGGTGGTGGCGACGAGCCTGTCGAGCGCGTCGTACACATACTCAGTCCGCCGCTGATCTGCGCCGTATTCCTCAATGGTCGCCGTGACATTCCCGGCAAGGTCATATTCCGTTCGGGTCACCAGCCCGAGCGGATTTTCCTGCCCGTCACGCGTCATCCCGTAGTCTGGATCTGACGGATCGGTGATGCTGGAATCCGGTATCAGCGTCGCGGTCAGCCGATTGAGTTCGTCGTATTGATACTCAGTCTCTCGCGCCAGATCGGTCCCGGCCGCTTCAGTGGTTTTCAGCAGGTTGCCGAGCAGATCGTACTCGTAGTTCGTCACGCGCGATCCCGTACCATCGGGATCGGGACTGGTCTCCTTTGTCTGCCGGTTCAGGCCGTCGTACTTCCATTCCGTAATCTGATCCAGACCACTGGGATCCACGGTGGACTTTGTCAGGTTCCCCACGTTGTCGTATTCCAGGTCAGTGACCAGGCCAAGCGGATTGCCTGATGTGTCGTAGGCTTTGCCGGTCTGGGCATTCGGCGCGACAACGCTCACGATGCGATTCAGTTTGTCGTATTCATACCCGGTGTCCCGGCCCCGTGCATCGGTAACCATCACGACATTCCCCAGCGTGTCGTACGTCGCGGAAGCTGTCAGGACACCTGAAAGAGACATCCCCTCACTGTCGAAGACTCTTCCGTAGTCCGGGTCGGTTGGCAGCAGATCGGGATTCGGCTGGAAGATATCGGCGAGTCGATTCAGTCCGTCATAAGCGTATCCAGTCTGCCGGACCTGGCTGTCAGCGCTCACGGTGGCAAGGACCAGATTGCCGGCTGCATCATAGGTACTGGACTTCGTAATCACTGCCTCTGGCCCAGGGCCGTCCGGATCGGGACTGGTCACTGATGCCACGCGATTCAGTGCGTCGTATGTGTAGGTTGTCACATTTCCACGTGGATCAGTTGCCGTCAGCCGGTTCCCGGCAGGGTCATAGCTGAATGCCAGCACCACTGGAGTCTGAGGCCCGGTACCATCAGGATCCGGTCCCGTCACTCGGATGACCTGCCCGCGCACGTCGTAGCGGACGGTTGTCGCTCGCTGCAGCGGATCAATCTGTGCAACGGCCTGGCCTGCCGGGTCATAGATCGTCTCGGTCGTCGACTCGACGCTCGTTCCGAATGCCTGCGTCTGCAGAATGACTCGCCCAGCCACATCGTAGGCTGCCGTCGCCGTATGAACTGCCCCGTCCCCGACGGCGTCTACTGTTTTGATGACGTTGCCGGCTTCGTCATACTCAAAGGAGGTGACAGGCCGAACCGACAGGTTCGCTGGGTCGGGAGCAGGTCCAAGCAGCTCCTGAACCCACGGACGCATCACTCCATTCCCGTCTGTGTATACGTAATCCGTTACTCTCCCTTCCGCATCCATCGTCCTGATAACGCGGTTTGATTCGTCGTACTCCGTGGTCGACGAATTCTCCAGAGCATCTTCCACGCGTACGACGCGTCCCCATTCATCGTAGAACTTTCGCGTTTCCAGGTTCTGTGGGACTGGCTGGTATCCGGATAACTCATAAAGCGTCGTTGTCACGACCCCTGAACTGAGAAATGCCGTGTAATCGACCGTTTCTGCGCTGTTCTCCTCGCCGCGCACTTCAATCAGCCGGTCAAGAAGATCGTATTGATACGACGTCGCGTGGTTGTTTTGATCAACGGTCTGTACAACGTTTCCGAAGACATCATACTGGCTGCTTACGGAATGATTGAGTGGGTCTGTTACCAGCACAGGATTTCCAAGACGGTCGAATCGCGCCTGAGTGACATTTCCGTTCTCATCGGTGGCAGCCAGCAGGTGTCCGGCACCATCGTAACGGTTGAATGCGACTGCCCCATCTGCCCTTACGGCTTCTACGACCCGGTCACGTTCATCGTAAAGGTACATCGTCGTACGGCCGACTGGGTCAACCGCAGCGATTACATTGCCGGCCGCGTCGTATGCATATCTCGTTTGCTCACCATTGGCCTGCTGCACGGCAAGCAGATCGCCACGCGGGTTCCACACCTGCACGACTGTGTTTCCACGAGGATCCACAGCAGATGTCACATTACCGAGAACATCATATCGGTAAGACGCTGTCGCGTTCACTCCGGTCCCCAGCGCGTCCTCGACGGTCTCAGTCAGCTGGCGGCCGAGCAGGTCATAGGTAAACAACGTTTTCAGGCCAGTTGGCTCCCTGACTGACTTCTGATTACCGTACTCGTCGTACTCATAGATAAGCTCCGGGTAGTCGTTGTACGGCACCGTGTCTGCATCAGGACCGTCAACATCCGGGTCAAGATCGGGGAGGTCAATCATCGTGACCGCACCGAATACCGGGTCATACTCGTAATGGGTGACGAAGCGATTTTCGCCTCCCGCAACGTTCCCGCGGGGCGCCGTTTCGGTCTCTACCTGCCCTTGAGATGTGTAAGTGTAGGTCGTCGTCTGCAGACCAGGATCAGTGACGGCAATCGGATTTCCTTTGTATCCGCTGCCTTGAGTGCCGGGATCCGGTTCGTAGACGTAATCGGTCAGCCGACTCCCTGACGGCTGCATCGTCCCGTCAGTCAGCGTGGCATTCCGAAAGACATTGACGGCGTCAAGGAGATAGAAGACACGGTCATTGACGTCCGCCGCCGCGCCGTACTGATCATTGACCGGGAGCCATGCGTATTCGGTGACGAGGTCAACCTGCACCTCATTCTGTGCTGTATCAGGAGTCTCCGCGTTCTCGACAGTCTGCCTCAGGAGATTTCCAGCCCACGTGTAATCGTAGCGGGTCGTGTTCCCAAACACGTCTGTTTCAGACAGCATCTGCGGGAAAATCGAACTCTGCCACTCCTGCGTGATACGTGTTCCGTCGGCGTAAATGTCCATAATGGGCCGACCGACCGCATCGAAGCGAACTTCCTCAATCCGCCCGAGCGGGTCTGTGATTTTCGTGGTACGTGTACCTGGACTGTAGGCGTATCGCGTCTCGGCTCCGGTGGGATCCGTCTCACTGAGAATCCGCCCTTTATGGTCGTACCAGTATTCCCATGTTGCGACAGGTGCGGAGACGTCCGCCCCGGATATTCTGATCTCTGTCAGATTCAGCGGAGCTGCCGTACCCGAGCCGTCGAGCCCAAAGTTCTCGTAGCCATATGACTCGATCTGCTCGGCGGTGTCTGCGTTGATGGGACTCGTAACGTGATCCAGGTATGTGCGACCGCCGTCGGTCATGTAGGCATACGACCACACGCGGCCGCTCGAGTCGCTCACGGATGAGACATGCCCGGTCCCGTCATTCTGGATGGTCAGTCTGAGGTTCCCTCCAGCGTCTCTGACCACCCAGTTATTGGGTGTGCTGCGGTCAATCGTCACTCCGTTGCCGTACCGATCGGTGATTGCCGACAGATTGAGAGGGTCACTGCTCCCTGCCGGTCTCGCAAACGTATACTGCGTGCCGTCCTTCAAAGTTACCGTATATGAATCAGACGTCGCCCCCGCCTCCGCGAAGGCTCCGGGCAGGGTAACAGATGTCAGAAACTGCGGCATACTGTATTCAAACTGCCCCAGCATCTGGTCTTCAAACAGATGAACGTTGCCGTCCGCCGTGTACCACACGACAATCTCAGACCCATCGGCCAGTGTCGACAGTTCGAGCTGATCCGCATAGCTGAATCTCCACCCCCACCCCAGCCCTTGATCGACAGCATCCTGACTGTTGTAGGTGCGGGCAAACTCAATCGGCATCCCCGGAGCAGGCAGGCTGACGTCGACTCTGGAAACCGTCACGCTCCCGTTGACGATATTCCCGTCTCCTCTGTACTGCCCAACTTCCGGCTTTAGATTTGCTGGAGCAATTGAAACAGGCGTGACGGTTGTGGCGGCTTCGCCACCGAAATGAAAACTGCCACTGGATGTGGTATAGGTCAGCGGATTCAGCGAATAGTCGTCCGTGTTGTACTCTTCTTCAAGCAGCACTGCGCCGGACCACCCGTTGACGCTGATCATTGACCGCGGAGTCGTGACCGTAGCTCCGGCGAGCACTGCCTGCACGATTTCGGTCTCGACCGCTGCTGGCAAATCGAGGTAATCCTTCAGGGTCGTCTGCGTCCCGAATGTCCCGGGAGCCGTCGAACTGATGGCATTCTTGAAATTGCCGTTGTAGTAGTACAGCTTCAGAGTGACGATTCCATCCTGCTGGGCATGAGCAATTCCCTGGACTGCCGAAATGGCATTCTTATCGAAGTGCTCTGTGATTACCTGACTTTCCAGAACGGAAGCCGCGCGTCCCGCCAGGGCCACAGCATCGTGAAGTGTGCCTGTTGCGTAATTGATGTCCTGGCCATCGACCGGGACAGGTCGATAAGACGAAGTTCTTGTGTCGATGACAAGCTTGTTTGGAACGATCACGTCGTCGAGAAAGTCGTCCCAGGTACTTGAAGATGGCGTCGCCGCGGATACCGCGACTGAGCCAACCAGACTGTGAACTGTCACGCTCCCGCTTAACCGCGAGAAGGTGTCATGCTGGTTTGTGAGCTGATAAACGTAGTCGGCGCCAGTCAGTGACATCGTGGCCAGGGCGGTCTCGGCTTTCGCATCTGAATCAGCCTGCTGCGTGACAAGGTGAGACACATATCCGTCCTCAATCGATTGATTCCGCTCCACCAGATCGCCCGCAGCGACCTGACGGGCATCGAGCGTGATCGCCATCATGCTCCCAATGGCCAGCGGGTAGTCCACCTCCCTGGGGTCGGCATTGCCGGGGTCGTACATGAACAGCTTGACGGTAAGAGCCCCAGACGGAACTCCTGTAGCGGTAAGCGGAGCAATGACATTCGTTCCGTCAGGATTTTGAATTGTCAGCGTTGGATACTGCCCCGCGGCAGTATCAGTGACCTCGATTCGAGCACGTGAGATGTCGGGTACATTGAGCTTGGTGCTCGCCAGAAGGATGGTTCCCGCACTGTCCTTGATTTTAAATACGACCTGGTGAATATCCGTGTCGGGCAGTTCGGCTGACTCTGAAACACCGCTGAGCGTGGCATATCCATAGGAGCCTGGAATGGACGTGTAGTAGCGTTGGGTGACTGCGCCATATGTTCCGATATCTGCGGTAGACAAAGGTGTGGATGTGTTACTGGAACGATACTGAGATGTCAGATCGTTCTGAGCATTCGAACGAAAGTCGTCAAACGGCTCAGGAATGGGATAATTCTTGGCGAGATTTGGAATAATTTCGTCCACTGACAGGTGGTCGATGTAGTACCTGGAAAGGTAACTTGCCGACGGATTCTGAATCTCAACGATAGTGCGGCCAGGTGAGGTGATGCCGCCGTCAGACGTGGATAGATAAGTGACGGCGTTCTTTTCAAACTCCTGATACGAGTTGTCTATGAAGGCATGGACCTGGAACTTCAAAGACGTCCCGTCGACCGTAACAACCGCACGACCGTGAAATGGCACATAAGAGTAGCTTCCAAGCGCGGTTGTGACTCCATTCTGGACTTTGAAGAACTGTGCGCGAGGATTGTAGTTGCCTGGTGGGCGTGTAATCTGCAGTTCGTAATACTCTTCAGAGCCACTGGATGTGTTCCAGCGCATCTTGACCCGCAATGCGCCGACGTCTGAATGGCTCTCGCTTTCATAGTCAAATGAGACGCTACTGTCAGTAACCTCGTTGTGCTGAACAATTACGCCTGCGGTCGAATCAGCGGTCCCATTGGTGAGGAACTTCGAAACGCTGTCGGCCGGACTTGGGTGGAAGTGATGGTTTTCCAGGCCCATTGCGTCTGTTGGTGAACCAGATGTGAGGGTGTAATAGGGACCAAGACCGTTGTTAGTTGTGTAGCCGTGCTCGAAGTCATCAGAGAAACGAACGCCCGGAGCTGCAGACGGGAGCAATGTCGATGCCAGCGTATCCGAAAAGACACTGGAGGAGATCTGGCCCAGCGACTCATTCTGCTGGTAGTCCTTCCAGGACGGGTCAAGCGGCTGCCAGTCGAGTCCGGAAGGTCCAGGTAACCACGCCAGCACCCAGACATGGTGGAATTTGATGCTGTTCAGCGTGAGTCGGTCGTCAGAGGCCAGCAGACCTGCCTCAGAAAGCACATGGACGGCAGCGTCGACTGACGTAACTTTCAGCCAGTGATTCAATGCGTCGAAGTCATTCGCATTGACGGTGACGTCCGCCTCCGCATAGCGCGTTTCCACGTTCTGTTCAATCTCCTTGACCAGGAGAGCCGACTGGTCCCAGGCATTCCCTTCCAGCGTCGACTGGGTGGCATCAGGCCCCTTCATCAGACCGAAGTACGGAGTGAAATCAATCGTATTGTGGACCGACTGGAATGCTGTGAGTGCCGTATCGAGTGTGAAGGTGTAGTCGACGATCCAGATATGTCGCGGGTTATTAGGATCATTGGAGAGTTTGTGAAAGTACTCCTGGGGACCGCCGTCGGATGCAGTCCAGACCGTTGGTGTGAACTGCGCGGCGGACGGATCGGCAAGGTAGACGTTCCATTGCGACGAGGATGTGCATAGCACAATATCCGCACGCCCGTCACGGTTGATGTCGGCAACATCCGTAGCCAGTGCTGACGGCAACCCGGTCGCCCAGGTGGACACCGAGAACTGAGTTCCCGATGAAGTAAAGACGGCCCATGTATCACCCGAACTATTATCCCAGCGGACAGCAATGTCGCTGAGGCCGTCCCCGGTAAAGTCGCCAGCATACGCAGCTTTCCAGTCTGTGCTGGCTCCTAATGAAAACCAGTTCTGAATCAGGAATCCCGTTCCTGTCGATACCGCGACGACAATCGATCTGGTTGTCTGATCGAGCCAGGCAACGTCACTGCGACCGTCGCCGGTAAAGTCGCCCGTCACGGTATATTGCACGGTCATTTCCTGCGGTTCCGTGCCCCACAGATCGAGGTGATCGCCAACGCCGTCGCCATTGCGGTCGCCAGAGACGAAACCGCCTGCGACCGCATCCTGTCTCAGGACATGCAGCGATCGATCGTTCCTGTCGACCAGTAGGATTTCGTCTCTGCCGTCGCCGGTAAAATCGGCGACCAGAACGTCGCCCCAGTTCCCAGTCGGACTGGAAGCCGTTTCTGCGACAAAACGATCGTCTGAAGCCTGGAGGATGGTCCAGGCGTCACCGGACTGATGCAGCCCGGCGATGTCCTGCCGGCCATCGCCGTTGAAGTCACCCACGACTGCGGTCTGCCATGTCAGCGGTGAATCGAGTGGGTTCTCCGGGGCGCTGGACGATCCAAATGAAACGGCCGGTTGCAGTGAGTTGCCGTTCGAGATGGCAACCATCCAGTCACCGGTCGTGGAATCCCACCAGACGGCGTCCGTCCGACCGTCTCCATCGACATCAGCGGAGAACGCTGTTGCTGCTGAGGTGAGTATTCCCTGTTCTCCACCGGTGATGACGTCGTTTCCACCACCTCCGGTCAGACTGTCTGTTCCAGCCCCACCATCGATCAGGTCATCGCCAGGCCCGCCTGTCAGGGTGTCGTCGCCGCCTTCACCATTCAGCGTAGTATTGCCAAAGAACCCGGCTGCGAAGATCGAATCGTTGCCGCCAGATCCAGTAAGGCTGGCGAGTTCGATACTGGACAGCGTGTCCGTGCCTCTGCCGGTAATCCCACTGGACCAGATGTTCTGCGTTCCAGCCTGAGTCTGTTGAATCAGGTCGTGCCCCGTTCCACCGTCCAGTGAGTCGTCTCCAGCACCACCCAGCAGCGTATCATCGCCACCACCACCATTGAGTGTGACGTTGAAAGTTGTCGCGGTGATTCCTGAGGCATCCAGCCGATCATTTCCGGCCCCGCCGTCAATGCGGGCCTGCTCCACATTCTGGAACGTATCCGTCCCGATTCCCTGAAACTGAGTGTTCCCCGTGAATGTGATGTTTCCGTCAACGGTCTCCTGCAGAATGTCGAGTGTTCCACTGCCCCCATCCAGAGAATCGTCCCCCAGCCCCCCGGACAGCGTGTCGTCACCACTCCCGCCGAGAACGGTATCGTCTCCTGCCTCCCCGCTCAGGAAGTCCGACGAACTGCTCCCGGTCAGCGTGTCGTTGCCGGCACCTCCCAGCAGTGACACGGAACCGAGGGTGAACGCGGAAGCATCGATGGCATTCGCGGACACCCCGCCCGTTAACAGGGTGTGTTCGAACCCCGCCAGGGAGTCTCCCACTTCCGTTC
>WGMU01000123.1 GCA_016124895.1 bacterium
CTCGAACAATCCTCGAAAGGTGTTACAAAGTTCCATGATCGACGTCCTTGTCGAGCGAAGGGTGAGTACTGTCTCCCTTCATTCTCGCAGGGACGTCGATCTGTCTCCTCACCAATCCAAAAGTGACAAACTCGAACTTAGCGACGTCGCGTAAATGCGTCGCCGCGTTGAGGCTGGCCGTTGAGCAATGTCGATTCCTCATTCCCCGGTTCCCCGTTACAAGTTGGAGTATGACCTCTATCAAAAAACTGATTCTCGATTATCTGCGGCGTCCCGGTTACGAACCGATGCGGCCGCGACAGCTTGCCAAGCGAATTGGCGTTAAGAAGAAAGAACGAGCCCGCTTTGACGACTCGGTGGCCACGCTGATCAATCGTGGCCGGGTCGAACGCACCGAAGACGGACGTCTGATCGCGACCACCAAGGATGGCGACACCGCCGGCCTGATCCCCGGCATTCTGCGTCGCACAATGAACGGTGCCTGGTTCATTCCCGACCCGGCACCGACAGCGGGCACCGACGGCGACGAGGCTTCCGGCCCGCCTGCTCAGCCGCTCGAAGACGTCTTCATTTACTCAGAACACCTCGCCGACGCGCACACTGGCGACCGCGTTTTCATTCGCCTGAGCAATCGTCGCCATGCTGGCGGTCGCCGCACGGGACGCGTCGAACAGGTTATCGAACGCGCAACTCGCACGTTCGTCGGCACGTATTTCGAGGAGTGGAATCAGGGCCGCGTCCGCATCGACGGCGGCGTGTTTGCCGACCCCGTCTCCGTCGGTGATCCCGGCGCGAAAGGCGCCGTGCCCGGCGACAAAGTCGTCGTCGAAATGATCCGCTTCCCCTCGCAGCACCAGTCTGGCGAGGCCGTTCTCACGAAGATTCTCGGCGTTCGCGGCGAGCCTGGCGTCGACCTGCTGGCGATCATTCACGAGTTCGGGCTGCCCGACGAGTTCCCCGAAGAAGTGCTCGCCGAGGCACGCGATCAGGCGGCGGCGTTCGACGAGACCGACCTCGGCGACCGGCTCGACCTGACCGGCGAGACCATCGTCACTATCGACCCGATCGACGCCCGCGACTTCGACGACGCGATCTCGCTGCAGAAAATCGAGAAAGGTCACTGGCTGCTGGGTGTGCATATCGCCGATGTGGCCCACTTCGTCCGCGAGGGTTCCAAACTCGACGACGAGGCAAAGAAACGCGGCACCAGCGTCTACCTGCCCGGCCGCGTGCTGCCCATGCTGCCGGAAACGATTTCGAACGCACTGGCCAGCCTGCAGCAGGGCAAAGTCCGTTTCACAAAGACGGTCTTTATCGAGTTCACACCGGAAGGCGTGCCGGTCCGCACCGAGTTTCACCGATCGGCGATCAAGGTCACGCGGCGGTTTGCGTACGAGCAGGTGCTGCCGGTCATTCAGCATCCGGACGAGTTTCGCGGCAAAGTCAGCGAGAAAGTCCGGCAGCTTCTGCACGACATGCACGCACTGGCAATGACGCTGCGCCGGCGGCGCTTTGAACACGGAGCCCTCGAACTCTACCTGCCCGAGGTCAAAGTCGAACTCGATAAAGACGGCCGCGTGTCCGGTGCGAAGGAAGTCGAGCACGACGAGAGTCACCAGATCATCGAAGAGTTCATGCTCGCGGCGAACTGCGCGATCGCGACGGAGATTCGCGAACGGAACATCACGTTCCTGCGTCGCGTTCACGGCAGCCCGGATCCGGTCAAACTGCAGACGTTCGCCCACTTTGTCGAAAGCCTCGGCCTGGCGCTGAGCAATCACAGCAGCCGCTTCGAGCTGCAGGATCTGCTCAACCAGGTGAAAGGGCAGTCGTTCGAGCAGGCCGTCAACTTTTCACTGCTGCGGAGCATGAAGCAGGCGGAGTACAGCCCGGCCAACGACGGCCACTACGCTCTGGCGGTTGAGAATTACTGCCACTTCACCAGTCCGATCCGGCGTTACCCCGACCTGACCGTCCACCGGCTGATCGATCAGATTCTCGCGGGGAAAAAGCATGTCGGCCTTGATGGAATGACGACGTTGCGGCTGGCGACTCACTGCTCGCTGACTGAGCGCCGCGCCGCTCAGGCCGAGCGCGAGCTGACGCGGGTCAAACTGCTGAGCTTCATCGCCGAACGGCTCGACGAGGTCTTCGACGCGGTCATCACCGGCGTCGTCAAAGCCGGCATCTACTGCCGCTGCTCGAAGTACCCGGTCGACGGATTCATTCACGTCACCGCGCTGAGCGATCGTGAGTACCTGGAATTCGACCGGGCCACAATGACGATCACCGGTCGCACAACCGGTTTTCAGTACCGGATGGGTGACAGGCTGCAGGTCCGCGTCGCCACGATTGATCCCGACGAACGCGCCCTGAACTGGGAGCTGGTCAAGGGCCCGCAGCAGTCCGGCCGCCACCGCTCGCAGAACAAATCTGCAGACCGCCACGAGGCAGACAAGACCGGGCGAGCCAACCGTAACCGCAGCGCCAGCAGTTCGCGCCGCAAAGCGAGTTCAAAGAAGAAGAGCACCCGCCGCAAGCGGTCTCGGTAGGCTGCGTCTCTGCCCCGACGCCCAGGAGACAATTGTCACGACGGAGGCCCTGCCTGCGACTTCTTTACCCGAACGAAATCGCTTTGAACTTCTGGACCTGCTCGGTCAGCGCGATTTCGACGGGCAGGCGTTCCATGGACGACGCTCCGTAAAAACCATGCACGTTCTGCGTGCGCTGCAGAATGTACTCGGCGTCGTCGGGCATCGCGATCGGCCCTCCGTGGCAGAGGACGATGACGTCGCCGCGGACTCCGCGAGCAGCGTCGGCAATCGCCTGCACTTCTCGAACGGAATCGTCGAGCGTCTTTGCCGTCTGAGCGCCGATTGAGCCCTGCGTCGTCAGGCCCATATGAGCGACAACGATGTCAGCTCCGGCAGCGGCCATCTGCTCGGCTTCGGTCGGATTGAATGCGTATGGTGTCGTCAGCAGATCCATCTCGTGAGCCAGTCGGATCAGCTCGACTTCGGTCCCGTAACCCATCCCGGTTTCTTCGAGATTCGCTCGAAAGTTACCGTCGATCAGTCCGACGGTCGGAAAGTTCTGCACACCCGCAAAGCCGATGTCCTGCACCTGCCGCAGAAACCAGCTCATCTGACGGAACGGATCGCTGGCACACACTCCGGCGAGCACCGGTGTGTGCTCGACGATCGTCAGCACTTCGCTGGCCATCTCCATGACGATCGCATTGGCGTCGCCGTACGGCATCATCCCGGACAACGAGCCTCGTCCCGCCATGCGGTAACGGCCCGAGTTGTAAATCACAATCAGATCGATGCCGCCGACCTCTTCAAACTTCGCACTGATCCCCGTACCAGCGCCGCCGCCGACAATCGGCTTTCCCTGGTCAATGAGGTTTCGCAGTCGCGTGAGGATGTGCTGTCGAGATTCTGGCATGATTCCATTCCGTGTCTGACCGAAACCACAGGCACCCGAGCAACTGTGAGCAGCAGGCCGGCCGCGAGTGTCTGCGGCTTCCAGTCCGGCGATCGTTATCCAAACTCAGTAAAGGCGTCCATTGGCACAGCGACGATGCCGGACTGCGTCACCGTGAAACCGCGGGCGCGATCTTTCTCGGGGTCGAATCCGATTTCGGCGCCTTCGGGCACACGCACGTTTTTGTCGATGATCGCGCGACGGATTTTGGCGTGCCGCCCGACCTGCACTCCATTAAACAGGATCGAGTCGCGGACCTCCGCCCAACTGTTGACACGAGAGTTAAAGCCGACGATCGAGTGCTCGACCAGTCCGCCGGAAATGATCGCGCCGGGGCAGAGCACGCTGTCAAGCGCCCGACCCGCGCGGGGACGATCGCCACTCACGTCGGCAAAGACAGTTTTCGGCGGGGGCAGCGGCGGGTGATAGGTATTGATCGTCCAGGACCGGTCGTACAGATCGAGTTCCGGCGCAACTTCGACCAGATCCATATTTGCTTCGTAATACGCGTCGAGCGTGCCGACGTCGCGCCAGTAGTTAGTCGCATTCGTGTTCCGGTCACGGAACGGATACGCCAGCACGTGATCGGTTTCGATCATCGACGGAATAATGTCTTTACCGAAGTCGTGCGAACTGTCGCGTTCGGTGGCGTCCGTGCAGAGTCGATCGAGCAGAAAGTCGCGATTGAAAATGTAGATGCCCATCGACGCAAGGAAGCGGTCCGGATCATCCGGCATCGGCTCAGCCAGCGGCGGCTTCTCCTGAAAACCGGTGACCCGCATGTCGCCGTCGCACTGGATCACTCCGAACTGATCAGAGTACTTCAGTTCGACCGGCAGGCAGGCGATTGTCGCGACGGCGTTTGCATCGATGTGCTGCCGGAGCATGTTTGAGTAATCCATCTTGTAGATGTGATCGCCCGACAGAATGACGATGTAGTCCGCCTCGTGCTGCTCGATGGTGTAGATATTCTGGTAGACGGCGTCCGCGGTGCCACGGTACCACTGCTCGTCGATGCGCTGCTGCGGCGGCAGGATGTCGATGAACTCGTCGAGTTCGCGGTGCAGAAAGTTCCAGCCGAGCCGGACGTGACGGTCGAGACTCGCGGCCCGGTACTGCGTCATGACCAGAATGCGGCGCAGGTCGGAGTTCAGGCAGTTCGACAAAGTAAAATCGATGATCCGGTACGCCCCGCCGAACGGCACGGCTGGCTTGGCCCGCTCGCGTGTCAGAGGTTCGAGCCGCGTCCCTTTGCCTCCGGCGAGGATCAGAGTCAGCACGTTCTTCACAGTTGTCCCTCGAATTTTTTCACAGTTGCGCCTCGAAACGGTTTCGCACTCAGGAAGTCCAGCCGGCGGGATTGTATCGGCACGAGTTGTCGACGACACGTTGACCAGACGTTCTTCAGAAGTCGCGGTGCGGCGCAAGCGGTCCGATGTCGCCGTGTCTGTCCCGCGGAAACGCGACGGCTTGTTCTGTGCCTCCGAGACAGCGAAGGCGTCGGGAGTCTTTTTCGGTCAACGGAATTGCCAGCGTGACGACCTGCCGCCGTAAAAGACGACCGGCCCCGTCCCGATCGACTACGGTAACTCGGGAAGCCGTTTTCGACAGATTCCAGAAACCCGGTCGGCTTTGACGCAGAGCCTGCGAGTGTCGAACTTGCGTCACGCGGTGAATCCGCCGCAAGCCGCGCGTCATCTCACGAAAGCAGCAACGTGCCGTCCGAAAGTTTTTCAGGTCAATCCGCAGACCGAGCGTCGAAACCGGTGCTGTCGTGGCTGCGTGCGCTGATCGGGCCGTCGATTGTCTCTATCACCGCGCTGGTCGCTGTCGCGTTGACGCTGGATCCCGCCGATTGTCGACCATCGCTGCCGGAAGGTCCGGGTCTGACGCTCGACGAATCCTTCAATGTCCAGATGGGGGTTTACCTGGCGCGCAGCGTTGCCGATTACGGCGTCGGACTGCTGCATCCCGACAGCGCCGCTGAGGTCTTCGGAGTCCACGGCTACAACCCGGATCATCCGCCGCTTGGGCGACTGTGGCTGGGTCTCGCTCACGATCTGGTTGAGTCGTCCGCGCCGGCCAACCTTTCGACTTACGCCGATACGATGCCGGTTCGCTTTGTGATTGTCAGCGCGCGAGTCGGCTCGGCAGTCGCGTTCGCCCTGACCGTTCTGCTGATCGGAGCCTTTACGGCACGACGCTGGGGACGGCTTGCCGGAACGTCTGCGGCACTCTGTTTCGTGCTGATGCCGCGAGTTTTCGGACACGCGCATTTTGCGGCGCTGGAGACGGTCATGAATCTCTTCTGGACGCTGGCCCTGCTGACGACTGCGTCGCTCTGGAGTAGGACTGATTCGGCATCCAGACCAACCAAGAAGGCCGCCGCGCTCAGTGGCCTGCTGCTCGGCCTCGCTCTGCTGACGAAGATCCAGGCCGTCATTCTGCCGCCGCTGATCGTCGTCTGGGCAGTCATGTTCTGGCGAGTTCGCTCGCTGCTCCCATTGTTGATCTGCGGTGTGACGGCGACGGTGACGTTCGGTGTCGGCTGGCCGTGGCTGTGGCTCGATGTACCTGGCAACCTGGTCGCCTACTTCGCGCGTACGACGGACCGCACCCTTTTGCATGTCTGGTACTTGGGCGAACGCTTCGTCGACCGCGACGTGCCCTGGCACTACCCGTGGGTCTGCTTCGTCGCGACCGTACCGATCGGCATCCTGCTGGCCGGCCTGCTGGGCTGCGGCGAACTGCGACAGAGTGACCGGCGTCGTGAACTGCTGCTGATTGTCGGCTCGATCCTCACGCCGCTGGTCCTGTTCAGTCTGCCGGGAGTCGCGGTCTACGATGGGGTGCGACTGTTCCTCGTCGCGTTTCCCGGCTGGGCGATTCTCGCCGGCCTGGGCACACAGAAACTCCAAGTCTGGCTGTCTCGCCGAGTGAAAAAGCCGACCGTCTGGACCACCGCGTTTCTGGCCTCGAACGCTGTCGGCCTCATCTGGCTGCACCCGTTCCATCTGAGCTACTACTCAGCCGTAGTCGGCGGCACGGCCGGAGCGGCACGACTTGGCTTTGAAGCCAACTACTGGGGCGACGCGATTTCGCGCTCACTGCTCGACGAGATCGCCAACGAACTTCCGCCCGGATCCCTCGTCGAATTCGCCCCGCTGATGCACCCCTACCAGCTCACCGAGCTGTACCAGCTCCCCATCATCGAGCGCGCTCAGATCCACCTGAAACCCTACAACACCGCCCCACGAGGCCCCTGGCTCCTCGTCTTCCACCGCCTCGCGGATGTCCCCAGCGAAGAACGACTCAAATCCGAAAACTGGGCAATCGTCACCGACGTCCAGCGTCAGAGAGTGAGACTGGCGTCCTTGTGGCAGAAGCAGCGCTGAAGAAGTATGAACCTCAGCATAGAATTGGGTGGTTCCACAGGCTGGCAGTCGTGTCCGACGATTGACGCATTCACTCTGGCACAATTGAGGTCACGAATGATTTCAGCGCAGCAGGCCTACATCATGCTCGGAAACCAAACGCTCTGGGAAACCGCTGCGCTGTGCGATCGAGTTCTGGGCGAGGCCGAGCTGGAGTATTCCATTTGTGGCGGTGTTGCGGTCTGCCTGCATGGCTACCAGCGGAACACAGTGGACCTTGACCTGGTGATTCGCCGCGAAGATTCGGTTCGCGTTCGCGAACTCCTGGAGTCGGCGGGTTTGATCTGGGATGAATCGGCCGCCGAGTTTCGGACCCAGGGAGGGGTCGCCGTTCAGTTTCTCCTGGCGGGCGAATCCGCCGGACGCGGCACGGGGATACAGATTCCAGAACCCGCTGGCGAAGAAAACGTCGAAGTCATCGAGGGCCTGACAGTGCTCAGGCTCTCAAAGCTGATCGAAATGAAACTCGCCTGCGGATCGGCCAACCTGCGACGCACTCACAAGGACTACGCCGACGTCGTCGAACTCATCGTGATTCGTCAGCTCGACGGTTCCTTCGCGAGGTTTCTCGACAAGTCGCTGCGGAAGACGTTCCGGGAACTTGTGCAACGGGTCCAGAGCGACAGCCAGTAACAGCTTCCGGCTGCGACTCGCGTCGTTGTGGCAGAAGCAGCGCTGAGAGAAAGCATTGATTTCCCGACAACTCAATTGCGTCCCCGCGTTCTGGAGCTTCGTTTGATGTTTCGCATTCTCCCGACTGTGGTTGCTCTCCTGCTTCCGCTGATAGCAAACGCCGCCGATGACTTTGCGTTGAAAGACGGAGACACGGTCGTTTTTCTCGGCGACAGCATCACCGCCGCGCGGACGTACGGGGAGATCATTGAGAACTACACGCTGCTGCGGTTTCCGGAGCGGCGGGTGAATTTCTTCAACGCTGGCTGGGGTGGTGACACCGCGGCTGGCGGAGCGGCACGGCTTGAACAGGACGTGTTTTCCCGTGGCGCGACGGTCGTCACAGTGGCGTTCGGGACAAACGATATCGGTTGGGGGGGACTCGCCGATGAAGCACATCAGCAGAAATACTTCGACGGGATCCGCTCGATCGTGGCTCAGTGCCGCGAGCGAAACGTGCGCGTCTTTATCTGCTCGGCCGCGGTCACAGCCGCCGATCCGGACAAGTCGGAAACGGCGGTTCTGCAGACCATGTGTGACCGGGGCATGCAGATCGCCCGCGAACTCGGCGGGGACGCCATCGACGTGCAACGCGGGATGCGCGAGATCCAGCGCCGCGTCATCGCTGAAAACGAACGGCTCAAGAAGGAAAACAAGCCGACGACGATGCACGCGGCCGACGGAGTTCATCTCAACGAACTCGGCCAGCTCGCGATGGCGTTTACTATCCTGAAAGGACTCGGCGCACCGCAGGACGTCTCGTCGGCAACGATTGACTTCGAGGCTGCTGCCGTCGTGGAAACGGCCGGCTGTCAGATCAGCGATGTCGAACAGACGGTAGACGGAGCCCTTGAATTCACACGGCTCGATGAAGGTCTGCCGATCAACTTCGGGTTGTTCGGGGCTCTCAACTTCCGCTTTGTCCCGTTCCATTCCGAGCTGAATCGATACCTGCTGGCCGTCCGCAGTCTGCCGGCGGGCAAGTACCTGCTGACGGTCGATGACCGCGAAGTCAGCAAATACTCAGACAGCCAACTGGCGAAAGGTGTCAACATTTCGTTTGCCACAACGAACGCCTGGCAACCCGGCGGACCGTGGGACGCACAATCGACGTCGCTGCGTTCCCTCACAGAAGCCCGCAGCCGACTGGCGACGTCCGAGCTGATGTGGAACGTCAATCTGAATGGCAGCGAACGTCGGCCGAAGATTGCCGATCAGGTCGAAGCGATCGATGCGCAGTTGCAATCGCTGCAGCGAACCGTCGCCCGACCGATACCGTACCGGTTTCGCCTGAGTCACGTGGAGCCGTGAGCGTCTGCGTCTCGTAAACAACTCACGCGCGGTGCTGCTGTTTGACCCGTTCAACGCTGCGTGTGATACTCGCGCGTCCGCTTCAACGATTGCCCCATGTCGGGCTCACTTCTTCCGGGATTCGCCGCGGAGTCAGACAATGTCTCATTTGTGTATTGCTCAATCCGTCCGTATCGCCGCAATCGTTGCCGGTTTGCTGGTTACGTCTCTGCAGACGCTGACGGTCTCAGCCGCCGACAAACCGAATATCATCTTCATCCTCGCCGACGATCTCGGTCACGGCGATCTCGGGTGCTACGGACAGAAGTTGATTCAGACGCCGAATCTCGACCAGATGGCCGCCGAAGGGATGCGGTTTACTGACTTCTACGCGGGGAACACAGTCTGTGCTCCATCGCGAAGTGTGCTCATGACTGGTCAGCACATGGGGCATACTTACGTGCGAGGCAATGCCGGCGCGGACATCACCATTCAGTCGCTGCGGGATGAGGACGTCACCGTCGCTGAAGTTCTGAAGCAGGCCGGGTACGCGACGGCGCTGTGCGGCAAGTGGGGACTCGGAGACGACACGCCGGGCAACACCGGACTGCCGAACGATCAGGGTTTCGATCTGTTTTACGGCTACCTGAATCAGGTCCACGCTCACAATTACTACCCGGAGTTCCTGTGGTTTAACAAACAGAAGCTGCCACTGCGGAACAAGGTCGTCACGCTGCCGCGCAAATACGCTGGTTTTGCCGGCGGGTACGCGACCGAGCGGGTCGACTACAGCCACGATCTGATTCTCGACCGGGCGCTCGAGTTCGTCGACGCCCAGAAAGATGGACCGTTCTTCCTTTATCTGCCGCTGACAATTCCTCATGCCAACAACGAGGGAACGCGCGGGACGGGCAACGGTCAGGAAGTCCCCGATTACGGCATCTACAAAGATCGGCCGTGGGGCGAACCGGAAAAAGGCCAGGCCGCGATGATCACGCGCATGGACGCCGGCATCGGACAACTGCTCGCACTGCTGAAGAAGCTGAAGATCGACGACAACACGCTGGTCATGTTCAGTAGCGACAACGGCCCGCATGACGAAGGCGGCCACGACACTGATCTGTTCGATCCGAACGGCCCACTTCGCGGGATGAAACGCGATCTGTACGAAGGCGGCGTCCGCGTGCCAATGATCGCTCGCTGGCCGGGGAAGATCACGGCCGGCACTGAGACCGCTCACATCGGTTACTTCGGCGACCTGATGGCAACCTGCGCCGAGCTGGCCGGCGTCGATCCGCCGCCGCATCTCGATTCAATCAGCTTTGTCTCGACGCTGACCGGAAAGGCAGACAAACAGAAAGAACACCAGTATCTGTACTGGGAGTTTTATGAGCAGGGTGGCAAGCAGGCCGTTCGGCACGGCAAGTGGAAGGCGATTCGGATGCCGATGGTCACTGGGCCGACCGAACTGTACAACCTTGAGGCCGACCTCGGCGAAGTCACGAACATCGCCGCTGACCACCCGGAGATTGTCAAACAGCTTGAGGCGATGATGGACGAGGCTCACGTGCCGCATCCCAACTGGCAGGTCCGCGGACAGCCAGCGGCTCGAAAATGACTGCCGATTTTGCGTCATCCCCGAAGCTTGCGTGGTGCGCCGCCTTGCTGCTGTCGAGCGTGCTGGTCGCTGGCTGCTCGTCCGAAGGCGACACGCCGATACTTGAATTCCGCGAAGTTCACGCGCTGTCGATGCCGCCCGAAGGGCCGAAGATTCCAGCGCCGCGCGGCGCAACGTTTGGCCCGGACGGCGAGCTGTACGTGCTCGACGATGCCGGCCGCGTGCTCGTCTTCGATTCCCAGGGCAAGCTGATCCGCAAGTGGTTCATGCCTGAGTACAGCGTCGGCAAGCCCGAAGGCGTCTGGCGGTTTCTCGATGGCCGCATCGCCGTCGCTGATACACACTATCATCGAGTTGTCCTGTTCGACGCCGAGGGCAACGTGCTGAACATGCACGGCGAGCATGGAACCGGTCCCGGTCAGTTCGAGTATCCTGTCGCGATTACTCAGGATCCGCACGGCAACTATTACGTGTGTGAGTACGGCGGCGGCGACCGGATCCAGAAGTTCGACGTCGACGGGAACTGGCTGCTCGAATTCGGCGGCTTCGGCATCAACGACGGCGAGTTTCAGCGGCCGAGCGGGATTGTCTGGCGGGAAGGCTTTGTGTACGTCGCCGACGCGATCAATAACCGCGTGCAGGTGTTTCGGGACTCCGGCGAGTTTGTCCGGATTGCCGGTGCGCCTGACAAACGGCCCTCGGTACAGTATCCGTACGACCTGGCACAGGATGTCAGCGGCAATCTGTGGGTTGTCGAGTACGGTGGCAATCGCGTGACGAAGATGACGCCCGACGGGCAGACGCTGGGAGTGTTCGGATCGTCGGGCGGTGGCAGTGGCCAGTTCTCGACGCCGTGGGGCATCGCAGTCGCTGCTGACGGTCGAGTCATCGTTTGCGACACGGGAAATCGACGACTGGTGGAGCTGACTCCGTGAACCTCAAGCGGCTGATCCGAACGCTGTTTCCGCAATCGCGACACGCGGTGAGCTGGCGTTCCGCATTGCCGCTGATCCTGTTCCTGATCCTCTTCGCCGCGACGTGCCTCGGCCTCGAACGTGAGCACGTGCTGCTGTTTGAACGCCCGGCGGCATTCTGGCTGACCATTCTGACCGGGTGGCTATGGTCGATTCATCTCGCTGGTCGAGCGGGGTTGTCTCACTTCCGCTCAAACGCCGCGCTGTTTGCCCGGCTGTTGTTTGCCGGAGCGTTGATCATGGTGCTGGCCGAGCCCCGAGCTGTGCGCACGCGTGACGTCGTCTCGGTCGTTTATGCACTCGACGTTTCGGATTCGATCGGGGACGCCTCTGTCGAAACGGCTCTCGAATTTGTTGCGAAGCAGGTCTCTGAAAAACCGGAGAACGACGAAGCCGGACTGATTGTGTTCGGCGGGACGGCGGCCGTCGAACTCCCGCCGCGTAAGGTGTTTCCCTTTGAAGGCGTCGTCGCGTCGCAGGTCCAGCGCGATGCAACGAATATTGAACAGTCGCTGTCGCTGGCCGCCGCGATGCTGCCCGCTGAGAACCGCGGGAGGATCGTGCTGATCAGCGATGGCACGGCGACGGGTGGGAGCCTCAACCGGCAGCTCGACGAACTGAAGTCGCGCGGCATTGCCGTCGACGTGCTGCCGATCAAGTACCAGTACGACCGCGAGGTCTGGATTGAGCGTCTGGAGCTGCCGCAGTACGTGAAACTCGGTGAAGACTACGAAGCGTCGGTCGTTGTGTCCGCACTGCAGGATGGCACGGGCACGCTGACGCTGCGCGAGAATGGACAGCTCATTCAGGAAGCTCCGGTCGAATACAAGGCCGGGAAGAACCGCTTCTCCGTGCCGATCCGCGTCGGCGCGGCGGGCTATTACGAGTACCAGGCGACAATTGACGTCCCGCGCGGACAGGACAATCTCCGCCAGAACAATACGGTGCTCAACTTTCTCTTTGTTGAGGGTGAAGGTCGCATTCTGGTCGTGACCGATCCGGCAGGATCAGATGAAGAATGGAAGCCGCTGGTCGACGCACTCGATGCGACGGAACGGGCGATCGAGGTTCGCAGTGCGTTCGAGTTTCCGCACGATCCGCTCTCTCTGCTGCCGTACGACTGTGTCATCTGGGTGAACACGCCGGCAGACGCGTTTGACGAAGCACAGCTCGAAGCGCTGCATGATTCCGTGCGTGATCTCGGCACTGGCTTTCTGATGGTCGGCGGCCCGAATTCGTTCGGCCCTGGTGGTTATCGACGGACGCCGATTGAAAAAGCTCTACCGGTTTCGATGGACGTCTCGCAGAAGAAAGTGCTGCCGAAGGGCGCGCTGGCCATCATTCTGCACACGTGCGAATTCCCCGAAGGCAATACGTGGGGCAAGCGGATCACCATTCAGGCCATCAAGGTGCTGTCCGAGCAGGACGAAGTCGGCGTGCTGGTTTTTGATGGGGGGCTCGAAGAGTGGCTGTTCAAACTGACTCCGGTTTCTGAATTCGAGTGGATGGTGCCGAAGATCAACGCGGCTCAAATCGGTGACATGCCCAGCTTCGCGCCGACTATGGCGCAGGCTCTCGACGAACTGAAGGCCAGTGACGCCGCGGCGAAGCACGTCATCATCATTTCGGACGGCGATCCGACACCACCGGCTCCCGGCGTGCTGAAAGATTTTCGCGACAACAAGATCACCATCTCGACTGTGGCCATCTTCCCGCACGGTGGCGTCGAAGTCGGCCTGCTGCGGCAGATCGCGGAAGCGACCGGCGGACGGTACTACTTTCCCGACGATCCGAATCGCCTGCCTTCGATCTTCATCAAAGAGGCCAAAACGCTGAAGCGTGTGATGATTCAGGAAAAGGAAGTCGTGCCCGAACAGGGCATCCTGTCACCGATCCTGAAGGGCGTCGACGCGATGGCTCCGCTGCAGGGTTACGTGCTGACGTCCCTGAAGAACGGTGCCGAACCGGTTCTCCAGACGCCGCCTGGCAACGAGCCTGACGAAGATGAGAACGACCCGATCCTTGCGAAATGGCGATACGGCCTCGGAGCGACCGCCGCGTTCACGTCCGACTTTTCAACTCGCTGGGGCCGCGACTGGCTGAAGTGGACGCAGTATCGACCGCTGATCAAGCAACTGGTCACGAACATCTCGCGCGTCCGCTCACCGAGCCAGTTGCGGCTGTGGACGTACGCGTCCGGCGGCGACGGAATGCTGATGGTTGAGGATTTCAGTCCGAATGAATCTTTTCTCGAACTGGCCGCGATCGTCAGCGGGCCGGACGATCGCTCGGAAACGATCACGCTGCGGCAGGTCACGCCGCGGCGCTATCAGACGCGTCTGCCGCTGTGGGGGCAGGGCCGCTATCAGGTCATCGTCCGCGGTGCCGGCGATGGTCGCGACGAAACCGTCACCGGCGGCTTCATCGTGCCGTACTCGCCCGAGTACCTGCGCTTCCGCTCGAACCCGATCGTGCTCGACGAGATTCGCACACGCACCGATGGCGAACGGCTCGAACTGACAACGTCCGCCGACACGGTGTTCGGGCGCCGCGCTCCGAAAGAAAGCTCGAACCCGATCTTCGACTGGTTCCTCATCGGTCTGGCGATTCTTGTTCCGGTCGATGTCGCGATCCGCCGCATCCAGCTCGACCCGCGAGCCATCCTCGCTGCCCTGCGTCGCAAGCCCGAAGCCGGCCCGGCGACGCCCACCATGAGCACGCTGCTGCAGCGCAAGCAGGAAGTCACGTCGCGAATGGAAACCGCGAAACCCGAACGCCGCTCGCCGTCCCGCCTGCCTGCCGCAAGGGCGACAAGCGCCGCAGCAACTGCCAAGCCACCCGTATCAGATAAACCTTCAACGCCGGCATCGCCGACAGCCGAAGGCAGCACGACATCGAAGTTACTGGAGCTGAAACGGAAACGGCAGGAAGAAGAGCAGAACTGACAATCACATCGTTCTCACACGAAGACACGAAGGCACAATAGAGATCTCTTGTTCCAGCGTACTGCGTTGGAACGCTGCTTCGGACGCTCCGCGTCCTCACGACAAATCGAATCGACGCAGAGCGTCGGAAGATGTGTTCCCATGGGGACCGCGGGAACGAAGTGAAGTCGGACAACCGACACATCGACTGAAGAACTTCCAACAGGACTCACTCATGACAGACACCGCTGTGCTGGAAGCTGAAGCTCAGGAATTCCGAGATGCGTTTGCGGAAATCCGCGCCGAGGTCGGCAAGGTCATTGTCGGACAGAACCGGGTTGTCGAAGCAACACTGACGGCGCTGTTCTGTGGCGGCAACGTGCTGCTCGAAGGCGTGCCGGGACTTGGCAAGACAGAACTCGTTAAAGCGTTTTCGCAGGTGCTGGACCTCGAATTCCGACGCATCCAGTTCACTCCCGACCTGATGCCGGCGGACATTGTCGGCACGAACGTAATGACGACTGACGACCAGGGCCGGTATCAGCTCGAGTTCCGCGAAGGCCCGATCTTCACGCAGTTGCTTCTCGCCGACGAAATCAACCGGGCGACGCCAAAGACGCAGTCGGCTCTGCTGGAGACGATGCAGGAAGGCACGGTCACCGTCGGCGGTTTTGTCCGGCGGCTCGAGCAGCCGTTCTTCGTCATGGCGACGCAGAACCCGATCGAACAGGAAGGGACGTTCCCGCTGCCCGAAGCGCAGCTCGACCGGTTCATGTTCAAAGTCGTCGTGCCGTTTCTCAGTCGCAGCGAACTGAACGACGTCGTCAGCCGGACGATTCTCAAACAGCCGATCGAACTGCCGCATCTCTTTAACGCGGAGCGAATCCTGCGGCTGCGATCGATTCTCGACAGTGTCGTCGTCGCCGATCCGATTCGCGACTTCGCCGTGCGACTGGTCCTCTCGACACATCCTGAGAGCGAATTCGCTGCCAGTCCCGTTCGTGAGTTCGTCCGCTGGGGAGCGAGTCCACGAGCGGCTCAGTCGCTGATCAAAGCGGCGCGGGTGCGAGCCCTCAGCGAAGGCCGTGCACATGTCGCGTTTGAGGATATCCGCCACTTCGCTCCGGAAGTGCTGCAGCACCGGGTTCTGCTGAACTACGACGGCCAGGCCGAGAACGTGTCGATTTCAGAGATCATCGCAGAAAGTGTCCGCACGCTGGCGGAAGACGCCGTCATCCCCGCGGCTGGTTGATGGGTAGTAGGCCGGACCGGGTGCAGCGAGTTCCGGCAGAGTGACGACAGGACGGGCTGCCGGAACTCGCTGCACTCGGTCCGGCCTACAGTTGCTGAACGATTTCCGGGGATGTGAAGGTGATCGAATCGGGCCAGATGCCGACACGCCTTGCCTCTGAACTGCGCGCCGTCCGCAGTCTCGCCGGGCGCTTCGTCGATCCGTTAATCGATCTTGTTCTGCCACCCGTGTGTGCATTCTGTGGCGATCAGCACGTTGCGGCAGACTCAGCGGATACCTCTCACGCTTCGATTCGCCTCTGCGATGGCTGCATCGAAGCGTTTCTCAGGGACGATCGTGACGCCTGCCGCCGCTGCGGTCAGCCTGTCGGGCCGTACTCGTCGGACACGACAAAAGGCTGCGTGATCTGCCGGCCGAAACGGCAGCGATACAAAGAGGTCATCCGGCTGGGCACTTACGACGACGAACTCCGCGATGCCGTCATCCGCTGCAAGAACCGTGGCGTCGAACCGCTGGCGGGCGCACTCGGCGACCTGCTGTTCTACGAGCAGGCCGAGCGGCTACAGGCAATCCATGCAGACGTGATCGTCCCGGTGCCTCAGCACTGGCTGCACTGGTTCACGCGTCCGCATCACTCGGCTTTGACGATCGCGAGCCAGTTGTCAAAGCAACTGCGAGTTCCGTTGCGCGACCGGCTGGTGAGTAAAGTGCGTCGGACTCCCGACCAGTCGAGCCTGCATCGCAGCGAGCGTCTGAAGAACCTCGATCGCGCCTTCCGCGTCCGGGCGGCGAAACGCATCGCCGGTAAACGAGTGCTTGTCGTCGACGACATTCTCACGACAGGCTCGACCGCCAGCGAAATGGCACGAGCCCTTCGAACAGCCGGCGCGAAGTATGTGGCCGTTGCTGTGATTGCTGTCGTGCGATGAGCGAATGGCGATGAGAGCCGTTGAGCGTTCGCTTACTCGGTCTCAGTCTGAGTATTACGCGGTTCGAGATTGAACTGGAACGGCAGTCGGTTTCCGTTCATAAAGCCTCGCAGCAGTCGTTGTTCATCGGTTGCGTTGATGGATGCCTTCGGAGCTGAAGGTCTCGTGAAATCGACGCATTATCGTCGACTCAAGTGGCACGGAATCCGGCACGGGATTGCTGGAATGATGCGGGACATCGCATAAACTGCCTGCTGTTGGAGCAGGCCAGCACGGGTAACGCGAGGCCATAACTCGCCAGAAATCAGGCGATTACGGCAAGCGGCGGGCTGGTGATCTCCTGTCGAATTCTGCCCTTCGGAACCGGGGTTGGAGGTTCGAATCCTCTCGTGTGTGTGTCCCCAGCTTCCATCGAACGCGTGACTCACTGATCTCCGCGGTCTGACAGCAGTCCTTCTGGTCGATTTGCATCGGACGGCGCGGCCTCTGTTGAGCGGAAGGGACATTGGTCGGTGCTCGCGAATGCCGAATTCTCCCCGCATTAAGACAGAGGCGCGGGTTCAGTTCCTGTCGATGTTCGGCGAGACGCCTCATATTGCCGCTGTCCCCGAGAATTCCGCCGTGGGCGTCCGGCTCAACGATGCTTTGATTGTGGAATCCGGCTCGATCATGAAACTGCCGATACTCCGGACAAGAACGCTCTGAAACGTCGGTCGCATCAGGAAAGCTCTGGATCGTCCGCCAGGTCACTTCTGAATTGGATCGCGGGATTCAGTCTCTGGACCGTCCCGCCAGGAAGGTCACCTGCCTTGATGACTCGAAAGCGGACACTGCTGATCAGTGCCGGTCTGGCGACCGCGATGCTGGTTGTTGCGGGAGTGTACGTCGCAGCGACTTCCGCAAGTCGTCAACTGCCTCCCGAGTTTGCGCGTTCGATCGAGACACCGACGGAGTCACTGACTCTGGTCCGCTTCGGTCCGGAAGGAAAGTCGCTGCTGGCCGGGGGCGCGACGGGAGCGGTCGTCGCGGTAACGCTGGACACCGACCGCGTTCAGACACTTGCTCAGGCGAACGACGATCCGCTGACGTGCCTGGTGGAATTTCCCGACGGCCTGATCCTGGCCGGTGCGGCCAGCGGGCACTTGCGGGCGTGGACGCGTCCCGAACTGAAAAAGACGCCGGCCAGCAGCCCGAAGCTTGCGGTCACATGCGCGGCGTTCGGGATCGAACAGACCGGGCGGCGGCTCGTACTCGGCCTGAGTGACGGGCGGGTCGTCATCACAACTCCCGAAGGCGAGCAGATTCTTGCCACCAGGCACCGCGGCGTGAAATCTCTGCTGATCACGCCTGACGGAAAAACTCTGATCTCGTCGGGCTCTGAGGGCCTGGTCTTGTGGCTCGATGCGGACAGCGGCAGCCTGCTCGGCGAATTCAAGGGACACCGCACCGAGGTCTCCTCGCTGGTGCTTTCACCGGATGCGACGCGCATCGCATCGGGCGACTGGAACGGTGAGTTGCGCATTCTCGATGTAAAGACACGGCGGGAAATGGTCACAACGCAGCAGCCGGAAGCTGTGAGTGGGCTTGCCTGGCGCGGTGAGCGACTGGTCTCCGCCAGTTGGGACGGCCGCATCCGCGTGTGGAACGTCGCGGCAAAGTCACTCGACCTTGCTTTTGAGATCGACACAGGCCGACCGATTCACGGCCTCTCAGTCAGCCCGGATGGCACGCTGGCCGCGACTGTCTGTGGCGAATCAACGATCGAATTGTGGCAGTTGCCTGATTCCAGATAGCGATCTGCTGTCGAAGCGACGCTTTTCGATTGGATGCCCTGATGGACAACGAGGCTAACAGATTTTCTGCTCATCAGGGATTCCCTGAGGTTCCCGCGGACGATGCAAAGCAGCTCGTTAAACCTTCCTCGGCTCTCCGATGTCGATAGACTTCGCGAGCCAACATCCGCCCCGAAATCAGTCCCTGATGCCTGCCGTCCTGCGCTGCGTCCTTCCGCTTTTGCTCATCGCCTTTGCATGCCCCAATGCCGGCGTGGCGCAGAGTCGTGCGCCGCTCACCAGACTGAGCGAGGTTCTGTCGCTCAGCCGTGATCACGCCAATCAGCAACGGCCGCTGCAGGTCAGCGGCGTTGTGACATTTGCGGAACCGAAGTGGCACAGTCTTTACATCCAGGATGGCGAGTCTGTTGCCTTCGTCGAAATCGCCGACCCGACGATGCTGTCAGCCGACGTCAAATCTGGCGACGTGGTGGAAATCACAGGCACTACGCACGCCGGCAGTTTCACGCCGTTGATCAAGCTCGACGGAATTCGCCGGTTGCGTTCGGGTGAGTTGCCGGTTCCGGCTCGACTGCAGTCTGCCGAGGACTTCACAGCCAGAAACTGGAAACGCTTTGTCGAATTTGAAGGGACGGTTTACGACGTTTATTTCGACGAAGGCCACATGTATCTGCACCTGGCCGCGTCGGAACTGGCGGTGTATGCCGTGATCCGGGTCCGGCAGCAACCGCCGGGTGACGCTGCCTGGCGAGGACAGGTGGTGAGAGTTCGCGGGGCTCTGGCTGTACCTCAGAACGAGGACGAGCCGCCAACCATCGTGACTGAGCAGTCACAGGTCGAGTTCCTCGTTCCGGAAGCTCAGCGCAAGGCTGCAGTTCCGTTTCAGGAAATCGCCTCACTTCGCTGGACAAAGTCGGCGCCGGAAGGCGAGGCGTCGTTGCGCGTCATCGCCCAGGCGATCTCCGACAGCCGATCGACAGACTTCCTGTTGCGGGACTCGACCGGGGCACTCCTGGTCGTCGCGCAACCCTTGCCGGAAATCCACGTCGGCGACGTCGTCATCCTCAGCGGTTCGGTGACCGGCGAGCGGCATGGACTACTCACGCTTGACGGCGATGTCTCCCGTGTCAGTAGGGGAAAGCACATTGTTCCCGTCGATGTGCCTGCGGCCGAGGCGACGCAGCATCCCTACGAGTACGTAAGTGTGAGCGGCGAGTTTCGCGGCTTCGCACACCATGCGGGAAAAAGGTTCCCTGTTCTTCGAGAAGACGACGCGATCTTTAGCATCAGTGGCCCGCCTGACTCGCTGGCGGTGTTTGAAAAGCTGTCGGACAAGAGTCACATCCGGGTAACCGGTGTCTGCTGGCCGAAGCACGGGCAGAAATACGATTTCGAAATCCTGCTGAATCAGGCGGAGATCGTCTACGAGCCACCGCAGCCGCGGGTTGACGACTTCGTCGCCGGACCTCAGATCGGCATCCCGCCGGGGATTCATCCGCGCCGGAATGAGCACCCTCCTGGACCGGGACCCATTGGTCCGTTCATTGTCGCGAGTGTTGCGTCGTTCCTGCTGCTGGTTCTGCTCGTTGCCTTTCTGGTTCTGCTGAGGCGGACGAAGGAGCAGCAGAAGTTCTACGGGGCGATTCATGAGCAGTTGAACGAAGTCTCGCACGTGTCGCGGCTCAACACGCTGGCCGAGATGGTCGGCGCGTTTGCACACGAGCTGAATCAACCTCTGACCAGCGTGAGCAACTTCGCCGAGACGGCGCGCATTGTGAGTCAGCGGTGCGAAACTTCGACGCCCCAGCTCAACGACCTGCTCCAGCGAATCTCGTCCGAGTCCCATCGCGCCGGTGAGATCATCCGTCGTCTGCGTTCGCTTGTGCAGAGAAAGACGCCGGGACGGGTGCTGACCTCAATCAATCAGGTTGTCAGTGACTCGCTCGACATGTTTCGGCTGCAGGAACTCGTGGCCAACGGCACGCTCGAAACGCATCTCGAAGAAAACCTGCCGAGGACCGAAGTTGATCCGATTCAGCTTCAGCAGGTCATCCTGAATCTCCTGCTCAACGCCCGCGACACCACGATTGGACTGGAGGATCGGCTGCCGAAGATCGTCATCACAACAGCGCGCGACGGCGACCGACTGACGATCAGCGTTGAGGACAACGGCTCGGGTATCGCCAGCGGCAACCCAGCCACGATTTTCGAGCCGTACTTCACGACAAAGTCTGAAGGCATGGGTCTGGGTCTCGCGATCTGTCGCACGATTGTCGAGTCACATAATGGAACGATCCGCGCCTCGAACCTCGAACCCTGCGGCGCCCGTCTGACGGTCAGCCTGCCGATCGCCAGCCAGAACAGCGCGACCACTGTCCGCTGAGTCCGCGCGCCAGACATCTCTGCAGAACATGTCCTGCGACGACGTTCAAAGTCCCGTTCGAATCCGGCGTTTTTACGCCTGATCGGCTGGTTTGGCATTCAACCGGGTCTTTCATAAACTTCGTGTCCTGGCCAGGAAACGAGTCGCAGATCGCCGACGCAAGGGACTCGACGGCCGCACGCTGACGGCTTCTGCCTGTTCCGCCGCTGCGTCCGTCACATGTTCGGCTTGACGACGCGACGTCGACGACAGCCCCCAGACGGACAGACGAACGGCAGCCAGGCTCACAAAGTTACGGCTCAACAGTGATCTCATCGCCGGCTGAGTACGCGCGGCAGAGCGCTGGCTCGATCGAGGTTTTCATGGCGAAAGATTTTCTCAAAGACACGCAGGACTATTACGACGTCGTTGTCATCGGCAGCGGTCTGGCCGGACTGACGTCGGCGAACATCCTCGCCCGCGCCGGCCACTCCGTCCTGCTGCTCGAGCATCACTACCAGCTCGGCGGCATGGCGACGTGGTTCAAACGCCGCAACGGACACATCTTCGATATCTCGCTGCACGGCTTTCCGGTCGGGATGATCAAGTCCTGCCGCAAGTACTGGACGCAGGAAATCGCGGACTCGATCGTCCAGCTCAAAGGCATCCGCTTCGAGAACCCGCAGTTCTCGCTGCGCACGACGTTCGACCGCAAGGACTTCACGCGGCTGATCACTGAGCAGTTTGGCGTTCCGTATGAAACGGTCGACGAGTTCTTCAGCTTCGCGCGGCAGATGAATTTCTACGACGACCAGTCAATGACGGTCCGCGAGCTGTTCGAGAAGTTCTTCCCCGGCCGCGACGACGTCGTGCGACTGCTGATGGAACCGATCACGTACGCTAACGGTTCGACGCTCGAAGACCCGGCGATCACGTACGGCATCGTCTTCTCGAACTTCATGAGCAAGGGTGTCTACACGTTCGAGGGCGGCACCGACAAGCTCGTCAACCAGATGAAGGCCGAAATGGAGAAGAACGGTGTCGACATCCGCATCCGCTCGCAGGTCGAGAAGATCGAGATCGGCCCGGACCGCCGCGTGACAGGCATCGTGGTTAACGGAAAACGGATCGGCTGCGGAGCGATCGTCTCAAACGCGAACCTCAAGCAGACGATTTTCGACCTCGCCGGCCGCGAGAATTTCGACAACGACTTCGCCGAAGCCGCCGACGCCGTGCGACTGAATACGTCGAGCTGTCAGGTCTACATCGCGCTGAAACCGGGCGAAGAGTTTGAGAACTGCGGCGACCTGCTGTTCCACTCGGAGCACCGCGGCTTCGACATCGACGCGATGCTCAGCCGCGACGTCAGCAGCCGAACGTTCTCGTTCTATTACCCGTACACGCGGCCGGGACACGATCGCTACGTCATCGTCTCGTCGACGAATGCCCGCTTCGAGGACTGGGCCAATCTGTCAGAAGAAGATTATGCCGCCGCCAAGCTGGAACTCTCTGAGGGAACGCTCGACTGTCTGTCTCAGTACGTGCCGAACATTCGCGAGCAGGTCGATCACGTCGAAGCCTCAACGCCGCGCACCTTCCAGCACTACACGAAGCACTGGCGTGGTTCATCCTTCGGCACGAAGTTCGAGGGACTCGATATCAGCAAGCGGCTGCCTGAGCAGGTCGGCGGCCTGTTCCACGCCGGCTCGGTCGGCATCATCATGTCCGGCTGGCTGGGCGCGGTGAATTACGGGGTGATCGTCTCGAACGATGTCGACAAGTACCTGACGCCCGCCGCCGCAACGGTCTGATCGGTGTTTTGCCGGCACATGTCTCTGGCTTGCAGGCGATCGCTGCAACTCTGCTGGTTCTGGAAAACCCGCCTACGGCTGCATCACGGGCTCGTCACGTCCGACGATCGCGGTCGCCCGGTCCCAGGTGAGTACGTCGAGCGACTCACCGCCTGGTAATTCCTCAAACGGAACCCCTTCTTCTTCGAGCCGGTCGGTGATCGAGTCAAATGGATTTTCAGTGACCGAGGCGGGAAACAATGGCTCCAGTTGCTCCCAGTAGTTGAGCACGGCCCGGACGTTTTCCGTCGGCACTGCGGCGAGCCGTCTTGCTCTGTCGTAGCGAGTCAGCCAGGCGGCGCGGTGCAGCACTTCGTGCATCATGGCGGGCGAGAGTGAGTTGAACGGCACGTTGAGTTTGCGGAGTTCGTTCCGCGTGGCCTCGCCACGGGCGATGATCTCGTTGAGATCCTGATCCGGCCGCACGGTACTGCGCGACAGTGCCGCAGCAATGACGAGCGTCATCCCGGCAAACTGCTCGCGGGTCATTCGCTTACGCAACAGCCAGCGATCGAACTGCCGGGAATCCGGTAGCAGATGGACCAGCGGTTCGTAATCCCAGCGTTCGTCGAGCGCCAGCAACTCCGAATCGACAAGGTCACTGACCGGCAGTGTGCGCTCGGGGTTCCAGTCGGGCGGAGGCAGAAACAGCGGCGGCAGATTCGGCAGCCGCTTGCCCGGCATATTGCGAACAATCTCGACAAACGCGCGGACATCGCCAGCCGATATCGGCTCGTCAGTCCGTTTAACCGTTTGATTCTTCAGCTCAATCTCACCACAGCCCGCCGCGCACGCCACAACCAGCAGCGTCAGCACGGAACAGAGCTTCCGGACGCGATGCAGTGATGATGTCAGTGAGCGGCAACCCGGCACGGGAACCTCGCAACCGTCGGTCGAATGTCAGGAACTTCAGAACGCAGAAACTCTGCCTCAGGAGCGGACGGCGTGCGCTTCTGGAATCGGCGATTGCCGCGAGACAACTGCAGCGCGAACCTGCGTTGCTGCATCCTCCGACCTTCGATCCCTGAGCTGGAGGCGTTTCTCCGAAGGCGCACGGCGATCTCACCGCACTCGCACCAACTGTCGCGCCACGCGACAGGACAAACTCACTGACGCTGACGACTACGGCCCCTCATAATCGATCCGCAGTGCTGAGCGGGAAAACCTGACAACGACGCGTTGCAGCGCGGCGTTCGGATCGAAGGCGAACGGAGTGAACTGTTCAGTCGACTTGCGGCGTGTCAGCGTCTGGCCGGTGCGGCGATCGACGATGCGCAGTGCATACCCAGCCTGCCCCTGCTGATCCGGACGCGAGGTCAATGTGAGCAGCGGCAGCGACTTCGGCTGATCGAGCGGGAAGCGTTCGCCGGCGATCGACTGCTGCCAGAGCAGACCGCCATTGTGCGCGTCGATCGCGATGAGCCGTCCGCTGATCAGCGGCGTACGAAACCCGAACCGCGGCTCACCGACTGCCTGGAAACCGGATTCTGTTTCCGTTGAGAGAGCAACGATGTGCGAGTGACTGTCGGAACTGCAATAAGCCGTCCGCAACTCCGCCGGCCGATCGACAACGTGGCGGACGATCGCCTGACCGTTCTGCAGATCGCGAATCGTAAGCTGTCCGTCGCGGTCCAGAACTCCGAACCAGGCGTTACCCACGGCAAAAACGACGGCAGCGTCGCCCAGCGCGATCGACCACTCAACCTCCTGCGACAGCAGATCAAGCTGCGTCAGCCGCCGATACGTCATGGCTGACGGGTTTTCGTCGGATAGACCGAGCAGCAGTCGCCGACCGTGCGCCGTCAACAGCCGCAGTGACGCACTGTTCCGGCCGGTTTTGGCTCCTTCAACATCCGCCAGCCGAAAGTGATTGACCTGAGCGCCGTCAGTCGCACGCAGATGCGTCACCTCGCCAGACTGCTCGTCGATCAGCCAGATTGACTGTTCGTCGCCGACGCAACGCACTTCGGCGGGCAGTTCGGCGCGCGACCACAACTGCTGCCCGGTTTCCGGATCGAGGCAGATCAACTGCCCCCGATCGCGATAACACAGATAGCCGGCCTGGACCGGACCGACCTGCGCCATCGGTCGGTCGAAGCTGTCAAGCGGTGTGAGGTCCTCGGCGCCGAAACCCGGCACGGCACGGGCCAGTTGATGTGTGCTCAACCGGCTGCCGTCCGCCATATCCAGCGTCCAGCGAAGCTGAGCCCGCGGCTCACCGGTATCGGAATACGGCGTGATCCCATGCAGCTCGGTTCCGATGCGAAGAATCAGCAGCCGTCCGACGCCCCAGCCACGCGGCAGTGTGAACCAGGTATGCAGGGCCGACTCGGACGCCGGCAGTTCCAGTTTCCAGTAACCGGCCTGACCGTCGCCGTAAAACTGCAGCGACGAACCAGATTTCCCGACAAGACGGACAGCAACGTTCAGCCGTTCGAACAACGCTCCCTGCCGGCTCTCAACGGGAACCGCGAAATAGCGAACCTCTTCGTATCGATCAGGACGTTCGGCCAGTCGGGGAGCCGCCGCCTTCCAGTCCGACTGGCGACCTGCCGCGCTCAGTGAGGCGGTCTGTTCGTCAGACAGCAGCGGTTTGTGTGGAGCATTCAACGCCAGCGTCGAGCGGTCCCGCTCTTCCGCTTCGACAACGGATGCGGCGTCACGTCGATAACTGTGAGCGAGGTACAGCTCGACGAGCTGACGCCGCGCATCGCGAACAAGCATCGGATCCGTTGACGATGCCAGCCGGTGCAGCGCGATTTCGTTCTGCAGGAAGCTGCGGCCCACGCGGCCGTCGGAATGGACCTCGGCGTTGGCGATCCCCGGTACGTCGCGCAGCCGCTCGATGAGCCGCGACAGCGCAAACGGATCGCGGCTGGTTCGCGCTGAACCGATCACCGTTGCGAAGCGAGCCTGCAATTCGACGGTGGCGGACGAATCACCCGGCATCGGCTTTCCCAGCAGCAGCAGTTCGGACAACTGCCCCTGAAGCCAGCGGCCGTAACGCACGATGCGAGCCGGACCGGCCTCGCGCAGGCTGATCGCCCCATTGGGATTTCTCGCCGACAATGCGACCAGCAGGTCGAACGCGAGCCTGTCAGCCTGCAGTTCTCTGGCCCGCTGAACCGCCGCTGCTGCGTGCATCGCTCCCGGCCGATCGAACGCTCCCGCGTCGCTGTCCGCAGCCGGTTTCTGCTGCGGCAGGTTCTGCTGAAGCGAACTCTGCACGTCTGCCAGTCCAGCCATTGTCACCAGATCACGCAGCGTGTCGGCCGAGTCAGCGCGCCGAATCGCAGTCAGGAGTGCGTCGTCACCTCCCGCTTCTGATCCGAATCCGGACGCCCATTGCAGCGTCGCGTTCTGGTCGAACGTCGGAGCGGGCAGTAACTGCAGATCCTCAAACGTCTGCTCGACGACGCCCGCGTCCGACAGCGTCCAGGTGCGCGGCGTTCCCGCATCAATCGTTTGCCCGGCTGTGATCTGACCGTCACTCAACCGGACCTGCCGCGTCGTCCCGTCCAGCGCCGGAAACACGTAAAAGCTGCCGCGAAGATTCTCTCGCCGGTTTCCCTTGAGCGAGCGTGCTTTGAGCGGCAGAGCTTCAAGCGATCTCGTCACCGAACAGAACCCGCGTCCGATCGGTTCAGGGATCGGCTGCGTCCACACGATCGTTCCATTGCCAGGATCAAACGCTGTCAGCGCATGTCGCGAGACGATGGCTGCCAGTGGAGTCGGCTCGCGCGGCGACGTCAGCATCTCCAGAAACAGCGGCTGATCGGCGTCAACGTGTGCGACTTCGTGCCCGGTGCCCGGTTCCAGAATTCTCACGCCGCCAGCATCCGGACCGGCGTAGATCAGTGACGTACCGCCCTCCGCGTTCGATGCTTTCAGCAGCGTGATCTCACGCCAGCCGTTCCACCAGCGACGCGTCAGATGAGTCGCGGCGCCGGGCAATGGCGAACCAGCGGGCGGTTCGTCGGCACGCGAGTACCGTCGAGCCCAGACGACGCGGCGGAAGATCGGATCGACAGCCGCAATCAGACCGGCTCCGGTCGAACAGATCAGCAATCCATCCGCCGCGACGACCGGGCACGCGATCGACGTCCAGTCCGCATCTGCCGCCGCCGTCCCGCTTCGCTCGCCGATCTTCAGCATCCACTGCGGAACGCCGTCGTTGCGATTCAATGCGTAGATAAACAGAGCGGCGTCGTGCCGCAGCAGTCCAACGAGCCATTCACCGTACGTGCTCGGAACACCGAGAAAGTAAGCGGGCGCTGTTTCAAAACCGACTTCCTCGACTTCACTGACGACGAACGCCGACCTCGTCCAGACAACGCTGCCGTCCGTCACACGGCGCGCGACGAGCTGATTCCGCTGCTGAACTTCTGCAGCCGCTTCGACATTGAACGCAGAGGCTCCGCCTGGCGAACGCCCGAAACCGGAGACGTGTTCGAGACACAGCAGCCGTCCGACGTCAACGGACATGCGGGAAAACGTCGTGTCGAACTGAACCTGCCGCGCCATGCCAACAGCCGCCAGCGATTCCAGCGTCCCGGACAGAGCCGCCCGTGAGGGGCGTTGACTGCCGGTCGCTGCCGAATCCGCCTGCCAGCGCGGCCGTCCCGTCGCCACATCAAACGCGAACAGTCGATTCAGCGTGCGGCCGATCACGACTCCGTCCGCAATGACGGGAGTCAACCGCGGCAGAACCGGGATCGCCTGCCGCCGGTGCTCATCGAGTGCCGGTTGAAACCAGCCGACCGAGCTGTCTTCAAACGCCGCCGCGGCCTGCCAGCCAGACGGTTCGCTGTGACTTGTCGCGCCGGCGTCTGTCAGGGCGACGGAATTCTGTTTGTCGGCGAGCGGCCCGGTATTTCGCGCGGCAGCTTCCAGTGTCTCGATGAGTTGCAGCCGGTCCGCCAAAGCCGGATCAGCGACGTTCGCGGATGCCAGCTCGCGCTGCAGATGCAGCAGAACAGCGCGAGCCTGCCAGAGCTGTTCGTGATCGAGAAACCGACTCACGAGCAGCAGTGTCGCCTGACGAGCGGACTCTGTTCCAGGAAACCTGTCAGCGATCTCGCACAGTTCGCGATCGTCTGCATCATGAGTCAGTGCTTCCTGCAGTCGGAGTTTTGCGGCTGGCTCAGACTGTTGAACGAACAGCCGTCGTTCTTCGTCCGGCAACGAGGCCAGCAGTCGCCGCGCGGCGTCGACCACCGATTGGTATCGTGCAGCCCCGAATTCAGAGGAGCCGACCAGAACAACGCCACGCGTCGCGGCCGAGTCAAACAGATTGCGGAGTTCCACTCTCGCCTGAGCAGACTCGCCCGCCCGAACCGCCTCCGTGATGCGCTGCAGCGACCGTTCCACCACCTCATTGGTGATCGGCCGCGCAGAGGACGCGAGGCTTCGAGATTCAGCAGCCAGCTCCGCCGCGCAAACAGACCGCTGGGCGGTGACTGGAATTGCCGCAAGCAACAGCCTGATCAGGAACAGCAGCAGCCAGCGGTCAGATTTCCGGCTGCTCATGGACGGATCGCTCTTTCGTTCGGCAGGGATCGCCCGCACCAGCCAGCAGCCCGCTCAAACACGACGGACCTGGCCTGCAATGCGCGTAAATCACTCTACTGCCGTTCGTCGAACGGAACCAGCCGGCAATCCGGATCGAGTAATTCCGGAAGCGGTCTCAGTCAGCCGAGCAGTCCGCATCGCTGCTTGATTTCCCCGTCCTGCACTTGCCGGATCGGCACTTGCCTGATCGACTCTTTCCGGAACCGCAGCCACCGGACTTCCTGTCATCGCATTTGCCGGACGAACAACTGCCGGAGCCGCACGAACCAGAGCCACACGATCCCGATCCGCAACCGGAAACAGCTTTCGCGCCGCCGGGAGCAGTCCCCTCGATCAAGCGTCGCAGCAGCAGTTCGGAGATCCGCCCTCGGAAGCGAACCCGGCCGTCGATCTGCACGACGGGTACGCAGTTCGTGAACTGCTCGAACAACTCCGGATCCTCGTTAATGTCGACCTCGACCGAGGCCGGCAGCCAGCGCGAATAACTGCGCAAAACTGCTTTCGCGTCGTCGCACAGCGGACAGTTGTCGCGCGTATAAAGCACCAGCGTGTCAAAGCGGCGACCTCCGCGGGTCGGTGCCCAGTCGAGCAGCGGTTCGCGTTTCGCGAGGCCCATTCCCGCGCCGATGGCGACTATCGACAAGAACGCCCAGATCATCTCGTTGCCGTACCAGATGTCCGGCATGGTGAACGGCAGGTGCGAGACGCCATCGATCACCGCCAGCGAGAAGACGCCAATGCCGCCGTACAGCCAGATCGAACCCAGCAGTTGCAGCCATTCGGTGCGTGATGACGTGTGAGATGTCATGTCCGCGTTCCAGCTCAGTTCCGTTGACAGTGACGAGGTCGAGACCTGTGACATTGTGAGAATCCTTCTGCTGACGGCAAATCCGAGCGACTCAAGTTGTGATTCTGGTGGTTCAAATCAGTCGAAGGTGGCCGAGGTTAGAGCGAGGCATGAGCGCAACCCGGGGCTTCCTTCGCTGGCTCAGTTCAGCCCCGGACACCCGTAGACGTTGTGCCGCCACCTGAGATTGAGCGAGTTGTCAGAAGCGGCCGCGATCACGACACTCCGTCGATCACTGACCGCCGCCGGCTGCGTGTGTTCAAGGCTTTCCGCACCCGCAGACAGACACTTTTTCGATCGATTTCGCCATGACGCCCGAACTTTACAATTGCCGTTTTCTGAAAGCGGCCCGCTGCGAACCCGTCGACACGACGCCCATCTGGATCATGCGGCAGGCGGGACGATACCTGCCCGAGTACATGGACGTCCGTAATCGCGTCACGTTTATCGAACTCTGCAAGACGCCGGAACTGGCCGCCGAAGTCACGCTGACCGCTCAGCGCGTGCTGAACGTCGATGCTGCGATTCTCTTTGCCGACCTGCTGCCGATCCTCGAACCAATGGGCCTCGACCTCGAATACCTCAAGGGCGAGGGGCCAGTCATCCATAATCCCATTCAATCGGCAGCCGAGGTCGATCGACTCAAGCGACTTGAGGACCTTTCGACGCTGCATTTCGTTTTTGACACCGTGAAACTTGTGCGCGAGAACCTGCCGGCCGACATCCCGCTGCTGGGGTTTGCGGGAGCGCCGTTCACGCTGGCGTCGTACGCGATCGAAGGCGGCGGCTCGCGGAACTACATCCTGACCAAGCAGTTGATGTACCGCGATCCGGGAGCCTGGCACGCTCTGATGGAGACGCTGACGGCCAGCCTGATCCCTTATCTGCGGGCTCAGATTGACGCAGGCTGCCAGGCCGTGCAGGTTTTCGATTCGTGGGGCGGCTGCCTCTCGCCGTCCGATTACCGGGAATTTGTCCTGCCACACACAAAAGCAGTCATCGATGGGATGCCCGACGACGCACCCGTGATCAACTTCCTGACTGGCAATCCCGCACTGCTGCCGCTGCAGTCCGAAGCCGGTGGACAGATCGTCGGCGTCGACTGGCGGATCGACATGGCCGATGCCCGAAAGCAGCTCGGTCCTGACCGGGCAATTCAAGGCAATCTCGACCCGGTCTCTCTCATGGCTAACCTCGACACGCTGAAGGCCCGCGCGAAAGCAGTCATCAATGGTGCCGGCCCGCGCGGTCACATCTTCAATCTGGGTCACGGCGTGTTTCCCGAAGTTCCGCCGGACAACGTCAAGGCGCTCGTCGAGATCGTGCATGAATTCGGCGCGGCGAAGTAACAACAATCCGTTGGCCTGCGAGTTTCCGCTGTCACCTGACAGGGTGATTCACCTGACAGAGTGATTCTCCTGGCAGGCGTTTCTACAATGCCGGTCCTTCCTTCGATTGCCCGTCCTGCCTCCGCCAGTCTGCCCGCGTGAACTCATGGTCGAACCCTCCGCAGCCCGCCGCGTCGCCGTGATTGGCGGCGGCATCTCCGGACTGGCTGCCGCCCATCGATTGATCGAGCACTCGACGTCAGATTGCCCCGTCGACGTCACTCTGTTTGAAACGAGTGAGCGAGTCGGAGGCGTCTTCGGCACCGTGCGTATCGACGATTATCTCGTCGAAACCGGCGCCGACATGTTCATCACGAATCAGCCGGCGGCAGTCAGACTGTGCGAGCGGCTGGGGATCGCCGACCAGCTCGTCCCGACCGATCCGACGTTTCGTGGATCGCTGGTTCTGCGAAACGGAAGGCCGGTGCCGATCCCGGAAGGCTTCATGCTGCTCAGCCCGGCGAAGGTTTGGCCAGTATTGACGTCGCCGATCTTCTCGCCACTCGGCAAACTGCGGATGGGGCTCGAGTATTTCGTCCCACGAAAGCGCGGTAACAAAGAAGAGTCACTCGCTCAGTTCGTCCGCCGTCGCTTCGGCCGCGAAGCGTTTGACCGGCTGATTCAGCCACTCGTTGGAGGCATCTACACGGCGGATCCCGAGAAGCTCAGTCTGAAAGCGACGATGCCCCGGTTTCTCGACATGGAGCGTCAGTCTCGAAGTCTGATTCAAGCGTCGCGCAAACCGGCGACCGGTTCGGCAGGTGAAGGCGATTCCGGCAGTGCGGCCGAGACCGGGGGCAGCGGAGCGCGATACGGGCTGTTTACCGCTCCGCGCGGCGGGATGTCGGTCCTGATTGACCGGTTGCGGGAAATCGTCGAATCGTCCGGAACCGTGCGCACACAGACGCGAGTCGAGTCGCTCGCTCGAACGCCCGACGGCCGGTTCACGCTGCGCGTTTGTCCGCAGAATGGTGAGGCCGCTGACGAAACATTCGACGCGGTCGTTGTCGCGCTGCGGACACATCATGCCGCGGATCTGCTCGACGGCGTCGCAAGCAACGGCGATGCGAGTGCTGACCGTCGCCGTTCAATTCCCAACGTCGAGCGTCTGACGGAACTGCTGCGTTCGATTGAGTACTCATCAGCCGCGATTGTTGTGAGCGGTCACCGGCTCGAAGACGTCAGGCACCCGCTCAACGCCTTCGGCCTCGTGATCCCTCACACCGAAGGGCGGCGGATCCTGGCGGTGTCGTTTACGAGTCGGAAATTCCCCGGCCGCGCTCCTGAAGGCCGCGTCCTGCTGCGAACGTTTATTGGCGGAGCCCTCCAGCCAGAGATGCTGCTGCACTCGGACGACGAACTGTTTCAGATCGTGCGCGAGGAGCTGGCGTCGATGCTCGGCGTCAGCGGCGAGCCCGAATTCGAGCGGATCGTTCGCTACAATAACGCGATGCCGCAGTACCACCTCGGCCATCTGGACCGCGTTTCAGCGATCGAAAGTCTGACGGCCGGAGTTCCAGGGCTCGAACTCGTCGGCAACGCCTACCGCGGCGTCGGCCTGCCCGACTGCATCCGCTACGCCGAAGCGAGCGTCGACCGGCTTCTGGATGTGCTGGCAGAACCGGCGACCGTCTGATCGGCAGCCTCGGCAGCAGCTCTACTCATCATTCCGCCAGTTTTCTTTGTTGGCAGAATATTAAGTGGCAGAATGATTTCAGATTCCAGCTTTTGAGCCGAGCAGCTTCCGTGACCAAAAGGAATTCGCGACGATGCTCGAATGACTCACGACGCGGCATTCATTCACGCAGAGCAGACAGGACTGTCGTTCGACGGCCGTTCATTGAGCCTGCGCGAAGTCAGTTTCTCAATGTGCCGAGGCGAGTTCGTTTCGATCGTCGGGCCGTCTGGCTGCGGCAAGTCGACGCTGTTGCGATTGATCGCCGGACTGCGGAGTCCGTCGCAGGGAACGCTGACGGTCGACGGTCACGTTCCGGGCGGCGCTCAGACGCGAACGGCGTTCGTCTTTCAGGAGCCCAATCTGCTGCCGTGGCGAACTGTGCGCGGCAACGTCGGTCTGCCGCTCGAACTGGATCGGCGAACGGCAAACGCCGCCGCCGAGACCGACGCGAAGATCACGCAGGCAATACGGCTTGTCGGATTGAACGCGGACGACGATGGCAAACGGCCGAGACAGCTTTCGGGCGGGATGCGGATGCGCGTGTCACTCGCGCGGGCGCTGGTCATCGAACCCGAGATAATGCTGCTCGACGAACCCTTCGCGGCCCTCGACGACATTCTGCGGCAGCAGCTTAACGAGGAATTGCAGCGTATCTGGTGGCAGCGTCGCTGGACGGGGCTGTTCGTGACTCACAACGTGGCCGAGGCAGTGTTTCTGAGTCAGCGGGTGCTGATCATGAGCCGCTCGCCCGGCACGCTGATCGGCGACGTGAGTGTCCCGTTCGCCTTTCCGCGCGAACCAGCTCTGCGAGCGTCGTCCGAGTTTGCGAAGCTCACTGGCGAGGTCAGTGCGTTGTTGCGTCGAGCTGCGGAGGACGCCGCATGACACCATCGGCGGGTCGACATCGGAAGAACCTGCGCGAGCTGCTGCTGCAGATCGCCGGTCCGCTGGTCGTGTTGCTGCTGATCGGCGGAGTCTGGCAGGGTTGCGTTGCTGCGTTTGATCTGAAGCCGTTTCTGTTGCCCAGGCCACTGAAGGTCCTCGACGCGGCAACCGGCAACGCTGCGAAGATCGCCAGCGCGACAGGACGGACGGCGTTCGCGGCGGTTGGCGGTTTCCTGGCAAGCCTCGCGGCCGGCACGCTGATCGCCTGTGGCTTCAGTCAGTCGCGGCTGGTCCGGACAAGCTGCTATCCCTACGCGATCTTTCTGCAGACGGTCCCGATCGTCGCAATCGCTCCGCTGATCATTACCTGGTTCGGCAGCGGCTTCCGCAGCGTGGTGATCGTCGCGTTTATCATCAGTCTGTTCCCGATCATCACCAACGCGACGGCCGGGATGCTGGCGATCGATCCCGATCTCAGCGACCTGTTCCGGCTGCATCGCGCGAGCCGTCTGCAGATCTGGCTGAAGCTGCGGCTGCCGAATTCAGTCCCGCACATTCTGACGGGGGCACGCACCAGCAGCGGTCTGGCGGTCATCGGCTCGATCGTCGGCGAGTTCTTCGCTGGGTACGGCACCGACAATTACGGACTCGGCTACCTGATTCTGCAGACGTCGAATCAACTGCGCACGGCGGAACTGTTCGCCTGCGTGATCGCCTCGACGCTGCTGGGCATCGCGATCTTTGCCTCGATGAGCGTGATCAATGCCACGATTCTGCGTCGCTGGTATGATGCGTGAGTTTTCACTGCTCAGAGAGAGTGAATCCTTTTCCCTGACCTGACGCAGAGCCGCAGAGATCACGCATAGAAAGCCCAGTCGCAGGCTTCGTCTCCTAATTGGACAGCGCCACTTTCGATCGCGGTACAAGCACGAAACGCAAGCGAGTGAATCCGTTACGTCAAATACACTCGCTTGCGCGTCGTGCTTGTATTCTCGTCTCCGGCGTCAAAGTGGCGCTGTCCAACTAAGCAGAAATCTGAAATACGTCACTGAGGCACCAATGGCATTTCAGGTGCCGGTTCTTGGTAAGCTCTTTGCGAACCTTTGCCACTTCGCGACTTTGCGTCAGACGAATGCCTCATTCTGAGCTGATCACCGACCACTAGAGACATTGCCGATGCACCTGTTCGATACGAATTTCACGACCATCGACTGGGGCATCGTGGCGGCGTATCTCGCCATTTCGATCGTCGTCGGCGTCTGGGCGAATCGCTACGTCGGCAATCTGTCCGGGTATCTGGTTGCCGGTCGGACGCTGCGGATCCGGCTGGCACTGGCGACGATGACCGGCACAGAGATCGGGCTGGTCACCGTGATGTACTCGGCCGAGCTGGGCTTTCTGCAGCAGTACGCGTCGCTGTATCTGGCCGTGTACGAGTTCATCATTCTGCTGGCGATCGGCCTGACGGGATTCGTCGTTTACCGTTTGCGGGAAACCGGTGTGCTGACGATTCCGGAGTTTTACGAGCAACGGTACTCGCGCGGTGTGCGCGTGCTCGGCGGCGTGATGATGGTCCTCTCTGGCGTGCTGAACATGGGCCTGTTTCTGAAAGCCGGATCTCTGTTTCTGGTCTCGATCACCGGTTTCCACGGCGAACTGGGCCTCAAGCTGATCATGACCTCGCTGCTGCTGCTGGTTCTGTTTTACACCGTGCTGGGCGGGATGATTTCCGTCGTGATCACCGACCTGATTCAGTTTGTCGTCCTGGGTACGGCGATGGTCATCGTGACGTATTTCGTCGTCGCGGATACTGGCATCGATGGCTTCCACAGCGTCGTGCATCACTTCAATGGGTACGTCGACCCGACACAGTCGATCAACCCAAGCCACCCGGATCCGGAACACGCCATCGGACCGCTGAGAATGCTGTCGATGGCCGTCATCCTGAGCGTCGCTCTGATGCTCTGGCCGGCCGGCGCGTCACGAACGCTGGCGGTCAAGTCCGCAAAAGTGGCGAAGCAACTGTATCTGTGGAGTGCAATTCCGTTTCTGTCGCGACGGACGCTGCCCGTACTGTGGGGAATCGGAGCGTTCGCCTTCCTGATGCTGAATCCGCCGCTGCGGGAAGAGTTCGTCCGACAGGAAGTGAGTTCGCAGGCTGCCATGCCGCTTTATCTGGCCAAGATTCTGCCGACAGGCTTAATCGGAATCGTCACGGCGGGAATGCTCGCAGCGTTCATGTCGACGCATGACAGTTACCTGCTGTGCTGGAGTGGCGTGGTGGCCCAGGACATCGTCGCTCCGCTTGTCAAACGCGATCTGTCTGAGCAGGAACGCGTCCGGATCACGCGAGTCAGCATTGTCGTGATCGGAGCCTTACTGCTGTTCTGGGGACTGTGGTACGAAGTCTCCACCAACCTGTGGCAGTACATGGGCATCACAGGAACGGTTTACCTGGCGGGTGTCTTTCCGGTCGTGATCGGCGGTCTGTACTGGAAGCGGTCGAGTTCCGCCGGTGCGTATGCAGCGCTGCTCAGTGGCCTGACTGCGATTCTGGCACTCGGCCCATGCGTCTCGTTCCTCAACCACCTGTTTGCCGAAGCGAACCTGTCGATTGTCCTGCGGAGCGATCATCTCATCATCGCCGCGTTTCTGACGTCGCTGCTCAGCTTTGCTGGTGCGTCGCTGCTGTATCCCGACGACAATTCCGGCAGTCAATCCGTGTCTGTCCGGGAGGCTGCCGCATCATGAGTCTGTGGATGTATCTCTGGATCAC
>WGMU01000010.1 GCA_016124895.1 bacterium
ACTGGCCTGGTCTCAGTACCTGCAGATTCTGTTTGGACTGAATGAGTTTCTGTTTGTGGATTGACGTCGGCCAGGTGCTTGCGATCGATAGAAATCGCAACCACGAAAATCGCGAAAGGACACGAAACCCCAGGCTGGCTGATGTCGTGTCCATTCGCAGTTTGCGTAGTCAACTTTCAGTTGGAGACGAGGCGTCTGTCGGGCAATGCCTGGCAGCGCGCATGACCTTGTTGCAGTGACGGCCTACAATTCTGGTTTGCGGGCCTTACGACCACCCCCGACTCCGCACTGCTGACCTCCGGAATTTCCCATGCTGTCTGTCGCCGAAGCTCTTGCTCAGATCCTCCATGAAGCCCGAGTCGCTGCTCCTGTTGAGCGACCGCTGAAAGACTCGCTGCTGCATGTCCTGGCGGCTGAGGTGCGATCGGATTCGGATTCGCCACCATTCGACAAGGCACTGATGGATGGCTATGCGGTCATAGCGGCGGATCTTCGGCCGGGCGGGACGCGGCTGGAAGTTATCGAGGAAGTGACAGCAGGCGTCGTGCCACAGCGTCTGGTGGAATCCGGCAAGGCGACGCGAATCATGACAGGGGCTCCGCTGCCGGAAGGGGCGGACGCTGTCATTAAGGTTGAGGAGACCGAAATCGACGGCGACCCGCGCGAGGTGCGGATTCTGGCCGACTCGGCACTGCCGGGCCAGAACCTGATCCGCCGCGGGACGAACAAACGCGCTGGCGAGATCGTTGTCGAAGCGGGGACGCTGCTGCGGGCTCCGGAGCTGGCGGCACTGGCCGAGATGGGCTGTCACGAAGTCCGTATCTTCCCGCAGCCGCGCGTCGCAGTGCTGGCAACCGGTGACGAACTCGTCCCGATTCACTCGCAGCCGCAACCGGGGCAGATTCGGAACTCGAATGAGACAATGCTTTGCGCTCAGATTCGCCAGGTCGGCGCGATCCCGGTTCCACTCGGGATCGCCCGCGATGAACGCAGTGAGCTGGCTGCGCGGATTGACGCCGGACTTGCAGCCGACGTGCTCCTGCTTTCAGGCGGTGTGTCGGCGGGAGTGCTCGATCTTGTCCCGTCCGAACTGCAGCGAGCCGGTGTCGAGCAGGTTTTCCATAAGGTCAACGTCAAGCCTGGTAAGCCACTGTGGTTCGGAGTGCTCCACCAGGATGAAAGATCGAAACTGGTGTTCGGTCTGCCGGGCAACCCGGTCAGCAGTATGGTCTGCTTCGAGCTTTTCGTTCGGCCGGCGCTGCGACGGCTGCTGGGCGTCAGTTCGGACGAGCCTCGGACGCTGACGGCACGGCTGACACACTCGCATTCCCACAGCGACGACCGCCCGACATACTTCCCCGCCGCCATCGACCAGACAGACGATGGACTGAGCGTTTCGCTGATGAACTGGCACGGCTCGTCGGATCTGCAATCGACCGTTGGAGCGAACGGAATGGTCGCGTTTCCGCCGGAACCGGTTGAGTATGCGGCAGGCGATCCGGTCAGCGTCATACGCTGGTCAAGCGAGTCTTCATAGTGTGCGGTCCAGTCTCGTTTAACGTCCGGCCGCAGGCGCCGGCCACCTGAAACATTGCAAGTCGAAGGTTGTCGGCGCCTGCGGCCGGGCGTTAAGCGAAGCCTGACGGATGCGTCAAATCGAGATTTTCCAGGGATGGAAGAATGGCTACCGAAACCATGCCGCAGCAGCAGTTGCCGATTCCGCCGGCAGGAAGCACGTCACCTCAACCGCCAGTAACAACGTTGCGCGAGCAGTCGGTACGTGAGCTGATCGACTCCGCGCGATCAGCGCCGGCACCGGCACTCGGTGGAGCAGTCTGCTCGTTCGCAACGGCCGGCCTGCTGTGGGCGAGTTTCACTCCCGTTGACTTTGGCTGGCTGGCGTGGGTGGCTCTGGTCCCGCTGCTGCTGCTGGTCCGGATCGAACGGCCGACGTGGCTGATGTACCCGCTGGTCTATCTCAGTGGTCTGACCTGGTCGATCTTCACACTGCAGTGGATGCGGCTCGGTGATCCCTCCATGTATGTCGCTCTGGCGGCGCTGTCACTGTATGTCGCGCTCTACTTTCCAGCATTCGTCGCGCTGGCGAGGGCGGCGGTGCATCGCTTCAGAATTCCGCTGCTGATCGCCGTGCCGGTGGTCTGGGTCGGACTTGAATACCTGCGGGCGACGCTGCTGACCGGCTTCGCGTGGTACTTCCTCGGACACACGCAGTATGCGTTTCCGGAGATTACTCAGGTCAGTGATCTCGTCGGTGCGTACGGCGTCAGCTTTCTGGTCGCGCTCGGAGCCGCGTGTCTGGCCGGGCTGATCCCGACCGCCTGGCTCGAACGCCTGAGACTCTTTCCGCCGGTGAAGCTGCCGCAGGAATACTCGCATCTCTCACCTGCAGGTCTCGCTGAGAATCGCTCACGGGCCGACTTCAAACGTCCATGGCTGCACGTCGCGGTCACGCTGAGCCTCGTCGGTGCCGCGGTCGCTTACGGAGCTGTCCGTCGCGCGCAGGCCGAGTTCGTTGACGGCCCGCGCGTCGGGCTTGTGCAGGGCAACTTCCCGACATCACTGAAGCACGACACCGCCGAATACCCGCACATCTTCCAGGTCCATGATGCGTTGACCGGCATGGCGGTGCAGTATCAGCCGGATTTGATCGTCTGGCCGGAAACGATGTTTCGCTGGCCACTGCAGGTCGTTGAGCCTGGTGTCGAGGAGTCGCAGCTTCTGGCGATGGCTCCACCTCAGATGCAGGGAGCGCAGCAGTACCGCTGGGCAGATTCCTGGAAAGACCCGGCCGTCCGGCAGACGCTGGCGGAACTCTCACAGCGAGCCGGCGCGTCCATGATGATCGGCATCGATACCTGGGTCGCCGGGAAGGACCGCATTCGAGCATACAACTCGGCAGCCTTCGTCACGCCGCAGAATGGCGTCGTGAATCGCTACGACAAGATGCACCGCGTGATCTTCGGTGAGTATGTCCCGCTGCGAGACGAACTGCCGTGGCTGCAGGCGTTCTCACCGATCCCCGCCGAATACGGGCTCGCGAAAGGTGAATCGGCGAAACTGCTGAAACATCACGACTGGACGCTCTCACCGATCATCTGCTTTGAAGATACCGTCCCGCAGCTTGTGCGCGGCATCGCGGCCGGAGCTGATCAGAAGGTCGACGTCTTCGTCAACCTGACAAACGACGGCTGGTTCGCTGGATCGAGCGAACTCGACCAGCACCTGATCACGGCCTCATTCCGCTGTATTGAAACGCGGACGCCGATGGTCCGAGCCGTCAACACCGGTTGCTCGGCGATCATCGACGGTGACGGAGTCGTCCGCGAACCAGAGGTCTTCTTCGACGGCGACGCGGAAACACCCGACGAAGCCCACACGTCGATGCGCGATCCAAAAACCGGCCGCTGGAACAAGTCGCTGAATGCGGCTCTGGTTGGCAACGTCCCGCTCGACAATCGCACAAGCGTCTATGTGCGGACCGGCGACTGGTTTGCTCAAGGGTGCTGTCTGGCGACGGTGTTCTGCTGCGTTGCCGGGCCGTTTCGGCGGCGGCGGGGAGTGGAGAGCAAGTAGTCGGGAGGGCAGGCAGCTGGGAATGGGAAGTCGGAAGCAGGTGGCCGGAACGTAATGAATTCCGTTTTACGTTGAATTGCTTTCGCGTAACGACGTCTGATCTCCGTCTTGTGGCGAAACGTCGACTCGCACCAGAATCCCGTCCCGTGCTCATTTCTCCTGCGGCACCCGCGTCGCCAATCCTCGATTCCCCATCCTCTCTGGCGAAAGGTCCTTCCATGCCGGCACGTCACGGCGCGACTGTTGCGCTCGCGTTTCTGCTTCTCACAGCAGGTTGCTCGACCTCCAAAACGTCCAACACTGCGCGAACGGCCAAAGAGCAACTGCTGATTTCCAACGCCGTCGACCAGGTGCTCGACAGCGTCGACTTCAGTTCGTTTTACGGACAGAAGGTCTTCTTTGAAGAGAAGTATCTCGACGGTACAGACAAGGCGTATGTTGTCGGATCGGTCCGGCATCGACTGCTGCTGAACGGAGCCGCGCTGACCGGCAGCGCTGATGACGCGGAAGTCGTCCTTGAAGCCCGCAGCGGCGGCATCGGCACGGATATGACTGAATCGTTTTATGGCGTCCCCGAAGTTGTCCTGCCCGGCATGTTGACCATTCCGGAACTCAAAGCAGCGACGCGAACTTCACAGAAAGGGACGGCCAAACTGGCCTTTGTCGCTTACGACGCAAAGACAAAATCCGTTCTGGGCAGTGGAGGCACGTCACTGGCGGTTTCGGACTACAACGACTGGGCCGTCCTGGGCATCGGTCCCTTCAAGACCGGCAGCGTGAAGCAGGAAATCAAAGCGTCGACGGCCGGACATCGTTACCAGACACCGTCAGGCCAGTTGGTCTCGTTTGATGCTCCAGCGCAGAGCAGTGAAATCCGAACAGCAAGCCACGCGAAAGAGTGACGGTGCCGGCATGGTCGACGCCGCTTGCCGCATCGGCAGCGGGACCGCGACCGCTGAAGATTCCGCAACCCGCAAAGCCTGCCGCGCCTCATCGGTCGGGTTTTGCGGGTTGTCTGTTTTTCGGCAGGGTGCGGGCGCTCCGTTGCCGTCATCGTCGGCTCACATCGCCGTTCCGCTCCATGCACCATCAGCACAACTCCGAAGACTGTTAGCACTGCGCATTGCGTCATCGACTCAGCACTGCGCGGCGGACAGGTCGGGCCAGACAATTCGGTCCAGACAATCAGTGGAGAGTGGTGATGGCAGGCGCAGGTCAGACAGCACAGCTTCCGGCACTGGATGAGCAACCACGTTCGATTTCCGTTTCGCAGCCGGCTTCGCCTCGGCTCACGCTGACGCTCGTGTCGGCCGCCTTTTTCGGCAGCATCGCCCTGATGTTCGGACTGCTGAAGTCCGATGCTGAGCATTATCCCGGAACATTGACTGCCGAAACTTCACGACTGACCGCACCAGCCGACGGCGTTGTCGAACTCGTTGAAGTCCGTTCGGGGCAGATCGTGCTGCCGGGTCGCGAGCTGTTCCTCGTCGTCGACGAAGGACTCGACCGCGAAATCCAGACGGCCGAACGCCACATTGACCTGCTGAAGACAAACCTGTCACGAGCCACTGCGCGGGCCGATGTCGAACTACAGAAACACGGCCGGGAAACCGACCACGAAATTTTCGAGACCGAGATCGTTCTGACCGAACTGATTCACGCGCAGTATCAGCGCCGGTTTGAAGACACCGCATGGAGCCGCTCGCCGAACTTCTTCGACGCCCTCGCGAGCAATTCGATCCCGCCGGTCGATCTGCGGTCACTGGCCGTTCCCGCCGACGTGGCAGCCGAGAATTCCCGGCTACGGGCGATCATCGAGAAAGCCGGGATTGAGAACGACAAGGCGACTCTGCAGACGCGGATCGAACTCTGCGAAACAAGGATCAAAGAACTGCGTGATGGCAAACAGAAGCTTACCGAAACGATCCGGAGGGCGAACGGCGTGCCGCGGCTAGAAGGCGAACTCAAAGACGCGCGGGCAGCCCTGGATGAACTGCAGTCGCGCGAAGCCGCCCTGACGGTTCGCTCACCGATCTACGGAATGGCCGGCGTCGTGACAGTCGCCGAACGCGACGTCGTGACGCAGGGCTCGACGCTGCTGGAAGTCTTCGACCGAGATGCCGAATTCGTCACCGCTCAGTTGCCAAGCCGCCTTGCCCCACAGCTTCGCGCCGGCACGCGAGTCGTCGTGCATTTCCCTGGCAACGAAGACCGCGATGGTGAAATCGAAGCGATTCCACCTCAGGTCGAGCGTTCGTCAACGGCCTCCGCGAAAACCTGCGACGCGCAACTCTGCGTCCGCATCACCGCCGTCGGTCGTGCCTGGCCAACTCTGCCCATCGGCAGCAACGTCTCAGTCAGCCTGGCGGACTGAAGGCTGAAGAGCTACGGAACAGCGTCGAGTGTTCGGCCTTTATCATTCTGCCTTCCTCCTTGACTTCTCATTCCCCATCCTGTGTCAACGTCGCCGCGGTTCGCGGCACCACAACAGACTCAGTGGGGAGACTCCGATGCGACTGGCGATTCGACTTGCGGCGGTGCTGGCCGTTCTGCTTCTGCAGACTTCGCTCGACACAACTCGCGGACAGGCCGGAGTGACCGCTCCCGACGGCTGGACAATGGAGTCTCCACGCGAGGAAATCCGGCCATTGTTTCGCTGGGACAAAGACGGCGGGCCACAGCACAACGGCTCATTCGTCATCAGTGCGGACTCGCGTGACGGACTCATCGGTTTCTGGCAGACAAAGCTGCCCGTCAAAGGCGGCCAGCATTACCGCTTCTCGGTCCGGCGGAAGACGCAGGGAATCGATCTCGTCCGGCAGGCCGGCACTGTCCGCATCCTGTGGCTTGATCGGGACGGCAACAAAGCTCTGCGTGACAAGCCGACGTTCGCGTCGTACCGACCGGGCACTCGGCCGCGAGCGGAACCCGACTTTCCGCCCGATGTCACTCCCGATACAGGGGACTCGTCGACTGACAGCAGCGCGAACGCCTGGACTGAAGTTGCAGCCACGTATCACGCGCCGGAAAACGCAACGCACGCACAAATCGAACTCTGTTTCCGCTGGGGACCGCCGAACTCGTCGATCGAATGGTCCGACGTTTCGCTGCAGCCGGTCGAGGCTCCGCAGCCGCGCATCGTCCGGCTGGCGACCGTTCATTATCAGCCGCGGCCCGGCAAGACGCCGCGCGAGAAGCGCGAACAGTTTGCACCGCTGATTGCCACAGCCGCAAAGCAGAAAGCCGATCTGGTCGTTCTGCCCGAATGTCTGACTTATTACGGCACAGGACGGAGTTACGCCGACTGCGCCGAACCGATTCCCGGACCGTCGACGGAATACTTCGGCGAACTCGCGAAGCAGCACGACCTGTATATCGTCGCGGGATTGCTCGAACGCGACGGGCACCTGATCTACAACGTCGCGACGCTGATCGGGCCGGACGGAAACGTCGTCGGCAACTATCGCAAGGTGACGCTGCCGCGTGGTGAGGTGGAAGGCGGAATCACGCCGGGCCACGAGTACCCAGTCTTTCCGACGCGGTTCGGCAAAGTCGGCATGATGATCTGCTACGACGGGTTCTTCCCCGAGGTCGCGCGTGAGCTGAGCAATCGCGGCGCGGAAGTCATTGCCTGGCCGGTTTGGGGCTGCAACCCGCTGCTCGGCGCCGCTCGCGCGTGTGAGAATCACGTTTACGTAATCAGCAGCACCTACACCGACGTTTCAGCCGACTGGATGATCTCGGCGGTGTTCGGCCATGACGGCAAACCGCTCGCTCAGGCCAGAGACTGGGGCACCGTCGCCGTTACCGAAGTGGACCTCAACGAGCCTCTGCACTGGCACAGCCTCGGTGACTTCAAAGCTCAGATTGAACGCCACCGTCCGCTGATTCCGGAGCTTAAGAAGTAGATTCGCCGTCCAGCCCATGCGAGCGCAGTTTCTGACGCAGCGTCGCGCGATGCAGGCCGAGCAGGCGGGCGGCGGCGGCTCGGTTTCCCTGGCAATGAGCGAGTGCCGCGGTCAGCAGTGTCGGTTCGATCGTCTGCAGGAAATCGTCATACAGCGAGGCTTCGCCTCCGTCACCGTCAAACTGAGTGAGACGATCTTCGATCCAGCGTGACGTTTCGCGGAGCAGCGGTTCGGTCGTCGAAACATCGCGGCCGCCGGAGGTCATTTCCGGAGCAGGCAGGTCGGACGGTTCGATCGTCTTGCTGCCGGTCATCAGAGCGGCGTGCTCGACCGCGTTGCGAAGTTCGCGTACGTTGCCCGGCCACGATCGCGCGGCGAGTTCACACAGCGCTGCCGGAGAGAACTCTTTTGCTACGCTGCCGGCAGTTGCCCGCTGGAGGAAGTGGCGAGCGAGATCCGGGATGTCCTCACCGCGCGTCCGCAGCGGCGGCAGATCGATCGAGACGACTCCCAGGCGGAAAAACAGATCCTCGCGAAACGCGCCGGACTCGATCAGCGGCCCGAGTTCGCGGCTCGTCACAGCGACAACGCGAACATCGACTGTCTTCGTTGAACTGGCACCGACGGGCAGAATCTCCTGCCGCTCGATCGCGCGGAGCAGCTTGATCTGCACGGGCAACGGAACGTCGCCGATTTCGTCGAGTAGCAGCGTGCCACCGGACGCCCGCTCAAATAGCCCCTTGCGTGCCGACGTCGTTGTCGGAGAAACGCCGCGGGCGAAACCGAACAGCTCAACTTCGAGGGTCGCTTCACTCATCGCCGCCAGATTGACGGGCACGAAGGGCGCATCTTTCCGCGGACTGTGGCGGTGAATTGCTCGTGCAACGAGTTCCTTACCCGTGCCACTTTCTCCCGTGATCAGTACCGGGACGTCACTGCGTGCAACCAAAGCGACCTGCTTGAAAATGCGCTGCATCCCCGGCGAAGTGCCGATGATCGGCTCGTCATCCCGAGCCGCGGTACCGCCCGCGCTGGCACCGTCTGTACTGGCACCGGCCGCCCGGTTAACGTCGCGCGATGCGCTGTCGAGCGCCCGCTGTACCAGAGCCGCGGCATCGTCGAGGTCGAACGGCTTGGTCAGATAATCGAACGCGCCAGCCTCGACCGCGCGAACAGCGGTTTCGAGGTTGCCGAACGCCGTCATTACGATGATCGGAACGTCGCCGCAGCGTGACTTCAAATCAGCCATTGCCGAAATCCCGTCGATCCCCGGCAGGCGAACGTCGAGCATGATCGCGTCTGGCCCGAACGGCCCGGCGGCCTTCAGTGCTTCCTCCGCCGACGACGCCACCGAGATTTCGTGCCCGCCGTCACGCAGCAGTTCGCCCAGGCTCCAGGCAATCGCGGGCTCATCGTCGACAATCAGAATTCGGCTCATCGCACGCTGCCGGAATCGGGAAATAGAAACTCGAAAACCGTCCGTTCCTGTCGGCGCGACCAGGTCAAATCGCCGCCGAGGTCCCGTGCCACCTGACGGGCCAGTGCCAGACCGAGACCCACACCTTCCGGCTTTGACGTCACAAACGGTTCGAACAGCGACGCCGCGACGTCCGGCGACGGACCGGGACCGTCGTCGCTGACTGTGACGCAGTGCCCGGCGTCGGTCGAGCGAACCTCGAACCAGACGCGGCCCTCAGAACCTGCCGCCTCGATCGCGTTGAGCAGCAGATTCATGACCGCGGCCCGAAACCGCTCGGCGTCCGCAACGCGGCTGTCTGCCTTCGCGTTCGAACTGACGCTGAGTTCAACGCGGGCATGATCAGCGTGCGGCCGAATAAGTTGCTCGATCTCGCCGACCAGGTCCGACAAACCGACCGGCTCGGAATCCGGAGTTTCCTGCCGGTTGAGCGACAGCAACCGCTGAATCTGATCTTCAGTCAGGGCCAACTGCCGCAGCGCTACGGCGAGACTTTCGTCCGCCTCGCCGGTAACAGTCAGTCTGCCGCTCACCGATCCGTCGCCCGCGGAAGCACTCTCTGCGGCCTTGCTGGCTGTTCCCGGATTCTTCACCAGGCAGCGTTTCTGATGAAGCTGCACGGCGAGCCGCGCTCCGGTCACGGCATTGCGGAGCTGATGCGCAAGGCCTCCCGCGAGCTGCCCGAGCAGCCGGACACGCTCAGTCTGCTGGACGGTCTCTCGGAGCTGATCAAGCTCCGTGGCAACCTGCGACGCCGAGACCACCAGGTCGTCAAGTTCATCTCGCGGTGCGGCGGGAACATCGCTGGCTGGAGATTCGCCCGCCGCGATCGCTGCCAGAAGACGCTGCACCGTCTGAACTCGCCGCCCGATGCTGCGAGCCAGCAGCGTTGAAATCCCGATCACGACGACGACCGTCACCGCGCCAACGATCAACGGCGGCCACAACGCCGCCTGCCGGGCCGCCTGCCAGTCCGCTTCCGGATAAAGCACCAGCAGCGTCGCGACATTCGCCGGTCCGATCACAGCGACGCGGTCCGCCAGAAACCGGGTCTGCCGCATGTCGACCACCGGCAGTTCCGCCAGCGTCCGCTCGGCCTCAGTCGACCGCGGCGGCAGCGACTCAAGCAGCGAACCAAACGCAGACGGCGAGACATCGCGAACCGTGCTTGCCGAAATCCGCCCACTGCGATCGAGAGCAATGAACTCGGCCCCCGACAGGCCGCGCATCTGAACGAGTACGGATTCGGTAAACGGCACGGTCAGTCGACTCAGTGTCGACGCAACTCCGCGAAGCTGAACCAGCGTCCGCAACTCGGCCTGCCGCACTGCCAGCCACGACGATGAAATCGCAATCACAGCGACGGCAACGACGATCGTCACGGAAAACGGCAGCAGAATCTGAGTCTGAATCGAACGTCGCACAGCGGTTCGCGATCTCTTGAGATTTGTTCGGCAGGCCTTCGGAAAGCTGCACCGCGTTGCGGGCCGGCGCGATTCGCAAAGATATCCGCTGCCGGCGCTCGAAACACGTGCCCTGCCGGTGATCGACTGACCGCAAGCGGCAGCAGATTCACCAGTCGGCAGCGTCATTTGCGGACCTCCGCGAGTCAGAATCTCCGCCCTGCCGTCTGGTCTGGAGATTCACCTCAACTCTGGAGATGTCCGTGCTGAACCGTCGTTTTCGCAGTGGTTTCACGTTGATCGAACTGCTGGTTGTCATCGCGATCATTGCCATTCTTATCGCTCTGCTGCTGCCTGCGGTCCAGCAGGCTCGCGAGGCTGCCCGGCGCAGCCAGTGCAGGAACAACCTGAAGCAGATTGGGCTGGCCGTTCACAGCTATCTCGAAGCGTACTCGAAGCTGCCGCCGGGAGCGTCGGTCGACCTCAACGTAAACTCGACAGGGAACAATGGGTCGTGGGGCATACACGGACGCATTCTGCCGCATCTCGATCAGGCCAGTTTGTTCGAAAACGTGGATCTCTCGATTGCCTGGGATTTTCAGACGGCGATTCATGGCGTCAAAGTGCCGCCGTACTCGTGCCCTACTGATCCGAAATCTGACGAGGCTCGCGATCCCGGGGGCGGAAAAGTGACGCTGTACCCGACAACTTACGGTTTCAACTACGGCACCTGGTTCGTGTTTGATCCGGTGACGGGATCCGGCGGCGACGGTGTTTTCTTTCCGAACAGCAGCCTGACAACAGCCAGCATTTCGGACGGAACGTCGTCGACACTTCTGGCGGCTGAAGTCAAAGCCTGGACGCCGTACACGCGGAATGGCGGTCCCGTTTCGACGGCCGTTCCGGCGACCATTGCTGAAGTTGAAGCTGCGGTTGCCAGCGGTACCCAGTTCAAGTCGACTGGCCATACCGAGTGGCCCGACGGCCGTGTCCATCACACGGGCGTCACGGTAACGCTGCCGCCGAATTCTGTCGTCAATTACTCGAATGGGGGCAACCTGCTCGACGCAGACTACAACTCGTGGCAGGAAGGCCGTAACGGCATCGCCGGTCAAAAGACGTATGCGGCAATCACGTCGCGCAGTCATCATTCTGGGCTGGTGAACGTGCTGCTGACCGACGGCTCGACACGCAGCATTAGCGACAACCTCGACTGGAACACCTGGCGATGGCTCGGCAGTCGCAATGACAACGAAATCGTTGGCGAGTTCTGACGCTCGTTGCCCGGCATTACTCGCGCGTCAGCAGATGCCGGCGCAGCATGTTGAAGGCGGTTTTAGCGGCGCGCGGGCCGGCGATTGACATGTCGTTGAGGATTTGATGCTCGTGCGCGGCGCAGATGTCGGGACCGGCCAGAGCGAGGTAGCACTTTCGCAGACCGTCGTCACCGTCCGGTTCGGAGTACGGAGTAATCGCGAGGGCGAAGCTACTGCCGAACGATTCCCGACATTCGATCGCCATTTGTCGGGCTGACTGCTCAGTGACCAGGTCGGCTTGGGTGCCAGAGCCTGCCTGATATTTCAACGCAGTCCCGACGACTGTCCCACCGGAAAAGCTTGTCGCCGAGTGCGGCGTTGCGGCAGCCATCTGGCAGATCAGACCGAATGTGCCTGCATCGACAATTGCAACCGTCTGGCCCCGCTCCGCGAGCCGCTTCAGTACCGTGCCTTCCAGCGTTTCGGACTGCTCGCCGAAAATCAGATCGCCCAGCGTGGCACAAATCTGCTGGCGGGATTCTGCAAGCATCCTGTTGCAGGCGTCGATCGAATCCGCCTGCGCCGCAATGCGCAGCGTGATCGTTGCTTTCGACGCAGTGATGCCGACCTCCGGGTTGCGGCCGCGAGCGGTCAGGTCCCCGAGCATCTCCTCAATCGCCGACTCACCCTGACCGAAACAGTGAATATCGAGCCGGCGGATGACCTGCTGGCCACCCGGCAGACGCGGCCGAACCTGCTCAGCAAACATCCGCTTCATCTCGCTGGGCACGCCCGGCATCGCCGCGAACAGGGCAGAAGTCCGCCCGTCGCGCGAAACCTCGCACCAGATCCCGGGTGCCGTGCCGATCGGATTGGGCAGCGGCGTCGAGCCCGCGGGAAACTTCGCCTGAATGTCGTTCCGCTCGGGCATGACGCGCCCACGCTTTTCAAACATGTCGCGGATAAACGCGAGCGACGGTTCATCGAGAACCAGTTCCGTGCCGGTTAGTTCGGCCAGCAGTTCGCGCGTCAGGTCGTCGAGTGTCGGACCGAGGCCGCCGGTGACGAGCACCAGGTCGGACCGGTTCGCCGCCGTGCGGAAGACTTCGAGCATGGCGTCGCGGTCGTCGGCCATTGTCGAGTGATATTTGACAGGGATGCCGATTTCGGACAGCTCAACGCTGAGCCACTGGCTGTTGGTGTCAAGCTTCGCGCCACTGGTCAGTTCGCTGCCGATCGCGATGATTTCTGCGTTCATGGGGAGGGACTCGGAAGGATGGGACATGCTCAAACTGCGACGAAGACTACAAGACGCGTCAGGCCGGGCGTATCCTGAGGCTCCTGCCTGATGCCCTGCTGGCGACCTGCCGACAGCCTGCCCGCTCGATTTTTTCTGAATTCCCAGATGGTGCCACCATGCGACGTGCCGCGTTTTTCCTCGCGAGCTTTTGTGCCGGCGTTCTCGCGCTGACGGCCTCGCCCGTTCGCGGAGCCGACCCCGTCGACTTCAATGCGCAGATTCGCCCGCTGCTCTCGGACCGCTGCTTCTTCTGCCACGGTCCGGATGAGAAACATCGCGAAGCGGAACTGCGGCTCGATCTGCCGCTCGACGAAGACAATCGGAAGTACTACCTCGGCGACGGAAGCCCGGATAGCAGCGAACTGCTCTCGCGGATCACGACCGACGATCCCAGATTCAGAATGCCGCCGGAGGGTTCTGGCAAAGAACTGTCAAAGAACGAGATCGCGCTGATTCGGCGCTGGGTCGGGGAAGGTGCGAAATGGGACACGCACTGGGCGTACGTCGCTCCAGTGCGGCACGATCCGCCGGCCGTCAAGCAAGCCGACTGGCCGGCGAACTGGATCGACAATTTCATTCTGCACCGGCTGGAGCACGAGGAACTTTCCCCGTCGCCGGACGCCGATCGCGTCACGCTGCTGCGTCGCGTTTCGTTCGATCTGACCGGCCTGCCGCCGACGCCGCAGGACGTCGCAGCGTTCGTCAACGATGACTCGCCGAACGCCTGGGAAAAGGTCGTCGACCGGCTGCTGGCCAGTGAGGCTCATGGTGAACGGCTCGCCGTTTACTGGCTCGATCTCGTGCGCTATGCGGACACCGTCGGCTATCACGGCGATCAGGACCACAACGCCTCGCCGTACCGCGACTGGGTGATTGATGCGTTCATCGACAACCTGCCATTCGACCGTTTTACCCGCGACCAGCTCGCCGGTGACCTGCTTGAGAAGTCAACGACCGACGATCTGATTGCCACGGCCTACAACCGTCTGCTGCAGACGTCGCATGAAGGCGGCGTTCAGGCCAAAGAGTACCTGGCGATGTACGCCGCCGACCGCGTGCGGAATCTCGGCTCGGTGTGGCTCGGTGCAACGACCGGCTGCTGCCAGTGCCACAACCACAAATTCGATCCGTACACAATGAAGGATTTCTATTCGCTGGAAGCCTTCTTCGCGGACATCGACGAAGTACAGCATCTGAAAAAGGGCACGAACAATCTGCCGACCGAACGCGACCCGGAGATTCCGGTCTTCACCCGGCGGGAACGCGCGGTCCTCGCTGACCTGACGGCGAAAATCGAACAGAAGCAGCAGCAGCTTGCGACTGTCGGCGACTCTGGGAATTCGCAGCAGAAGACCGAACTCGAACAGCAGGTCACCGAGTTGGAGGAGCAGAAGTCGCAGATCGAAAAGAGTCAGCGCAAGGTGATGATCACTCAGGCGATCGAACCGCGAACCATCCGCGTGCTGCCGCGCGGCAACTGGCTCGACGACAGCGGCGCAGTCGTCGAACCGGCGATTCCGGAATTCCTCGGTAGTCTGAACACCGGCGATCGCCGCGCAACGCGGCTCGATCTGGCGAACTGGCTGACCGACGCCAAGAACGGCGCCGGCCTGTTGACGGCTCGTGTCTTTGCGAACCGGTTCTGGTATCTGATGTTCGGCAACGGCCTCGCGCGAGTGCTCGACGACTTCGGTGGTCAGGGCGAAGCGCCGGTACATCCGCAGTTGCTCGACCGCTTGGCGCACGAGTTCGTCGAGAGTGGCTGGAATGTTCGCGACGTTCTGAAGCTGATCGTGATGAGTCGGACGTACCGGCAGTCGTCGCTCGAACCCGAAGAGCTGAAGCAACGGGATCCGCACAATCGCCTGTACGCTCGCCAGTCGAGATTCCGTCTGCCGGCCGAGATGATTCGCGATAACGCACTGGCGATCAGTGGCCTGCTCGTTCGCGACATCGGCGGACGCAGCGTTAAGCCGTACCAACCGGCCGGCTACTACAGGCATCTGAATTTTCCGACGCGAAAGTACAGCCCCGATACCGACGAGCATCAGTGGCGGCGCGGGCTGTACGTCCACTGGCAGCGACAATTTCTGCATCCGATGCTGCTGGCGTTTGACGCGCCTCGACGCGAGGAATGCACGGCGCAGCGTCCACGATCAAACACGCCCCTCGCGTCGTTGACGCTGTTGAACGACCCGACGTTCGTCGAAGCCGCGCGAGCATTTGCACAACGGATTCTCACTGACAGAGGCAATGACGACGCATCGCGGCTGAATTTCGCGTTCGAGAACGCAGTCTCGCGTGCCGCGGACGCGGAGGAGCGAGAGTTACTTGCAGCCTTACTGGCGTCGGCGCGAAACAGCTTCGCGAAAGACGAAGCCAGCGCGACGCAGCTCGATTCCGTCGGTCTGTCAAAAGGTGACAGCTCGCTCGATGGCAAAGAACTCGCTGCCTGGACGACGGTTGCGCGAGCCATCCTGAACCTCAATGAAACCAATACGCGTAACTGAAAACAGTGGCCGGGACGAAGAGATCCTCGACATTGTTGAGCAACTGATCGGCACGGACATTGTGCTGTGGGGCTGCCAGGCATTCTGCAAACCGCCTGGTGACTGGATGGAGGTGCCCTGGCATCAGGATGGCAACTACTGGCCGATCCGGCCGCTGGCGACCTGTACTCTGTGGATCCCTCAAGTCTCATCGCCCAGACGACACTCCGGGCAATCTGGAACCCGCAGAATTCACGCAGACTGGTCAGGCAGCCGCGGCATGATTCAAGCCTTCGATTCTTACACAGCCGCTGGCAGAGAAAACTGAGACGAGGCAACCGACACCACAACCCTCAGAACTCTCTGACCGATCCCCTGGCCTGACAACTTGGATGCTGACAAACAACTGCAGTCAGCAGTCGAAGTCCTCGACGATTTCGAGCTATCTTGCCGGTTTTTTGTCTGCCTCTTGGGGGGAGTCGAACGACGCCTGCTCTTCCTCAGCACGCCGCCAGAGTGTGATTCAGATGTTCCAGCGAACCGCCGATATCACCTCGTGACATTATGCTTGCCGCCAGGATTCACTACGGTGCGTGTGCGGTAAGAGAGAGCATGTCACGCATCTCGACTGAATCATCAGGAAGTGACTTATGGGTTTACGTGTCGTGGAAGAAATCGCCGAACTGTACGGCATCGAAAACTGGGGGGGCGGATACTTTCACGTCAACCGCTCGGGACATCTGTCGGTTCGTCCGGTCGAGGGCGATCAACGTGAGGCGGACGTTTTTGAGATTGTTCAGGATGTTGTGCGGAACCGCCGGCTGACGACACCATTACTGGTCCGCTTCCCGCAGATTCTCGGCAGCCAGTTGCTGCGGCTGTGCCATGCGTACGAAGCCGCCGCGCGGTCCTGTGAGTATCGTGGCGATCACTTTCCAGTATTTCCCATCAAGGTGAATCCCCGCCGTGAAGTGCTGTCTGAGTTTCTGCGCGCTGGAGCGACTCAGAATGTTGGGCTCGAATGCGGCTCCCGCGCTGAACTGTGCGCCGTGCTTTCACTTGAACAGTCGTCCGAATCGCTGCTGATCTGCAATGGCTTTAAAGATGAAGCGTTTCTTCGGTTGGCTCTGCAGGGAATGCGGGCCGGGAAACGCGTTTTTGTTGTGATCGAAAAGCTAAATGAACTGCGGATGGCGATTCGGCTCAGCGGGGAACTGGGGATCACGCCGCTGATCGGTCTGCGGGCGAAGCTGTACTCACGCGGTTCCGGCAAGTGGGAAGCGTCGGGCGGCGAGGCAGCGAAGTTCGGGTTGACGACTTCCGAAATGCTGGAATGCGTACGTCTGCTGGACGAGGCAGGACTGCTCGACTCGCTGCGGCTGCTGCATTTTCACATCGGTTCGCAGATTACGAACATCAAGCGGGTGAAGAATGCGATGAAGGAAGCGGCGCGAGTTTATGCGCGGTTCAGACAGATGAAAGTGCCGATCGAGTATCTGGATATTGGTGGCGGGCTGGGGGTCGATTACGACGGATCAAAGACGACGTTCGAAGGCTCGATCAACTACACGATCGAGGAGTTCGCGAACAACGTTGTCTACACAATCGGTTCGGTCTGTGATGAAGACAACGTCCCGCATCCGCACCTGGTGACAGAAAGCGGCCGGGTGATGGCGGCCTATCACGCGATTACCGTCACGTCCGTTCGCGACGAGATCGAAACTTTTGCCGACAACGCACCGGCGGTGACGGTCGACGACGACGATCCGCAGGTCATCAGCGAACTGAAGGTCGTGCTGGACTCGATCACGCCGAAGAACTATCGCGAGTCGTATCACGACGCTCTGGAAAATAAGGACGACCTGTATACACAGTTCAATCTGGGACTGGTCAGTCTGGAAGACCGGGCCAAAGGCGAAGTCCTGTTCTGGGATATCTGCGATCGAGCCGCCCGGTTTGCCAGCGAAGCTGATCTGGCCGACCCGGAATTTGAAAACCTGAGTCGCACGCTGGCGGCGAAGTATCTGTGCAACCTGTCGCTGTTCCGGTCCGCTCCGGATTCATGGGCGATCCAGCAGTTGTTTCCCATCATGCCGATTCATCGGCTGAATGAGCGCCCGCAGGAAACGGCAACTCTGGTTGATATCACCTGCGACAGTGACGGCTGCGTCAAACGCTTTGTCGACCAGAAGGACGTCAAGAAGGCGCTGGAACTGCATTCGCTCAACAGAGAACCGTACTACCTGGCGATGTTTCTGGTGGGTGCCTATCAGGAAGTGATGGGCAGTTATCACAATCTGTTTGGTCAGACGGCGGAGGTTCATGTCGTCGTCGACGCCGACGGGACCTGCCATTTGACGCGGCTGCTGACGGGCAACACAGTCGAGGAGATGCTGGCATTTGCCCGATTCGACTCGGAGCAGTGTTTGAAGAATTTCCGCCAGATGGTCAGTGCGCAGGTTGCTGCTGGTCAGATCGGCGACGGGCAGGCCGAGTCGGCCGTGAATGATTACGCAGCCATGATCAGGAAGACGACTTACCTGGAATAGCTGGAGGCGATCAGATCGTGACTGTCGGTGAAACGTCGTTTGCTCATCAGCCGTTTGAAGGCATCGCCACGTTCGGACATCAGCCGTTTAAGTCCGAGCCAGGCGGTGCGGACGTCACGATCCTCGGAGTTCCGTTCGATGGAACCGTCTCCGGGCGGAGCGGAACGCGACTGGGGCCGCGTTCCATTCGCGAGCAGTCGATGTGCCTGTGGGGCTACAACAATGCCTTGCAGGTGGCTCCGTTCAAGGACCTCAAAGTTGTCGATGCCGGAGATGTACGCGTCGTTCCGCCAGATGTTGTGGCGACGCATCGAAACTGTGAGCTGGCCGCGGCGAGTGTGCTGGAATCGGGATCACGACTGATCACGCTCGGCGGTGAGCATTCGATTTCGCTGCCGCTGTTGCGTGCTCACGCGGCAAAGTACGGTCCGTTGAGCGTCGTACAGTTCGACGCACATCCCGATACCTGGGACCAGGAGTACGTTGGGCATCGTTTCAGTCACGGCACGCCGTTCCGTCGGGCTCTGGAAGAGGAGCTGATTGATCCAGACGGGTTCGTTCAACTGGGCATCCGCGGCCCAACGGGAAGCGCGCAGGACTATGCCGACGCGCGCGATTGCGTGACGCGGATGTTGACGACCGACGAAATTATCGACACCGGCGTTCCGGCAGTGATTGAGGAGATTCAGAATCGGCTGGCTGGCCGACCAGTCTATGTGACGCTCGATATCGATGCGGCGGATCCGGCGTTTGCTCCGGGGACGGGGACGCCGGAAGTCGGCGGCCTGACGAGTCGCGAACTGCTGCAACTGGTGCGCGGTCTCGCGGGACTGCAACTGGTCGGGTTCGATCTGGTGGAAGTCTCGCCCCCGTACGACCCCTCTGGAATCACGGCGCTGCTGGCGGCCAATCTGGCGTTTGAGTTTCTCTCACTGCTGGCCGTTCAATCGACATAGGGCCATTCACTGAAACCCGCCCTGAACACTCACGCCGCCATATATCCACCGTCGACAATCATTGACGTTCCTGTAATCCACTTCGCAGCGTCGGACAGCAGGAAGCACGCAGCGTTGGCCACATCGACAGGCTCGCCGACGCCCAGCAGATGTTTGTCGATGATTTTCTGGACGCCCTCTTCCGTTAGATAATTGTCGGCACCGTCGAACATCTCGGTGCGGACAGTTGCCGGGCAGATCGCGTTGACACGGATGCGATCGTCTGCGAGTTCGCAGGCCAGACAGCGCGTCATCGAGTCGACCGCGCCTTTTGAGGCCGCGTATGCAGAGATCCCTTTGTTGCCGCGCAGACTGACGATCGACGAGATGAAGACAACACTGGCGGGAGCTTCCCAGCAGCCTCGTTGCCGGAACGCGGTGGTCAGAGCTGATCCCGCGAAATAATTGAGCCGCATCATCGGCTCCATTCTGTCCCACTTGAGCTGCCGGATGGGACGTCCGATATGGATCCCCGCCGCGTGAACGAAACCGTGCAGCGGTCCGGTCTTCTCGCAGATGCTTTTGACCCAGGCGTTGATGCCGTCGATCTCGCACAGGTCGTACGGCTCGATGATGCAGTCGGCGCCTTCCATCATTGCTGCTGTTTCTTCGAGTCGGTCGCGGCGCCGCGCGGCGATGATGACTTTCGCTCCAAGCCGTCCCGCCTGAATAGCGATGCCGCGGCCGAGTCCGGAAGATGCTCCGGTGACCAGAATTGTCCGACCCGTCAGTTCCATCGGGTTGATCATGACTCAACAGCTCCCGCAATTGTGCCCGTCAGTCCGGACATCGGCGGCTGGCTAACATTCTCGCAGGTGCGGCGTTTCAGCAATGGCTCGAATCAGGCGGCAGCTTTGGGCCGGACCTGTTCCGGAAACGCGGCGTCAGGCATGGTGAGGACCGGAGGCAGAACAATGCCGCGACAATCCGCGACGGCTGATGCCCACGACCAGCCGACGCCGAAGCCGGCCATCATCAGACGCAGATCCTGAGGTCCGTCATTACTGCCCCACTGATCGTTAATCGCCAGCGGGATCGACGCGGACGCCGTGTTTCCGTACCGGGCCAGTGAGTATGGAAACTTCTCGGATGCCACCTTCAGCCGTTTCGTCAGGTGATTCATCATGAACGTGTTCGCCTGGTGGAACACGATGCCGTCGAAGTCGTCGACAGTGCTCTCTGAAGCTGCCAGCGTTGCCTTGATCAGTTTTGGGACTTCCCGCAGCGCGAAGGCAAACACCTCGGCGCCGTTCATGTGAACGTCTTCGTCGCAGCGGACGATTCCATCCGCGCAGGTGTGAGGGATCGACGTCTCCATCGATCGCGGCAGACGATGTCCGCCGGCCGGAATCATCAGGTGCGGCGCGCCGGAACCGTCAGTTCCCAGAACGAATTGCATTGGCGATGTGTCGTCGGCAACCTCAATGGCCGTCGCAGTGCCTGCGTCTCCAAACAGAGGAATCGTCGAACGGTCCTGCGGCGAGAGATTTCGTGTCGCGGTGTCGCCGACCATCAATAGTGCGCGACCGCCGCCTCGCAGTGACGTCAGCATCTGCGACGCCAGCCACAGTCCGTAGGGATAGGCCGAGCAGCCGAGGTTGACGTCGAACGCGGCACACTGCGTCGACAGACCGAGCCTGTTCTGCAGTGTGCAGGCCGTCGCCGGTAGGATGTAGTCGGCCGACTGGCTGATAAAGACGACCAGTTGAATCGTGTCGCGTTCCCAGCCGAGCCGCTCCAGCAGATGCTCAGCCGAGAAGTGGCACATATCCGAAACGCAGCCATTGGCCGGCGCTTTATGCCGCTTCCAGACGCCAATGGAGTCGGCGACCTTATCCATCGGTTCGCCAAAGTGCCGGGCATCGTCTTCTGGAGTCATAACCGATTCGGGAACGGTCGACGCGATGCCGGCGATGCGAACGCCGGAAACCTCTGCAACAGCCATGTTTGATTTCCTCCCTGAATCCCTGCGCCCGGTTGTGTCAACTGCCAATCGCAACAGCATTACGGAACGCTTCCCGCGCGTATGATTCGCGAATTCCCGGATCACGTCGAGACCGAATCCGCTGTCTCGACATCACTCGATCGTGGCCGGATTCCAGCGAACCAGCGCCGCGCCCCACGAGTATCCAACGCCGAAACCGACGAGCAGCAGTCGCTGTCCCGGTTGAATCTGTCCGCTCGCGGCGGCCCGTTTCAGAGCGATCGGAATGGTCGACGACACGGTGTTTCCGCAGTCGGACATTTCGACAACGAATTTTTCCGGCGGAATATCCATTTTGCTCCGGAGGTGTTCGAGCATGTGCCCGTTGGCCTGATGAAAAACGAATCGGTCAATCTGGTCGAGTGTCAGGCCCGTCCGCGTGAGGATGGATTCGACAAGCAGGGGAACCGTCGTCAGTGTGAAGACAAAGATTTCCGGCCCATCCATGAACAGCCGCGGCGGTTCGGATTCGGCTTCTGTCTCCGCGGCTTCGGATGCCGCAGCGGCTGCGCGAAATGCGCCCTGTCGGACGATCAGGTTTTCTGCTCCGCGACCGTCCGTGCCATACACGAATGGACCAACTTCGCCAGCGTTTTTGCTCGCAGAATCGTTCGCCTGGACCAGCGTTGCCGCTGCCGCGTCACCGAAAATCGTCCGGACATTCAGATCCTGTTCGCCGATAAACCGCGTGTAGGTTTCTGCGGTCAGCAGCAGTATGTTTCGTGCCTGCCCACTTTCGATCAGGCCGTGTGCCAGACCGAGTCCGTAAATGAAACCCGAGCAGCCGAGATTGAAGTCGAGCGCCCCTGCGGTCGTCGGAATTCCCAGGCGTTCCTGCAGGAGGCAGGCTGTCGTCGGCAGAAAGTAATCCGGCGTCTGTGTACACAGCAGAATGAAATCGATCTCCGCAGGCGAAACGACGGACGATTCAAACAGCTTCGTCGCCGCCTCAACCGCCAGATCCGCTGACGACTGACCCTTTGCCACGATGCGTCGCGTATCGATGCCGGTCTTCGCGCGGATTCGCTCGGGGGTCCAGCGGTCGCTCAATGCGGCAAGCGTTTCGTTGCCGAGCGTCTCGCCGGGCAGGGAGTACTCGATAGCCGCAATGCGAGTCGACACGGAATACCTGACGCTTTCGATGATTGTTTAAGCAACGTCGAGGAAGGGGAAACTGTGACGTGTTACCGGTCGAGTCTGTTAAACTCCGGAATTCGGCCCCGCCCCAGGCAAGTCTGACAGAGCGGCGGCGTTATGACGAGGCAGATGTCTCTGCCGGGAAATCGAGCCGTTTCGCAGGGACGCCGAGGACTGTCGTGCCCGGTTTCGTTCGACGCACGACGACACTGCCGGCACCGACCGTTGTAAAATCGCCGACCTTCGCTCGCGGAGCAATCACGCCGTGGCTGCCGACAGAAACGCCGGCCCCGAGAACCGCTCCACCAGCGACATCGACGAACGAATTCAGAGTACAGCCGTCGCCAATGACCGCATCGTGGCCGACAACCGACCGGCAGTTCAGCGTCACGAATTCGCCGAGCGTGACGTCAACGGAAACGCCCGCATTTGGCAGCAGCAGCGTGCCGCGGCCCAGTTGGCTGCGGGCGCCCACTGTCGCCAGCGGATGCACCCAGGCGGGGAATTCGGCGCCGCGTGTCGCCAGCTCGCGACACACCGCAAGCTTTGTTCTGGGAGCCCCGATCGCGCACAGAAAGAGATCGTCGGGCTGCGGGGAGTATGTTGCCGGATCGCCAATGATCGGCACGTCGATGTTGAAGTTGTCGAGTGCCGTGGTGTTGCGATCCAGAAATCCGCCGATATGCCAGGTCGGTTGAGAGCCTGCCTGCAACGCAAGATCCAGCCAGTGAAGAATCTCGCGTCCAAATCCACCCGCGCCGACGATCAGGACGCGTCTGCTCATAGCATTCCTTCAGCCTGACAGTAATCACGAGTCCAGGCAGGCCTCGCTCAGCCATGCGTCAGGTAATGGACGCGTCGGCGAGCGGTCATTCTCCGCTGCCGGTCATTCAGGCGGCCTGTGAACTTTCCAGATGCGACTCAATCACTGCGATCAAATCAGCGACAGTGACAGACGCGAGGATCTCGCCGGGGGAAATGGCAACGCCACACTCGTCATCAATCAGAGCGATCAGGCCAACAAACGTCAACGAGCCCCAGCCGGGAAGATCCTTGATCACGGAATCGAACTGAGCTGTGCCGTCGGCGTTCTCAAACAGGTCGTCAATTTGAAGCAGGAAATCCGCTTGATCCATGACTGCTGCACTCCTTGCTGCGGTTCCGTAGTGCCGGGCTGGCTTGAAAGACAAAGGGGCTCCGCCAGGCTCCGGTACCTGGCAATGAACGGGTAAGGCTTATATCAGAGGTCCGGAAACACCAACAAGAGCAGATCGGCGGCAGTTCGGCCAGTGAAATCGGCCCCGTCGAAATGGACTTCGCACGCTGGTGTTACTCGCCTGCGAGTCGTGTTGACCTGCAACGTCGATCGCGTCGAGAATCCTCGTCCCCTCACCTCCCTTCTCTCGATTCTCGACCCCCTTCTGCTTCAAGTGGATGCGCAATGAGTCCACTGCAACTTCTCACACTCGTCATCCCCACGCAGAACAGCCCGACCATGCTCAATCGCACGGTGTCATACCTTGCGCGAGTCAGGTTCGACGGGCGGATTCTGATTCTCGATTCCAGTGACGGAGTGGTTCGACAGAAGAATCTGACCGTCGTGACGCAGCACGGCGCGAATCTTGATATCGGGCTGCTGCATTTTGAGAAGAGTTATCTGCAGAAGTGTCTGACCGGGATGCGACGCGTCGCGACGCCGTACTCGCTGCTTTGTGCGGACGATGCGTTCGTGTTTTCAGAATCGCTGGTCAAGCTTGTCACATTCCTGGAGCGGAATTCCGGTCATTCGGCAGCGTGTGGTATCTCGGTCAGGATGAGTCACGAACCTGAAGGGAAATGCTACTCGCTGCCAGGTCGTCCGATCCTCAGTGACAGCCCGGTTGTCCGCTTTCGCGACTTTGCCGGAAACTCGTTTCCGCTGCTGCACGCGGTTCAGCGAACAGACAGCCTGACTCAGACGTTCGAAATCGCGGCGGAGGCGACGAGTTACGAAGCCGCGCCGACATTGACGGATGTGGTTCTCAATCAGATGCCGGTCCTGCTGGGGCGGATTCATTTTGTGCCTGTGGCGGCTCACGTTCACGTTGCCCGCAATTCGATGGTTCCTCATCTGGCAACGCTGGCTGACCCCAATCGCTGCGCCACGTATTACCAGAGATTCCGCGAGTGTCTTGCCGAGCAGCTTGAAATTGCCGGAGCGACGGTCGACCACGCGTTTATCATGGTCGATCGTTACTACGGGCACCTGTGGGACGGAGGTGTCCGGGCTGCCATGCGGCGGCTCAGCATTCCAGCTAAGGGGAAACGGGAAGTCATCCGTCATTACCGGCAACTGGCCAATCTGATCCGCAGTGACCATCTGCTGCAGCGGCGACGTCTGCGAAGTTCGGATCTTGTCGGTCAGAAACCCGAATGGAGGCTCGTGCAGCAACTGATTGCCGAACTTCGCAGCGAACCGACCGTCGTCGGACCGACCGAACATCGCCGTGCCGCGTGATGCCTGCGGGCGATGTGTCCCGCAATCCAGCCAGCCTCTGGACATTCACGTCGCGGGGTTTGCCAGTTCCGCAACAACGGCGTCAGCGACTTCCGAGGTC
>WGMU01000014.1 GCA_016124895.1 bacterium
CATGTGGAGCGATTCTTTGGTCGCATCAAACAGTGCCGCCGCGTGGCGACACGCTATGAGAAAACAACAGAGAACTTTGCTGGATTCGTCTGGCTGGCAGCACTCATCGTCGACGTCCTGTGAATGTCCACACGGCCTAGACGAGGTTCGCAGACCACCAGTTATTCGAGACTCAACGTCATGTCCGAGCCGACTCAGTTCGCTTCCGATGCCGACGCGATGCGTTATGCCGTCGAGCTTGCGCAGCGCGGCATAGGGCGAGTCGAGCCGAACCCGGCAGTCGGTGCCGTGCTGATCGATGAGCAGCGGCGTCTGGTGGCTGTCGGCTGGCACCAGCAGTTCGGTGAGGCACACGCCGAGATCAACGCGTTCCGCGACTTCGAGCGGCGGCATTCCGATCCCATAGCGCGAGCCGAACTGTTGCGCAGTGCGACGCTGCTGGTCACTCTCGAACCGTGCTGTCATCACGGTAAGACACCTCCGTGTTCGGAATCCGTGGTTGCGTCGGGAGTCCGCCGCGTCGTTGTCGGGCTGCGCGATCCGTCTCCGCATGTTGATGGCGGAGGATTGCGTCAGCTCGAAGCGGCGGGGCTCGATGTTTCGTCGGGGCTGCTTGAAGATGAAGTCCGGCAGCTCAACGCGCCGTTTCTGATGCTCGTGCAGAACGGGCGGCCGTGGGTTCACGCCAAGTGGGCGATGACGCTCGACGGCCGCATTGCGACACGAACCGGCAGCTCGAAATGGATTTCGTGTGAAGCGTCGCGGGCGATCGTGCATGAACTGCGTGGCCGGATGGACGCGGTGATTGTCGGCAGCGGAACAGTTCATGCGGATGATCCGCTGCTCACCGCTCGTCCGCCGGGACCGCGCACGCCGGTTCGGATCGTTGTCGATTCGCGCGCTGAGCTGTCACTCGACTCGCAGCTCGTCCACACTGCAGGCGACGTTCCCGTAATGATTGCGACTCTGGATTCAGTGCCGGCAGAAAGGACCGAGGCACTGACTGCAGCCGGCGTTGAAGTGCTTCGGCTGCCAGCATCCCCGGCATTGGCAGAAGCGGCTGATGATTGTTTCACCGCGGCACACGTTGATCTCGCCGGACTGCTGCGGGAACTCGGACAACGGGTCATGACGAACGTGCTGGTTGAAGGTGGCGGCGGATTGCTCGGCAGCCTGTTCGATCGGCAGTTTGTCGACGAAGCGCACGTGTTCCTCGCGCCGAAATTCTGCGGCGGAGTCAATGCGGTTTCACCTGTCGGCGGACTCGGCGTCGAGACGATTCCGCAGCAGTCGCAACTCGATCCGTGCGTCGTCACGCAGGTCGGGCAGGATGTTTATCTCCGCGGTCACGTTCGGCGGGCGTTGTGATGCGCGTCGCTGTCGTGTTCGAGTACCCAACCGTCAACGGTGGTGAGAATTCGATGTTCGCCGTCCTGGAGTGGCTGCTCGCCGATTCCAGTGGCCGCGATCTTGAGGTCGTCGCGTTGTGTCCGGCGGCTGGAGCGGTTCGCGAACGAATCGATGCGCTGAGCATTGAAGTCGTCGAATTTGACCGGCACGCGGGAGGCGAACGAGCAGCGAACAGCGAGCAGCGGACAGGGAAAGAACTGCCGAATGTCTGTGCGACATTTGCAACGGGTCGGAGCAAGGGGCAATGCCCAACATCTCGCGAGTTGCAGATCATATCATTGCATTCCGCCGTCAAAATCGCTCGGCCGGACGTTCTGCACGCGAACAGTCTGGCGATGGGGCGATTGCTCGGCGCGGCAGCGACGCAGGTGCCGTGTCCGACAACGGCGCATCTGCGCGACATTCTTAAACTGAGCAAGGCGGCAATTTGCGATCTCAATCAGAACGCTCGGCTGATCGCCGTATCGGAGGCGACTCGCGCATTTCACATCGCTCAGGGTCTGACGGTCGAACGCAGTTGCGTCATCCCGAACGGCGTCGCCGAACCGCCAGAAGCCGAACCACGATCCGAGACGCGCGAGCGAATCAGCAGCGAACTCGGAATCCCGGTCGACTCTGTTGTACTTCTCACCGTCGGGCAGATTGGTCTGCGAAAGGGACTCGACACGCTGGCCGCAGCGGCTGTCCAACTCGCCCGGCAAGGCCGTGGGCTGCACTGGTTGATCGCTGGCGAACGCTTCTCACAGAAACAGGAAAGCGTCGACTTCGAACAGCAGGTCTTCGCAACGTTTCAACAGGCATCACCGCTCGTGACGACACACTGGCTCGGATATCGAAGCGACGTTGCGGATCTGATGCGAGCGTCCGACCTGCTGGTTCACGGCGCGCGACAGGAACCGCTTGGTCGTGTGCTGCTGGAAGCAGCGTCGTTAAGGCTGCCGATCGTGGCGACCGACGTTGGCGGGACACGCGATATTCTGGAAGACGGCGTCAGCGGATTGCTCGTTCCTGCCGACGATCCGAGGGCAATGGCTGCAGCAATCAAACGGCTGCTGGATGACTCAGCCAAGTGGCCGCAGTTCGCCAGCGCCGCAGCATTGCGGGTCGCTCAGCACTTCAGCGTCGGGCGTTCGGCGCAACAGTTGATCGACCTCTGGCAATCGGTGTGCGCAAAAAAAGAGAGTCGGCCGGAAGCATAGGCGCTCGTCCGAGACAGGCCCAACACAGGCCGCCTCGGCTATACTTCCAGCCGACGCGACAACGAAGAAAGCAAGCCGTGTGCCAGTCCGTGTTCACGTTTTTGAGGCGCCTTGAAACGCAGAGTCTCACGGGAAACGAACGACTGCGGACGAATCCCTCGAACAAACGCCGAGGCAGAGCATTGCGTAAGACGCGGGCATCGGGGTCGAAAGGGCGGGCAGTTGATTCCGACGAATGAAACAGCTTCTGAGCCGCTCGCCGGGAATTCGTTCCGCTGGAAGGATCGCTGGTCGCACGCTTGCTTCTGGATACTGACCGCCGGCCCGCTGTTCGTCTGGGGGCTCGGGACGTTTCTGCGATTGACGGTTCGCGACCGTTACGCCATTCCGTTTTCCGGTGCGATCTTTTACGCGACTCCACTGCCACTGCTGTTTCTGCTGGCGGTGTTTCTTGTCTTGCGAACCCGCCGCACTGGTTGGCGCTGCATCTCGCTGCTTCTGGCAGTCAGCGGGCTTGTGCAGCTCGTCACCTGGTCGCTGACGGTTTACCAGAAAACCCGCCCCGAGCCGCCCGCCCGGTCTCTCCGCATCGCCTTCTGGAATGTCTCGCACGGCAACTTCAGTTACGACGCCGTCGCCCGTCAGATTCTGGCGATGGATGCGGACGTAGTCGCGCTGACCGAGGCCATCGAGAATGGGCAGTCACGCGAGTTCTGGAAGCAGCGCTGCCCGGACTACGCAGCTCTCACGCCCGGCGCAGGCATCACGCTGCTCGTTCGAGGCGACGCGACTCTGCTGGAGCGAGGCCGAGCCGGCAATATCTGCGACTGGCGGATCGCCGACGTCACGACAAAAAGTGTCGCGTTCAAAGTCGGAGTCGTCGACTTTGCCGCCCGGCCCAGCAGATATCGCAAGCCAGGCTTTGAGGCGATGCGCGAACTGTTCGACCGATTTGCGAACGAGCCGTTTCTTCTGGCGGGGGATTTCAACACGCCTCCCGACTCCGTCTTCATGGACCTGCTGCGCGAATCCGGCTCGAACGCGTTTGAGTCGGCCGGCGAGGGCTTTCGAGAAACCTGGCCGGTCTACCTGCCCCTGCTGACTCTCGACCAGCTCTGGGGCAACCGCCGGATCAACTGGCACCGTTGCCGCCACCTCTGGTCCCTGCGCTCCGACCACCGCCCCGTCGTCGCCGAGTTTGAGATCAGGCCCTCGTTACCCAGTGAGAAGTAGCCGCCGCAGTCGAGCCAGTCACTTTCAGTGATACGATCCAGACGTCTGCCGCCCTCGTTCGCCGGGCGGTGACGGCCATTGAATTCCTGTCCTCGACTGGAATCATTGTCTGTTAGACTCGGCGACCCAGGCCATTGGCCCCTTCTGTCATCCCGGCCCGAGGGCATCTCGCCAGAACGGACTCATCCAGAATATGAGTGCTCTTCGAAAACGAATCCGACTGCCGCTGTTTCTGTCTGTCGCAGTTTTGCTCGGTTTGCGCGTTGCTTGTCCGACGGTCGCGACTGCTCAGGCAACGAGGCGTGACGATGCTCTGCGGCAGCAGCGGGACCGACTGGTCGAGGCGTTTCATGCTGACATCAATACGAAGATCAAAGAACTCCGGGAAGAAGGTCTGACGGACGGACTGCCGGAACTGACAGTCTGGCTCGAACCGGTCAACCACGAGTTGCTGACGCAGCGTTCGCTGCCCCGCGCCAGGCAGCCGGAGATTCCGTTTGATCTGCCCGCGGCTCAACGCGAATGGCGGGTATGGTTGAGGAAGCGCCGCGAGGACCTGGCAGCCGATCTGTATGTTTTGTCGCGGCGCGCTGTGCGGACGCAGTCGCCGGGATTCGCCTGGGAGCTGATTCACGAAGTCGTCTGGTTCGATCCCGATCATCAGAACGCGCGGCATCTGCTGGGTGATCAGGAGTTCGAGAACGAATGGGTGACGCCGTTTGAGGCTCAGATGAGACGCAGCAATCCGCCGCGTGTCTGGCATGATCGATTCGGCTGGCTGCCGGTCAATCACGTCGAGCGGTACGAAAACGGCGAGCGGCAGTTCAACTCGCGCTGGCTGCCGGCCGATCTCGAAGCCGAACGCCGCCACGATTTCCGGTATGCGTGGGAAGTCGAAACCGACCACTTCCTCATCAAGACCAACGTCAGCCAGGAACGTGGCGTCGAGCTGGCTGGGGCGCTCGAACATTTTCACGACTGGTTTCAGCGGTCGTTTCCCGAACTTTTCACCAGCCCGGGGCAACTCAACGAAGCTCTGCAGCGCGGCACGTCACGCCGCGGTCCGCGTCGACGGCCGCCGTTTGTCGTGCATTTTTATCGAACGAAAGAGGACTACGTTTCGCGGCTGATCAAAAAGAATCCGTCGATCGAAATCACCAACGGAATCTATATGCCGGACGAGCGGATCGCGCACTTCTACTTCGATCCGGACAACGATACGGAGTCCTCGCTCTACCACGAGGCGACACATCAGATCCTGTTCGAGCTGCAGGCTGTCCCACACGACGTCGGTCTCGATGCGAACTTCTGGGTCATCGAGGGTTTCGCGTGCTACATGGAATCGTTTCGGCAGAAGAACGGGCAGACAATCATCGGGACTCCGTCGAATCCGCGCTTCTACTGGGCGAAGCACCGGCTGGTTGACGAGAATTTTTTCGTGCCACTGGAGCAACTTTCACGGCTTGGGCGGCAGCCGTTCCAGGCGGCTGGGACGCTGCGGCAACTCTACAGCCAGTCGTCAGGACTCGCGCATTTCTTCCTGCACTACCAGGACGGTCTCTACCGCGACGCACTGATTGACTACATCGCCGCGATTTACGGCCCCGAGTCACGCCGCGGCACGATTCCGGGACTCGATCACCTGACCGGCGTCGCGTATCGTGACCTCGATCAGCAGTACCGCAGCTACATCACCGAGCTGGACACTGAAGACAGGACGACACCGGTTGAGTCACAGTAGCCATCCCGGCGGAGCGAGATGGTTACTTCGAGTTGTCGACGGCCAGAGACTCCGGCTCGTCGTTTCGTCCGCCAAATGCCAGGCTGACGATCCAGACCGCGAATGACGCGAGCATCCCCGGCAGCAGTTTGAAGACGTCACCGTCGTAGCCGATGGCATTCCAGACGACGACTGTGCCGACTCCGGCAGTCATCATCAGGGCAACCGTCAGCGACGACAGCGGTACGTGGAACAGACGCAGAATCAAGGCCGGTCCGATGCCGGCCCCCAGCGCCGACCAGGCAATCAGAACCAGCGAGAAGACTCCCTGCCCGGCAAACAGGGCGACAAATAATGCCAGCGCCGTGACGGCCAGTGTCGCCAGCTTCGAGACGAGGTACGACTCCTTCCAGCGCGGGAAAATGTCCTGCGTGACGGCTCCCGAGCAGACCAGAATCTGCGAGTCCGCTGTCGACATTGTCGCCGCGAACAGGCCGGCCAGCGTCAGGCCGATCAACACGTCGGGCAACAGGCGGCGAGCCATCTCGGGCATAGCCAGTTCGGTGGCCTGCGAGGCGCTCATGCCGGCGGTCAGCGGGATATCCAGCAGGTCCGGCATCAGCGCTCGGGCATAAAGGCCGACGGTGATGCTCGCGATGAAAAATGGAATGAACCACAGAAAGTAAACCTGCCGCGCCCGATGAATCTCGTCGACCGAGCGGATCGCCATGAAGCGAACCAGAATGTGCGGCTGTCCGACGGCACCGAAACCACCGAACGTCATCCCCAACAGATACATGGCGAAGCCGAATTCGAGGTTCCGCGGAAACCACTCGACCAGCGACAGATCCTGAGCCTTGAGATTCGCCCAGACGTCCGCCGGGCTGCCAAGCTCAAAGCTGGCGGCAGCAAGCAGCGTCACCATCGCGACGATCATGACGAATGACTGCGCGGCGTCGGTCCAGATTGACGCGCGAATGCCACCCGAGAAGCAGTACACGACGACAATCACCGCTCCGATGATCGCCCCGACACGCGGATCCCAGCCGAACAGCGTCTGCAGTGCCGTGCTGCCCGCCTTGAGCTGCGCCGCCGCATAAACACCAAGCAGGACGAACGTCAGCAGGCCAGCCAGGACGACGATGACGCGTCGCGGACCGTCGCGGTGGCTGCCCAGCAGGGCGGGAATCGTCGCCGCGCCGACGGCTTCCGAATGCCTGCGAACTCGTGGATGCACGAAGATCCAGGCGACGAAATCTCCGACAACCCAGCCGACCATCATCCAGACAGACTCGATACCGACCCGGTACGAATAGGCGATCTGGCCGATGAACATAAAGCCGCTGTTGTTTGTTGCGACTGCCGAAAGCGCCGCCAGCCAGGGTGCGACTGAGCGGCCCGCCACGAGATAATCGTCGGTCGTATTGCGGGCCTTCAGGGACGAAGCGACGCCGATCGCCATGAAGACTCCCAGAAAGACGAGAAAGCTGGCGATGACGGTCGTCATGGTTTCTGCTCAGTACCTTTGGCATTAACTCAATAATTGAAAATGGGTTGCGTTTTCTGGACGGGATCGCCGGGAAGTCGACTTGAACCTCAACGCAGTTCTCTTATGGTTCGTGCCTGTGAAGTATTTGCAATGCTAAATATTGTTGTCGCAGGAGTCGATTCGGTCAGCAGGGCCGGACACTGCGTTCGCGAGCCTCAAACTCGATCCCGAGACCATGCAGGAGCCGGTCAGCCAGGAGTTCACGCTCCGTCCCCCGACAATTGACGATGCCGCCGCCATCTGGCAGCTCGTCCGCGATTCGGGTGTGCTCGATGAGAACTCGGCCTACGCCTACCTGTTGCTGTGCCGGGACTTCGCGCGGACGAGTCTCGTGGCTGAAAGCGAATCGCAGGTTGCGGGCTTCGTCACGGCGTATCGGCCCCCGTTGCGACCGCAGGTGCTTTTCGTCTGGCAGATTGGTGTCAGCCCGTCAGCCCGTCGGCAGGGACTCGGTGTGAGGTTGCTTCTGGAACTGGTGTCGCGTTCACGTAAGGACGGTCCCGCCATCGACTTCGTTGAAGCAACCGTCGCTGCATCGAACGTGGCATCAAGCCGGCTGTTCGACGCCTTGGCGAAGACGCTTGCAGTCCCGCTCACGAAGGTCGAGGGCTTCACTGAGGCGCACTTTCCGCCCGGCGGGCACGAAGCGGAGCCGTTGATCCGGATTGGGCCACTGCCTGGCTTATGACGCGGCTGCGGTTCCAATGCGACGGTCGAAGAACGGCCGTTGAGACGCCGCGGCCTGAGGAAGCGCGGGCAACTCGAAAACCCAGGAGTTCGGCGATGTCAGTACGAACTCCGCTTGCCAGTCGAAATTTCTCACAACGACTCACGAACCGAAACTTCGCGTTGAAACCCAGTCGTCTGGAACCTCAACGCCTCAAACAGGACCAGCCACAATGACGACCACGAAAACATCAGGGAGCGTGTTTGACCGCCTCGAATCCAACGTTCGAGGTTACTGCCGCTCATTCCCGACAACCTTTTCGACAGCTCAGAACGCGATCCTCACCGACACCGACGGCAACGAGTACATCGACTTCCTCGCCGGAGCCGGCACGCTCAATTACGGGCACAACAACGAGCACCTCAAACAGCCGATGCTCGACTATCTGGAATCCGATGGCGTGCTGCACGGACTCGATATGCACACCGAAGCGAAGGAACGCTTTCTCGAATCGTTTGAACGCCGCGTCCTCTGGCCGCTGGAGCTTGACTACAAGGTGCAGTTCACCGGACCGACCGGAACGAACGCCGTCGAGGCCGCTTTCAAGCTCGCCCGCAATGTCACCGGCCGAACAAATATCGTGTCGTTCACGAACGGCTTTCACGGCGTGAGTCTCGGATCGGTCGCGGCCACGGCAAACAGCCACTTCCGTAATGCAACCGGCGTTCCGCTCGACAACGTTACATTCATGCCGTACGCCGGTTATCTGGGCGACGAGATCGATTCGCTGTCCCTGTTTGAAACGATGCTCGCCGACAGCAGCAGCGGACTGGACCAACCGGCGGCCGTCGTCGTTGAAACCGTGCAGGGCGAGGGCGGCATCAACGCGGCCAGCTACGAGTGGCTGCAGCGGCTGGAATCGCTCTGTCAGGCGAACGGGATTCTGCTGATCGTCGATGACATTCAGGCGGGGTGTGGTCGCACCGGGACGTTCTTCAGCTTCGAACGAGCCGGCATCGTTCCGGACATCGTGACGCTCTCGAAGTCCCTCAGCGGGTATGGTCTGCCGATGTCCGTGGTCCTGATGAAATCGGAACTCGATCAATGGAAACCCGGCGAGCACAATGGCACGTTTCGCGGCAATAACCTCGCGTTCGTGACTGCAACCGCCGCTCTGGAGCACTACTGGAAGAAACGCTCGTTTACACATGAGATCGACCGTAAAGCCGGCGTCGTCCGCGACCGGTTCAATGCGATCGCCGAGCGTTTTGCTGATGACGTTTCGCTGGAACCCAAAGGCCGCGGCATGATGCGTGGCCTGGCCTGCCGAGACTTTCCGCAGCTTGCCGACGCCGTCGTCGCGGAAGCGTTTCAGCGCGGACTGGTCATCGAAACCAGCGGGACTGACAGCCACGTCCTGAAGTTCCTCGGCCCGTTAACAGTCGAAGACGAAACTCTCGAAAGTGGACTCGACATCATTGAGGAATCGTACGAGGCCGTGATTGGCGACAAGCGGTATCTCGACGATTGAGTCTGCAGACCGTGTGGTTGCTCGCAGCGAATCTCGCGCAGACGTTCGGCAGATGTGTTGAGCCGAAACGCCTGACGAGCTTCGCTGCGGGAACCGCAGAGTTGGAACAAATCCCACCAACAGTCAGTCGCCCGGCTGTCCCCCCCTCGCCCTCGCTGAAGAGACCACGATGAAGATCGTCCGACTCGACGAAATCAAAGGTACGGATCAGGAAGTCGTCAGCCCCGATGGCTGGACGAGCTACCGGTTTCTGCTGGCCCGTGATGGCATGGGCTTCTCCATGCATGAGACCATTTTTCCTGCCGGTCTTGAATTTCCGATGTGGTACAAGCACCACCTCGAAGCCGTGTACTGCTACTCGGGCACTGGCGTCATCACGGACCTCGCGACGGGCGAGCAGCACGAGATCGCTCCCGGCACCCTGTACGCTCTCGACAAGCATGACCGCCACATCCTGAAAGCGCATACGGAACTGCGGCTTGTGTGCACGTTCAACCCGCCGGTGACCGGTCGCGAAATTCACGACGAAGATGGAGCGTACGCCTTGCCAGCTGACCAGACCGCGACGTGAGCCAGACCGCGACGTTCGACTGTCAACTTACCAGGAACAATGAGCGCTGCAACTGTGACGGACCCGTACTATTCGCGGGTCTCAGAGAACTGGGAATCGATTCTTCGGCAGGACCCCGTCGTCTGGGGTGACGATTCCGGACCGCTGAGCTCCAGCGAAATCGACGCCTACCGGCAGGATGGGTTTCTGTTTTTTCCGGGGCTGATCTCGGACGACGAAGTCGAAACGCTTTTGAAAGCAGCGAAGTCGCTCGCTGCCGAATGGCCCAGCGATCGCTCGGGGCTCGTTCGTGAGCCTGACTCTGACGTTGTGAGATCGATTTTCCGCTTGCATCGGCTCAGCGCTCAGTTTGCCGGGTTCTTTGCGGACCCTCGACTTGCCGGCCGCGCGAAGCAGTTGCTCGGCTCGGACGTCTGCATTCATCAGTCGCGGATTAACTACAAGCCGGCGCTCGATGGAAAAGAGTTCTTCTGGCACTCGGACTTTGAAACGTGGCATGTGGAAGATGGAATGCCACGAATGCGTGCCGTCAGCGTATCGGTGTTTCTGACCGCCAGTCATGAATTCAACGGTCCGCTGATGGTCATTCAAGGCTCACACGAAACTTACATTCGCTGCGCCGGCGAGACTCCTGCAAGACACTATGAAAAGTCACTCCGTCGACAGGACCACGGTGTTCCGTCGCGCGAGGCACTGGATCGGCTCATCAGAAACTGTGGGGACATCACTGCCCCGAAAGGTCGGGCGGGGTCGGTGCTCTTTTTTGACTGTAACCTGATGCACGGATCCGGCGGCAACCTGAGTCCGTATCCGCGAACGAATCTGTTCGCCGTCTACAACAGCGTTGAGAACCCTCTGGCCGCGCCGTTCTGCAGTCGCCCTCCGCGTCCAGAGTTTCTGGCAGAACGCGAAGTCGTTCCGATTGGTTGAATGGCGACCTGTGCCGCTGGCCGTTTCGAAAGTGACCGTCAGCGCTAAGGCGCCTGTGTCATGGAAGGCCGCTCGATCGGGAGAAGCTGCGACGCTCCGATCGCAATGACTGGCTGACGACGGGCGTGTCTGTCGTGCAGCATCGCTCAATCTTCGCGACGCGTTTCCGGTGACTGCGTGACGACAGTGTCAGGGCCGACATCAAGCTCCGGAATGAGCATGGGTGACGCATCAAGCCCTTCGGCATCCATCAGCTCGACGATTCGCTCCAGCGCCTTCAGCAGACCGAGTCGTTCGACGGGATCGAGCCTATCGAGCCGTTCGAGAAACTGTTCGTGCAACGGCGTCGGCAGATCATCGAGCCTCTGCTGTCCGGCATCTGTCAGTGACAGGCAGACTTTGCGGCGATCTGTGCTGCGACGCTCGCGAAGAATCAGCCCGCCGTTTTCCAGCCGGTCGAGGATCCTCGAAACGGTGGCTGCGGAAAGCTGAACGGCGTTGGCCACCATGACGACGGTGACCTCGGCGTCCGTCGGGAAGTCGGCAATCGCTTTGAGGCACAGCATCTGAGGCACGCTGACGCCGCTCCGCTTTCCGACATTGCGCGAATGCTCGGACGTGCGGCGAATGATCCGCCGAATGGCCCGCAGAATCTGAAAACCTGGTGACTCTTGGTGCTGCAACGACCTGCTCCGCAGAGGGAAGTCCACAATGGCTGACAGCGAAGTATCGCGAATCGTCTGAAGAAATTAAGTCAGCCAGTCTGTCACCGGGATGCCCGGTTGCCCCTTGATCGCATACGGCTAATCGAGCTGTTGTCGCGCTGCGGACATTTGCCCTGCGGCCAGGGATTCAGCAATCCGATCGAGCCGTTGCGACTCGTCGGGCGAGTCAGCTTTGCGGCGGAGTTCGAGCAGCCGTGTTGGCAATCGCAAATCGCTGGCATTGAACTCCGCGGGCAGTTCGTCTCGGGATCGTCGCAACGACTGGATCAGCTGCAGGTCGCGATAGCCGAACTCGATGCTGGGTTCGATGATCGTGCCTTCGCCCCAGTCATTCCACGTGGCAATCTGAACGAGGTTCGCCTTTGAGTTCATGGTTCGCCGCAGAGAGGTGCGAAATGTCTGACCGCGGTCATCGTCGATACGGCCATAGCCGTCGTGCAGCCCGGCCTCTTTGTAGACGTCCACGAAGCGAGGGAAGGCGGTTGGAATTGAGTGAGGCCAGTCTGCTGCCGCCTTCTGAAACTTTTCGGTCGCAATGAGTCCCTGCGATGGGATCGGCCAGTCGAACGCTCCGGTTGCCCGGCGGCGACGTGAGTGCTCGCTGAAGTACGCAACGGGAACCTGCAGTCGGTCGAGACACTGCGACCATTCGTCGTCGGTCAGGCCGGCGTGGCCGAACGACAGGAGAACCGGCTTTCCGTCGAGGCACACGTAGCTCGGCGACTTGAACCAGTACTTGTCCAGCCACTCGAGTTCACTGACCGCGTGCGAGACTGGGTCATTTGCAGCGAGACGTCCGCCTTTGACGAGTGCCGGGATCGTCTGATCTTCGTAACAGATGACGAACTTCATCTTCAGCCGCTCACACTCCTGCAGGACTCGCGTTGTATTGCGGTGCAGAGTTGCGTAGTCGCGGAAATCCGTCAGGCCGTACCAGTCGACAATAACGCCATCGATCCCGGCCAGCTTCATTGTCAGCAGATGACACTCAATGACGTCTCGATCGCCGGAATCGTAGGGGCCAATCAGCGGATAGAAGTGCGAAGCGATCGCGCGCCGGCCATTGGTTTGCTGCTCGGGATCAAAATGGTTCATCGTCCAATGCCATCCCCAGACGTCGCTGAACGGCTTCGCGACGTACCAGGGCATGTAGTGCGCCAGAAGGAGCTTCCTGGCGGGGATGTCAGCGGCTTGTTCCTGCGCACGCACTGGCGAAACTTGCGAGATGAGAACAGCGGCAAGTAACAGATAGACGGTGAGAGCGTATTTCTTCATGGGCACTGCGGGGCGATCAAGCATTCGATAGTGTCAGGTCGTCCGGGTTTCCGGCAGGTGCCGGCATCGCTTCAGACGCGGCTACTTCACGTAGCGGATATTGTCCAGATAAAACGTGACTGGCTGGCCCTGACCGGCAAGGGACCATCCGAAGCCTGTCTTGATGCGGGTGAGGTCGCGTCCGTCGAGCGGGATGCGCAGCGTCTGCCACTCAGGGGTTAGACGAACGTCTTTGAGTTCGGCCTTCGCGGTGTCGCGATAAGGATGGTTTCCGTCGACGACGCCGAGCATGAACGAGACAACTTCGCCGCCGCGTGCTCCGCGAACGCTGAACTCAACTTCCCGAGCACCGGTGAGATTCAGGCCGCCCGGCTTTGAACCATCCCAGTCCTGCGGCGGAGACTGCCAGAGGACGCCGCCCCAGTTGTCGCCAGCTCTGTACTCCACCTTCAGGCACGTTTGGCCCGAGTGCGGTTTCTCTTCGCAGTCGAGGGTCTGCGCGATCGCTGATGTATTGCCCATATAGCCGGAGGGAACGTAAGGCGCGCCGTCCGACTCGTCCGAGTACAGCGCGAAGGGCAGGTTTGCTTTCGGTGACTCAACCGGCCTGATCGGTGCGTCGATGAAAAACGGGACGTTGGCGACCGCCGCGCCGCCGTGGCCATCGAACACGTAGCCGAACAGCCGATAGCCGCCGCCACCATCGGGTACGGTCACCGTTGCCGAGGCACCGTTGGCAGCGACAGCGTCAGCAAACGGCGTCTCTTCTGCCTGAAAATCTCCGCCAACGCCAACAGTGCCCGAGTCCTGCCGCAGGACCCACTTGATCGTCAACGCGTCGTTTTCCGGATCGCTTGCCACCAGCTTCGCAGTGAGTTTCCGGCCCGGCTTGAGATTGTCGGTGCGGTCGAGTGCCAGCGACTCGATCCGCGGACAGCGATTCGCGGGCGGCTTGCCGGTCCAGGCGAACGTCATCGCGTCGGCGGCGCCCAGTCGCGAACCATCCGGCAGGAGCATTCCAAACCAGGTTGCCGTTGTCTCCTGCTTGTGCCCCCACAAAAAGGCGTACGATCCCAGGCACAGCCCTGGCTGCCCGGCGACCGTCAGCCGGTAACCATCGGCATACTTGTCTGCCTTCCCGGTACTGGTTGCTTCGACTGGCGAGCCCCATCGGGTTTTGCCGACTTCCCAGGGGCCGAGTGGCCCATGTTCGGTGACGATGTACGGCTTCGAGCCGCCAGCCTCTCGATACCGCTCGGCCAGCGTCGAGATACCGCCGTACGAGTTCACGCCGACGATGTCGATGTTCGGGCAGAAGCGCTCGATACTCTGCAGCTTGTGGTCGCCAAGTTCGGCAATGACCGTCATTGTCGGGTGATCGGGATCGATGCGTTTGGTCTCTCGCGCGATATGGTCAATCGCGTACCAGACCGCAGGGTTCGTTCCGTCGCCCTCCATCTCGTTGCCAATCCCCCACAGCAGCACCGCGGGATGGTCTTTGTACTTCTTCACAGCGGCGAGGCACTGATCGAGCTGTCCGAGCACGGCGGATTCGTCCTGATAGTTGAACCCGTGCCGCTCATGTCCGAGCCACAGTCCGACGCAGACCGTCAGTCCATTCTGCTGAGCTTCGTCGAGCAGACGATCGATCTTGTCGACGCTCCAGGTTCGAATGGAGTTGCCCCCCGCCGCCGCAAGTGTTGTCAGATGCGAGTCCCCACCGACGCCCTTGATGGAGTACGGCTGGCCGTTTCGCAGCAGTTGGAAATCGTCGCCACTGCGGTCGAGCGTCACTCGAACCGGGTCTGCCGCGGACGTCAGGTTGCCGGGTGAGACTGACAGCAAACCGATCAACATCAGTAAAAGTGACACGTAAACTCGCATGGGACTCCTCAATCAGGGACGACGTGGGAGGGCGGTTCGCCTTTGGTGGATGTCGGGAGAAACGCGGTCGTCGTGCGAGCGCTACCGCGAATCTTGCAACAATCGACCGGAAGTTTCGACGGGGCGCGGACCAGGTCGTCTGAAGTCTGTTTCACGGGGTGTGTCCGAGCGGTTCTCGCCGGAATTCCGCAACAATCAACTGGGAACATTGCGTCAACGATGGACGCGCGGCGACAGACAGAACTGTGCTGAAAACTTTGCGCGTGATGAATTCGAAGTCGGACGTGGGAACGCGGTTCAACAGCACCGTCCGTCTGAGATGTGTCAGTTGCCGGTCGCTCGCTCGCCGATGTTCGCCAGAACTGTCTGCAGAAATGTGGCGACCTGATGGCCGAGAAACTCGTTGCCTGGTCCTGAGAAGTGGACATCGTTGGGATTCTGCAGTTCGGCCAGTCGCGGCGAGATGGCAGCGAACAGGTCGTCGACCGCCACGCCGTGCTTCTGCATGACTGCGAGTGCTGCCGCATTTCGCTCGACGATAGACGCAGCCGAGTACTTCTTATCCGGCACGTCCGGAATGGGCGTCGTGGTTGCCCAGCAGACCGTCGCACCCGTCTGTTGCATGCGATTGACGAGTTCTTCGAGTCTTGCTGTGTAGTCCGCGATGGGTGTCGCCCGGTCGTGAATGCCGAAGTTGAAATGGATCACGTCCCATTTTCCGTCGCCCAGCCAGACATCAAGCTTCTTGAGCCCTGTCGCCGTCGGTCCGCAGTTGGCCGGGGCACGATGTACGTTCGCTTTGCCGGCGAGGTCCTTTCGCACAGTCTGCGTGTACGCTCGCGAGACCGAGTCTCCAATCAGCAGCACGCGTGGTAACTCGGGATCATCGGTAACAAAGTCCCACGCGTTGGATCGCCCGGCGACCTTTTCACGCTTGTGAATCGGCAGGTAAAAGCTGCCGAGTTCGGCCTGCAGCGTTTTCTCCCAGGCCTGTTGCTCTGGCGTGAGCGATGCCACCCACGCCTGATATTTCTCGTCCAGTTCAGCTGCCTGGCGAGCTTCCTGCGCCGCCGCTTCACTCGCATTGGTAGGTTCTGTTGCTGCGGGTGTGCCGGCATCTTGAGCAAACGCCGACGCCGCGGTTCCAATCAGGACAGAAAGTAGAACGAGTTGCATTTTCAACTGTGAGGCCATCGGGATCAGTCTCTGCGGATGAGGAGTCGGGGCGAACTCACGTAAGAGAACGGGTTCGACTCGAAGTTACCAGACAGCGCAGATGCAGCAACGAGTTTGAAGCAACTCCCCATTTTTCTCGTCGGAACTTCTGCTGATCGTTTGTCGTACGGTCGCTGCGCTCAACAGCTCTCTTCGTTGTTCCCGCAGGGACAGAAACACAGAGGGCTGGAGAGAGTCGACGTGAGATAGCCTCAGGTCTCGCATGTCAACTTCGCGGATTGCTGGGCAGTCCCTGCCGTAGAAGCGTCGAGAGCGGCGGTTGGTCCCGCGTCAGACGATCAAATCCTGAACGATGTTCGCCGGCAGGACTCCGGTCAGACGCTGATCAAGGCCCTGGAACTTGTACGTCAGGCGTTCGTGGTCGAAGCCCAGCAGGTGCAGCACAGTGGCGTGGAAATCGCGGATGTGCAGCGGGTCGCGAACGATGTTGTACGAGAACTCGTCGGTCTCGCCGTAAATCGTTCCGCCCTTCGTTCCGCCGCCAGCCATCCACATGCTGAAGCAGCGCGGGTGATGGTCGCGGCCGTAGTTCTCTTTCGACAGGCCGCCCTGCGAGTAGATCGTGCGACCGAATTCGCCACCCCAGATGATCAGTGTCTCGTCGAGCATTCCCCGCTGCTTGAGATCCTCCAGCAGAGCGAAACACGGCTGATCAACGTCTTTGCATTGCGACGGCATTCGACCGCCGACGTTGCTGTGGTGGTCCCAGTTGTTGTGGTAAACCTGAATGAAGCGGACGCCGCGTTCGGCCAGTCGCCGCGTCATTAGAGCTGTGTTCGCGAACGTGCCCGGCTTCTTCGCGTCCTCGCCGTAGAGCTTGAAGATGTGGTCCGGCTCCTGGCCGATGTCGGTCAGCTCGGGAACGCTCGACTGCATCCGGAACGCCATTTCGTACTGCTGAATCCGTGTCTGGATTTCCGGATCGCCGAGCGCGTTGTAGTTCAGTTCGTTGAGCGCGTTCAGGCCGTCGATCGTTCGCTTACGGATGGCACTCGGAACGCCCGGAGGATTGTTGATATAGAGGATCGGGTCGCCCTGGCTGCGGAACGAAACACCGGAGTGCTCGCCCGGCAGATAACCGGCACTCCACAGCCGCGAGGAAATCGCCTGCTCCTGCTCGCGGTTTGAGGGGACAGCGACCAGCACGACGAATGCGGGCAGGTTCTCGTTGTCCGAACCCAGACCGTAAGACGCCCAGGAACCCAGGCACGGTCGGCCGGGAACCTCATTGCCGGTCTGCATGGCGGCGATGGCCGGCTCGTGATTGATCGCTTCCGTGCTGAGGCTGCGCATCCAGCAGATGTCGTCTGCCTTCTTCGCGAGGTTTGGCAGCAGCTCCGTGTTCATCCACATGCCGCATTCGCCGGTGGGGCTGAACTTGAACTTCGACGGAGCGATCGGGAACCGTGCCTGGCCGCTGGTCATCGTCGTCAGCCGCTGCCCCATGCGAACGGAGTCCGGCAGGTCCTTGTCGTACCACTCCTGCATGACCGGCTTGTAATCGAACAGGTCCATCTGCGCGGGTCCTCCGACCATGTGCAGGTAGATCACGCGCTTCGCCTTGCCTGGATAGTGGCTGCCGAGCGGCACATGCCCGCTTGCCGCGGCCTCCGTCTGTCCGAGCAGCGACGCCAGAGCGGCCCCGCCAAGCAGGTGCTTGCCGCGGCTGAAGAAGTGGCGACGTGTTTCCAACTGACGGGTTTCTTCGAAGATGTTCATGCTGACTGTCTCCGAGTGATGAGCGTCGCGTAGTCGATCGTTTCACGACGCGGCGTTGGCGATTTCAGATGACAAATCTCAGATCGTGAAATTCAAATTTCGGAAGTGCTTGCGTTCCAGGCGGCAGTGTTCCGCGTCCCTTATTTGTTAAGCACCTCATCCAGGTTCATGAGTTCGTTGATGAGCATCGTCCAGGCGGCGAGCGTTTTCCGGTCGACGTCTCCGCTCACCGTTGCTTCGCCGACGGCATCGAGCAGCTTCGCGTCGTCTTCGTGCTCGCTGTAGTAAGCCGTCAGATCGTTGAACGATGCCTGAGCGACCGTGACCTCTTCCGGTTTCAAGTCGCGAGCCAGCAGTCGCCGGGACACGAACTGCAGTCGCGGAGTGAACTCGCTGCCGCCGTGCAGCAGCGTCAGTTCGGCCAGGTGCCGGGCGGCCTCGACGAACTGCGGATCGTTCAGCGTGACCAGCGCCTGCAGCGGCGTGTTGGTCCGCTCGCGGCGCACCGTGCAGACTTCCCGGCTGGGAGCGTTGAAGGCTTCCAGGTTGGGCGGAGGAGCCATCCGTTTCCAGAAGTCGTACAGTGATCGTCGATAAAGATTCTCGCCTTTGTCCTGCACGTAGTTTCGCGTGTTGCCGCCAGGCAGGCCGACAATGTCCCAGATCCCTTCCGGCTGATACGGCCGCGTTCCGGGACCGTACATTTTTGAGGACAACAGACCGCTTACCGCCAGCGCGTAGTCCCGCACCATTTCGGCATCCATCCGGAAACGAGGACCGCGCGAGAGCAGCCTGTTGTCGCGGTCCTGTTCCAGTTTTTCAGGAGTGACCTGCGATGACTGCCGGTAAGTCGCACTCATCAGCATCAGCTTGAACAGCCGGCGGACGTCCCAGCCCGACGATTGAAACTCGACCGCCAGCCAGTCCAGCAGTTCCGGATGAGTCGGTGCGGCGCCGGACACTCCCAGATCCTCGGTCGTCGCCACGATCCCCGTCCCGAACACCTGCTGCCAGAACCGGTTGACCGTCGTGCGAGCCGTCAGCGGATTACGGGGATCGATGACCCACTCAGCCAGACCGAGCCGGTTGGCCGGGGCGCCTGGCGGCATTGGATGCAGGGCGGCAGGCGTCGCGGCGGACACGTCCGCGATCGGCCTGTCATACTCGCCGCGCATCAGAATCTGAGCCATCGCCGGCGAGTTCGGCTTCTCCTGCTGAATATGAGTCACCGGGCTGCGACCACGGATGGCTTCGCGTTCGGCTTCCAGACGGGCCACTTCGGCAGCGAGTTGCGGATACTCCGTGTCGACGTGATTGAGGAAATGGTCGAACAACTGATTCGTCTGCTGCGGCGTTCGCGCGGACGCGTCGACCGCCAGCAGTGACTGCAGCGACGCACTGCCGGCAATGGCCGCGACGTCGGCACTGCTGAGCAACCGACTGTAAAGACGGACGTCCTGAACAGCACCGCCATCGAACACGGCGCTCTGGCTGCGCTGGCCGATCCGCAACGGAGTCTTCGTCCGGATCGAGGCGTCCGGTTTGAGCGTGTCTCGCTCGGCCCGCGTCGGCTGCTCGCGTCCATCAACAAAGATTTTCACGCCGGCGGGCTTTCCAGAACCGTCATAGGTCACGAAGACGTGCTGCCACTTGCCGGCGGTCACAACGTTGTTCTGCGTGACAACTTTCATTCCGTTGTCGGGCCAGGCGTCGATGATGTGCGTGCCGAACGCCGCTCCGTTCTGCCACAGATCCCAGCCGCGGTGCTGCGCCTGCTCGTCCATCCGGGCGATGATGCCGGCCTGTGCGTTGCCCTTCGCAGTTTTGACCCATGCACCGAAGCTGAAGGCCGAGTCGCGTTCAAAGTCGCCTGCCTCGCCAACGTCCAGCGTCGCGTTCGGCTTGAAGACGGGAGCCGCTCCGGCCGGCCCGCCCGGAACCCAGGCAAGTGCGTTGTCGAGCGAACGTGGCCGGGCCGCTTCAAGCACCTGAATCTTCTGCCCCGCGCCTTCGTTGAGCGGCAGATGCAGACTCAGGCCGTCGGCCGGAATGTCCTTGCCGATCTGTTCCGGAGTGACCGTTGCGAGCCAGTTGTCAAACGCCGGTCGCGCTGCTTTCTTTCGGCTGTCGCGAAGCGACGCGGCAGCGGCGATCTCTTCGGGCAGCGCTTCCCAGCGGGGGCGGTCCGCGTCAGAAGGCACCGCCAGCACCGGTCCGCGGCCATCAGCCACATTACCGTCCTTCGGCCCCTGAGTCGTGTTTCGGAAGAAAGCGGCCAGCGAATAGAAGTCCCGCGTCGAAAACTGATCGAACTTGTGGTCGTGACACTGGCCGCAGTTCGTCGTCATCCCGAGCAGCACCCAGCCGAATGTCTGCACTCGATCGACCGCGTAGTTCGCCAGATTCTCCTCATCGATCGTGCCGCCTTCGTTAGTCGTGATGTTGCAGCGTTGAAAACCGGTGGCGATCAACTGGTCGTCAGTCGGATTCGGCAGCAGGTCGCCAGCAAGCTGCTCAACGATGAACTGATGAAACGGCTGATTGGCGTTGAACGCTCGAATGACCCAGTCGCGGTAGGGCCACATCTCGCGGTAATTGTCGAAGTGCAGACCGTGCGTGTCGCCATAGCGGGCGGCGTCCAGCCAGTAGCGTGCCCGATGCTCACCCCAGGCAGGCGTCTGCATCAGGCGGTCGATCCAGTCCGACAGAGCGGCGTCTTTTCGAGCCGCGTAATCGTCGACGAAATTCGCCACATCCTCCGGCGTCGGAGGCAGACCGGTTACGTCGAGGTGCAGTCGCCGGAACAGAGTTCGTGAATCGGCCTCAGCAGCGGGTCTCAGCCCATTCGCTTCCAGCTCGGCCAGCACGAAGCGATCGATCGGGTTCTTTGGCCAGCCTGTGTTCTGAACGGCGGGCAGGTCCGCTTTCTGAGGCACGATCAGCGACCAGTGCGGCTGGTAGGCGGCTCCGGTCGCAACCCAGCGTTTGAGCAACTCTTTCTCATCGTTTGAGAGCGACTTCTTCGTCGCGGGAGGCGGCATCAGGAGTTCCGGATCGTCCGTCAGGATCCGGGCGATCAGTTCGCTGTCGTCCGGTTTCCGTTCGACGATCGCGCCGGCCTCGATGGCCGCGTCACGCTGATCGAGCCGCAGGTCAGCCTTGCGGGCGGCACTGTCCGGGCCGTGACACGCGAAGCAGTACTCTGCCAGAATCGGTCGCACGTCGCGGTTGTACTGAAGCTGCTCGGCGGCGCGGACTGGCCAGCTCAAAAGCAATAGCAGGCACAGGCTGCCAGTTATCGACGCGAAACGGAAGCCGCCACCTGCTGCAAAGCGTTTCTGTCTGCTGATCATGGAAGAGCCTCGATTCCGTGCCGGGAAAGCCCGGTACAAAACATGATTTCAGCGACGCACGACGTTGACCCCACGCGCGTCGTACCTTGTCTATCTGGGGAGTCCGCGACTCCAGTATTTGACGCCCGATCGAATGTGGCAGGACATGGCTCGCGACGCGGCCTTCCGATCCCCTGTGAGCAGTGCTTCGACAATGGCCAGGTGCTCGCGAGCCTCCTCGGCAAACCGCGCGAGGTCGCTGTCCGACGATCGCTGATCCCAGGCCACATCACGAAAGCTGCGAAACAGCAGCTTCAGTCGGCCCAGCTCCTTCTTGAGAAACCGGTTCCCGCACGACTCGGCGATCAGATCATGCAGTCGGCTGTCGAGTTCCCGGGCCGAGTCAATTGCCTTTCTGACGCTCCGCCTGTCGCCACTGCGAGGTTTGCCATGACCGGCTTTTCCGCTGCGAGTCCTGCTGTTGCGGCCTGACGCAGAAAAGCTGACCTCGGCTGCTGACCGAAAGGCGTCGGCCAGTTGCTGCAGCTCGCCGAGATCCGTCCGGCCACAGGCCAGTCGGACGGCGGCACATTCCAGAGCCCGGCGCACCTGGCAGACTTCCCGCACATCCGCCTCGGTCACCCGTCGCACGACAGCTCCGCAGTTCGGTTCGATGTCGACAATCCCGACTCCTTCGAGTGACACCAGCGCCTCGCGGATTGGCGACTGGCTGACGCCGAAACGGTCTGCCAGTGTGGTGATGACCAGTCGCTCTCCGGCATGCAACCGCCCCTGAAAGATGTCTGTCAGCAACTGCTCGACAATCACCTTCCGCCGCTGACCGTGATCAATACCGACTCGCCCCGCTGACGTCGACTCGCGTCGCGTCGCGTTTCCTGTCGTTGCTGCGGCCTTTCGCGATTTGCGAACGGTGGCGGTCATCACTGCTTCTCCAGAGCTTCGCAGAATAATCTACGATTGCAGCCACATTATCGATAATGTTACCGGGCATCAAGGGACACCATTGGATCACTGGAGATTCTGCCGGAAAGTCGAACCTGATGGCTCGCGGCCGGCGTTCGATTCCCGGTTCAACCAGGCTGGGGGCTACTCGGCAGCCACGCAGAAGAGGTGCTTTTCGCCGCGGAACAGAATCCGGTTACCGACGGGAACTGGCGAGGCGATGACGGATTCAGCCATGTCGTTTTCAGCGAGCAGTTCGAGTTTTCCGTTTGCGATGCTGGCGACGAAAACAGTTCCGTCTTCGCGCGGAGCGAACAGCTTGCCGCCAGCGACCAGCGGCGAGGCGTAATAGTTCGAGCGATGTTTCGGGAACGCTCCTTCCCAGATCGTCTGGCCGGTCGCCGGGTCAATCGCGGCCACTTCGCCGCGGTCGCGAACGAGAATCACCTGCCCTTTGTAAGCGATCGGTGTCGGCACGAAGGTGCCCACGTCGTCCCGCTGCCAGACGTGGTTTGTCGCCGTCACGTCACCGCTGCCTGCGAGCCGCACTCCATACAGGCGCGGAATGCCGCGATCATTCCGGCCGTACGCGATGACGGCGGTCTCTCCAACGATGACGGGCGTCGCGATCGCGGGCCACAGCTTGTTGCCGTCCGGGTTGAAGTTGCCGCACGACCACGAGACCAGGCCGTCAGAGGCGTTGTGAATCGTCAGGTGCTGCGCTCCCCAGACGAGAATCGACTCCCACCCCGCGTGCTCAATAACCAGCGGTGTCGTGTAGCCGTGATCGCATTCAACCGGCGTTTCGTAGTTGCGGTCGACTTTCCAGACGATATCGCCGCTGGCCTTGTCGAACGCGGCCAGCCAGGACTCGCCGTTGTGCATTCGTGCCATAATGACGTGCTTCGCCGTCAGGACTGGCGAGGTGCCGTGGTCCCAGAACAGCGTCTCCTTGCCGAAGCGTTCGACCAAGTCGGTCTTCCACCGTACGGAACCGTCAAGTTCGACGGCAGCGAACGTGCCGCTTTTGAAGTAAACAAAAACGGCCTCGCCATCGGTCACCGGTGACGCATTGCTGCCGGAGCCGTTGCGATGCTTGCCCGCGTCCTCGGGACCGAAGACAACCCGCCACTGCTCTTTGCCGTCGAAATCGAAGCAGAGCAGCCCGTCCTTTCCTTCGACCGGACACGTCAGATAGAGCCGACCATCCAGCACAATCGGAGTCGAGCAGCCTTTGCCCGGCAGTTCCGTTCGCCACAGACAGTGCTCCGCATCAAACTTATGCGGGAAGTGGCCCTGTTCGATGCTGCCGTTGCTGTGCGGCCCGCGCCAGGCACGCCAGTCCTGAATCTCAGCCGCCTGGCCTGAAGTTCCTGCGAGTACGAACCCGGCAACGAGAACAGCAAACGCAACGGCAGTCGGTTTCCGGGAAGACATGGTCGCTCAGCTCCTTTGAGTTCGTGGAAGCAAATCGTTCGTCGGGACGGCAGAGCTTTGCCATTCGGTCTGGCAATCTCAATCGATAGGACGAGAGTCAACCAGCAGTCTGCCTCGCTACATCCGGGCACGGGATGTTTCTTAACGCAGAGTTTTACACGCAGAGTTTGCTGAGGACTCGCAGAGAAAACGGGAAACATTCTGTGGTTTCTGCGAAACCACGGCGTTGGCAGCGGTTAAGTGCCCTCTTGCGTCGCCGGAGCGAAAGCTCACTCGTGACGCAATGCTTCGATTGGATCGAGATGGGCAGCTTTCCGAGCAGGATAGACGCCGAACAGAATGCCGACACCCAGCGAGATGACGACGGAGAGAACCACTGACCAGGGGGCGATTCGCGGTTCCAGCGAGTGGACGACTTCGGGAATCGCATCCGGCCGGGCCATCGTCAGGAGTGACCGCAAGGCACGAAACAGAGGGCCGCACAGCAGGCCGAACAGAACTCCCAGCAGACCGCCAGCTCCAGTCAACAGGATTGTCTCCGTCAGAAACTGCTCGACGATATGCTGCCGTTTGGCGCCGAGTGCCCGCCGCACGCCGATCTCGCGTGTTCGCTCGGTTACCGTGGCCAGCATGATATTCATGATGCCGATACCGCCAACCAGCAGCGAGATGCCGGCGATTACAACCAGCAGGAAGTTAAACGTCGCACGCGTTCGCTCGGCCTGCCGCAACAGCTCTTTCGGGACGACGACAGCGTAGTCCGCTTTGCCGTGGTACTTCCTGAGCAGCATTTCAATAACGCGAGCGGTCTGATCCACGGTGTCGATATCGCCGACTGTTACTGTGATCTGACTGAGTTCGACCAGCTCACCCGTCAGGTTGCCATTCACGCGCCGCATGATCAGATCGCCCATCCGGCGGTGCAGAGTTTCCAGCGGAACATAGGCGTCGGTGTTGTACTCGCGCGACTCCAGGCTGCCGCCAATAGCCGCGGATGCCGTCCGCGGCCGGGTCTGCCCGATCACGACATAAAAGTCGCTGCCGCACCAGATGGCTTTGCCAATCGGATTCTCGTACGGAAACAGCCGCTGAGCCGTTTCGTGAGCCAGCACGACGACGTTTTCACCTTTGTCGCGTTCATTGAGCCAGCGTCCGCGCGCAATCTCCAGCCGGTTAAGTTGCAGGTACTCCTCGGTGCAGCCGACAAGCTTTGATTCAGCCGTGCGGTCCTCCACTCGCAGGTCGAACTGCAATTCGCGAATCGGGACAGCGCGGAGGATGCTGGTAATGTTTGAGACGATGCGTTTGTAGTCGTCGCGGAGCAGGCCATAGGTACTGACTCGGCTGCGGACTGACTGAGTCTCTTCCTGCGTCGGCATCACACTGCGAACGATGATGTTCGTCGCACCAAGTTCCTTGATCTGCTGCTGTGCCTGATAACTGACGCCCTCGCCCATCGCAACGAGCCAGATGACCGTAGCTGTTCCGATAAAGATACCGAGCGCAGCCAGACCTGCCCGCATCTTCTGCAGCAGCAGGCTTTTCAGCCCAAGCTCTACGGTACGCAGCAGCGAGTTCGTCACGGCGGTCTCAGGTTCACCTGAAAAGAAAAAGAACGTCAGAGGCTGACTGTGCTTCCGGCCGTCCCACCATTACGCAGGTTGCCTGCCGGTACTGGCGAGCGTCTATTCCGTCGAATTCACGCCCGAATCCAGAGCGACCGGTTTCAATGATTCCTCACTCGCTTCCTCGACAGTGTCGCGGGGATTCAGAATGACTTCATCGCCCTCGCTCAACCCCGACTTAACGACGATGAACTGGTCGTTGGTATCTCCCAGTTCCAGCGTTCTGCGCTGTGGCCCGTTGGAAGTCTGCACCCAGCAGAAGAAGCCACCTGCGAGATCAAGGACTGCGGCCACGGGCACGGTCAGAACATCGTGATACTCGGCCAGCACGACTTCGACTTCGGACGTCATTCCCGGCTTCAGACTCAAGCTGTGGCCAGGATCAAGCTTCACGATCGTGTCGTACTCGACAACGTTGCCATTCCACCAGCCGGTCGGCTTTGTGACAGACGCGACCGAGTCGACCGCTCCTTGCAGGATGGTGTCCTGCAACATGACCAGTGCCTTCATTCCCTGCTTCACCCGGTCAATCTTTGATTCGTGAACGCCAACCTTGACCTGCATTTTGCCGAGGTCAGGAATCAACAGCAGAACCTGGTCCTCTCGGACACTTGCACCTTCGACGATGTCAGGCTGATCACGCCACTGCGCGGCCGACGGGTGAATCACGATGCCGCTGGATGGAGCCTTGATGACACAGAGTTCGAGCTGTTCCTTCGCTCGATTCAGCCGCCGCTCTTCCAGTTCCAGGGCGGCCTGGTCGGACGCCATCAATGCTTCTGCGGCCTGCTTCGTACTTTTCAGTTCTTCAAGCTGCCGTGTCTTCGTGAAGTTCTCAAGAACGTCGATCTCAGTCTGTTTGACGTCCAGCTCAAGCTGCGCCTGCTCAACCAGAAACTCGCTGCTTTCAACTTCCAGTGCCGACGAGTACCCCTTGCGGTACATCTTCTGCGAGTGATTAAGCACATTCGTCGCAGACCGCAAATTCGCCTCAGCAATGGCCCGGTCCTTCTGCAGCGTCTTCATCTCCGCGCGGAACGTGCCTTTTTCGTATTCGTCGATCGCGATCGTTGCGATGGACACTGCCGTCTTTGACTGAGCATAAGCGCCAAGTGCCTTCTGATACGCAATCTCCTGCTGGTTGATCGTTTCTTCGATCGTTGACGTGTCGAGGCGGACGAGTTCGTCGCCGGGCTGTACTTCTGAGCCGGTCGCGATCACCCAGAGAACCGTGCTGCCACCTCGGACCCGGCACTTGATCTCGGTATTGCTGGAACTTTCCATTGTGCCCTGTTCCGTCACGCTCACAATCAGATCACCATGAGCAATTGTGTGCGTGAGCAGCGGGCCGAGTGCCGACTTCTCCGACGTTCCGGACCAGACCAGCGCAGCAGTCGCGGGCAGCACGAGGACCACAACAGCGATCACGCCCCACTTCAGCAGACGAGCGATCGACCAGGCTCGTTCTGATCCTGCAGTTTTCTGCGGTACAACCACCGCAGCGGTACCTGATTCCTCAGGCGCGTCACTGATCATTCAGCTTCTCCGTCAGGCGGCAGAAATCGAGACACCAGGCCAGGACGTCCACCACGTAAATCGTAGTCCGGCACCTTAATTCGGACGTCAGGAGGCCGCTATCACTGCAGATTGCCCCTGCGCGTCCGATGTCGATTCGATGGGCTTGTCAGCCGGGATGTCAGGTTGCAGGGAAGGTGCCGAAATCGAATCAAACGCCGACATCTGATCTATCAGGACTGCTGCAGTCAGCAGTTCGCGACAAACATCCGCTACAGAACTCTGTATCGCCAGACGCGTCCAGAAGACCGGTTCTCCACCGGGATTCGTGCCTTCAATCTGTCCACGATGACAGAAATCAGTCTGCTGTCGTCGGCCGCCTCTTCTGGACAGTGCCGCGCTGATCTGCGAGAACTGCCGCGTCAGAAATCACTCCAGCTCTGAAAGACGGATCATGCGGAGCGTTCAGTTCCTGCCTCGAATTCTTCTAACCGTTTTCCTCAGTCTGACGACTCTGTCGCCAGATGGGCCGGCACTGGCACAGGTCAACCGTGCCGCCCTGGAACTCGCTGAAGAGCAGGCTTTTAAAGAGGCAACGGTCGCGGCCAGTCCGTCGATTGTCCGCATCGATACCGTTGGCGGACTCGACATGATCGGGCGGCAACTGACGAGTACCGCGTCGACGACGGGGCTGATCGTCGAGGCTGACGGGTTTATTGTCTCGAGCGCGTTCAACTTCATCTCGAAGCCGACATCGATCCTTGTCACGCTGCCCGATGGTCGCCGCTTTCCAGCAAAGATTGTCGCGACCGACCGACTGCGAATGATCACGCTGCTCAAGATCGAAGCCTCCGGACTGAAGACGCCGCAGCTCTCTCTAAAATCCGAGCATCGCGTCGGTCAGTGGTCGATCGCGCTCGGCCGAACGTATGACACGACACTGCCGAGTGTTTCCGTCGGTCTGATCAGCGCGCTCAACCGTGTCTGGGGCAAGGCCATTCAGACGGACGCAAAGGTCTCGCCGGTTAACTACGGCGGTCCGCTGGTCGATATCCGCGGCCGGGTGATGGGTGTGCTGGTTCCACTGTCGCCGCAGGCGGATTCCGAAGCGGCGGGTGTTGAATGGTACGATTCGGGTATCGGTTTCGCAGTTCCGCTCGACGATATCCTGCGCGTGCTGCCGCGGCTGAAAGAGGGCCAGGACCTGCGTCCCGGTCTGGCCGGAGTGACGTTCAAGACGCGCGATCCGAACGCGACGCTGCCGGCCATCGACCGCGTGCGGTATGACTCGCCCGCCTGGAAAGCGGAACTCAAATCCGGCGATCAGATCGTGCAGGTCAACGGGCAACCGATCGAACGCATGGCTCATCTGATGTATGTCCTCAAGAGCCGCCTCGAAGGCGAGACGCTGACAGTCACCGTGAAGCGTGGCGACGAAGAGCTGACCCGCTCGCTGACGCTGGTCGCCGAAGTGCCGGCGTACGAATCCGGCTTCCTCGGCGTCCTGCCCGAACGGACAACCGGTGCGGCTGGCGGCGTGCGTGTTCGCTTCGTCTTTCCGGACAGTCCCGCGGCAAAGGCTCAACTGGAAAGCGGTGATCGGATCGTGTCGCTCAATAACGACGCGATGCCGACGGCGACCGCACTACTCGACCGCGTCAGCCGTCTGCGTCCCGCCGAGAAGGTCGAGCTGGCAGTCGAACGTGACGGCAAGTCGCGCACAGTGAGCCTCGAACTGAGTTCGATTCCCGAAACGATTCCGGAAAACCTGCCAGCCGCAACCGTCGCAAAGCCCGAGCAACCGGCCGACGGCAAAACCGAGCAAGCGGCCGACGCAAAGGCCAGGACACCAGCGAACGCCGACGGCGAGAAGCCGAAGATCGGTCGCTTTGCCGCGAAGCTCGACGGCTATGACCAGGAGCACTGGGCTTACGTGCCGGACGACTGGTCACCCGACCGCACCTGGAGTCTGCTTGTCTGGATTCACCCGACGGCGACGTCAATGGAAGCAACGATTTTCAATCGCTGGAAATCCATCTGCGATCATCGCGGCATTCTGCTGCTGGCTCCGAAGTCGAAGTCTGGCCGCAACTGGACGCCGAACGAGACTGAGTATGTCCGTGACGTCGTCCGCGATTTCTCCGCCACATACAAGGTCGCCGTCAACCGGATCGCGATTCACGGCTTCGATGACGGCGGCGTCTTTGCCGCACAGGTCGCGTTCGAGCATCGCGAACTGTTTTCCGGAATCATTCTGGCCGGCACTGGACTGCGGGAAGCGCCGCCGGAAAACCTCCCCGACTTCCGCCAGCAACTGCTGCTCGTCTCCGGGATTAACGACCCGGCCACCCGTCTTGTCGGCCTGACCGCCGACGCCATTCGAGCCCTCAGGTTTCCGGTCACGCAGCTCGAACTCGACGACCTCGGCCACGAATACCCGAAGGACGAGTCCATCGACCAACTCGCGCGCTGGCTCGACAGCCTCGACCGGATTTGATTCGGTGCGCGAACCTCAAAGTTGAGCCCACGGATCGAACAGGGATGAAACACGGATTCTGAGATCGGCTATCCGTGTTTGGTCCGCGTTTCATCCGTGGCCAGAATCCTTTCGGTCCGGCCGGCTCGGCTTTGAATGACGGCGAAGGCGAGCAGGCTGGCGAGAGTCGCCGCGAACAGGACCGAGCCGGCGTTGAGCCAGCCGGTCTGGCTGCTCCAGACAATGGCATAACCGAGACTGCCGGGCAGCAGAGCGTAGTAGCAGAAGACCGGCAGTGTGCGGCGGATGACCAGGCCTTCGCGACCGACGAGTCCGACGACGGCCGACGCGGCAACGACGTTGTGGACGCAGATCGTGTTGCCTGCCGCTCCGCCGACGGCCTGCAGAGCAACGACCCAGTCTGGAGCGACGCCGATGCGCTGGCCGACTCCAAACTGAAATTCAGAGAACATCATATTGCTGACTGTATTACTGCCGGCGACGAACGCTCCAAAGCCGCCGACAAACGGAGCGAGCAGCGGCCAGGCATTTCCCGCCAGAGCAGCAACTCCGTTCGCCAGGGCAATCGGCATCCGCTCGAAGCCTTCCGAGCCGCCGCCCGTATTCAGAAAGACCTGGACCATCGGCACGGTAAAGACGAGGGCAACTGACGCTCGCAGCATTGTGTACGAGGAACTCTTCCACGCGGCGGCGTATGCTCGACTGTTCATCCTGTGCAGCGAGAATGTCAGGAGTGAGATGACGATGAAGATCGAGCCGGGCAGATACAGCGGCTGCACTTCCGTTGGTTTGATGCCTGTCGCGCTGGGTGAGTCAGCAGGCACGCCACGCAGGTGATCCCAGTCGATTTTGATCGTGACGCTGTTGTGCGTGAGCAGCGGCTTGATGTGAGCTTCAGGAACTCGTGTCGCCACCAGGAGCACGGCGACCAGCACGTATGGCAGCCAGGCCAGAGCGATGTTCATCCCGGCAGGTTCAGCATCCGAATCCTTCTCGCTGCTGAAGCCAATCCAGTCACTGCTCCATTGTTCGCGCGGTGCGAAGTTCCAGACGTCGTCGCTCGGCGTGAGAAAACCCGCTCGGGCTGCACTCACAACAATGCCCAGACCAACGAGCCCGCCGATCAGCGACGGGAACTCCGGACCGAGAAAGTACGCGACAGCCAGATACGGCAACGTCATCGACAGTGCCGCGAAGACGGCGAACTTCCAGACCCGCAAACCTTCGGCGAATGATCGATTCGGTCCAAAGTAGCGAGTGATCACCGTCACGACGAACAGCGGAATCAGCGTGCCCGTGATGCAGTGCAGCAGCGCGACCTTAAATCCGATCGCTGCGAGAAAGCCCGAACTGACGAGATCGAACGAGCCCTCTGTCAGCGGATAACCGGCCTGCTTCGCGAACTCGGCGACGGCACTGGAACCCTCCAGGCCGGTCTTCACGCCGACGAGAATCGGTGTTCCGAGCGCTCCAAAGGAAACCGGAGTGCTCTGAATGATCATGCCGGAAACAACAGCGGCCATCGGAGGAAACCCAAGCCCGACAAGCAGTGGCACGGCAACGGCGGCCGGTGTCCCGAAGCCTGCCGCCCCTTCAATAAACGATCCGAACAGCCAGGCAATCACGATGACCTGGACGCGCCGGTCTGGTGAGATGTCGGTAAAGCCGCGGCGAATTCGAGCAACGGCGCGGCTCTCTTTCAGTGTGTTCAGGAGCAGAATCGCGCCAAAGACGATGTACAGCAGCGTGCCCGCAACGATCAGGCCGTGGATGCTCGCAACGCCGACTTTGATCAGCGGAACTTTCCACACAGCCAGCGCCAGCGCGACGACAGTCGCATAGGACAGCGGCATCGCGCGGCTCGCCGGCCAGCGCAGCAGAACCAGAAAAACGCCGACGACGACAATTGGCAGAAACGCGAGGCAGGCCAGCACAGCATCAGACATCAAGAGAGTCCCACTTCGAGGTTCAGTGCTGATGGACGTTCAACACCGGGGACTCACAGTCTTCAGCCTCACGCCTGATTTGCAACTGAGGGAACAGGGAACAGTGACTGAGCACTGAAAACTCCGAGCAACTTCCGATCGAACGCATAGCCGCAGATTGCGGTTCCCTGTTCGTTGCTCCCTGTTCCCCCCTCACTCAATAAACAGATTCTTGAGCATCATGATCGCGGCAGGTCCGACGAGGACGACGCCGACACTCGGGAAGATGAACAGGACCAGCGGGATGAGCATCTTCACTGACGTCTGTTGTGCCCGTTCTTCCGCCATCTGACGCCGCTTGACGCGCATCGTGTCAGATTGAACGCGTAACGCCTGAGCGACAGACGAACCGAACTTGTCGGCCTGAATCAGCACAGCGGCGAGGGCTCGCACGTCGTCGACTCCGGTGCGCAGTCCCAGATCGCGGAGTACGTCGCGACGTTTGCGCCCCATCTGCAACTGCATGTTGCACATGCTGAATTCAAACGCGATGTCTGGGGCGCTGTCGGACAACTCTTCCGAGACGCGGCGCATACCGGCATCGAGACCCAGACCAGCTTCCACACAGACGACCATCAGGTCCAGCGCGTCCGGCAGCGACAGGAAGATGCGTTCCATCCGGCCTTTGCGCACCATCCACAGCCAGATTTCGGGACCGTAAAAACCGATGCCCCCGGCGACACCCATCGTGACCAGACCGCTCGAATTCAACCCGTACTTCACGAGTCCGATCGCGCTGCCGATGACCAGACACAGCAATCCCAGACCGGCTTTCGCTCCCCAGAACATCTGACTGGCGTTGGGCGCGTTGAAGCCCGCGTTGGCCAGCCGCAGTCTGGCGTCGTTCTTTTCGAGGTCCGTCTTTGGTTCCAGTGCTTTCGACAGTGTGGGCGCGGCCTTTTCGAGGACGTTCATCGCAGCGTTGCTCTTGCCTTCGCTGCCGATGTCGCTGCCAGGATTCCTCAACCGCGGATCACGCAATTCGTCCAACCGCTCGGTCGCTCGATTCTTATCGCCCGAGAAGAACATGAACATCGCCCACAGCATGGCCGTGATCGCGCCGAAGATGATCCACGGGATGATCTGCGAGAATTCCATTGGTTCAATCCTGACTCGCGTGTTTTCTTCCGAACGATTTGAAGAACCGCTGGCCGCTCGAAACTGTCGCTCGGCGGGTCACTGAGACGTGCGCTCAGATTTTGATGTTGACGATTTTCTTGATCACAATGGCTCCGATGATCTGCATCGTGATCGCATACAGCAGCATCTGCTTCCCGAGTTCTTCCTGAAACAGGATCATCACGTAGTCGGGATTCATGTAGTAGATGACCGCGAACAGGAGCGGCGGCATGGCCTGCAGCGCGATACCGCTCATGCGGCCTTCGCCGGTCAGGGCCTGTACCTGCCCCATGATCTTGAAGCGTTCGCGGATGATGTAGCCGATCTTGTCGAGGATCTCGGCGAGGTCGCCGCCCGCCTGCTTCTGAATCGCGACGGCCGTGACGAAGAACTTGAGGTCCATATTCGGCATCCGCTTGAGCATCCCTTTCAGAGCTTTTTCAATCGGGACGCCGAGATTCTGTTCCTCGTAAGCGAGCATGAATTCCGTTGCGATCGGCGCCGGCATTTCATCCACGACAACGTGAATTCCGGAGTTCAGCGAATGGCCGGATCGCAACGCCCGGGCAATCAGTTCCATCGCGTCGGGCATCTGTTTGGCGAACGATTTGAAGCGGCCACGGCGACGAAACCACAGCCAGAGCAGTGGAAACAGCGCCAGCAGAATCCCGGTCACCGGCCACAGTGGCATTGGTGCGCGACTGGCCCAGCCGAAGAAGACACCGGCCCCCAGACAGCCAAACGTCAGTAAAAAGAACTGCTCCGGCCGGACTGGCGAATCCGCCTGCTCGAAGAACAGAGCCAGGTTCTCGACGCTTTTGAACATCCTCCCGAACATCGCGCCGAAGCCGCCTGCTCCTTCCAGATCATCCTTCATGATGCTCTGCTCGTCCGACTCGGCGCGTTTCTGGCCGGTCAGAACTTCGAGCCGCTCCTCGGTCGACGAATCGCCAAAGTCCTTGAATACAAAGATGATCGCGGCAACGAGTACCGTGACGGCCACAAAGACGGCGACCAGAATGAGAGGTGACGCTTCCATTGTCGTTTACCGTTTGTCGTACAGGACGTCCGGGGAGAGTGCCCATCACTGGAGAAATCAAAGTGACGGCGTTTCAGACGCCGCAAACCAGATGCTCAGGTCAGTTTCCGAGCCGTTTGGGAGCGAAGATGTTCGACGGCAGCCGGACGCCAGACGCTTCCAGCCGATCCATAAAGCTCGGCCGGACGCCCGTCGACACGAAGGCCCCGAACGCGCGGCCGTTCTCGTCGATGCCTTCCTGCTCGAACTTGAAAATGTCCTGCATGATCACGGTCTCGCCTTCCATGCCGAGCACTTCCGTGATGTAAGTGACTTTTCGCGGACCGCCCTGCAGACGACTGGCCTGAATGATCAGATCGACGGCTGAGGTGAACTGCTGCCGCAGCGCTTTCATCGGCAGTTCGATGCCGCCCATGCTGATCATGGTTTCGAGTCGCGAGACGGCGTCACGCGGCGAGTTCGCGTGAATCGTTGTCAGCGAGCCTTCGTGGCCGGTGTTCATGGCCTGCAGCATGTCGAGCGCTTCCGGACCGCGACATTCGCCGATGATGATCCGGTCAGGACGCATACGCAGAGCGTTCTTGACGAGGTCCGTGGCCGAGATGCGGCCTTTGCCTTCGATGTTCGGCGGGCGTGTTTCGAGCCGCAGCACGTGCTCCTGCTGAAGCTGAAGTTCGGCTGCGTCTTCAATTGTGATGACGCGCTGATCGCCAGGAATGAACGACGAGAGTGTGTTGAGCAGCGTCGTTTTACCGGAACCGGTACCGCCGCTGATGATGCAGTTCAGCCGCGCCTTCATGGCGGCTTCCATCAGCATGACCATCTCGGGTGTGAACGCTCCGAAACGCAGCAGGTCTTCGAGCGTCAGCGGGTTCGCCCCGAATTTACGAATCGTCAGCGAAGCACCGTCGATCGCCAGCGGCGGGATGATCGCATTAAGTCGCGAGCCATCCGGCAAACGGGCGTCGACCATTGGCGAGGTTTCGTCAACGCGACGGCCAACCTTCGAGACGATGCGGTCAAGAATCTGCAGCAGGTGATCGTTGTCGCGGAACGTCACCTTCGAGCGTTGAATCCGACCGTCCTTTTCCACAAAGACGTGCTTCGGACCGTTGATCATGATGTCCGCGACGCCGGCTTCTTTGAGCAGCATTTCGAGCGGACCAAACCCAAACGTTTCGTCGAGGATTTCCTCGATCAGGCGTTCGCGTTCCGAGCGATTGAGCAGCGGGTTTTCGGTATCGCAGAGATGCTCGATGACGAGCCGGATCTCGCGCCGCAGCGTCTCGCCTTCCAGATCGCCCAGGCGGGACAGGTCGAGCTTTTCGACCAGCTTGCCGTGGATCGTTCGTTTCAGCGTTTCAAAATCGTTTGCGGTGTTGTCGCTCCGTGAACGTTGAGCGAAAGACTGTGTCGCCATCTTCCTGGACCTCAGGCTGACTCTCGAAAATGCACCTGGAAACCATTTCCCGATGCGGCCGTTTCGCCCGGCGTCCGCGGCATCGTGGTCCGCAGAGACTTCCCCGGATGAAGACGTTCGAGGCAAACATAGGTCAGGAAAACGCGGCGTGTTGTCTCAGATTGTCGCCAGTCGGCTCCAACGCCACGGAGTTTGATTTCGATGGCACCGATTCAACTGACACAACCGGCGACACAGTTACAGACTGCCCAGGCTGGCAATGTTTCAGCCGCGAAATGGCGTTAGGTGACAGCCTGGGGTTCGTGCCGCAGACTGTCACTGTTCACGGCTTTGCGGATCACTGATGCCGGTCACTTCTTCGCCGCTTTCTTCTTCGCCGGCTGACGGCGCTGCGGCTTGAAGTTCGGATGCAGGCTCGGCGGATCTTTCGGAACGGAGCCCTGATCGTCCGGAACCTGATAGACCTCTTGCAGGCGATGCACCTCATCCGTCAGTTCTTTGACGACGCTGGAATAGGCCGGATCGGAATAGACGCTGCGCATTTCGTGCGGGTCTTTGCCCAGGTCGTACAGCTCCCACTCGTCGAGATTGTAGAAGTGGATCAGCTTGTACTGCGGCGTGCGGACACCGTAGTGGCGGCGGACCATGTGAGCGGCCCGCTGGTTCCCGTAGAACTCGTAGTACTGGTAGTAAAGGCTCTGCCGCCAGTCAGCCGGAGTCTGGCCGGAAAGCAGTGGTTTCAGACTGGCACCCTGCATGTCGCGAGGGATCTCGACGCCAGCGATGTCGAGGAAGGTTTCGGCGAAATCGAGATTGGACGTCAGGTCCCTGTTTCTCGAACCCGGCCGGATGACTCCCGGCCAGCGAACCAGCAGCGGCATCCGGTACGATTCTTCGTACATGAACCGCTTGTCGAACCACCCGTGATCACCGAGGTAGAAGCCCTGGTCGGACGAGTAAATCACGACGGTGTTTTCTGCGAGGCCCGCCTCGTCAAGGTAATCGAGCACGCGGCCGATGTTGTCATCGACCGACTGGACACAACGCAGATAGTCCTTGATGTAGCGCTGGTATTTCCAGCGGATCAGGTCTTTACCGGTGAGATTGGCTTTGCGGAACGCCTCGTTCTTCGGCTCGTAAGCGGCGTCCCAGACGGCCCGCTGTTCCGGCGTCAGATTGCCGGGGGCGGTCAGCTTCAGATCGGCGGCGGTCAGCGTATGCTCGACCGTCATGTCCTGCTGCTTCGCTGCTGAACCGCGGCCTTCGTAATCGTCGAACAGGTTGACCGGTTCAGGAATCTCGACATCGTCGAACATCGTCAGGTACTTCGGGCCGGGCTGCCAGTTTCGGTGCGGCGCCTTGTGCTGATACATCAGCATGAAGGGCTTGTCTTTGTCGCGGTCGTTCTTCAGCCAGTCGAGAGCGAGGTCCGTAATAATGTCCGTTGTATAGCCGGTGTACTTCGTGGCCTTGCCGTTGCGGATCATGGGCGGGTTGTAGTAAGGCCCCTGACCCTGCAGGACTTCCCAGTAGTCGAAGCCCTGCGGATCGCTGTTGCCTCCGTGTCCCAGATGCCACTTGCCGATCATCGCTGTGTTGTAACCGGCCTGCTGCAGCAGACGCGAAAAGATCTGCTGGCTGGCGTCGAAGCGATTGCCGTTCTGCCGGAAGCCGTTCAGATGACTGTGCTTGCCGGTAAGAATGACTGCCCGGCTGGGACCGCAGATCGAGTTGGTGCAGAAGCAGTTTTCAAACAGCATTCCCTCGTTGGCGATTCGGTCCAGATTCGGCGTCTGATTGATCTTCGAGCCGTAAGCGCTGATGGCGTGAGCGGCGTGATCGTCGGAAAAGATAAACAGGATATTCGGCCGTTTGTCGGCCGCTGCCAGCGTCCCCGCGCAGCTCAGAATGGCGACAGCAGCAAATGCAGCAACGACAAGTTGGCGAACCGATTGCAAGTGGGGCATCACAGAAACTTCCTCCAGCTCTGAGGACGGTCAATGAACCACCAGCAAACTTCGACCGTCGGAACGTATTGAGAATGCCGATGGAACTCGGGCGGGGAGAATTCAAGGAGCAGCTTAATGAAGACTGCTCAGTCCGACACCCAGGCGACCGTTGCGGCAGACGCAGGCAGGAGGCCGGGCGGTCGTATGTACCTGGAACTCCGGGCGGTTTCTGAATGTCAAATCGGTCTGCCACGCAGGCAGTCCTGTTGAGCTTCGCCGGTCGTCGCAAGACTCAGCTTGCTGATTGCAAGTCTCTGTCTTCTGTAAGGATACGGAGAGAATGATGCAGCCTGCCGAGGCTAACGGCACACATGTTGCTGATATCTGGCGAATCTGGCTGGGCAACTTCTGTCCGGGCAGCTCGTAATTGGGGAATCTTCAAGGGGGGGAGGGTCTGACTCATGGCAACCAGGCCGGTTAAACCGGTTAATCAGATCATCAGGCGTTTGACGTCTGCAGAAGGATACCTCGAACTGGATCTGCCTGAACTTGCTCTCGACGAGCTGGCTCGGGTGAAGGAGCCAGGACCATTTTCGGTCCCGGTCATGTGGATGACGGCGGAGGCGTTAAAAGCGCAGGGCCGTTTCGATGAAGCAATCGCCCCGTTGCGTCATGTCGCCCGATCCGTACCTCGGGAACTCCGTCGACAGGCTTGGGAGTCTTTGAGCGAATGTCTCAAAAATGCGGGAAGGACAGCAGCAGCCAGTGACGCAATTGCGGCGTCAACTCAGTTTTCGGTTGACAACTCTGAAGAATCTCCGACAACTCACGTTCTTCGCTTCACTCTGCCGCAGATTGGCAAGCTGGATGTCAGCATCGTGTTCGACAATGGCCTGACCATTTCGGTGAAGAAAGTGGAGTAAGGCTCAAGAGACACACGCGTAAGTTTCGGCTCGATTCGTCGAGCCGATTCCGCCCCGCAGGGTCTGGCCCGACCTGCGGGGCACTTTTTTGCGCAGACGTTTTCTGCGCTGGTGGTGTGGCGATCGCTTCTGACTGGCTCAATGACGCTGGCGCAGTGTTGAGAAATTCGCTTCAGGCGCATCGTGGACGCGCTGTGAAGTCCGCTGCTTGAGCACCTTATAGGCCTCTGCCATACTCCGCGCGCAGTGACTCAAGTTCAGACGATCGAATTACGAGTTCCCTGAAGCGGATACGGCCATCGTCGTCTTCCGCCCTGGGCAGGAAGACAGACATGGAGCAGCAGAACGTCCACACGCACGAGTTCGATAACGGCCTGACGCTGATTGTCGAACAGATGAAGGACGTGCAATCTGCCGCGTTCTCCTTCATGGTTCCAGCCGGGTGCATTTACGATCCCGACGACAAAAACGGCACGGCGGCAATGCTCGCCGACTGGATTACCCGCGGCGCCGGAAGCCTCAACAGCCGCGATCTCTTTACGACGCTCGACAATCTCGGGCTGCAGCGTGCTGAGTCCGCCGGCGCGAATCACATCACATTTTCCGGAGCGTCTGTCGCGGATCAACTTGGCGAAGCGCTCTGTATTTATGGCGACATTCTGCTGCGCCCGACGTTGCCTGAAGATCAGTTTGAAGCGGTGCTCCTCGGGGCCGAACAGTCACTGCTGGCGATCGAGGACGAGCCACAGCGTCGCGTTATGGTTGAGTTGCGTCGTCGCACGTTTCGAGCCCCCTGGGGACGATCGTCCGACGGGTGCCTCGACCATCTTCCGAACATCACACCGCAGAGCGTGCGGGCGCATTATGAAACGCATTTCCGGCCGAACGGCTCAATCATCGGAATTGCCGGCAACGTCGACGTCGACGCGACCATCGGGCTGATCAGCGACGTTTTCGGAAGCTGGCAGACAAAGCCTGCAACGACAATCGAACCGGGTGACCGAGGTCTCGCGCGCGATTTCATTGAGTTCGACTCGGCGCAGACGCACATCGGGGTTGCCTATGACAGCGTTCCGTTTGACGATCCGGACTACTATACGGCCTGGGCCGCGACAAGTGTTCTGAGCGGGGGAATGAGCGCTCGACTGTTTACTGAAGTGCGGGAACGTCGCGGGCTGTGCTACTCGATCTACGCCAGTCAGGCGTCCATGAAACATGAAGGCCGCGTTCTCTGTTATGCAGGAACGAGCAACGAGCGAGCACAGGAAACGCTCGATGTCACACTGCAGGAACTGAAAAAACTTGGCGACGGCATTGAGGAATCGGAACTGGCTCGCTGTAAAGCACGGGCGAAAAGCTCGCTCGTCATGCAGCAGGAATCGTCGCGCGGCCGGGCTGGCTCGCTGGCTCGCAACTGGTTCCTGCTCGGCCGTGTCCGCACGCTCGAAGAAGTCCGCGACAGGATCGACGCTCTGACCGTCTCCGACGTTGTCGACTTTGTGCGGCGACACCCGGCCCGTGACTTCACCGTTCTCACGGTCGGACCGAAACCGCTCAACATTAACGATTGATCGACGGCTGTTTTGACGACAGCGCCTGCAGCAGGATTCGCAGGAATTCAGTTGTTCCAGGATGGCCTGAATTCCTGCGAAGCCGGCTCCCTCTGCAGCCCCTCAAGGCGACCTTCAACATGCAGTTCCACGAAACGACACTCGACAACGGACTGAAAGTCATCGGCGAACTCAACGGCAGCGTTCACAGCGTGGCCGTCGGGTTCTTTGTTCGCACGGGAGCCCGTGACGAATCGCCCGATGTCAACGGCGTCAGCCACTTCCTCGAGCACATGGCGTTCAAGGGAAATGAGAAGCACTCGGCCGACGACGTCAACCGCGTATTCGACGAAATCGGTGCCGAGTACAACGCCCAGACCGGCGAGGAAGCGACACTGTACTACGCCGCAATTCTGCCGGAGTATCTGCCAATCGCGTTCGAGATGCTCTCCGGTCTGCTGACTCCGTCGCTGCGCGAAGAGGATTTCAACACCGAGAAACAGGTGATTCTCGAAGAAATCAGCATGTACCAGGATCAGCCTATGCACGTGGCCTATGACCACGCGATGCAGACACACTTCAAAGGACACGCACTGGGGAAGAGCATTCTCGGTCCGTATGAAGGTATTGAAGCTCTGACGGTCGATCAGATGCGCAACTACCATGCGACGCATTACCGCGGTGGAAATATTACGCTGGCGGTTGCAGGAAACACCAACTGGGATCAGATCGTCAAACTGGCCGAGCAGTCCTGCAGGGCCGTCCCGGCTGGCTCAATCGAACGGTCGATTGTCGAACCCCACTCGCAGGGCGGCCTGTCTGTTGTTCCTCAGGACAGCCGAGTGCAGCAGAACGTCGTGCAGATGACCGCAGCTCCGTCTGCTCAGAGCGAACTGCGATTCGCAGCCGAACTGCTGACGGTCATCGTTGGCGACGACGGCGGCAGTCGCATCTACTGGGAACTGGTCGACCCAGGTCTCGTCGAATTTGCTGAGCTGGGCTATTACGACTACGACGGAGCGGGCCTCTTCACGACCTGGCTTGGCTGCCAGCCAGACAAAACGAAAGACATCCTCGCCCGCATTCAGGGAATTTATCAGCAGGTCAATCTCGACGGCGTGACGGTTGAGGAACTCGAACAGGCCCGCAACAAAGTCGCTTCCCGCGTCGTTCTACGCAGTGAACGTCCGATGGGACGGCTGTCGTCGCTCGGCGGCAACTGGATCTCACGGCAGGAGTACCGCAGCGTCGCCGACGATCTCGCGACTCTGCGAGCCCTCACTGTCGAAGACATCCGCCGCGTCCTCGACGAATTCCCGCTCGGAGCCCTGACGACCTCGACCGTCGGCCCACTGAAGAGCCTCGACCTGTGATTTCCCGGAAACATCAGATCATCAAATTGCCGCCGCAGCCTGATGCGAACGACGAGAAAGCACGGATGACCGACACACCGAACATCATCTTTATCATCACTGACCAGCAGCGTTACGACACAATTAACGCACTGGGCTTTGACTTTATGGACACGCCGCATCTTGACCGGCTGGTGCGGGAGGGTATCCATTTTACGCAGTGTCATGTGACGGCCGGGTCGTGTGCTCCGGCACGGGCGAGCCTCTTCAAGGGTTACTTTCCGCACACGACGGGCATTCTGAAGAACGCCGATCTGTGGCGGCGGTCGTGGGTCGAACTGCTCAACGATGCCGGCTACCACTGCACGAACATCGGCAAAATGCACACCTGGCCGTTCAATTCCTCGGTCGGGTTTCACGAACGCTACGTCGTCGAGAACAAAGACCGGTACCTCGAAGGCCGCTACTACTTCGACGAGTGGGACAAGGCGCTGCGTTTTCGAGGACTGGTCAAGCAGCAGCGCGAGCTGTATCGCAAGTTGCCGGACTACCGGGAGCGGCTTGGTGCGTTCGAGTGGGAACTGCCGGAAGACGCTCACCCGGACAACTTCGTCGGCGATCTCGCATCGTGGTGGATCCGCAACAGCCCGAAGCGGGATCGCCTGTTTCTGCAGATCGGCTTTCCAGGACCGCACCCGCCGTACGATCCCGTGCCGCGCTATGCCGAGCCTTACCTGAAGAAAGACCTGCCGCTGATGGAGGTCACGCAGGAAGAACTCGACGGTCAGCCGCCCGCTTTCAAGGAGCTGCGGCAGCACAACGTCGAGATCGATCACGACTCGGTCGTCCATCAGCTCGATCCGTCGCACGAGGCGCGGCACCGGCAGAGGGCCTACTACTGCGCCAATGTGACGATGATTGACGAGAAGGTCGGTGAGATCGTCCAGGCTCTTGAAGACACGGGTTACCTCGATAACTCGGTTATCATCTTCACGTCGGATCACGGCGACGCGTTGACCGATCACGGCCACAGTCAGAAGTGGACGATGTACGACGTCATCACTCGCGTGCCGTTGATTGTCTGGTCGCCAGGCCGGTTCGATGCGGGCAAGGTCGTCGACGCGCTCGTCCATCAGATGGATCTCGGGCCGTCGATTCTTGAACTGGCTGGCTGCCAGGTTCCGCCGACGCTCGAAGCGAGAACGCTGCTGCCGGCTCTCGAAGGCAAGCCGTTCGACGGTCGCGATTACCTGTTCGCCGAGCAGGCCAGGGACGGAATTCTGACCGGCTGCGAGTTCATGACGATGGTCCGCGGTCATGACTGGAAGCTGGTCCATTTTCTCGACGAGCCGCACGGGCAGCTTTTTGATCTGGTCAACGATCCCGATGAAATCAGAAACCTGTGGGACGATCCAGCCTTCGCCGACCGCAAACAGGAACTGCTCGCCGTGCTGCGGGAATGGCGCATCCGCAGTCAGTACGAAACCGCCGACTGGTGCGCTGAGTGGCGGTAGTCACTCAAGAATTCGGACAGGCATCCTGCCTGTCATCTGACACCGAGCCGTAATCAGAGACTCTGACAGGCAGAGGTCCGATCCCACGGAGGCTTGTCATACCATCACTTCTGAGGCCGTCCGCCATGAAGAACTGTCTGCTGCTGATCGCCGGGGTTGCTGCCTGTCTTTCACTCGGAGTGCCTGCAGCCGCGGCTGAGCCGACAATCGAAATCGACGCAGCGACACGCGAGCGTTGCCTGGTCGTGTTGCGAAACGGGCTGCATGGTGATGACTTCTGGCCTGCGATCCACGCGGCCGAGGGCCTGACGCTCGGTGGATACGGTGCAGAAGTGCGGCAGTGTCTGGAGCCGAAGCTCGCGACAGAACAGGACGATCAGCGTCGATGTGGCATCGCACGCGAGCTGGTTCGCGCGGGAGACCGGTCGAAGTCGAGCGTGCTGCTGGGCATTCTGTCGAGCGACAACGACCACGGTCACGTGCATGCGGCTGAGAGTCTTTACAAGCTGAATGAGCTTGGCGACGGGCAAGCGATCCGTCTGGGGTTCGCTCACACGGACAACCTGCGATTGCGACTGATGGCGGCTGCGGCGCTGGGGCGAGCGGGCAGTCCGGCGGCTCTGCAGGTTTTGCGCGAGACGCTCAACGACAGCGATCCGGAAGTCGCGCGTCTGGCCGCGTGGGTTCTCGGCCGGATCGGCGATCCGTCGGACATCGCGAGGCTGAAACTGCGGCTCAGCAACAGTGATGACCGGTTGGCTCGGGCATTTTTCGAGCATTCGCTGGCGGCTCTCGGCGATGAGTCCGGGCAGCAGGCTCTGACCAGGAACCTGACAAGTGACGACGCGACGATTCGAACATTCGCCGCAACGTTTGCTGGCGACGCCCGGATGACAGACGCCGCGTCTCAGCTCAAAAAGATGCTCGACGATCCACACCCGGACGCAGCCATTCGCGCCGCACAATCACTGCTGTGGATGGCGCGGAAAGACTGACGTCATCTGCCGCTCAACTGACACCGTCGACGCACGTCGTACAATCGTTGTCGCAGGCCCCCGTTTACCAGAGTGCGCGGTCGGAGGCCTTCGCGATTTGTTCAAGTCGCCTCGGCTTACGGTCATGGATCGGGATCGCAGTGGAGTTATACTCGCGGCGGCGCGTTTGAACGGCGAATGCGCTGACGGAACGGATTCCCGAATCAACAGCAAGGGACGGCAATCCCGCAAGCTGTGAGCATCCGGTCGCAATGACCTTCCGTCCGCTTTCTGTGCGCTGGCTGTGCCTCTTTGTCGTCGTGATTGAGTTGCAGGCAGCAACGCTCGTGGTTGCAGAGCCGCCGGTTCTGCGACCGTCGGACGGTGCGCCGGGAGAAGGCGGGCCGTTCCAGGTCGATCAGTTTGCTCAGCAGAAGAAGGACATTTCCGAGCAGGCTGAGCCCGCGCAGCGGGAAAACGCAAGTCCTGCGGATCTGCCGGATCATGCCGAGGCAGCACCGAGTGACGATGACGATGCCAGCGGGGGGGTGTCGATTGCGCTCGACGCAACCGATCACCTGGCTCCGGTCGACAAGGCCTGGCAATCCGCCTGGCAGCGAGCTATTCAGGCAAGTCGGCAGCGGAACTGGCCGCGAGTCGTGCAGCAGCTTGTTCCGATCATTGGACGTCCAGACGGTTCGCCGACGGAAGACGCCATGATTCGACTGCCGGACGGAACGCTGCGTTCAGCCGGTCTCGAAGCGGCCAGGCTGTTGCTGCAACTGCCGATGGACGTGCGGGCGGAACGCGGGCGGGAACTCAAAGCGGCAGGTTCAGCGGCAACCGAACAGGCCATCAGGTCCGGCGACCTGCGAGAACTGCAGCGAATCGCCATTCATTATGCCGGGACACCCGTCGGCGAGGCGGCAGCCGATCAACTGATCGCCCTGCTGGTCGACCGCGGACACTTCGGTCTCGCTGCCGCATGGTCAACGCTGCTGGCCACCTCTCAATCGGCTGTTTCTGAGACTGAACACGGGAAACGCCGCCATGAACTGATTGAGCAGGTTCTCGCGCGTTCGGAGCACCACCGGCCGGGGCACAGCAAAAGCGATCGCGGAAAGTCTGACACATCGATGCGACAACTCGCCCGCACCCTGACTCCGGAAACACCGGAAGCGTTGTCGGAATGGTTGCTGGTCGGCGGCAACGCGCGACGGCACGCGGTCGCAGTGGCGGGGATACCGACTCTTGTACGGCGCTGGTCGGCCGTGTCGACCTCGGACCCGCAACTCGCCGGACGGATCGATCGGATGATTGATGATCTGACTTACGATGGTCGCTCGTCAGTACCGGTCGGAGTTCCATTGTTTGTCAACGGTCAAGTTGCACTGCGGACGCTGCGCGGCATTGAGGTTCGTGACGTTGAAACCGGTCAACTGTTCTGGATGGCGGGGCAGCGGCGTTCGCTCGAAGGTCTACTGAGTGGAACTGATTCGAGTGACGGTGAGTTCTCGTTCGACCATTTCGACGATGGCGGGTTCGCCGCCAGCGAGTTGCCGGTTCGGTTTCAGGCATCGGATCCGACGGGCGGAGCGCTCGGGCAGGCGCTCTATCAGAACGCAACGTACGGATTTCTAAGCAGCGATGGCGAGCGACTGTTTGCAATCTCGGACGACCCGGTTTACTCGCTCGGCCGCACATCGATCCGCAATCGCAAGGGCCGCGAATTCAGTCCTGAGCCCGGCTCGGCGTCGGCCAATCAGCTCGAAGCGTTTGATCTCGCGAACGGCCATCTGTTGTGGCGGCTTGGCGGACCGGCGACGGATGAACCTGCGACGCCGCCCTTGAGTGGCTGGTTCTTTCTCGGCGTACCACTCGTCACGGACGATGGGCTGTTCGTCATCGCGCAGAACTCGGAGACGATCCGGTTGTTCTGCCTGGATGCGGCCACCGCGCGAGTGCGCTGGTCGCAGCGCATCGGTTGGTCCGACGATCGACTCGACCGGGATCTGAATCGACGTCTGTGGGCGGCGTTGCCGGCGCTGGCGCATGGAGTCCTCGTCTGTCCGACAAGCGCCGGCTGGGTGATCGGCGTTGACAGTGCGACAGGGACACTGCTGTGGGGACACCGCTTTTCGACGCGGACGCCGGAAAGCGGCAACGGCACGCCGGGGCTGTTTCTACGCAACCGCGGAATGCTGGAAGTCGCCAATCGCCGCGTCGACTCTCACTGGGTCGCGGCTCCACCGGTCATTGCCGGAACCAGCGTGCTGCTGACTCCGCCGGAAACGAAAGACGCCAACGATCCGTCGACGGGGATCATTGTCTGCCTCGATCTGTTTACCGGCCGACGACTTTGGGAACTGCCGCGTCGCGACGCGAATCAACTCGTCGCTGTGACAGAGAGCCTCGCGATTCTGGCGGGCTCGCGTTCGATCGACGCGCTGTCGCTCGATGGGCGTGAAGCCTGGCAGTTCAAGCTGCCGGACGAAGTGGCGCAGATTGACGGCCGCGTCCTGGCGTCGGAAGACACGCTTCTGGTGCCGACGCAAAGTGGTGACGTCTTCGCGGTCAGCGTCGATGACGGAAAGCTGCGGCAGCGGTGGTCGCAATCCGGACGGCAGCGACCGCCGGGCAGCCTGTATTCGTACCGCGGCCTGCTGATTTCCGTACATCCGGCCGAAGTCTCAGCGTACGAACTGCAAAACACGCTCGAACAGAAACTGCAGCAGTCAGCGGCGGGTGACGGTTCTCTGCAGTTGACGATTCAGCGTGCCGAGCTGGCGCTCGCTCGCGGTAACACAGACGAAGCGCGGCACGTCCTGCAGGGGCGGCAAGTCGGAGCGGTATCGGAAGCTGACCGTGCCGCGTTTGACGCTGCCGTGTTAAAAACCGCAGGCAGCATCCAGACGATGGGACCGGACATCGCATTGCAGTTCCTGGAAATGACACCGCAACTGTCCGACTCGGTCGATGTTGCCGGGCAGCGGGCACTGCTGCAGATTCAAACTCTGCATCGTTTGCAGCGGCGCAGTGAAGCATTCCGCGAACTGATCCGGATTGCGGCGTCGCCGGAATATTCGCATCGGCAGATTCCGCAACCGGACGCTCCGCGCGTTGAAGTCTCAATGCTGAGCTGGGCTCAATCGAAGCTCTCCGAACTGTGGGGCGACTTGAACGAAGATGAGCGGCAGCAGGTCGACTCGGAAATCCGCCGACTGCTGACGCCGCAAATACTGACGGTTCAAAGCCGTTCGAAAGAAACGTCTCGCGACGCAGCGGCGAGGGAGCGGACCGCTCGACTGGCAACGACGTTTGCGTTTCACCCGTCCGGTCAGACGCTGCTGGTCGAACTGGCACAAGCTGCCGGGCGCGATGAGCAGTCCGCTGAAGCAGCTCTATGGTGGCAGGCGGTCAGCCGAACTGCGACCGAGCCGAAGCTTGTAGTGGAAGCTCAACTGCAGGCGGCTCTGCGTGAGTTTCCGCTGCTGACGGCCCGCGGTCGAGCCTGGCAGTTGTCGACGATTGAAAAGCGGATGACCGAGCACGGGCTGACGTCGAACGCAACGCTGAGCAAGCTGCTGGAAGCGGTGGCGACTCTGCATCGCGAAGAAGTCGCTCGAACGCACCCAGCCAGGCAGGCTGGCGTGGGAGAGCCGCGTCCGCCGACGGTCTCGCTGCAGCGACTGGCGGGCAGTGAGTATGAATCGAAGGCGGTGTTCCTGACGAACGAATCCGGCGAGCCGGTCGCCGGACAGCGTTTTCCATCCGTGTTTGTGTCACGCGATTTCGAAGAGAACCGACTGAATGTGAGGGACCGGGAGGACGATGGGCTCACGTGGAGCATTCAACTCGGCAGTGCGTATCCGCGAGGTGTCCAGCCAGTGGTGCGACGCGTCGGTTCGCTGCTGATCACACTGCTGGAAAACCGCCTGACAGGCCTGTCCGTACTGGATCGACGGATCCTCTGGTCGCGACAACTGCCCGGCGAACCGTGGCGAGGACGAGGTCAGAATCCATTCCAGCAGGCCATGGCCAGTGGAGACGAGTGGCTCGCTCAGCTCGAACAGGACGAATCGATTGCTGTCAGCTCGGGTACGGGTGAATTCCTTTGCTGCCGCTCGGCTCGCCAGATTGTGGTGCTCGAAACACGAACCGGCCGGTTGTGCTGGTCGCGTGACGGGCTGCTTGATTCGCAACGGGTGCGTGCCGATCGCGAAGCGGTTTACGTGCTCAACTCGCGAGGCAAATCAGTGGCTGGTTACCGGCTTGCCGACGGAAAACCGTTATCTGCGGAATTGCTGGCGCTTGATCGGCTGCCTGTGTTGCGACGCGACCAGTGGGGCTTCGTGACGGCGGAGCTTGCTGGCGACGAGGTCATCGTGCAGCGTGTCGATTCGGGGCAGACCGTCTGGGAACGGCGTTTCCCGGCAGACTCCCGGTTCCGGCAGATTGGCGATACGGACCTCGCCGTGATGAAGTCGCGCGGTCACTTTGAAACACTCGATCTGCGAACCGGTGAAGTCTCCGACTTCCCAAGAATTCCTGCGGATCGCCGCGTCAGAAAAGATCGAGTCATCGTGCTGCCTGACAGTGAACGCTGGATTCTGCTGCTGCAGGGCGAACAGGTTGGGACGCCCGAGATCGGCGGTGTCCGGGGATTGAATGCGCAGGGAACGCTGGTTGGTTTTCAACGCGGCAATGCAACGGCGGAGCCGTGGTTTTACGACTCGGGCGAGTCTGGTCTGCCGCTCGACGAGTTCTCTCGAATGCCGTTTCTGATCCTGCTGCGCGAATCGGGCTCACCCCTGGTGCCACTCGCGAAAACGCGACACCTGACGCTGCTCGACCGCCGCACGGGACAACCGGTCCTCGATCCATCCGGCAAACAGATCGACGATCTGACCATGCCCGGCGGCGCCAGCCTGACGACCGTCAACGTTCCGGACGACGAGAGGTACATCGAACTCTGGTCCAGCACCGAACGTCTGCGTCTGTCCGTCCAGCAGCAGTAATACCGTTTCGTTCAAACGAGACTGACGACAACCTTGCCGGCTGAAACCATCGGAAATCTCATCGCACTGTTTCTGACTTCGTGCGAGTCAAACACGGCGGTTGTTTCGATCACGCTTCACAACGCTGGACCGGTTCTTCAAAGTCCTGCGGTTCGATCTGGATCGTCACGTGGTCGATGTTGCAACGCTCGTGAACCAGTTCGCGGAGCTGGCTCAGCAGTTCGCCGTACGGTCGCGAGCCGTCACTGACGACGTGGCACGAGACCGAATCCAGTCCACTGCTAATCGTCCAGACGTGCAGATCGTGAATCTCGATGACGCCCTCCGGTTCAGTCAGAGCGGCTTTCAGCTTCGCGACATCGACACTGGCCGGTGCTGTCTCCATCAGCACGCCGACAGCTTCCGCGAGCAGATGCCACGACGAGTAGAGAATCAGCAGTCCGATCACGACCGAGATCAGCGGGTCCGCCCAGAACCAGTCGAAAAAGTAGATCGCCAGACCGGACGAGATCGCGGCCACGCTGCCCAGCGCATCCGAGAGGACGTGCAGCCACGCACCGCGAACGTTGAGGTTCTCCTCACGACCACCATGCAGAATGAACAGCCCGGCAAGGTTCACCAGCAGACCGCCGATTGCGATGCTCATCATCAGCCCGCCACGCACTTCCGGCGGTGACTGAAAACGCTCCCACGCTTCTTTGAAGATGAACAGCGACACGGCGACGAGTGTCGTGGCATTGATCAGTGCCGCCAGAATCTCGGCGCGATGAAAGCCGTACGTGCGCTGACTGCCCGACGGCTGCCGCGCCAGCCAGACAGCGAACGCACTGAGCCCCAGCGAGGCGACGTCGGAAAACATGTGCCCGGCGTCGGCCAGTAGCGCCAGCGAGTTACTGAGCAGACCACCGACGATCTCGGCGATCAAATACGCGCTGGCCAGCAGCAGCGTCAGCAGCAGTCGCTGTTGATTGCCGTTGCCGCGCGCGTGGCCGCCGGCTCCGTGCGCATGTGCGTGGTCATGGTGAGAGTGACTGTGTCCGGCCATACGTGATTCCGTCTTAGGAATGCGTCAGAAACAACTTCCCGAGAATTCCAGGACATCCAGCTTGTCGTTGCAGCGCAAAGGCGCGAAGTCGCAAAGATTCGCGAAGGCTTTGCGTTCCTTTGAGTCTTCGCGTCTTTGCGCTGCAGTCAGCAGGAAAAAGGGAAGTTATTTCAGACACGTTCCTTAACGTCCTGGTTAATCCGCCATTGCAGCAATTTCGGACGCAGTCAGCGCACGGTCAATGGCAGGCCCGGCGGATCGAGTATCGCCATCGCGTCGCGTGACGCCGATCTCGTCGAAGTACTCGCACAACGGCACCGCGTGCTTGCGCGTCACTCCCCAGGCGTCGCGAAGCTGCGCCATCGTAACCGGGCCGAATTCGCTGATGGCATCCTTCGTTTTCAGCCGGGCTGCTTCGAGCGCCTGCGGCGTCAGATACAGCCCGTCGGCCACGCGCAGCAGCAATCCGTCCTCGACGGCCAGATTCAAAAGCTGTTCGGCATCGCCGACTTTTAAACCGGCATCGGCCGCCAGCTCTTTCGACAGCGGCGGCGCGAGCTGTCCGACGGCGATCCGGTCAAGCATCGCGTCGCGTGCCTTGCGCTGGGCCTTCGTGAGCTGAACCTGCAGGTCTGCCGGCCCGAGATTCTCGCCAATGCGCACGAGCTGTCTGTCCGTGACCAAGTGCTCGATCACGCCTTCGAGCAGTCCGGAGGCGGCAATCTCCCGGCACGCGGTCAGCAGCGTCGGCTTCGGCAGCGACCGTCGCGGTTGATGTCGCAGCACTTCATTGCGGATTGTTCGCAGTACGGACTTCGCGAGCGCGGCCAGCCGGCACTGATGAATCTCGAATCGCCGTTCACCGGAGCCGACCGCCACAATCTTGCCGGACGAACGCAGGTCGCTGAGTAATCGCTGCAGCTCGTCTGGCATCACGCCGATCGAACTGGCAAGACTGAGGTCGCTTCCGTCGATCGAATCCCGCTGAGTGAGTCGCACTGCGAGTCGTTCCGCCGGCGAATCACTCTGCAGCGCCGTGCCGAGCGCCACGATATCGCGCACACGCAGCGTGTCCGGAATGGCTGGATCGAGAACCCGACCACCGCCAATCGTCACGGCGGGCGATGTGCGACGCAGAATGAAATGCTGACCCCAGGCCGCGACAACCGGCTCCGCAAGTCTCAGTTCGGCAATGCCGCGCTGCCCCGCCTCAAGCCGACGGCCTTTCAGGATGATACGGGCTGAGACCTCCCGCGTGCCCAGATGCAGACTGACTTCGATGCGGTCCTTGAGTACCAGTGGCGAACTGCTCAACACGCGCAGGTCGACCAGCAGTCGACTCGTCGGCTTCAGGTATCCGGGCGTTGCCAGTTCGCAGCCGCGCGAAACCTCGTCCTGTTTCAGCCCGGCCAGATTGATCGCCGTACGCTGCCGACTGCCGGCTTCTTCAGACTTTTCTCCATGATGCTGGACGCTGCGGATGCGCACCTCACGACCTGAGGGCCACAGTTCCAGTGTGCCTCCGACGTGGACTTCACCACTGAGCACCGACCCGGTCACAACGGTTCCGTGTCCGGTAATTGAGAACACTCGATCGATCGCCATCCGGAAGACCGGCAGCGTTTGCGGCAACTCGATCTGCGTACAGAGTTCGGCAATTGCGGTTCTCAGTTCGTCGATGCCGGATCCTGTTTCCGACGAGACAGGTACGATGCGGCAACCTTCGAGAAACGTCCCGGACACACAGTCTTCAATATCGAGCTGCGCGAGTGCGACCATTTCCGGATCGACGAGGTCCGTCTTTGTCAGTGCGACCAGACCGGAGCGTATCCCCAGCAGGTCCATGATTTCCAGATGCTCGCGGGTCTGCGGCATCACGCCGTCATCAGCCGCAACAACCAGCAGCGCGAGATTGATGCCCGTCGCTCCGGCGACCATGTTGCGAACAAACTTCTCGTGACCGGGCACGTCAACAACACCAAACCGAAACCCGCCCGCATCAAAGTGGGCGAAACCGAGATCGATCGAAATGCCGCGTGCCTTCTCCTCTGGCAGTCGATCTGTATCAACACCCGTTAGACGCCCGACGAGCCGCGTCTTGCCGTGATCAATATGCCCAGCGGTTCCAATGAGGATCGGCGTCACTGCGGCAGGTCGGTCTTCAGGCGGATGACTGACTCGCCGGTTTCCGCCGCTTTGATTGGCAGCGTCCAGCGAGCCGTATGGATCTTGCAGAGCCCGCCCGTTCCGCCGCGGCAGTACGAGTACGTCACTGCGAGATTGAACGTCGCGGCACCAGGCTTACCAGTCAGCCTGATGGGAATCCGAGCGACATTGTCTGTAACCGTCGCCTTCTGACTGCTCGATAATGATTCGACTGCAACGATTGGCTGCTCGCCATCGACGGTCAGCTTTGCCCGGACCGGAGCGAGATCGTTCAGCTTGTAGCTTTCCGGAATCAGCAGTGTCACCTCGACAATCACCTCTTTGCCGACGGCAACCGCCTGCTCTGGAACCTCGATCATCGTTTTCTTTGAATCAGCACTGACGGCCGATTCTGACTCGCCCGCCGGTTTCGGCGGCGTCAGACCGTTGACCACGAACTCGCGTGCCTGCTTTGTTTCAAGGTTGTACTCAACAATGCGGCTGTTGTTGGTGTCGGCCACGAACAGTCTTTTTCCAGCGATTGCCATACCGGCTGGCTCGCGGAGTTCAACCGGGTCAAGTCCCGACCCCGGTTTCCCGTTACCGAGCAGGGTCTCCGTCTGGCCCGTCTTCAGATCGACCGTTTTGATTTTGTGGTTGTATGCGTCGGCGACGAACAGCGTCTGGCCGTCGAGCAGTACTCCCAGCGGATGCTGCAACCGGGCGTTGTATCCAAGCCCGTCCACATCTCCGAACGTGAACAGAGACCGGCCGTTCGGCAGATCATGCGAACCAACCAGCGTCATCACTTTGCCTCGAGGTGCCAGCGAGACAACTCGAACGGCTGACCCCTCGCTGTCGGCGACGTACAGGAACTTTCCGTCGTTGACGATTCCCGATGGTTGAGCAAACGCCGCAGTGCCGAACGTTCCGTCGAGAATGTCTTCCCGTCCGGAACCTGCGTAGACACGGATCGAGCCGCTGCCGAGCCGATGCGCCCAGATCTGATGCGGGCCGGCCATCGCGACATAGAGCGTGTCATCGGCAAACGTCAGGTCCCACGGACTGTTGAGCGGAGAGGTTTTGAGCCGCCCACCCGTCGCGTTAAATCGCCCCTGCTCTCCAGTGCCGGCCAGCGTACTGACCGTTCGGGCCTTCAGATCGACTTCCCGCAATAGATGATTTTCCGTGTCCGCAACGAACAGTGTGTCGCCGGACAGAGCCATCCCCTGCGGATGATCGAACTGGGCTTCGGCATACGATCCGTCTTTCGCACCGATGCGCCCGCTGCCGATCACGTCGATCAGATTTCCATCCAGCGACGAGATCACGATCCGGTTGTGATTACTGTCTGAGATGAACAGTCGACCGTTCACCGGATCGGCGAGCAGCTTACCGGGGTATCGCAGTGGACCGTCCGGCACTCGATCACGTTCGAGATCAAAACGCACCGGGGTCGTATCCAGCGTGCCTTTGGCTTTGTGCCACGCGATCAGACGCGAAATGACGTTGTCCAGCAGTTCGCGATGCCCTTCCCCCGAAACGTAGCCGCAGAAGTTGCCCTCGGGATCGATCAGCACGATGGTCGGCCAGGACTGTGCGCCAAACTTCCGCCAGAGAACCATATCCGAGTCGTTGATGACAGGGTGCTCGATCTCGTACCGCACGATGGCCTGGCGGATTTCCTCTGTATCTTTTTCGTTATCGAACTTCGCCGAATGGCAGCCGATCACAACCAGTTCGTTCGGGTACTTCTGCTCCAGATACTTCAGGTCCGGCAGGATGTGCATGCAGTTGATGCAGCAGTATGTCCAGAAGTCGATGACAACAACCTTCCCGCGCAAATCTTTCAGCGTGATATCGCCAGATGTGTTGAGCCACCCGTGACCACCGTCAAGTTCCGGCGCGGGAAAACGCTTCGGAAATGGATTCTCAATCCGTCGGCCGTTTTCGCCGATGGCAACGTTTGGGTCAGCAGGCGGCTTTGCCGGTCCGTCTGTCTGTGCAGCCGCGGCCGGGTCTTCAGGTTTCTCCCCGACCGTATCGTCCTGGGCACGAACGTCGCAGGTCAGCACGGAAAGCAGCAGCAGAAAGATCACGCGAGCAGAACAGCCACCCATTGAGATCGCTGCTGGTCGCGTCAGATGTGTGCCGAAATCGGTAATCCCGTTTTCAATGATCTGGCAGGCAGCACAGAGAAAGCGATACATGCGAAACGCTCCGGAATACGAATGAATCGAGCGGCAAGCCGTAACGGATTCGGATCGTAAAAGACGCCGGGCGTTGCATCAAACTTTGTGAAGGGATCGGCGGCGACCAGCCTGCGGCAACCTGCAACTCTGCAAGGCCATTAGAGCCCGAACAGCCAGCCCACGGGATCGATTTCCTGAGTACCCTGCGAACCAACCCTCAACCAGCCAAACGGGTCGAATGGTTCGAGCGGGAGCGTCGGATTGCAGCACGATCCACATGCGTCGCCGCAACCGCTGCCGGGCGAGACGACTTCTGGCGGAGACCACACCGGCCCCGAACCTCCGGGGCCGACGAAGACCGGATCCCCGGGCAGCAGCGGCAGAGAGACGGATTTGTACTGAAGGCCGAGTTTCGGTACGCGGATCGGATAAGCGCAGCCACTCAGCCCGAACATCGCGATGAGCACAGCGGCGGATTTCGCCGGACGCCAATACACAGCCTGGACTCCCTGATCGTTACCGGAAGAAACGGCGCCTGTCGGCTGGCCAGCCGCGTTGCGCATCTGCCGGTTGAATCGGATGCCACGGAAACCCGCTTGATACCGCGTCCATCGCTCACAACGGTTCCACGGATTGTGCGTCTGAATTTGTCGCCTGATTGAAATGCAACGCTCGCGGCAGTTCCGTGAAATGTTCTGTCTGACGGGATCAGTCTGAATGCGAAAGCTGTCCCGTCGCACAGATCGAATCGGTTTAACCAGTTGTGCCGCCGAGTGCTGATTGCGGCGATGGGACGGATTGTTCGGCGGCTCGTCAAAGCTTCGCTCAGTCACCCAGTCAGCGTGACCGGTACAATCAGGCGTGCTCGAACCGGCGCGGGACTTCATTGGCTTTCTGGCCTGAGCGGGTTTTGCAACCTGCATCAGTGCGAGTCAATAATGAGCGTGGCAGTGGAAACGCCGGTTGAGGAACTGCGCGAGACTCTGCCTGCTGTAGCGGATTCGCCGGCAACCGAAGGACCACGCCGACTCGCCAGGATGGCAGCCCGTCTGCGACGCACCGAACTGACATCCCGTGAGCAACCCTGCAACTTCAGAGCGTGAAACTTCGGAGACACCAGCCATGAGAAGGCTTCTTGCACTGGCCGTCCTGTGCTCGGCCGCCGCAACCAGTCAGTCGGCATTTGCCGGCAGTTACTGCGGCGCAGCCAGCTATAACTGCTGCCCGACAACAGCGTGCGCACCGACCGCCTGCTACACGACATGCAAAGTCGAACGGCAGACCTGCCGCAGGACGGTCATGGAAACGGTCTGGGAGCCGGAAGAGGTTACTTGCAATCGCACGGTCTACGAGACCGTCTGGGACGAACACGACCGCACCTGCTATCGCACAGTTCGCGAGACCGCGTATCGCGAATGCGAGTACGAAGTCAAAAAGCTGGTTCAGGAGTCATCCTGCCGCGAAGAGAAATACACGGTCTGCAAGCCGGTGTGGGAAACGTCCGAGCGGGAGTGCAGCTACACCGTGCGTAAGCCGGTCTGGGAGACGTCCGAACGTGAGTGCGTTCAGACCTGCTGGAAGCAGACCTGGGACACGGTTGATAAAGAATGCCGCCGCGTCGTCTGCAAACCGGTGACCGAAATCGTCGAACGGGAAGTCTGCGAGACCGTCATGAAGCCATGCACAACGGTCCGAACAGTCTGCGAAGATCAGGGCTCGTGGACATGCGAGAAGAAATGCCTGCCCGGTCTGCCGATGCTCGCACTGCAGTGCAGCCCCTGTATGCCGCTGCCGCAGCTCGGCTGGGTGCAGACTCCTGGGCTGACCTGGTACAAGAAGAAGTGGTGCCCGAATGTCGTCACGCGACAGGTCGAATGCACAACGCTGGTGCCTGAAGTCGTGACCCGCAAATTGCAGCAGAAAGTCTGCCGCATGGAGTCCGAAGTGATCGTCGAGAAGGTGCCGGTCAAAGTCTGCCGCTGGGTCAGGGACGAAGTTGTCCAGAAGATCCCGGTTCGTACGTGCCGCTGGGTGACCGAAACCAAAACCGAGAAGGTTCCCGTCCGCACGTGCCGCATCGTGCAGGAAGAGCACGTTCGCAAAGTTCCCGTCACGAGTTGTCGCTGGGTCACGGAAACGAAGACTCAGAAAGTTCCGTACTGTGTCGAGAAGCAGGTGCCTTACACCGTGACGGAAAAGGTCGCCCGCTGCGTCCCCAAAGAAGTGCCGTACACGTACACGCGAATGGTCTGCCGTCAGGTGCCGCGCGAGATCGAGTACGAAGTCTGCCGGATGGTGCCGACGACAGTCTGCCCGACGATCAACGGCTGCAGTCCGTGCTCGCCAGGCAGCAGCAACGCCGGTTCTGACACGACTGTGTTGAAGCCCGAGCCGGTTCCGGTGGAAGAAGACCACAGTGTGTTGAAGGTCCCGGTCGAGCCGATGGATCCTCCGCCGGCCCCGGAAAAAGCTCCGAGCACCGAAGCTGAACCACCACAGGCCGGCAGCGAAGATGCCTGAGCCGGATGTCAATCGTTTTGTCTGACGGATTCCGTCAGGCAATCGCGAGAACTTGAACGAGCCCGGATTCGAGATATCTCGAACCGGGCTCATTTGCTGCGCGAATTCCGCCAGATGGAATCGCTGTGAGTCGCCACAGCGTCGACACTCGGTGCAATGCGAAAGCGTCAGGTGACCCGTCATTGGAAGTTGATTGTGGCCGCCTCGCTGCGTTTCCCATGATGAGGTTGTTTGCGGAGACCTTCGCTGAGATCGTCGAATGGACACGTTTCAACTCGACACGCTCGACTGGATTCGGCTGCAATGCGCGGCTTGCGGTCAGACTGTTGAGATTCTGCGTCTCGATCTCGAAGCGAGCGGTGGTGCGTCGATCTGCTCTCCCTGCTGCGGAGCGAAACTGATTCCGCTTGACGAGTCTGGATCGAAGCCACCAGGGCTCGGCCCGCAGCAGCCGGAATCACAAGTCGCCGAGTCGCCGGTATCCAACTCGCAAAGACGCGACTTGTCGCCAGTCGAGTCACCCAAGTGCGAATCCTCCGTGTCTGACTCCGCAGCGGCCAGCTCAGAGTTTGATTTCGACTTTGCAGAAGCACCTGCCGACGTGACCGGCTTGCCAAACGAGGTTGATGCGAATCGAAACGGCGAGACTCGTGTTTCAGCGCCGGTCGCCGGAGCGACAATTCGTTGTGCGGGCCTGACGATCTCAAACGTCTGCGTCGACGGCATCGAGCCCAGTCTCGATCTGCGCACAAACGTTTGGGGCGATCGGCGTAAAAACTCGGCCAGTATTGCAGTCAGTGTCGTCGTTCACGGCATTCTGCTGCTGCTGCTCGCGGCAATTGTTTTTCACCTGCCGCCGCGAGTCGCGACTGACGCACTCAACGCATCGTTCGAGACATCGACCGATGAATTCGCAGCCGATGGGGCCTCGACACTCGACTCTGCGGAATTCACGACGGCCGTTCCGTTGACGATCCCTTCTGGGACAGCAGGCGGAAACCCCGCCGAGGATCCCGCAGTGTCAGTAGTCGCCGTCGAGACTGTGGCGCCGGCGGCGGCAGCCGATGCCGGGACAACTGACTTCATTCCGTCGATCGCGACGGGCACGTCAACATCCGGCGCAAAAGTCACTGCGAATACAGAATTCGGAGGCCAGGTCGGAGCTGGTGGCACTGCCGGCGGAGGCTCCGGTTCGTCTGCTGGTCCAGCCTCGACAGATGAATGGAGAATTCCGACCGGCCTTGGGTTCGACAGTCGACGTCCGGAGGTGCGGCGTCAGTTGGCGGCGCTGAGCGGGGCGACGCCCGCCAGTGAGGCCGCCGTTCGCGCGGGCCTCAAATGGCTGGCAGCTCATCAGCGGGCGGACGGTTCGTGGAGCCTGCAGCACACTCACCCGGAATGCGGTGACGCGTGCCTGCCGAATGGTTCGATGGACTGCCCGACAGCGGCAACAGCCCTCGCTCTGCTGTGCTTTCTCGGCGCGGGCCATTCGCACCAGGAAGGCGACTATCAGCAGGTGGTGAAGCACGGGCTCGACTGGCTGGTTGCTCAGTCGCGCGACGGTGATTTACGGATGCCACTGACCTTGCAGAATCCTGAAGGTCGATCAGGCATGTATGCGCATGGAGCCGCCTCAATGGCATTGTGTGAGGCGTACGGGATGACGCTCGACAGGACTCTGATTCAGCCGTGCGAAGAATCCATCGCATTCATTGCTGCATCGCAGGATCCCACCGGCGGCGGCTGGCGATACACGCCCCAGGAACCGGGCGATACATCCGTCGTCGGCTGGCAGGTCATGGCACTGGTCAGTGCCCGACTGTCCGGACTCGAAGTTCCGGACGGTGTGCGGGACAAGGTCGTCCGGTTTCTGAAGTCAGTCTATTCGCCGTCAAACGGCGAGTTCGGATACAAGGGAACGCGGCGTGCCACAGTCGCAACGACGGCGATTGGTGATCTGTGCAGCCTGTATCTGCACTCCACATTTGAGCGCGGCGATCTTGAGCGAGTCGCACGGACGCTCGGTGCGCAGAACTCACGGCAGAATGACGAATATGCGAACTACTATGTCTCGCTGGTTCTGCACCAGCTTGGCGGCGAGCACTGGCGGAAGTGGAACGCGACCTGTCGTGACACACTCGTCGCGACTCAGAAGCAGCAGGGGCACGCTCGTGGAAGCTGGGATCCAGCGGGACGCTGGGGACGTACGGGCGGCCGGCTGTATTCAACCAGCATGAACGTGCTGACGCTTGAGGTCTATTACAGGCATCTGCCGCTGTATGCCGAGCACGCTTTCGAACTTGGACTGGCATCAAAGCCAACGACGAAGAAGCGAAAGCCGACGGGCAGGCAGCCTCGAAACACGAGCGGAAAAGACAACGTCGCGGCACTCGAATTCGTTCCCGTTACGATGACAGAGCCAATCTCGCCTCCGGCAGATAACGATGCCGTCATCGAAGCTGGCCAGTCGCCTCTGATCATCGAGCCGCTGCCGGAGCAACGTCCGCTCTTTCCGCATGCGACGCGGTTCTGTTCGCCGCTGCGGAACCTGTTTGAAGAAGCGACGCTTCGCTCTGTCGCTGATGGAAACGGTCGAAAATGGCGGCTGTATCCCGATGCCGGGTTCGGCATGCCGTTGCTCAAGCTCGGCGAACGATCGCTCATTCATACGGGCGGCGATTTCGGCTGGTTTCAGCCAGACGAACCTGTCTTCGCAGCGGCAGCCGGCATTGTGCGTTACTCCGGAGTTCCGGCAACTGATAATGCAGACGGTGGCGTTTCATCCGGCTGGGGCAACACGATCGTGATCGAACATCAGCTTCCTGATGGTGCCGTGCTAATGACTGTTTATGCCCATCTGGGAATTGATCGACAGGCTGAAGCCGGCGACGTTGTCGCAGCCGGTCAGTTGATCGGTTCGATTGGTCAGCAGAGCAGGTCAATCAATGGCGACTGCGTGCCGCACCTGTTTTTTGCGATCCGGCCCGGTATGCCGGACGGGGCCGAGACACCGCTCGCCGCCTTCGCCGCCGACGTAAACGACTGGCTCGACCCGATTGCGTTTCTGCGCGAGCAGAAGGCCGATGTGCTGCCAGCGATTCGTTTCTCACCAACTCCGAACCCGGCACCAGTGTCGGAGACTCCCGTTGTCGGCCAACCGGCTTCGTCATGGTCGATCGACGAGTGGCTGAGAGTGCCGTTGCAGGGGGAGCGCGAAGTGGCAGACATGAAAGGCAAAACGGTTTGCCTGGTCTGCGTGCAGTCGTCGTGCGAGGCGTCTCGCGTACTCGGCGGATTGCTGCTGCAACAACTTGCTGAACGTTATGAGAACTCGCCAGACGTTGTCCTGATTCTGCTGCAGACGGCCATGATCGACTTCAAACAGAACTCGGCAGCGGCGCTGCGCGGGACTGCAGCGACGTTGCCTGGAAACGTCGCGATTGGTCACTGCGGCTCGGCAAAGAATCGCCCGCTCATTCTGAATCGATACGGAATTCGAGCAACGCCGTGGACGATTCTGATTCGCCCTGACGGAACCGTTGCCGGCAGCGGCATCATGGTCGATGGCTCGGAAGTCGGTCGTTTGATCGATTCGCTTCGCAACGGAACTGAAACCACCATCAAAGGTGGGACTGAAACTTCACAGTAGCCTCTCGACGGAACGCCCCGATCGTTCTCTGACTTCGCCGGTCGTTACTTCACCTGCTTGCCTCCCCTCTCGGATTTGTTCGACGCGGCAGGCAGCGGTCGGTCGGGAACCAGTTCCGTCCGTCGGCCTTCGTTCAGTGTGAAGCGGATGACGCGTCGCGGCTGGTCGAGCCGATACGTCTCGCTTTTGACCTGTTCGCTCTTTGAACCACGATAGCGAATCCAGGTGACACGAAACGACTTGCCGACAATGTTCCCATCGACGTGCTCGATCGTCGCGCGGTAGTCGCCTTTCTGGCCGCGAACGCAGACATATTCCTCGAAGCAGTTGTCCGGCTTCGGGCCGTAACCGTCGTGAGTAAATGCGCCGCCACCGGCTGTCTGTGGGTCGTGAGTCGAGCACTTCGTGCCACACGGTTCCTCGACGGTCAGATCAAGATCACCGTCGCCTGACCATTCGACGCGAACGATCAGGTCACGGCGTTTCGCCTCCTGCAGTGCCGCGGCCATTCGGTCGGCCTCAGCGTTGCGTCCTTCACGCCGGAGAACCTGCTGAGTATCCAGAGATGTATCTTCCGCATTCTTGTGCTGTCGCTCGAACCCGCGGCCCCAGACCTGTGTGAGAATCCCGCTACTGGCCCACTGAATTGCTTCGGCGTCCTTCAGCTTTGTCGCGAGCTTGAGTCCCTGGAGGTACGGCTCGGCCTGTGAGGGCGATAGTCGCACTGCTTCCTGGTAAACACTCAACGCTGCCGACGGCGCATCAAGTTGCGTCAGAAATCTCGCGGAGTAAAGCAGGCCGTCAATATCCGTTGGTGAAAGGTCAACGCGCGACATCAGGACGCGTTGAATCTCGTCCTGCGGGAAATCGGCCAGCCGCATACTCATGGCAAGGATGTCAAACATCCACGGTTCCGATTGCCCGTTCGCCAGCGCTGCCTGCAGGAAGGCGACGATCTGCTCATACTGCTTCCGTTCGAGCAGTTGAGACACCGTTCTGCGTACGTCTTCTGACGCGGGCTGATTCTCTTTGAAGTAGCGGAACCAGACTTCAAACGTCGACGGCTGATCCGCTCGCTGGCTGGCTGGAACTGGCGCTGCGGCCGACTCACTTCCGTCGCCGGAAGCCGCTCTGGACGCTGTTTCGTCAACTTGAGCAACGAGCCGGACACGCAGTCGGCCACGATGACGCGGCCCGTCAGAAGCATCGTGTTCTGAGTCCGCCGAGGACTGCGCAAAAAGCAGGGGTCGCCGCCGTGTTTCGGCCTGCGACCCCTGCAGAGTTTCACCAGTCCGGACGGATTGCCCGGCTTCCGGATGAGCTACGGTTTTTTTTTCAGGCCCGGAACTGCACGTTCCGCAACTTGAGTGAACCCGCTGAACGAATTTACTCCGATCGAAGCCGAGTCTTCGCCGAGGATTCCGTCGAGAATATTCCGCAGCTTCGGATCAGCCGGCGCTTCCGCCTTTGCCGGGGCCTTCTGCTGTTGCGGCTTGCTCATCGCCTTCGGAACTGCTGGGGAAGCGATATTGAACATCCCCATGCCGCCGCCCATGCCGCCCATGCCGCCGCCCATGCCACCCATGCCGCCGCCCATGCCGCCCATCATGCCGCCGCCCATGCCACCCATCATTCCGCCGCCCATCATTGATTGGGCATTGAGCTGAATGACCAGGTCACCGACGGGATAGACACGAGTCGGCAGTTTTGTCGGGTCGTTGGCCACGTCGACCGTCGTGATCTTCATCACCTCGTCTTCGATGATGTAGGTCAGGTCGAGTTCTTCGAGCATGATCTTCAGCGCGCTGCGAAGCGTAATGTTCGACAGCGGGGGAACATTCAGCGGCTCGTCCGAAGTCAGGCCGGCTTCCTCAATGGCCAGCTTGTCGATGATGATCGGAATCTCGAACTGCTTCGACAGGAAGTCAACAGCATCCTGCAGCGGGTAATCCGGGACGAAGTTGAGTGACGTGGGCTGCTCCAGTGCTGCCTGGATCTTGACTTCCGACGGTGAGGGATCGTAGAGCGTCACCGACGCGTACTTGGCACGGCGCTCAGACAGTGCCTTCCAGACTTCCGGAGCCGGCCAGCGGATCGGCGGTTCATCCGGGAACGGGACGTGGGACCGTTCAACCTGTTCGAGCGTCGCCAGAAAACGGTCAGCTCGCAGATTCCGCAGGTAATACGCCGTGTAAAGCTGCCCGGCCGCTTCTGAACCAACGCGAGCGGCCGTTGCTGTCCCATTGCCCGGCCGCAGACGAATCGCTTCCTGAGCGACGGCTTCTGCTTCGGAGTAGGCTGCTGAGTTACCGCGTTCGGCTTCGTTGAGCAGCGAACGAACCCGGTCGATCAGTCGCTCAATGTGGTCGTCTTCAAGCTGGAGCTGCTCGATCAGACGTTTCTGAGCATCGATTGCAGCGACGGCTTCCTGAGCACGAATCTCACGCAATTCCTGAACTTCCTTCTGTCCTTTGACGTCCGCGATCACTCCCTGCAGACGCTTGCCGAGGCTCACCCGAACATCCGGGTTGATGTCACCGGCATCTTTGACGGCTGCCATTGTCTTCTTCAGCAGACTCAGAGCAACATCCGGGTCTTCGCCAGCGACCTGCCGGGCCTGCTGAATCGTTGAAGAAACAATCAATTGCAGACGGTCGGTCTTGATCTGCTCAATGACGAGCTGTTCGTTGATCAGGCTGCCTTCCTGCTGAGCAGTCGCTGCGTCGGCCGTCGGGGCGTTTGGATCATTCGCAGCCTGCAGCAGACTGACATTCGTCACTGCCGCGGCCTTCAACAGCCGACCGGCATTTGAGTTCTGCGGATCAACCTGCTGTATGGCCTTGCCGATTTCGGCGGCCCGCTGCAGATCGCGGTCAACCAAGGCGGCGTCGCCGAGAGCCGCAAGCTGGCCAAGCTGCGCCGAAACATTCTGACGTGCTGATTGAAGAAGCTGCTCACCGGCAAATGGCACATCCAGCGGATGACTTTCAGCTCGCTGAGCCAGCACCGCCAGATATGAGTTCTCACTGGCAGGCTCTTCAGAAGTCGTTGCCCAGCGGATTTCGTCCGATTCGGTCTGGCCGACGACGGCATTCGCCACCGCGCCACGGCCCAGCAGGACAGTCTCCCGGTCAGGACGAACCGGCAGAACTTCAGTGGGCAGCAGAGTCGTCGCCGAGTCTGTCGTCAGCGACTTAAGCCACACGGGAGAAATCTGCGCAAGGTCGGCGAGTTCCCTGCCGGCGGTTTCTGCTGGAACGTCGGCGTCGTCAATCAGAACACGGCCGCCGGTCCAGTGACTGAGAACACCCAGAAGCTGCAGATCGCGACGCGGGCCAATCGCGATGCTGTTGACCGGAACGCGAATGCCACGCAGACGCGCGATGAGTTTCTGCAGATCATTCTGTGCGATGATTCGCAGACCGCTGACGCCATCTCCGAAGTAAACGATCGACGCATTCTGGTTTGCAGCCAGTGAGGCGGCGGTGTCGAGCGCCTGACCGAGATCGGTCGCTCCCAGCGGAGCCCGGCGTTCAAGCTTTGCCACGGCCTGTCGTGCAGCATCACTGCGAACGCCGACAAAGCTCGAAGTCAGTTCATTTGGAGCGACGTCGATCGCCAGCAGCCGAATCTCAGCGGAGTCCGGCAATGCGGCAAGGAAGCTGTTCAGCACTCCAAGTGCCTGCCGACGGTGCTCGCCCGTCTGACTGGCCGACGTGTCGAACAGAACGACGTGCTTCTGCAGCTTCGAGTGGCTTAGATCTTCCGGAGCCTTGAGCTGGACGGCGTAAACGTTCTCGCCAGACTCGCTGCGATACTGAAGCACTCGGGCCGACGGGCCTTCCGCTGCAGACACTCGGCTGTGCTGGCTGAGTGCGACCGCGAGCGAAAGCCCGAACATCGCGAGGCGTGAAAATCGAGACGGCATCGTGTGTCTCCGTAATCGCAGGAGTTTTGAGAATCCCAGCCGGGACTTGCCTGCTCGGCAATCTGACTTCGCACGCCAGCCCGGACAGTGTTAATCGCGAAGCGACAGGCTGTCGAGACAGGAGAGCGTACGCATGAAAACTGACGGTCAGATCGCGGGAACAGTTCGACGAAAAGGAAGCCGGAACCGGCCAGTCTGGACAGGAAGCCGACGATCCTACTTCGGGACGGGAAGTCCGTGACAGGATTTTTTCCTCATTTCGGTCTGATTCCAATCCCTGCTCTCAGCCCGTCAGGAGATTGGTGGAGAGCGACGCCGGATTGGCAGGTCCCGCTTAACGGAACGGAGATTCCGGTTGCGGCGTCCGCCAGCGAAAGTGCCGGTCATCCCACTTTCGCGGCCAGTCTTGCAACGATCAGTCCGCCAATGTTCAACGCAGCGGTTGCAGCGGGTGACGGAGCATTGCCGAGATTGATGATCCGGTCGGTTTCCTGAATCAGAAAATCGTCGAGCAGCTTGCCGTCACGGCCGAGTGCCTGTGCGCGGACGCCTGACGGTGCGTGATGCAGATGCTCGCTGCGAATCTCTGGAATCAGCCGCTGCAGGGCATGCACGAACGCCCGCTTGCTGAACGACCGCCACATTTCCATGCAGCCTGTCCGCCAGTGCTTTGACGCCATGCGCAGAAAGCCGGGATAGGTCAGCGACTCGGCCAGGTCCCGCAGATTGATGTCCCGCTTGGTGTAACCTTCGCGGGCAAAGGCCAGCACGGCATTCGGTCCGCATTCGACGCCGCCCAGCACCATCCGTGTAAAGTGGACGCCGAGAAACGGAAACTTCGGATCCGGCACAGGGTAAATCAGGGCCTTGCAGAGATGCTCGGCCACATGCGTCAGCTCGAAATACTCGCCGCGGAACGGGACGATCTTCGCCTCGGGTTTCTGGCCGCTGAGCTGCGTGACGCGGTCACAGTACAAACCGGTGCAGTTCACAACGAAACGCGACTCAAAATCGCCGCCCGTCGTCTCGACGATGATTCGATCGCTCGTGGACCGAATGCCTGTGACCTTTGTGTTGAGATGAATCTCCGCTCCGCTGTTTCGCAGCAGTTCGCCGAGCTTCCGGGAGACGCCGACGTAATCGACGATGCCGGCCTCGGGAACGTGAATAGCCTTGACGCCGGCCGAGTGGGGCTCCAGTTCAGCCAGTCGTTCCGGGCCGATAACTTCGCACTCGACGCCGTTTGCCTGACCACGTTCGTAAATCCGGTTCAGATTCGGCAGTTCAGACTCGTCGACAGCAACGATGACTTTGCCGCAGAGTTCGTACGCGATCCCGTGCTCAGTGCAGAACGCCTCCATCGCTTTCTTACCGTCGCGACAGTTCGTCGCACGCAGCGATCCCGGACGGTAATAAATCCCCGAATGCAGAACGCCCGAGTTGCGGCCCGTCTGGTGAAACGCCAGTGCGGCTTCCTTTTCGACGAGCTTAATACGGAAGTCCGGATAGCGTTCGCGCAGTCGCCAGGCAGTGGCCAGACCGACGATCCCGCCGCCGAGCACAATCACATCGCTGTGTGCCATGATGTGCTCTACCGGGCGGACTCGAAGTCAGAAAGCATCAACGGAAACGAAAACGGACGGCGGACCAACGCAGTCAGCAGGCGACGTCGACTGTTGCCGGACGCAGCGCTGGCAGACGCGATTCGGCCAGCGTCAGGCTGCCGAACAGAGCGACGTTGAATCCGGCATCGCTGAGCAGCGTGTTCTTGAAGAACGGCAGCGCCTGAGCGTAGCACTGAACAAGCCCGGCCACAGAAACCGAAAGCTTCGGATCGAAGAACAGCCAGACGAAGTTCGACACGATGAAGAAGAGGATTGACCCGTTGAGCGAGAACAGAGCGAGGTTCAGTGGTGACCGCTTCCGATTCCGCAGCAGCATCCCGAGGCTGACGACCGCGAGCACAGGGACGTACGTCACGAGGCTCATTGTCGAAAACGACGCCAGTGGATTGCTGCCATAGCGTCCGGCGTTGAGCGCGACATCGCTGAGCATGAGCGCTGCGATCGGAACCAGAAACGCAGCTCGACGCGACGCGAAACACGCTCCGCCAAACAAAGCCATCGCCCCGATGGGAGCAAAGTTCGTCCCGGCGACCGGCAACAGTCGCCACAGCGCGGCCAGAACGACCAGTCCGCAAATCACGGCAAAACGAACCTGCTGCTTCTGATGATGCTCGGCGGCGTTCACGGTCATGGATTCCTGACTCCAGAGGTCGAGACACTGACGCCCGACAACTTCGGACGCAGCAGCGGGAAGAATAACCGCCAGGCGGCTCCGCACAAACACAGCCTGCCGGTTACTGCTGGATCAGCGGGACGTGATGACTGGAGGCCACGTGTTGCTTCCGGACCTCACTCGTAGCAACGCCGCGTTGTGTTCCGTCATCATGCTTTCGTCAATGAACACGCGGCGGCAGCGTGATTCAGATTCCTTGACGTTTCGCTAACTGCCTGTGAGCAAGAGGTTAGGCTGCCTCGACGGCTTCATGTGGAGCGTTTTCAAACGCGATTGGCATTCACTCTGCTTTACAGGCTGACGGAACGCGGCGGGCATTGACGTCTCAAGCCGCTGCTGAGTTCTCAGCAGGCCGTGTCCGGTTCCGAACGCCGGCCCTCCGCACTCCGTGTTTCAGAGAGAGAGTTTCAAACCAACCAGAGAGAACGAGAAAGGTAACAAAATGAGCCAGATTCTGTGGACGCTGTATAACGACGAAGCCGGGTTCATCGTCTCGGCCGAAATGGTTCTGATCGCGACAGTCGCCGTGCTGTCGCTCGTTGTTGGACTCAGTGAAGTCTCGCACGGTGTCAATCAGGAACTCGAAGACGTCGGTTCAGCCTTCGGCGCACTCCAGCAGAGCTACGTCTACCGGGGTCTCGGGACGCGCGACAAAGCGACTATGTTTGGCAGCTACTTCCAGGACCACGTCGACCTTTGCGACAGTCAGTTCGACGTCATCCCGACGGCGCCACGCGACGAAAACGGAGGACAGATTGGCGGTCAGCACGGTCACCACGGGGAATAACCGACTGCCAGGGCCGACTGAAAAACACGGTCCGCGCGGGACAGATTCCCGCGCGGGCCGTTGTTTAAGTCGGAACGCGAAAGTCGGATAACAGGCCATCCAACTTCCGCATGCCGGATTCCGACTGTCCGTCACTTTCTCCGCAGCGGAATCGCTCCGTCCCAGTCTGGTGGGCACTTCCGCTGCCCATCCTGCAGAAACCGCAACAGGAAGCGGGCGGGGATATCGGCGACAGGAAACTGCCGCAGCAGTTCCGCCGCATCGGCCCAGCGGCCCTCAATGATAGCCGTCACCGCATGGCTGTGAGCTTCGATCATCGCGTCGGTCAGGTGTGGAGCTTCACGCAGCGGCGGCACGAGCCCATACACCGTTTCGGCCGACGTCATGCCCTTCGGCGTGACTCGTGCCAGCGGTCGCAAGCGAACATTCAGCCGTGTCGCCGACTGCTGTATCCAGCGGGCAGTCGCCTCGTCGACACAGACATCGACGCCGAAGAACTTCGTCATACCTTCCAGCCGCGACCCGAGATTCACGATTCGGCCGAACACGCCGATCTTCGCCTGATTGTCGGTCCCGATCTGTCCGGCCAGAGCGCGGCCGTGAGCGATCCCGATTCCGACACCGAAACCCTGCATCGGTCCACCAGCGATCTTCGACGCACGACGAAACTCGCTGGCAATGGTCAGTGCCGCTCGGCAGGCAGGTAACGGGCCATCGTCGAGCGGCACGGGCCAGCCCCAGAATCCGAGCGCCGCGTCGCCCTGAAAGTCGGCGATCGCGCCGTCGTAATCGAGAATGGCGCTCGCCATGACGCCGAGCGCTTCGCGGCCGCTGCGCAGCACGTTGGGCAACTCGTCGTCCTCGACTTCCGACTTCAGCGAAAATCCGCGAACGTCACAGAAGAGAACCGTGACATCGCGCGCGTCCGGTTCAAGCGACGGTACGCCGCCGGAGTCCATCAGACTGTCGATGACCTTTGGCGAGAAGAACGAGCTGAGTTGTGTCTTCTGATCCTGCAGCACGCGCACCTGACGCACTGACCCGAGGAATTGCGCGACCAGCTCCGTAAACCTCAGCTCGCCCTGAAAGTCATCCGGACGCACATTGAACGCGCCGCGCGGCCCGCCGCGGCCCGACACGTACAGACACCAGCCGCGTGAGGCGTCACTGAGCAGCGGCACGGCGAACGCCCAGTCGAGTCCCATCGTCTGCGTGAAGCCTTCGTCCTCGTCGCTGCCTCCATCGCCCCAGATGTGCAGCACGCTTTTCCGGGCGAGCAGCGTTCGAGCAATCAGTTGCCGGCTCGGACGAAATGTACCCTCGGAACTACGACGACTGTCGACCCGCATCATTTGCGGCACCAGTTGCCAGCGGCCGATTTGATCCGGGGTACTCAGAGATTCCAGATCAACACTGACGACCGCAGCCGCTTCTGCTCGTGGCAGTGCTTCGAGCAGCAGTTCGGCAACCTGAACCGCAAGATCTTCGTCGCTGCGCGAAGACTCGATGCGTCCCGGCAGTGCTGACAGCAGTTCGAGCTGCCGGTCCACGGCACCGAATCGAAGCTGTCTCAATTCGTCAGCGGCAAACATCCGTTCGACGGACGGCTCGTCGCGACCGTCGCCTTTCCCGCCGAAATTATCGATCGTGTCCAGACCTTCGGTGCCGAGCCCCGAAAGCGGGGGCGGCACAATCGTGCTGCCGCTGTGAGCCACAGTCGCGTTCCGAAACGCGTCGTCGGGATCGTCGCCGTGCTCGACAATCTGAAAAACAGATCCACCAATTGAAAAGATGCCGCCGAGACTCAGCCGCGCCGTGCGGACCGACTGCTGTCCAACAACGACCGGGTTTTTCGCCGAGTCGGTGCAGTCGATCTGCAGGCAACTCCCGTCCCAGAGCAGAGTGACGTGCCGGCGCGAAATTGAACGGTCGCCCTGCACGGTGACATCGTTCTGCGAACTGCGACCCAGCCGGACCGGGATCCCCGTCGTGATCCGGTGGACTTCCGGTTCAACCGACGGATTCCGCACCCAGAGATCAATCATCTCAACGCGAGTCACGATACTGCCGGTTTCCACCTCAGACATGCTCAGTTCAGCAATTGGACGAGTGGGCTCATTCTGAAACACCGGTCACCGCTAATCGGACCGTGAGAGCTAATCAGCCGCCTTCTTCGCGGCGTTTTTCGTGGCCGCCTTCTTCTTCGCGCTCTTTTTCTTCGTCGACTTTTTGCGGGTGGCCTTCTTTTTTGCGGCCTTCTTCCTGCCGCCGGTTTTACCCGCTCGGGCGGCGATCCAGTCGAGCGCTTCTTCCAGCGTAACGGAGTCGATCTCGCGTTCCTTCGGAATTGTCGCGTTGACCTTGCCATGCTTCACGTACATGCCGTACCGGCCTTCGTAGATGCCGACCGGTTCGCCGTCGTCCGGGTGTTTGCCGAGTTCCTTCAGCGGCGGCACCGGTCCGCGTGGCTTCGCCGTCTTCAGCAGTTCAACAGCCGTCTCCAGATCGACCGTCAGCACGTCGTGATCCTTGCCGAGCGACTTGAAGACTTTGTTGCTCGTCACGTACGGCCCGAACCGTCCGATCCCTGCATTGACGACGAGGCCTGTTTCCGGATGCTGGCCCAGCCGCCGCGGCAGCGCGAGGTACTTCAGTGCGAGATCGAGGTCGACATCCTTCGGATCGACGCCCTTCGGAATGCTGACACGCTTGGGCTTCGGTTCGCCTTCAACGACCTCGCCGAGCTGCAGATACGGACCGAACGGGCCGATCAGAACGAAGACCGGCTGCCCTTCTTCCGGGTGCATCCCCAGAGACTGAGGCCCCATCTTCTTGCGTTCGATCAGCTCTTCTGTCAGTTCAGAGGTGACGTCTGCCGGGGCGATGTCGTTCGGCAGCGACACGGAGATCGTCTCACCGTCACTTTCGGTCTGAATGAATGGTCCATACCGGCCGACACGGACGTCCGTCGTCACGCCCTGCAGTTTCAGCGTGCAGGCTTCACGCGGGTCGATCTTCTCTTCGTTTGTTTTGACCTGGTGATCGAGCCCGTCGTCGCCGCGGTAAAAACGTTCGAGATACGGCAATCGTTCGGCTTCGCCCGACGCGACCTGGTCGAGCTGCTCTTCCATCTCGGCTGTGAATTTGTAGTCAACCAGTTTTGTGAAGTGCCGTTCGAGAAGCTGCGTAACGGCCATCGCGGTAAACGTCGGCACGAGCTGATTGCCCTGTTTCTGCACGTAACCGCGGTCCTGAATCGTACCGATGATGCTCGCGTAAGTACTCGGCCGGCCAATGCCTTCCGCTTCGAGCTGGCGGACGAGCGTTGCTTCCGTAAATCGCGCCGGCGGCTTCGTCTCGTGCCCCAGCGAGTCGAGTTCGTCAAGCTTCAGCGCGTCGTTCTCAGCGAGTGGCGGCAGTGCGGCTTCGGTGTCGTCCAGCGCCGCTTCTGGATCATCGACACCTTCAACATACGCGCGGAAGAAACCGGGGAAGATGACGTGCCTGCCGGTTGCGCGAAACTCGGCATCCTCGGCCTGAATTGTCACCGTCTGGAACAGCAGCTTCGCATCGGCCATCTGAGTGGCCATCGTGCGTTTCCAGATCAGGCTGTACAGCTTCCACTCAGGACCAGACAGGCCCAGTTCGTCAGCGGTCTTCATCGCCGTTCCCGCCGGCCGGATCGCTTCGTGAGCCTCCTGCGCTCCCTTGCTTTTCGTCGTGAAGTTTCGCGGAGATTCGCTGAGAAACTGCTCGCCATAGCGGGTTTCGACGGCCCGCCGCGACGCACCGATGGCCTCGCCCGAGAGGCTGACACTGTCGGTACGCATATAAGTAATGTGCCCGTCTTCGTAGAGCCGCTGAGCGGTCTGCATGGTCTGCCGGGCGGACATGCCGAGCTTGCGGTTCGCTTCCTGCTGCAGTGTGCTCGTTGTGAACGGCGGATAAGGTCGCCGCGTCTGCTCCCGGGATTCGACCGAGGCGACGGACCAGTCCGTACCTTCAATGCGCGCCCGCAGTTCGTTCGCCTGTTCTTCGCCGAGCAGAATGACGTCGGCACCTGGTTTCAACTGGCCGGTGTTTTCATCGAAGTCGCGCCCCGCAGCGACACGCTTCCCCGCGACGGCCGCCAGCATCGCCTCGAAGTTCGCCCCGGTCGTCGTCTCCAGCTGAGCCTTCAGGTCCCAGTAGGTTGCTTTGACAAATCGCGACCGCTCACGCTCCCGCTCGACGAGCATCCTGACCGCGACCGACTGGACGCGACCGGCCGACAGTCGCGGGGCGACCCTCTTCCACAGCAGTGGGCTCAGCGTATACCCGAACAGACGATCCACTGTGCGCCGGGTTTCCTGCGCCTCGACGAGATGTTCATCGAGCTGACGCGTATTGTTCAGCGCGTCGAGGATCGCCGTTTTTGTAATCTCACCGAACACCATGCGGCGGACGGGAATCTCCGGTTTCAGCAGCTTCACCAGATGCCAGCCGATGCTCTCTCCTTCGCGGTCTTCGTCCGTCGCGAGAATGAGTTCTGCGGACTCTTTCATCAGCGACTTCAGTTCGTCGACCGTCTTTTTCTTGCCCTTCGCGATGATGTACAGCGGCTCGAAGTCCTTATCGACGTTGATGCCCAGCGTGGCCCACGGCTCTTTTTTGACGGACTTCGGAATCTCAGACGCACTGGACGGAAGATCGCGGACGTGCCCCATGCTCGCCCGGACACAGTAGTCCGCCCCCAGAAACCCGCTGATTTTGCGGGCTTTCGCCGGAGATTCCACAACCACCAGAGCCTTGTACTTTGCCTTAGCCACTCGAAGTTTCCTTCCGGATCGACTCCGGAACTGCGGTCAGGAATAAACGGGACTGTTCAGGTCGAACGTCGCGGCTGCTTCACCGATGAGCAGCCGTTGTGAGCACAGCCAGGCTCGCGACTACTGACACTGCCGGAGCCTGGCAGCCATCGCGGAACGCAGCGGCGGCCGTCAGTCAGATGCGTCTCAACACAGGATTTCGAGCCGGGAACTCGACGCAAATCCCTGACAGACGCTGGCCTTGTGTCGGTATCGCCCCCGGCTAGAATCCCCGCCGGCTTTCAGACGCGGACCGCCAGCGAGCCGCGATCGATAGTCCACGCTTTCGCACGCTGTCAAGACACCGGCCGTCGTGACACTGCTTTGCAGTCTGATCGGCGCTACGCTTTTGAGGCCCCCGCATGTCATCGCCGTTTGCCGTTTTTCGTCGCCATCAGAAGGCCCTGACCGTCATCCTGACTGGCCTGGCCATGTTCGCCTTTATCATTCTGGGAGCGGTCGATCTCGGTGGATCAGGCGGCCCAATGGGCGGTGGCAGCGGCACGATCCTGATCCCACTGCTGTCGGCCGCGGTCTTTGCCGGAGCCTTCTGGATCTGGGGCCTGCAGGACGGAAAAGGCGCACAGGATGCCATGACCGGAGCGATCGTCGGCGTCCTGATTGGCCTTGTGCCGATCGTGATGGCCTCGCGCCAGTCGGGAATCGCCACAGCCGCCGGAACAATCACCGAGCGCGAACTGTTTGAACTGCGCCGTGAACGCAGCCTCGCCAACGAAATCGTCATGCGGGCGTTTCAGCAGCGCGAGAACGCGTTCAACTTCATGCTGCAGCAGTACCAGTTCGGCGGCAGCACAGCCCGCGAAGTCGTCTTCAAATACGTCCTCAACCACGAGGCCAGAGAACGTGGCATTGCCGTCAGCAACGAGTACATCCGGAACTTTCTGGATGAGGTTTCCGACGGCAGGTTGACTCGCGAGAAGTTTAATCAGATGCGGACAGCGCTGCAGATTGGCGAAACGGAGGTCTTCGACATTCTGCGCGACGAACTGGAAGCCAACCTCGCTTACCAGATCGTCAGCCCCGTTTCCGCTCGAATGCCCGAGCAGTACTGGCAGGACTTCGAGAAACTCAACGTCCGCTACACGATCGAAGCCTCGGCAGTTCCCGTCAAACCATTCGCTGAGAAAGTCGGGAAGCCATCCGACGAAGAGCTGCGCACATTGTTTGACGAATTCAAGAACCGCTTCCCCGCTGGTGGCGAGCCCGGCTTTTATCAGCCCGACAAGGTTCGACTCGCCTGGCTGCAGACCGACTTCGAAAAGATTGAGCAGGAAGTCGGCGAGATCTCCGAAGAGGAACTGAAGACGCGGTACGAGGAACGCAAAGAAGCCTTCTACAAAATTGAAACTCTGCCGGACCTCGACACAAAGGACGCGAACGAGCCGGAGGCTCCGGCTGCTGACACCGAAAAACCGGCCAGTGGCGAAAACAAATCCACAGACACCGGCAAGCCGGACGCTGAAAAGGTAAGTGACAGCCCGGCCGACAAGCCAGAAGCTCCGTCCGACGCCGAAAAGCCTGCGGCCACTGACAAAGCCACGGACGCCCAATCTGCGGGGACTGATTCGGATCAGGAAGACGATGAAGAAGAAGCAACAGCCGACGGCCAGGCCCCAGATGCGGCAGCAACTGCGGAAGCTCCAACACCAGCGGATGCTCAAAAACCGGCAGAAGCAAAGGAGCCGGCGGACGAGGCCGGAAAGTCAGTCGCCGCTGACGGTGACAAAGCTGCGGAGAAAGAAACAGCTGCTCCGGCTGAAAAGCCCGCTGCCGATGCTTCGGAAACCGGTGGTGTCAAATACCGCCCGTTCGAGGACGTTCGCGACGAACTCCGCGACCTGCTGCTGCGTGAGAAAACGCTCAAGCTTCAGCGGGAAAAGATGACCGCTGCGATCGACGCCGTCCGCACCTGGCGCACGAAATACGACGAAGTCCGCACGGAGATCGACTCTGCGGCCTCAAGCTTCCGTCGCGAGAATCCGGACGCGTCCGACGCCGATGTTAAGTCGCACGTTGCGGACCTCACGAAGAAGCTTAATGCCGCGGCTTCCGAAATCGCGAAGCTCGCAACTCAGTACGCTGAGAAGTCCGGACTGATGTATGTCGAAACAGATCTGATCTCGCAGCAGGAACTGCTCGACAGCGACGAATACAAAATTGGATCGGCGCGCGAGCCTCTCGAAAACATCGCACCGACGGCGCAGTTCACCGAGCCCGATACCGTGGCGACGCTGGCCTTCCGTGGAGCGACTCGCGAATTCTTTCCGGACGAAGCGGAAGGTCAGTTCGACGACAGCCGCTACGTTTACTGGCTGACGGAAAAACTCGCAGCCCACGAACCAACATTTGACGAACCCGGTGTTCGCGAACAGGTCGAGGCCGCATGGCGTGCTCGCCTGGGTGCCCCGAAGGCAGAAGAACGAGCGAAGAAGCTGGCGGAAATCGTCACTGCGGCGATCGGTGAAAAGTCGATGCCGGAAGCCATCGCGGATCAGACGGTGACGGGAGAGAAAGATGGAAGTCAGGTTTCCGTCATTACCAGCATTCCCTTCACCTGGCTGCGCCAGTCATTCCAGGGAATGCAGATGAATCCGTTTATGGGGCCGCAGCCGACGGTTGAGTTCGGCGTCATTCCCGGCATCGACGGAGCCGACGACAACTTCATGCGGAAGGTTTCTCAGATGAAAGTCGGAGACCTGCAGGTCATTCCGAACGGCGACCGATCAACCTGGTACGTCGTGCATCTGAAATCACGCAGTCCGGCCGGAGCCAGTGACCCTCAGCTCAGCGTACTGCGTCAGCAGTTCATCCAGGAAGACGCACCGTTTTCCCCTGTGTACTCACGTCTGGCCAGCGCCGAAAGCCAGAATGTCGGTCAGCGCTGGTTTGCTGACTTCATGGCACAGAACGGCGTCGACCTTGCGACCGTCGATTTCTACCAGTAGGCGGTCGATTTCTACCAGTAGGCGGAATCTCATTGACACGGCCGGGGACAATCCGGCAGACCGGTTGCGGTTATGCGTAATAAGCCGGTTGAACTGAGACAATCCGTGTCTGCGTTGCAATCATCGCCGTGTCTGACGCGACTTTCGGGCTCAGATTGACTCGGATGCGGAACTTCGCATCAATAGTCGATTCCGGTAGGAGAGAGCCCGCCGAATCGTTCTCCGTTTTTCGTCGAAGCAGCAGGTCTGCGAAGCATGTCGAAGCCGCCCGGTACGCCTGAAGAGCTGCTGCCGAGTCCGCGATCACTGCTGCGCACCATTCTGACGCTCGACGACACTCCGCATCACGTTGCGCTGGGCACGGCCATTGGCATGTTTGTCGGTCTGACGCCGACCGTCGGCGTGCAGATGCTGGTGGTCATCACTCTCGCATTCCTGACACGGCGGCTGTTCGCCTTCAATCGTCTGGCTGCACTGCTGACCGTCTATGTGACGAATCCAGTCACCACATTGCCTATCTACTGGTTCAACTACGAAGTCGGCACTTTGTTCGTCGACGGCCAGATGTCCTACGACGCGTTTTCTGCCGTGTTCGAGTACCACAATCTGGCAACGTGGTGGGACGCCGTTTGTGGACTGTTCGTCAAAATCGGCTCTCCGTTGATCGTCGGCTCGCTGATCGTCGCAACTGTCGTTTCAATTCCGACTTATCCGCTGATGTTCTGGCTGGTGAAGAAGTTCCACGATGCGACGCCGGACGCGACATCCTCGGACTCGTCGTCGTCCCATGAAACCTCGGATGCCACGAATGCTCCCCGCGAGGCACGTACCGTCGCAACTGCTCAGGAAGCCGTCGCCGGCCGCACGTGAGAGGCTTTCCCACGAGGCAATTCGTGACCGCCCGGTTTCCTGGTCATCGACCGATTTTCGTCAGACCGTCTTCACCCGGAATTAGAAACGGCTGATCTGTGTCTGACGCCTCTGTTTCTTTGATCGCGACCACGGGGTTCGGACTCGAAGCTGTCGTTTCCCGCGAACTCAAGTCGCTGGGCTACGCGCAGCAGACCGGCCGCGACGGACAGATTCGCTTTGCTGCGGACGTCTCGGCGATCTGCCGCTGCAATCTGTGGTTGCGTTCGGCCGAGCGACTGCTGCTGGAGATGGGTACGTTTGAAGCCCGTGACTTCGGCATTCTGTTCGATCGTACTCGCGAGTTGCCCTGGGAACGCTGGTTGCCGAAGAACGCGAACTTTCCCGTGACGGGCCGCAGCGTGAAGTCGCAACTGCATAGCGTGCCCGACTGCCAGCGGATCGTGAAGAAGGCGATTGTCGAGCGGCTGAAGTCGGTGTATGGCGGCGACTGGCTCGACGAATCCGGACCGAAGTACGCCATCGACGTCGTGCTGCACAACGACGAGGCAACTCTGACGATCGATACTTCCGGGGACGGTCTGTACAAACGCGGTTACCGCAAACTGACGGCGAAAGCGCCACTGAAGGAAACGGTCGCCGCGGCACTCGTGCAGCTCAGCGTCTGGAATGCCGAGCGGCCGCTCATCGACCCGTTCTGCGGCAGCGGAACGATTCTGATCGAAGCAGCGATGCTGGCGCTCAATCAGGCGCCGGGACTGAAGCGAACCTTTGCCGCGCAAAGCTGGCCGCAGCTCGACGCAAAGCTCTGGGCGGAAGCGCGTGACGAAGCACGCTCGCTCGAACAGCCGGGGCCGCAGCACGTGCTGATCGGAAACGACATCGACACGGAGGTACTCAGGCTGGCCCGGTATCACGCGACGCAGGCGGGAGTCGACGATTTGATTCACTTCCAGCAGCGGCCATTTTCCGATCTGCAGGCACACAAGCCGTACGGCTGCCTGATCACCAATCCGCCCTGGGGCGAACGGCTCGGCGAACAGCGCGAGGTCGAGCAGCTCTATCGCAGCATGTTCCACGTCCTGCAGCCGCTGGACACCTGGTCGATTTTTGTCCTGACTGCGCACCCGCAGTTCGAGTCCCTGTTCGGCCGCCCGGCCACGCGACGACGAAAGCTCTACAACGGAAAGATCGCAGCCACCTACTACCAGTTCCTGGGGCCAAGGCCGGAGAAGCGGGAAAGTCACCAGTGACCAGACACCGTTGACCGGAATCAGCCCGAATCCTGCTCATGGGGCATTTCATCATTAGTCCTTTCCGATCCGTCGTCGACGCAGCTCGAATCGGTGCCCGCTGGCAACAGTACGTCCCTCCCCGGTTTCCAACTGCTTTCTCGCCCGGTATATTCCCGGACTTCAACGACGGAGTCGGCAGGATTGCTTTTTGCCTCGGTAACGGCTCCGGATGAGATCGTCGCAGGCAGAGCGCAGTTCCGAGGTACCTCACGAAGCGGGTTGAGTGAACGCGGGACCGCGTTGCTCACGGGCCGCTGAGTCGCTTCCACGGAATCGGACGCCGCGACGAACCGCCACGTTTCGCAGCGGGTCCAGTCCGCGCTCGATACCGTAAGTTCGCACTCCACTCCGCAACGGGTTTCCGTGCGGGATTCCATTTCCTGGTCAGAAGATCAAAAGGGACCGATCGTGTTTGAGACAGTCGCCGTGGTCGGCGCAACCGGCGCCGTGGGACGCATCATTCTTGAGCTGCTGGAAGCACGCGACTTCCCGGCGAAACAGTTCAAGCTGCTCTCGTCGAAACGGTCGGCCGGCACGAAAGTCACGCTCAAAGGCCAGGAAATCACGGTCGAGGAACTGACGCCCGAATCGTTCGCCGGAGTCGATCTGGTCATCGCCAGCACGCCCGACGAGACCGCTCGCGACTTCCTGCCGTACGCCGTCGAAGCCGGCTGCAAGGTTATTGACGAGTCCGGTTACTGGCGCATGAATTCCGAAGTCGCGCTCGTCGTGCCGGAAATCAATCCGCAGGCGGCGCTCGATGCGAAAGGCATCATCGCCAGCCCGAACTGCTCGACCACGCAGATGGTCGTCGCGCTGAAGCCGCTGCACGACGCAGCGAAGGTCAAACGGGTTTTCGTCGCGACCTATCAGGCAACCAGTGGTGCCGGCCTGCAGGGCAGCGCTGATCTGAAGGCCGGCTCGAAAGCCGCCCTCGCTGGCGAGACGTATGAGTATCAGGCGTTCAAACACCCGATCGCCTTCAACGCGATCCCGCAGATCGGCGGCAACAAGGCAGACGGCTACACCAGCGAAGAACTGAAGATGGTATACGAGACGCGGAAGATCCTCGGCGACGAGTCGATCATGGTGAATCCGACGTGTGTTCGCATCCCGGTTTCAAACTGCCACAGCGAAGCGATCACGGTCGAAACCGAACGGCCGGTTTCTCCGGAAGAGGCCCGTGAGCTGTTCTCGAACTTCCCCGGCATCGAAGTCGTTGATGACCTGGACGCCGGTCTCTACCCCATGCCGAGTACCTGCGACGGTCGTGACGAAGTTTTTATCGGCCGCATCCGCCGCGATATCTCGCACCCCAACGGGCTGAGCTTCTGGTGCGTCAGCGACAATCTGCGGAAAGGCGCGGCCACCAACGCCGTCCAGATCGCAGAACTGCTGGCGAAACACCAGTCGTAGAGCAACCCGTTCAGGGAAGGTGTGATTTCATTGCAACGACGCCGCGCCGGCCTGCTGCTGGTGAATCTCGATGGCGACGCTGGCCAGCAGCGAGCTATCGTTGCGCGCTGCGCGGCCGTCAAATGTCAGTTTGATTGACAGTTCGTTCGAGGCATCAAGTCGGTCGGTCACGTCGAACGAGTGCGGCTCGGTCGACTTTGTCATGGCAGCCACAAGTTCTCCATTGACGGCGATCTCTGCGTCGCCAATGACACAGTCGAGTGTCACGTAGACGCGTTCGTGAGCTTCGAGATTCGAGGGTCGACCGAAACGCCGACGCAGCAGAACGGTGCCGGCAACAGCTCCAAATGCGTCGAGCCAGCTTGTCGGCATCCGGACGCGCGAGGTGCTCATCTGCGGCGAATTGCGATCGGCACAGCGCGTCAGAAACGCTGCTGCCGGTTCCGGGCCGTCGAGCCATTCGTAAAACCATGGCCCCTTGAGATTCATTCGATGCACGCACTCGGTCATTCGCTCAGTCCAGATACCGGATGCGCTTCTGCACTTCGACATTGATGCTCTGATACCGCGTCAGCAGATTGCCCGAAGCAAACAGCTTTGCGTGCAGCACTTCCAGATCCTCGTGTCCGATCGCGCGTCTGAAGATCGGATTCAGATAGTCGCGGCCAAGCTGCGACGGCCGAAAGCGGTTCTCATCATACAGCGACGGATGCACTTCGCGCGCGTGGATGATGCCCCAGCGGTCGCGGAGCTTGTTTGCCGACAGTTCGCTCAGTGTGAATCCTCCGTCCTGACTCCAGCTCAACGTCGACAGGAAATTATTCCGCTCGCTGACCAGCAGTTCGAGCGCCTTGCCGCCGAGCTGGGCTGCGTAAAACCGGTCGAACAGAATGGGCCGTCCGCCGCGCTGCGTGTGTCCGAGTTTTCGCGTGAAGATCGCCGACGATGCAGACTCGTGGCGGCGGTTCTTCTGGAAGTATTCGTCGCCGAGTTCGGCGGCCAGAATCTCGGCCAGTCGTTCGGCGGCCCCGCTGAATTTGATATTCCCCGCCGGATCAACGCTGCTCGATTTTGCTCCCAGCGGTCCGTCGCTGTCGCAGACACCTTCCCCGATCACCAGTACGGCGCTCTTCTGCAGATCGTACAGATGCCGGACGCGGTCGATGATCTTCGGATAATCGAGTTCGACTTCGGGGATCAGGATCATGTCCGGCTGGCCGTAGGCTGCTCCGAGCGCGATGTATCCGGAATCGCGTCCCATGACTTCGATGATCGCGATACGGCGATGGCTTTCGGCAGTCGTCCTGATACGGTCGATACTTTGTGCGACGACAAAGACAGCCGTCGCGTAACCTGGGGTGACATAGTTGACGATCTCACCAAGAGATACATCGTCACGCGTCATCTCGTGCCGATACCGGTCCTCGCCATTGTCGGCAGTCTCGCGGACCCATTCGTTCGGTTCGTCGATATGGTTCAGGCCGAGGTCGTTATCGATCGTTTTCGGAGCCAGCGTGCAGGGAAACAGTTCGCTCAGCGGCTGCATCCCGTTGATGGTTCCGTCGCCTCCAATACAAATCAGCCCTTCGATACCGATCTGTTCGAGCCGCGCACTGACGGCCTTCAGAATGTCCGTCTGGTCTGGATCGATATAGCTGCGCGACGCGCCGATGATCGTACCACCCATGCAGGGATCCAATTCCGGAATCGTCGTGAACAGTGGATTGAGCCGCACGTGCGGCAGCCGTTCGCTGAGCATCCCGTCGAAGCCTTTCATCAGTCCGTAGACTTCGATTTCCAGCTCGTTGGCTCGCTGCACGGCTCCGTATAGAGTCGCGTTCAGAGCTGGCGTGTCGCCACCGGCGGTCAGGATCGCAATTCGCTTCATTCCATGGTCCTCAGAAATGGTCCTGACGAAACGCGCCAGGGGGACGTACAGCCGGCAGGTCGAGTCATCTTGAGCCGTGTGCGGGGCGCTCATAGAACACGGCTGACGGAGCGTTCTTTCTGCTGCGACGCTTGGCGATCAGCCAGCGCGGCGAGTCATAGCAGATTCACCGCTGACCTGCTGCGGGAATCTGTCAGAAACGACGACGAGTTGTCGCCGCATCAACATTGACGAATCTCAGAATCAATGGAGACTGGACCATGCGATTCTTCACCGGATGTCTGTGTTCCGCTGTTCTTGCGAGCGTGTTTACCGCCTGGCTGATCGACAGCCGCCATGCCGGACCGATCGACGTGATGTCGTCCGCGGTTGCTCAGGACCGAAACGGTCCGCGCGGTCCCGGCTTTCCACTGGTCGTGCCGGCTCGTGCAGAGGACGACCTCGCCGGCCTGTTTAACGCCGAGGGGCTGACGTCCGAAGAGGCGATCAACGTCGCCGTTTACGAGCGGCTGCACCGCAGCGTGGTGAACATCACGACGCGCAGCATCCGGGTTGACTCGTTTTTCCTGACTGAATCGACGGCCGAAGGTACCGGCTCGGGATCGGTCATCGATAAGACCGGCCACATCCTGACCAACTGGCATGTCATCGCCGACGCGCGGAACATCGGCGTCACACTGTTCAACGGCGAAACGTACGAAGCCAGCGTCGTTGGTTACGACCCGCCGAATGATGTCGCGATTATCCGAATTGACGCCCCGCCGGAAGTGCTCTTCCCGCTCACGATGGGCGACTCCGGCAAGCTCAAAGTCGGGATGCGCGTCCTGGCGATCGGCAACCCGTTCGAGCTGGAACGGACGCTGACGACGGGCATCATCTCCAGCCTGAACCGCTCGCTGGAGGTGCAGGAAAACTGGACGATCAAATCGATCATCCAGATCGACGCGTCCATCAACCCCGGTAACTCGGGCGGCCCGCTGCTCGATCTGCACGGCCGGCTGATCGGCATCAACACGGCCATTGCCAGCCGCACTGGCCAGAGTGCTGGCGTCGGCTTCGCCATTCCCGTCGACCTGGTCGCTCGCGTCGTCCCCGAACTGATCACTCACGGCCGAGTCTTCCGTCCGGAGGTCGGAATCCAGCGAGTGTTTGAAACGGAGAAAGGACTCCTCGTCGAGCGTCTGACCCCGGACGGCCCGGCCGAACGCGCTGGTGTGCGTGGTCCAACGCTGCTGCGCCAACGCCGTGGCCCGTTTGTCTTCGAGCGACTCGACCGCAGCACTGCCGACCTGATCGTCAAAGTGGACGGCAAAGAAGTGAAGTCCGTCGGCGACTTCCGCGAAGCCATCGAAAGCCGCAAGCCCGGCGAGTCTGTCACGCTGACGGTAATCCGGGATGGCAAAGCCGTTGACATCAGGGTCCAGCTCGCCGGTGGCCCGCCGAAGCCTGTCGTGCCGGGGACCCGGCTGTAAAGTCAGCCGGGAAATGGTTGAGAGCAGGCGATCGAGTACGGCTGGTCGATCGACTGAAGACGCAATGTCGGCAGTCGCGAACGTCGCACTGACTTTCGGCCGACTGCCGAAACGCTGGCGTGCTCAGGGTCACGATGGAAGAATCTACCCGCTGCAACTCTCTCGACTCTGGATGCGATCTTGCCCGCAGGTACACAGCCATGACTCACGATCTCTTCTCGATGTCACGCCGCCAGCTTCTCGCTCAGGCCGGCTGCGGGTTTGGAACGCTCGGCCTCGCCGGGTTGCTGCAGGACGAGGGACTGCTCGAAGTTGCCAGAGCCGACGAGACGCTCGGCGATCGCGCGCTCAACCCGCTGGCACCACGAGATCCGCACTTTGAACCGCACGCTAAACGCGTAATCTGGCTCTTCATTAACGGAGGGCCAAGTCACGTCGACACGTGGGATTACAAGCCCGCTCTGGAGAAGTGGCACGACAAATCCATCCGCGAATTCGCTCCGGACTTCAGCGACACGACCGGCTTCTTCAAGAACGCCGTCGGTAACCTGATGAAGTCGCCATTCAAGTTTGCGCCGCAGGGCGAGTGCGGCAAGATGGTCCCCGAGATCTTTCCGCACATGGGCCGGCACGTCGACAAAATGGCGTTCATTCTGTCGGGACATACCGAGTCGAATAATCACTCGCCGGCGCTGTTCGCGATGAACACCGGCTTTGCGCGAATGGGTTTTCCGTGCGTCGGTTCGTGGGTGACGTACGGGCTCGGCAGCGAGAGCCGTGATCTGCCGGGCTTTGTCGTGATGAGTGATCCCAAAGGCCGCGGACTGCCGAAGGGACACGCCGCCAACTGGAGCGCGGGATTCCTGCCGGGCGTCTTTCAGGGCACACATCTGAAGCCACAAGGCGAACCGATCGACAATCTCGTCCGGCCGTCTGACGTCACCGATCTCGCGCAGCGGAACCAGCTCGACCTGTTGAAGTCACTCAACTCGCTGCATCTCGACGACCACCGCGCAGATTCGGAACTGGCCGCACGGATCGAGAGTTTTGAACTCGCCTACCGCATGCAGACGGCCGCGCCCGAAGCACTCGATATCGCTGCCGAGCCGAAGCATATTCAGGACCTGTACGGCATCGGCGACGAACGCTGCGACCACTTCGCGCGGCAGTGCCTGGTTGCGCGACGGCTGCTGGAACGTGGTGTCCGCTTCGTGCAGATCTACTCGGGCGGTATGGAGAATCAGCGGTCCTGGGACGGGCATAACGACATTGACGGCAATCATCGCCAGTTCGCCGGAGAAACCGATCAGCCAGTCGGCGGCCTGCTGAGCGATCTCGCTGAACGCGGCCTGCTGGAAGACACGCTGGTCGTCTGGTGCGGCGAATTCGGGCGTCTGCCGGTCGCTCAGAAGTCAGCCAAACCCGGCCGCGACCACAACCCGCACTGCTTCTGTGCCTGGCTGGCCGGCGGCGGCGCGAAGGGCGGCACGATTCACGGAGCCTCGGACGAGATCGGTTACAAGGCTCACGACGACAAGGTCCACATCAATGACCTGCACGCGACGATCCTGCACCTGCTGGGTATGGACCACGAAAAGCTGACCTACAAATACAACGGCCGCCGCTTCCGCCTGACCGACGTCGCAGGCGAAGTCCTGCACGATGTGATCGCATAAAACCCGTAGACCGGATCAGCAGCCCCGAGCCCTCGCCGTCGAAGTTGACGCTGGTCTTCTCTGGTTCTGGATCGGCGACTATTCGGAATTCGACCGGCAGATCGGCGGTTGATCATCACAGGCTTGTCCGGCAGTGCTCAGCACACTGCTGGCGAGCCAGCAGTGGCGCCCATGTGAGGCGAGAGTCGGTCCGTGCGGATCGATCAGCCGCCGAGGTGGATGTTTTCCGGTTCGATGCTCGGCTTCGATGCCGCGGAAGTGGTCGACGTAGAACAAATCGCGCGAACTCCGGCCTCCGTACCTGGGCGAGACTTTGTGGCCGGTCTTCAGGGCCGGGTTTGCGGCGTGTGCTACTTAACGCTGCGCCGGAACTTCGCCACAATCATCCACTCCGGAACAGACCGTGCCGGACAGCTTTGGCAGGTTGTCTGTCCGACTTTTTCAGTCAGTTCAGGCCTGGTAACTCGAGGTCCCTTCGATGATGCGAGTCACGAACGTCACGACGTGGTTTGTCGAAGTTCCGCAGACAGCTCCCATCGCACCGTACCGGTCTCACATTCGTACGAGTTCGACGACGGCGAAGGGCATTGTCCGCTTGCAGACTGACGAGGGGCTCGAAGGCTGGGGCGAGTACAACGTCAATTTTCTGCCGCACCTCAACTACGCGCAGCTACGCCGCGACGCCGAATGGATGCTCGGCCGCGATCCGCAGAACATCGCAGCGCTGCACCGCGATTTTCCTCACAGCGGAGACGGTCTGCTGCGGCTGCGCGTGAAATGCGGGATCGAGATGGCCTGCTGGGACATCGCGGGCAAAGCGGCCGGGCAATCGGTCGCAGTGCTGCTGGGCGGGATCATCCGCGAGGAGATCGAACTCGCTGCCTGCATGGGCATCCAGACTTACGAACGCGCGGGCGAGATCGCGTCTCTGTACGTCGAGCAGGGATACAGCACGATAAAAACGAAAGCCGGCTCCGACGCGGATGAAGACTTTGAAATGGTCCGCGGCATCCGCGACGCCGTCGGTGACCGGCTGAAGATTCGCGTCGATCCCAACCGGGCGTACTCGCCGCAGGAGGCCGCCGATCTGGCAAGGCGGCTCGAACAGTTCGACCTCGAATACTTTGAGCAGCCGATCATGGCCGAGCCGCTTTCCGCTGCCCGCTGGCTCCGTGAGCAGACAGCGATTCCAATCGCGCTGAACGAGAGCGTCGTTGAGCCGGACTCGGTGCTGCAGATTCTGCGGGAGAACGCGGCGTCGCACATTCTGCCGGACACGCACATCGCCGGCGGCATTCTGCCCTGCGTGAAAATCGGGATATTGTGCGAAGCGGCCGGAATCCCGTGCATCATGCACTGCGGCCACGACCTCGGCCCGAAGACCGCCGCCATGCTGCACGTCGCCGCGGCCTGCCCGTCGTACTCACTGGCCAACGACTGCACCTATTACGGCCTGGTCGACGACGTCATCACCGAGATGATCCCGATCGAAAACGGCCGGATGCGCGTGCCGATTTCGCCGGGTCTCGGCGTTGAATGCGACATCGAGAAGCTCGAACGCTACTCGTTTTGAGACGGCGAAGAATTCCTACGCCTTCGCCGCTCCACGCATTTTTCCCAGCCTCGCAATCGCTTTCTCAGCCAAACAGTAAAACCGGTATATCCAGAAAAAGTTGCCCTGCCTTCCTGACCGATATGACCGATACGCGATCGTCCCTGAGATGGTCGCGGGCGGAACCTCGTTTACAGTGACTTCGGTCGGGACGGCGACGTGACACGCTTCACACTATCCAGACTTCGCAGCTTGAGCTGTTTGCGATTCCTCGCAACTGCGCTGGCTGCCGGAATCGCTGGAGAGTCAGTGGAAGTGCTTGCTCAGCAGGTGCCGGCGAAATCTGCAGAAGGCCGCGAGACTGAACGCGAAACTCCGCCTTTTCGAAGCGGGCCTGTGTTTGCCAATGAACTGCCGCCGTTTGTCCTGACGCAGTTTTCAGTCCCGGCTGATTCAACCGCTGAGGACAGTGATCCGTCTGGCGAAGATTCGTCTGGCGAGCTGAAACCGGAAATTCTGAACCGGCCAATCGAGTCTTCGCCGCGCGACGCCGCTCCGCGCCCGCTGGCAGAAGTCTCAGAGTTGCTGATCCCTGAGCCCTCAGCGCCGCGTGGCTTCACCGGACCGTCGGGCATTCTGTCTCCCGACATTCAGGAAGACAGCCACTTCGTTCCCGTGCCGGACCGCTGGCGGCTGGGCTATCCACGAACCGACCGCTACGGCGTCAGCTATCCGTGGACCGTCGACTACATCGGCGTTCCCGGTCACTGGTGGGATCCGTACAACCAGAACGTGCTCAAGGGCGACTATCCGATCGTCGGCCAGCACACCTTTATGAATCTGACGGCAACCAGCCAGTCGATCTTCGACTATCGCCAGGTTCCGACGCCCACCACGCCGTTTGAAAGCACGCGGTTTGCCAATCAGCAGGAGTTTTTTGGCAACCCCAACCAGCAGACGCTGCTGCAGAACTTCTTTCTGCGATTCGACCTGTTTCACGGCAACCAGTCGGCCTTCAAGCCACTCGACTGGCAGATCCGCATTGCTCCAGCATTCAACATCAATCAGTTGCAGCTCAATGAGCTGTCGATCGTCAACCCCGACACGTTCCACGGCCGCTCACGAATCAGAAATCATCAAATCCTGCTGCAGGAGTACTTTGTCGAAGCGAAGCTCGCCGATCTCAGTCCGGACTACGATTTCATTTCGGCGCGAGCGGGCAACCAGTTGTTCAACTCGGACTTCCGCGGCTTCATCTTCTTCGACACAAACCGGGCCGTGCGGCTGTTCGGCACGCGAAAGTCCAACCGGCACCAGTTCAACATCCTGTTCTTCGACATGGTCGAGAAGGATACGAACTCCGGTCTGAACACGTTCGACGACAGGCATCAGAACGTGTTTATGGCCAATTACTATATTCAGGATTTCATCTTCCCCGGTTACACGTTTCAGACCAGCTTCCACTGGAACAACGACCAGCCGACGACGAAGTTTGATCGCAACAACAACCTGGTTCGTCCGGACCCGACGGGAGTATTTCAGCCACATCGCGTGGAAGCTTATTACCTCGGTCTGGCTGGTGATGGCCACATGGGCCGCGTCAATGTCAGCAACGCCTTTTACTGGGTCACCGGCAAGGACACGATGAACCCGATCGGTGGCCGGTCGATCGATATCAACGCCTTCATGGGTGCTCTGGAACTGTCTTATGACCGCGACTGGGCACGCTTCCGGGCGTCGATGTTTTACGCCTCGGGTGACAGCGATCCGAACGACACCACCGGCACTGGATTCGACACGATTCTGGACAACCCGGTTTTTGCCGGCGGCGAATTCAGTTACTGGCAGCGTCAGGCGATTCAGCTCTTCGGTGTCCGGCTGGTCAACGACCGCAGCCTCGTGCCGAACCTTCGATCCAGCAAGATTCAGGGGCAGAGTAACTTCACGAACCCCGGCCTGCTGCTGTTTAACCTGGGTTTTGATGCCGACATAACGCCGAAGCTGCGCATGATTTGCAACGCGAACTATCTGATGTTTGATAATACGGCTGTCCTGGAGACTTTCACGTTTCAGGGGGGCATCGACCGGAAGATCGGCGTCGACCTGAGTACCGGCTTTGAGTGGCGACCGTTTCACAACGACAACATGATCGCACTGTTTGGCGTTTCCACACTGATCCCGGATCAGGGCTTCAAGGATCTGTACCGGCAGTTCAGGACCGGGGACGTTGATCAGTTATGGGCGGCTTTCTCAGAAGTTGTCTTCACGTTCTGAGCAAGGCTGGTATAGCAACACCGGGCACTCGATGAGTTAAGACAACGCTTGCCCTGACAGGGAGGTCAGCGAGCGATGAACTGGATGCGACATCCTGCGGCAACAACAACAGCAGCGGCCCTTCTGAGCCTGGCCGTTCTTGTGGTGCCCGCTCGGTTCACCTTACGGGGAGATGAGGCTCCGCCCGCTTCTCAGAAGTCGGATCCTGCGCCGAAAAGACGCTCGCCGATCTCACGCCTGCTTGACAGTTTTCGGCGAGACCCCGCACGCTCGACCGGGGATTCTCACTCGGATCTGACAACAGCCGAATTCCGGGACGTCGAATCTGACGAGGTCGGCGACGAAGCGTTTCAACCTGCCGTGTTCGAGACGCAGGACTCGCGCTATCTGCTGCCGGACGCGTATCCGCTTCCGCCTGAACTGCTGCATGTTGACCTGTCTAAGCAGACTCCCGAAGACGCTCACGCAAAAAGCTGGGGTTGCATCGAGTGTCACAAACAGACGCACGAACCGCATATGGCCGAGACGGTTCAGCTCGGCTGCACCGACTGCCACGGCGGGAACGCGAATACAAAAATGAAGGAGATCGGGCACGTGCATCCGAAGTTTCCGGATGCCTGGTGCTCGTCAGCGAACCCGATTCGCAGTTACACACTGCTGAACCACGAGAAGCCGGAGTTCATCCGCTTCGTCAACCCCGGCGATTTGCGGATCGCTCATTTGAGTTGCGGCACGGCGGGCTGTCATCCGACGGAAACGCTGCAGGTCAAAAAGAGCATGATGACTCACGGCTGCATGTTGTGGGGCGCGGCTCTGTACAACAACGGAGCGGTCACGCATAAGTGGTCGCGCTATGGCGAGAGTTACTCGATGAACGGCACGCCGCAACGCGTGCAGACGGTGCCGGCACCGACGCAGTTCGAGCGTGACTACAAAGGTGTGCTGCCATTCCTCGAACCACTGCCGCGATTCCAGACGAGCCATCCCGGCAACATCCTGCGCATCTTTGAACGCGGCGGCCGGTTCGCAACGGAAATTGGAATTCCGGAACGCACGGAAGAACCCGGCCGACCTCGACTGCGACTGAGTAATCGCGGCTTCGGAACGCTCAATCGTACCGACCCTGTGTTCGTTGGCCTGGCAAAGACGCGCCTGCTCGATCCGACGCTCAACTTCATCGGCACGAACGACCATCCGGGTGACTACCGGCAGAGCGGATGCACATCATGTCACGTCATCTATGCGAATGATCGCTCGCCGGTGCATTCCGGTCCGTACGCGAAGTACGGCAATCGTGGTGAGGCAGCATCGGAGATTGACGACTTTGTCGCAGGCCTCGACCCGACGATTCCGAAAGACGAATCCGGGCACCCGATCACGCATCGCTTTACGACGTCGATCCCGACCAGTCAGTGCATGATCTGCCACATGCACCCCGGCACGACAGTCATGAACAGCTACCTCGGCTATATGTGGCAGGACCAGGACACGGATGGTGAGTTCCTCTATCCGGGCGAAGCCTCAAAGCCGTCGTCGGAAGAGTTCACTCGTCGGCAGATGTCGAACCCCAACGATATCGACACGAAGATGCTGACCGCCGATTACGAGTTCCTCGCCGACATCATCGAACTCAATCCGCAGCTCAAGCACACGCTGGCCGACTTCCACGGCCACGGCTGGGCGTACCGGGCTGTCTTCAAAAAGGATCGAGACGGCGCGCTGCTGAATCATCACGGCGAGCCGCTGCAGGACGTCACGCCGCAACAGAAGATGCTGGGCGTCAAAGTGCCCGAAGTTCACAAGGAGTTGTACCGCAACCGCGACTGGGTCTCGCCGAACGAGGAAGAACTCGCCCGCGTGCAGAAGCTCGAAAAAGCTCTCGAAGAAATGCAGGGTAGCGTTCCGGTTCACATGCTCGACGTCCACCTTGAAAAGGGCATGCACTGCGTCGATTGTCACTTTGTGCAGGACAGCCACGGTGACACGAAGCTTTACGGCGAAGTGCGCGCGGCCGTCGAAGTCACCTGCACTGACTGCCACGGCACGGTAAGCGAGTACGCGCCGCTGCTGACCTCCGGCCCGGCTGCGAAAGGCAACGTCTGGAAGGGCATGGTCACCCAGCGTGAAGGCCGCGAAGAAGTGAAAGACGTCGGCCGTAATCTCGCCGCTTTGCGCACGCCGTTCGGCAAACGCCGATTCGAGACATTGCCTGACGGAACCGTCGTGCAGAACTCGATGGTCGAAAGCGATCTCTCCTGGAAAGTGACGCAGGTCAAAGACACGATCACGCCGACGCATCCGGACTACAACGCGCTGTCGGCTCTGTCGAAGACGATCCGCTTCAAAGAGAACGGCGACCAGTTCGACTGGGAATGGGGCGACGTGCCGGACGATCCGACGAAGTGCGCGCACTCGATTCAGGAGATGAACTGCATCGCGTGTCACTCGTCCTGGAACCCAAGCTGCTTCGGCTGCCATCTGCCGCAGAAGGCCGACAAGAAGATGCCCGAACTGCACTTCGAGGGCGACACGCTGAAGAACTACACGGCTTACTGCTTCCAGACGCTGCGCGACGATGTCTACATGCTCGCGAAAGACGGCAACGTCACGGGCAACCGCATCAATCCGGTCCGCTCGGCCTGCGCGATTCACGTCAGTTCGTACAACGGGAACCGGGAATCGATCTACTACCAGCAGCAGACGATCTCCGGCGAAGGCATGAGCGGCATCGCGTTCAGCACGAACGTACCGCACACGGTCCGCGGCAAAGGCGAGACGAAACTCTGCAGCGACTGTCATCTGTCCGGCGACGACGACAACAACGCGATCATGTCGCAGTTACTGATGCTCGGTACGAAATACACGAACTGGATGGGCCGTTATGTCTGGATCGCGGCGGGAGACCACGGTGTCTGGTCGCCTGTCGTGCAGGAACGCGGCGAACCACAGGCCGTTATTGGCAGCTCGCTGCATCGCAATGCGTATCCGGAAGAGTATGCCGCGCACGTTGAACGCGGCGGACAGCTTGAAACTGCGTACGAGCACCCAGGGCTCGACATCGCGGACAACATCTTCCATCCCGGAATGCACCACAACATTCTGAATCTGCAGCATCGCGGCGAGTATCTGTACGCAGCGTGCGGCGAAGCCGGCTTCCGCATCTTCGACATCGCGTTTACGGACAACAAAGCGTTTGCCGAGCGCTACACGACGGCTCCGGTCTCGCCGCTCGGTCAGAAGTTCTACGTCCGTACGGAAGGTATCTGCACTGACGTCGCGTCGCCGACAACGATCGCTCCGGACCCGACGCGAACGCACGATCCGGCGAACTTCGAGGCCGCTGTCCCGCTGCAGTACGCGTTCCTTTACGTGACCGACACCTGCGAAGGGCTGATCCTCGTTCTCGCCGGTACGCTGCTGGACGGCAACCCGAACAACAACTTCGTCAAGAAAGACGTCGTGTTTAATCCGGATGGGATTCTCAACGGAGCCCGCCGGATCTCGACGTTCGGCAAGTATGCCTGGATCTCGTGCGACGCCGGCATCGTTATTGTCGACATCTCGGATCATCTGAACCTGCGAGTCGTCAAGGTGCTGCCGGAGGGCGAGTTTCTGCACGAACCCGGCGGCGTCGAGTTCCAGTTCCGCTACGCGTTCGTCTGCGATCACGACGGCGTCAAAGTGCTCGACGTGACCAACCCGGAAGCCCCGCAGCCGGTCACCGGGATTGAGATCGAAGACGTTCACAACATCTATGTCGCGCGGACGTACGCGTACGTCGCGGCGGGGCATCAGGGACTGGTGATCCTCGACGTGAAGAATCCCCGCGAGCCGAAGGTCGATCAGATTTATAACGCCGACGGCTGCATCAATGATCTGCACGACGTCAAACTGGCAATCACTTACGTCACCGAGTTTGCTTACCTGGCAGATGGCCACAATGGAATGCACGTCGTACAGCTCACGGGTCCCGACACGCCGGGCAACGACGGCTTTTCACCACGCCCGACTCCGCAGCTCGTGGCAACGTTCAAGATTCCGCACGAAGGCCACGCGCTCTCACTGGCCGAAGCCGTTGAGCGTGACCGGGCCGTCGACGAAGCCGGCAACCAGATCGCGGTCTTCGGCCGAGTGGGCGCCCGGCCGCTGAATCTCGAAGAAATGCAGAAGCTGTATCTGCTGCCGGGAACCGGGACGACGCCCGGCAAACAGGCTCCGGTCCCGTGGCACGTTCGTGACCCGCGCCGCAACTTCGGCATTGAGAATCGACGGCAGCGCGAAATCGAGCTGCACAAGGCCGTCGAAGAACTGTACGGGCCGACGCAACTGCGTTCCGGGCAGTGAGGCCGTTTGCCTTTCTTTCCCGAACATCAATCGCGGTGTCAGGCCGGTCGACGTGAGCAGGATTGGCTCGCTCGATATGTCTGACAGTTCATGCGGGCTGTCCATGAGAAATCGTGTCGCGAGACGCAACTTCGCCGTCGCAGCGCGTAATTGGCTGAGAGTTTTCGCGGCGTAAATCTGTGCGCTGTAGTCTCGTCAGCGACTGCTGACTCAAGCTCGACAGCGTCGCTTTGCGCAATCGCTGGTTGCAATTCGCTCCGCTGAGTGAAACGAGGCAGTCGACATCGGGCTTCCCCTGCTCGCCGGGTTATCGACTGCCTGTGAACTGCTGCACTGACGGGATTCTGTGCCGCAATGCTGCGTTGTCTTCAAGGTGCGACGCAGAGACGTCCGCAGTCGCGTTTCTGATTCTGTGGGATCACTCGGCATGTACGAATCAAAAAACGACTGCAGCTCGTCCGCAGAACCGTTGGCCTGGGAAGACGTCTGGGACGACGAACTCGGCCAGATCGAGCTGCGGCGAAAACTGGCCCGTGACCGCGAAATCAAGGAATGCGGTAAATCTCCGTTGTCTGATTCGCCCGTTCGCCCGGCAGCGTCCATCGATCGCGACGACGCATACGAGGACTCAGACGACCTGCTGAAACAGGTCACGCGGCGGGCGCTGTCAATGAATCTGGTCGGACTGGCGTTCTCTGGCGGCGGCATCCGCAGCGCGACGTTCAATCTCGGCATTCTGCAGGGGTTGGCCGAGCAGAAGCTGCTGAAGCATATCGACTACCTGTCAACAGTCTCCGGCGGCGGTTACATCGGAAGCTGGTTCTCGGCGCTGGTCCGTCGACAGAAGGGACTGACGGACGCTGAGGACCTCCTGCAGCCAATTCGACGCGAGCAGACGTTTCGTCGCAATCCATCGTTGAGCCACGATCGTCCTGCGGGCAGTGCCGAGGCTGAACGGGAAAAAGAGCCGGAGCCGATTGCCCACCTGCGGGCTTACAGCAATTACCTGTCTCCGAAGGTCGGCCTGCTGTCTCAGGACTCGCTGTCGCTGATGTCGGCTTATGTCAGAAATCTGGTGGCGAGTCTGCTGGTCCTGCTGCCAGCTCTTATCGGATGTGTCGCTGCAATTCGACTTGTCCATGCGTCGTTCCTGAGTGAGAAGCTGACCGGCGTCCCCTGCTCAGCCGAGATCATGGTGGTCGCGACACTTGCGGTGATGTTTGTTGCGCTGGCTCTGATGGGTGCAGCCATCGGACGCATTCGCGAGATCAGGCGGCACCAGCAAAAAGAGCAGGTGCCGATGGCGCATCAGGTTCATCTCTCGCCCGGTATCTATACGGTAACCGTGAGCCTGCTGGTGATTTCTGCAGTGTCAGCCGTCTGGCTGCTGTCGTCGAAGGACAATCTCAGCGACTTATGGGGGATCAATCTCGACGGGCTGGATCAGCGGCCGCTGGCAGTGTCTGTCTTCTTCGCTGCACTTGCGGCCGTGTGTTACTTCCTGCTGGAACTGTGGCAGGGCATGGAGCGGTTTTGCTTCACTACAATGCTGGCTCGCGCAGCGGGCGGAGCGGCGGGTGGCATCCTGATCTTTGCCGTCGTTCGCTGGCAGTTCTGGCATGTGGGGACAGCCAATCAGTCACTGGACTTCGTTGTCGGAATCCCGCTGATGCTGTTTTCGTGGATTCTGGCTTCGAAGATTGCCCTCGCACTGGGAGCCAACGAGATCAGTGAGGACGAACGGGAGTGGTGGGGGCGCATGGCAGCGACCGTCGGCCGAGCCGCTCTGATCTGGCTGGTGGTCGCTGCGGTCGTCATTTTCGGACCGGCCATTGTCGAACAGTGTGAATACTGGATTCGCGGAGCGGTCACCGCGGGCTGGGTGCTGTCCACGATTGGGGGACTGGTTGCAGGCCGCTCGCCGAATTCACAGAAGCGAAGTCCCGTCCTGAAGTTTGCCGTGATGGCGGTCCCGTATGTCTTCCTCGTGGGCTTGATCTGCGGTCTGGCGCTGGCCGTTTCCTCAGCGATTGATGCACCCGCCGAAACGCTGCCGGACCAGCCAGTGACTCTGGTGGAACGATTTGCCGATTACGAATCCCGCCTGGAGGAAACCTGTCCGTGGACACTGCTGCTGCTACTGTTGGGCAGTGGGGCATTCTGCATGTATGCCTCGCGCCGGATCGATGTGAACTCGACGTCGCTCAACAATCTGTACGCGAACCGGCTGACGCGATGCTACCTCGGTGCGACGCGTGCCAAAGAGCGCGGGTCGGAGGCGTTTGGCACTGCCGTGAGTACGTACCGGCCGAGACGTCAGCCGCATCCCTGGACTGACTTCGATCCGCTCGACGACTTGAAACTGTGCGAACTGGTGATCGCGGAAGGCCGGGGGACCGCTGGCTTTGATGGTCCGTATCAGCTCTTCAATACCGCGATCAATCTGGCCGGATCAAAGAGTCTGGCGCAGCGGGATCGAAAAGCGAATTCGTTCACACTGACACCGCTGGCGTGTGGTAATCCTCAGCTTGGTTTCCGGCCGACGGCCCGCACCGGACACGGCCATACGGCGGGTTTCGGAGGCGATCTGACTGTCGGACGTGCGGTCGCGATTTCCGGAGCAGCAGCCAATCCCAACATGGGCGAGCGAACGTCGCCGGCACTGGCTGCCCTGATGACACTGTTCAACGTTCGTCTGGGCTGGTGGGTCGGCAACCCGCGCGACAGTCGTCGCTGGAAACTGCCGGGCCCCGTCTGGGCACTCGGAAGTCTGCTGGTCGAGATGATGTCCGGCACGGACAACGAACACGGCTTCGTCAATCTCTCGGATGGTGGCCACTTCGAAAACATGGGCGTTTACGAACTGGTCCGCCGACGCTGCCGCTACATCATCGCGGTCGATGCCGGAGCCGACCCGGATTACGCGTTCGAAGACCTCGGCAATCTGGTTCGCAAATGCCGGATTGATCTGGGAGTCGAGATTCAGATCAACGTGGACTCGGTCCGTCAGGATGCAGCGAACAAAAAGGCAAAGTGGCACTGTGCCATTGGAGCGATTCGCTATGACTATCTGGACGTTGACGCGCCGCTGGGGACGCTGGTTTATATCAAACCGGTACTGACCGGCGACGAGCCTCCCGACCTGGCAAACTACGCGCGGGAGCACGAAGACTTTCCGCAGCAGCCGACGGCGGACCAGTTCTTCAACGAATCACAGTTCGAGAGTTATCGCGAACTCGGGCACCACACTGCGTGGGCGGTCTTCAGTGAAGCGGCTCGGTGGTCACGAAAGTGTGGCGACATCGGATCGTCGGCTGAACTCGAATCTCCGCCCGCATCCGGCACGTCTCCGGCTGCATCCGACAGGTAATCCGCCGCTTAATGCGGTCGCGTTTTCAGGACAGATCAATGGACACAACCGGTCACGAAACCCGTCGCCTGTTTCAGTTTCTGCGCCGTCGCTGGCTTCCGGAGCCGGACCTCAGAGAAGGCTTTCTGAAGTCGCTGGACGGCTTCAGCAAGCTGCAGGAGCACCTGCGGGACCATAAAGAACTCGATCGGCTGTCACAGCACATGTATCCCGATCTGCAGAGTCTGATTGCTGAATTGCCGGCTGAAGCCGCTCCTGTTCCCCAAGGCAAAGCCAGAAGCTCGAAGGACCGGAGCGACAAGCTCACCATCCCGGAAGTTCACGAGATCCTGCACATCATGCAGACCATGGAAGTCGCCTGGTTGAACGCCCGGATGGAAGACTTCGACGCACATCCACTCAATCGAGGCTGGGTGGCGGTGTTTCACCGATGGTCCATGATGCCTGAGTTTCGTCATGTCTGGCCTGTTCTGCGTGCGGACTTCAGCCGATCCTTCGTTGAATACCTGCAGTCACGTTTTTCGCTGGCGGTTGAGTATTCCAGTGTTGAACCGCTCCCTGGACCAACCACCGCCAGCAAACGCGTTCGAGAAATTCTGCTGAACGAGTATCGGTCTGAATGGCCGGAGATCGATCCCACGTTTCTCTCGCCGCGGAGTGAGAGAGTTCTGTACGTGTATCCGTCGATCCGGAAAAGCTCGGGCCTGCCTGACGACTGCTGGCAACTGAAAGACGTCCCGCTGGGATTTGTGGCCCTGTTACCGCGGGCAAAGCAGCATCAGGACAGACTTCCGGCGGGGACCTGTTCGTGCGATGACGATGCGCCGGAACTGCGTTTCTGGGTGCGACCTCAATATCGGTTTCTGGGGGTCGGCCGACATCTGTTGAACACGTTCGCCTTGAAAGCACTGGCGAATCTCTGGCCCATTGAATACGAGACAACGAAGACTCAGAAGAAAGACCAGGAAGCTGCCTGGAACTGTCGTGGCGAGCTGGTGACTCGCTATTTCGTACGCACCGGACAGGAAGGCGGACACAGCCTGCGGCGGCGAATGCAGCTCGGGTTTCTGTACGAGTACAGCTTCCGCCGACACGAGGACCGCCCCTATGACGAACCTCCTCGCGATGAGGTTTTCGCCGATCGCAGTGAGCAGACGCAGCATCCATCAGAACGTGGGCTGATCCGCGGGAACACGGTGAATCCCCAGGAGTCGATTGTGCCGACTGTGTTGCGGACGACGTGGCATGAGTTCTTCGAAGCAGCTCGATCCATGTCGAGTAATCCCCAGCAGTTCTAACTGCCTGTGCCGCAGGCAACTCGTTCCTGATCGACTTGGCTCGCCAGCCTGACGCTGCTAATCTCGCTTGCGCTGAAGCACGTCAGTTTTGTCGCAGCGAGCCGTGCCATGACGATTTCGATCACGTATTGCGTCCAGTGAAACTACACACCGCAGGCCGCCAGTCTGGCGGCCGCAATCAAACAGCAGGCGGGTATCGATGCTGAGTTGATCAAAGGACGAGGCGGTGTGTTTGACGTTGTTGTCGACGGTCGGCTGATTTATTCGAAGCACCAGACCGGACGATTTCCTGAGCCGGACGAGATTCTGCGGCAGCTCAAGGATTAGCCGGCCGCCCGAAGTCCCCGCGGTGTCTCAGAGTCTGCGGCAGTGGAAACGGAGCACGGTTTTCTGCAGGAGTCACCCATGCAGATTCGGGTCACGTGTCCGGAATGCGGTAAGTCGTTTCTGATCCCCGAACGCTTTGCCGGACGCGACGGTGAATGCAGCAACTGCTCGGGTGTGTTCCATATTCCCGAGCGGGCGGAACACGTTTCGGATGCTGAGATGCAGCGGAAGTCGGGCGTGCATCCAGCAACTCCGCCGGGGCCGGCTCCTGCGGAATCCCTCCCGGCGCGCGATGCCGGAGTCACCGAAGAAATTCCGGTCTACTCGATTGGTCACAGTGCTCCTGCAGATGAGTTCGAGACTTCGGAGAAACCGACGGCCAGACCGGAAGGCGCCGATCAGTCACGGCCGGGCAGCGGCCAGCAGACAAGTCGTGCGAAGCCTCGGTCGTCCGGCAGTCAACGTGCCGCGGCGGCTTCGAGAGAGTCAGCGGTCGCCCCCGTCTTCGATATCACGGACGCCGATCTGCTGCCTGACGAAGAGGAGTCTGCGAGCGACGACGTGTCTGCACTCACTCGCGCTCTCGCCGCCGAAGCAGACGCTGACGGATCGGGCGGTGATTCAGCATCAGGCGATATCGTGCTGAAACGCGGAGGTGGTACGGGACGCACGCCGAAATCCGGCGAGCTTCCACAGCCACGACGACGCAAGAAACCTCGATCTGACGACTCAACGGACGACACCCCGCGCCGCAGAAGCTCCGCTGAGATCGCCTTGCCGCCGAAGCCGCTGCGTCGAACGCGACTGCCAGAGGGTGACAGCTCCTCGATCGAGTTACCTGGCGACGCAGCTCGTGCCGCAGTCGACAGCGATGACGACGCGCATTCCGACTCCACAGACAGAACGCCGCCAGTTCCGATGCTGCGTCGTCGCATCTCCGAACGGGAGCGTCCGCACGCAGCGACAGCCGCAGTCAGTGCCTCAGCCGCTGCGAGTGACTCGGTGACTGATCGTGCTGTTGCCGAACCAGGGCCCGACGAAGCCGGCTGCGCGGAGGATCGACCGAGCCGGCGACCAGCGAGAAAATCAGACCCGAAACAGTTGGCAATCGTCGGTGGCATCGGCGCAGTCCTGTTGATCGGAGCCGGAATTTATTCGCACTTCAGCGGAGGTGCGACACCGACGCAGCCGGTTCTGGAAGGTGGTCCGACTGCGGCGACCGGCGGCTCGTCGATCAGGAAAAGTGCCCAACCGGGGCCGACACCGGTCGCCGGCGCTGAAGCGGCCGGCCGGGTTGCCGACTCCGGCAGCGGCCCAGCGTCCGACAGAGAGTCTGCAACGGCTGAAGTAGTAACGGCGGGAAACAGCTCGTCGAGTTCCGGCCGCGCGTCTGTCGCAGCGAACTCAACGAACGCCGGTCAAACGGAATCACCGACGACGCTTGCAGCAGCGGCTCCCGTACCGCGATTTCCGGAACTGCCCGAGGCCAGACCGTCGGCCGTAGAGGGCATCGCCTGTTACGAAATTGATCTCGGCAGCATCGCGGAGAACGCAGGTCCTGGCGCAACGATGCGGCTCCTCCTGTATCTGCCTCCGGGCGAGCACTCTGTCGGTTCATTGAGCTGCGTGCTTGTCGCTCCGGCCGGGACGTCGCTGCTTGAAGGTGCCGAGTGCTTCAACGATTCAGACCGCGACGAAACGCTGCCGTATGTCGAAGCCGGATTCGCCGTCGTCGGTTACTCGCTCGACGGAGCACTGCCATTCGAGCAGCCGACAGACGGCGAACTCAACGCGGCCTACCGGCAGTTTCGCGCGGCCCAGGCCGGTCTGCTTAACGCCCGCAACGCGCTGGAGTTTGTACTCGAGCGAGTGCCGCAGGTGGCCCCTGACCGAATCTTCGCCGCCGGACACAGTTCAGCGGGAACGCTGTCGCTGCTGTTCGCCAGTCATGAACCGCGACTCGCCGGCTGTCTCGCCTTCGCCCCGTTGACGGATCCGGAAACCAGTCTCGCCGAGTACGTCAGCAGTCCCGCTGTGCAGCGTATTTTTCCCGGCGTTCATGAGTTCGTCCGTTTCGAGTCGCCACTTCGCCGCGTCGACCGTCTCCACTGCCCCGTGTTTCTGTTCCACGCGGAAGATGACGCGACCGTGCCCGTCGCTGCTTCTCGCGCCTTCGCCGAAAAGCTCAGCGCCACTGGAACAACGCCGTACCTGCAGACCGTCGCCTCTGGCGGCCATCGCGACGCCATGCTCAGCGAGGGAATCCCATCGGCTATCGCCTGGCTCAAGCAGCAGACCGAGAACCGCTGACAATGCTCATCGGCCGTGGCCAGGTGAATGGTCTCAGTCCACCGGACCAGCTTCGCACGCACGGTTTTCCTCGCCCCAGCCAGGCTCCTGCTGAAGTGAATTCGAGAGAGACGCCTGCTACGGGGGCAGTCGCTGGTCCGCAACTCGAACGTCATGATCGCCAGTGGACCGTGTCAGAAGTCGGACAGGCAGGAATCCGGCAGTCTGAACCTGTCGCCAGGTCATGAGCTGACGTTCGCCTCAGCCAGCCGGATCGATGTTCAGACTGCTCGCTGTCTCCGCTCAGCCGATGCGCCACCGGATCATTCAGATGCTGCCGTCAGGAAAGATCTGAACAGAACTTGCGATAGTACCGTTCTTCCGATTCGTCAAGCGATGGAAGCGACGGGAACCAATCTGTGTGGTCGAATCGGTTGAACGCCAAATCACTACTCGGCTATGTTCGCATCTGGCCGTTTTGGCCACGTTTGTGCAACTGCCGCCAACCCAATGTTCTCCCGGATTCCCACGCTGACCTAAGCCTCCCGTTTTGTCAGCCTGTCGCCAGCTTCCGGATAACTGGCTTCGCGATCACTGCTCTTTCTTTCAATGGCAAAGGCAGAGCACTGCAGGCGTGCAGGTCGAGGCGGCATTTTTTCGTTCGAGGTTACCAGACATTCTCATTCACAGGGCCACAGCATGTTGAACAACTGGCTGCAGCGTTTTGCATCCCGGATCCAGACACAGAACCAGGCTCGACGCCGCAGAAAGCCAACACGACTTGGTGCGCGTCGTGATGTGCCGAGTGACGTCTTTCGATCAGGCGAGTCGCTCGAATACCGTCTGATGCTGGCCGCTGACTATGGCGACGCCCCGGACACGGGAGCCGGTACTGGAGCAGGTAATTATGAGACCCTGCTGACCAGCGGCGGTCCGAGCCACAACATCGACGCGACGTCGACGACCCTGTATCTCGGCGCCGGAGTCGACGCAGACAGCGGCACGTTGCAGAACGCGCAGGCCAACGCCGACGATGTCGACGCCGCACTGCCGGATGACGAGGACGGCGTCCTCTACCCGCAGCAGGACCTGCTCGGCACGATCGGAGCCCAGCCAACAATTACGCTGCTGGTCACCAACACAACGGGCAGCGAAGCCACCCTCTCCGGCTGGATCGACTACAACCAGGACGGCGTCTTCGACAACGCCACCGAACGCGCTCAGGCAACGATCGCCACCGGCACAACCGACGGCCGAGTCACGTTGACATTCCCAACCGTCCCTGCCGGTTCTGCAGGATCAACGTATGCCCGATTTCGTCTGAGTACCGACGTCGCAGCAACGGACTCCACCGGCGCCGCTGGCGACGGCGAGGTCGAAGACCACCTCTTCACGATCTCAAAGGCCAACGACGGCACTGTCGACAGCTTCCAGAAAATCGCCAACAGCACGAATGGCGGGCCGGCGCTCAATGCTTTCGACAGATTCGGCTCATCGATCGTGTCAATTGGCGACCTGAACGGCGATGGCATTAACGATCTTGTGGTTGGAGCTGACGGCAACGACACCGGCGGAAACGGGCGAGGGGCCATCTATGTCCTGATGCTGAATGCTGACGGTACCGTGAAGAGCGACACCATGATCGCCAGCGGAACGAATGGCGGACCGGACCTTGCCAACAATGCAGCTTTTGGGTGGTCAGTGGCGTCAGTCGGCGACATCGACAGCGACGGGGTCACCGATCTGGCCGTCGGGGCTGTGGGTGAAGCCGCCGTGTACCTGCTTCGAATGAACTCCGACGGGACCGTGAAGTCGTACTCAAGAATTGCCAGTGGTATCAATGGAGCGCCGGTTTTCTCACCGTCCATCAGTTTTGGAACCGGTGTGGCATCGCTGGGTGACCTTGACGGTGACGGAATTGGCGATCTGGCTGTCGGCGCGAGGTACGACTCGACTGAGGGAGACCGCCGAGGCTCGGTGTATGTCTTCCTGATGAATTCTGATGGCACGGTCAATGGGTCGACCCGAATCGCAAGCGGAGTGAATGGAGGGCCGACGCTGACCGATGTCAATCTGTTCGGCGCGTCGGTCGCATCGCTGGGTGATCTCGATGGCGACGGCATCTCAGAACTGGCAGTTGGTGCGTACAAAGACAACACCGGAGGGACCGGCTGGGGAGCCGCCTATGTTCTGTTTCTGAACTCGGATGGATCTGCCCGCGAATTCACAAAAATTGCACATCAGTTGAACGGTGGGCCTGATCTGACGAACGGAAGCTTCACCGAAACGCGGTTCGGTATCTCAATGGCCGCGATCGGCGATCTGAATGCGGACGGTGTCACCGATCTCGCCGTTGGGGCTCAGCAAGGGGTCGATGGAGGTGCCCGCGGCGTGCTCCATCTGCTCATGCTGAATCCGGACGGTTCCGTGAGAGATTACAGCAGCATTGATAACGGTAGAAACGGCGGACCGGCACTCGCAGTCGCCGAAGATTTCGCGTCCTCGATAGCTCTTGCTGGAGACATTAACGGAGACGGAATCGCTGACTTGGCTCTCGGCGCGAATGGAGACTCAACCGGCGTCAGCGGCTATCAATTCCTGGGCAGCACGCACATTCTGTTTCTCCACGCTCCCGACACCGAGACTGTCACTGCTGCCCTGGACGGTTCCGGCAATCTGATTCTTAATGAGACCGGCACCGAAACAGATGACACTCTGACGATTCGACAGACCGACGCGAATACACTCACCGTTCACCTCGCTGGAGGCCGCATCATGAATGATGGCGGAGTGGCAGGAGTCAACGGTGGAGGAACCAGTACGCTCACGATCGACAGCACTCAGATCGCCGGTGCTCAGATCATCATCAACGGCGGTGATGGCGACGACACTTTGGCGATCGACTTCGGCGACGGCGACGGCTCGAATCCGTTTACGAAACAGATTGTGTTCAACGGCGAAGGGCAGAACTCCTCGCCAAACGGCGACACACTGATTCTGACTGGCACGGGTACGTTTGCCAGCGCAACTTTCGGTTTTACGAACGAGAGCGACGGAACGATTGCCGTCAGCGGCAACTCGCTGATCACGTACACGGGGCTGGAGCCGATCACGTCGAACATTGACGCGACCGACGTGATGCTGAATTACAGCACGGTGGCCGAGACGATCACGGTCAGTGACGCGGGCAGCGGACAGACGACGGTGGATTCGGACGTCGGGGGAGAAACCGTCACATTCAACAACCCGACTGGCACACTGACGATCAACGCGGGTGACACGGGCGACGACGTGATCGAGATCACCAGCCTGGCAGCCAGCTATCCGGCCAGCATTGTGATCGATGGCGAAGGCGGTATTGACACACTCAATGTGAACGGTGACGTATCACTTGACGACAACAATTTCAGTGCCACATCGGACACGATCAATGTGAGTGCGGCACTATCATCGGGCAGAGGCGACGTCAGCCTGAGCGCCTCTGGCGACATCACATTCAATGACGCAGTCTCGACTGAAGGTGGAGGACTTTCTGTAACTGCCGACAGCGACGGTAACAACTTTGGGGTCCTGTCGCTCGCGGATTCAGTGATGATTGGATTCGTGCAGCAGGCAGAGCTGCATGCTGCAGATTCCTCAGCGGACGATTATCTTGGGCTTGCAGTGTCAGTAAGCGGTGATACGGCAATCGTAAGTTCGTGGATGGACGACGATAATGGGGAAGATTCGGGTTCTGCATATGTCTTTACGCGAGCGGATAACAGGTGGACGCAGCAGGCGAAACTAACACCTGACGGCGCAAAAGCAGGCGATCAGTTTGGCCGATCAGTGTCCGTGAGCGGTGACACCGCTGTCGTCAGTTCATCAAGGACGGGGACCGTCGGGGCCGCGTATGTGTTTACGAGGAGTGGTAGTACGTGGGCGCAGCAGGCGCGACTGATCCCCAGCGATGTCTCCCCTGGCGACAACTTCGGATTCTCAGTGTCAGTTAGCGAAGACACGCTGGTTGCCAGCTCAGTTCTTGACAACGATCGCGGGGCTCAGTCGGGCTCCGCGTATGTGTACACTCGCAGTGGTTCTTCCTGGAGCCAGCAGGCCAAGTTGCGTGCAGCCGATGGCGCAGCGGGTGACTGGTTTGGCTATTCAGTGTCGGTGAGCGGTGATTCTATCGTCGTGGGTGCAGCCCGTGACGACGATGCCGGCATGGATTCAGGCTCTGCATATGTATTTACACGCAGCGAGAGCGCTTGGACGCAGGAGGCGAAGCTCACAGCCACTGACGCAACAGCCGAAGACCAATTTGGGTTTTCAGTCTCAATTGATGGTGATACTGCGATCGTCGGTGCATATCTAGATGATGACGCAGGAGACGCTTCCGGTTCGGCGTATGTCTTTACGCGAAGCGGAAACACTTGGTCTCAGCAGACAAAACTGCTTGCAGCCGATGGCGCAGCGGGTGATTGGTTTGGCTATTCAGTGTCGGTGAGTGATGACACTGCAATTGTCGGTGCTTCCTTTGACGACGGCACCGCGGACGATTCCGGTTCTGCATATGTTTTCGTGCGAAGTGGGAATAGCTGGACTGAGCGAGCGAAGCTGGTTTCAACGGGCGAGGGATTCGGCGACCGCCTCGGAATCTCGGTATCGGTAGACGGAGCTACGTTCGCCGCAGGGGCCTTCAGCGACGACGATGGCGGCATCAACTCAGGATCAGTGTACATATTTAAGAACCAATTAGAAAACAGCCAAGGTGGATCCTTGGCAACAGCCAACGGCGCGGTTTCAATCACTGCTGCTGACGTGGAGCTGAAGGGGAGTGTCGGTGCGAGGGGGACCTTGATAATTCGGCCGAGCACCGCAGCCCGCACAATTGGAATCGGCGGAGGGGCCGGAGACTTCCAGGTCGATGCGACAGAACTGGCGCTGCTGGCTGATGGTTTCAGTTCGATTGCGATCGGCGATGTGGCCAGTGGGACGGGGGCGGTTGATATCGATGGTGCGGCGTTCTTTGACGATGTGACGATCGTCGGCGGGTCGATCACGGTCGATGGGCTCAACGCCGGTTCTAATTCCGTGACGCTGACGGCTCGCTCCGGAGCAATTTCGACCGTTGCCGGAGCGGCTTCAAATCCGGTCGACGTGACGGCAGGGACATTGACAGTCAACGGCAGTGTCGCGCCGGGGGCGTCACTCGGCCAGTTCGTTGTCGATGGCGATGTTACGTTTGACTCCAGCGACTCGTTGATCGTGGAGCTGAACGGCACGACGCCGGGCAGCGGATATGACCAATTGCGAGTCGAGGGTTTGAGCCGCCTGGTAACGCTCGGCGATGCGACACTGACACTGAGTTCCTCAGCCACTCTGACAACTGGTGTCGAATTGGTGATTATTGACAACGTCGACAGCGGCTCCGCCGTCAGCGGAATGTTTGCCGGTCTTGCCGAAGGGGCAGCGGTCGCTTTCGGCAGCAACCTGGGCACGATTTCCTACGCAGCGGGCGCGGATGGTAACGATGTCGTAATCACGGTCGATAATTCCGCACCATCGACAACATCGTTTACGCGACAGGATCCGGCGGGGACTCCGACGAACGTGGACGTACTGGTCTTCCGGGTGACGTTCAGTGAGGACGTCAGTGGCGTCGATGCCTCGAATTTTGCGGTTAATGGGACGACAACAGCCACTGTGACCGGCGTGTCTGCGGTCAGTGGATCGCAGTACGACGTGACCGTGTCGGGTGGCGATCTCGCGGACTTCAACGGCGTAGTAGGGCTCGACTTTTCTGGCTCGGTGAGCATCACGGACTCAGTGGGCTTCTCGCTGCCCAACACAGAGCCGGCGACCGACGAGACGTACGTCGTTGACAATGTCGCGCCATCGACGACTTCGTTTACACGGCACACTCCGGCGGGCAGCCCGACGAACGCAGACGTACTGGTTTTCCGGGCGACGTTCAGCGAAGACGTCACCGGCGTCGACGCGGCGGACTTTGCGGTCAACGGCACGACGACGGCCACCGTGACGGGAGTTTCGGCTGTTAACGCGTCGGAGTATGACGTGACCGTCTCCGGCGGCGATCTCGCGGACTTCAACGGTGTCGTCGGGCTCGACTTTACCGCGTCGGTAAGCATCACCGATCTTGCCGGAAACGCCCCTCCCAATACCGAACCGGGCACCGACGAGACCTACACGTTGATCAACGGCAGTCCGTCAGCGACGTCGTTCACGCGGCAGAACCCGGCGGGAACACCGACGAATGCCGACGTGCTCATTTTCCGTGCCACTTTCGACCGCGACGTGACGGGTGTTGACGCGGCAGACTTTGTGGTCAATGGGACGACGACGGCGACGGTAACCGGTGTCTCTGCGGTCAGCGGTTCGCAATATAACGTGACCGTGTCGGAGGGAGATCTGGCGAACTTCAACGGAGTCGTCGGGCTCGATTTTGCGGGCTCGGTCAGCGTCGCTGACGCTGCCGGCAACGCGCTGCCCAATACCGAACCGGCGACCGACGAGACCTACACGCTCGACAACGTCGCGCCGGCGACGACTTCGTTCACGCGGCAGAATCCGGCAGGGAGTCCGACGAACGCGGATGTGCTCGTCTTCCGGGCGACGTTCAGTGAAGACGTGACCGGAGTTGATGC
>WGMU01000133.1 GCA_016124895.1 bacterium
CCGCAGACACCGAACCCCCGCCAGCCGCTCCTCTTCCTGAATCCGCTCGACAGCACCATCCATGACACACATCCCTGCCAACTTGACCAACACAGCCAATCAACAGAAACATGCGCAAATTCCGTGCCGAACACCATTGGGCTTGCCCAGCAGTGCCTGCTGCTCCATTGATTAAAACGCAGCTCGGTGGTTGATTCACTGCTGGCAAGCCAGCAGTGGCACCCGTTTCTACGTCAATTGTGGTCGGCGGACCAAGCTTACGGTCGGTGCCCGGCTGGGCGTTAAACGAGCGGCTGGGTGGCACGCCCAGAGCCTTGGCGATGGGCGTGGTCGAGTCGTGCTCGGCAGATTGCAAGGCAGCCAGGACACCCCCATCGTTACCACGCCCTTCGTACCTCATGGCGTGCCACCCAAGCACTGAAGACTACGACCTTGCATTCAGGCCCGACAGTGTGCCTGTGCTGCTGCCGAAGGCGTCGGCGTCGATGCCGAGTTGCTGGAGCATGGTGACGTAGAGGTTGCACAGGGGCGTGTTGTGGTCGCGGTGGAAGGCCAGGTGCTGGCCGTGCTGGAAGCCGCCGCCGGCGAGCAGGATGGGGAGGTTGGTATTCAGGTGCGTGTTCGCGTCGCCCATGTTGCTGCCGTACAGAACCATCGTCCGGTCGAGCAGTCGGGCATCGCCGGCCTGCCGGCCAGAAAGCTGCTGGAAGAGATCGCGCAGCAGGCCCATCTGCTGGCGGTCAGCGTCTTCAAGCTGAGCGACCTTGTCTGAAGCCTGGCCGTGATGGCTGAGATTGTGGTAGCCGTCGCTCGTGCTCTGGTCTTCGTGCAGCTTGAAGACCGGCGTGGCAAAGGCGTCGACCATCAGCGTGACGATACGCGTCGAATCGGACTCGAACGCCAGTCGGGCCATGTCGAGCATCAGCCGGAACTTCTGAAAGAGCAGCTTCTGATCGCGAATGTCCTCGGGCGGCGGCACGTTGGTCTGCGGTTTCGGCCGCCGTTCCCACTCACACGCTGATTGCAGCCGCTGTTCGACTTCCCGGACCGACGTCAGGTACTGATCGAGCCGCGCCCTGTCCTGCTGGCTGAGTCCTCGTTCGAATTGCCGGGCATCGTCGAGCAGCGTGTCGAGAATGCTGCCTCGTTCTTCGAGCTTCCGGACCTGTCGCGCTACGTCCGTTGGGTTGCCCTGCACGAACATCTTCTGAAACAGCGCCGGCGCACGGTCCTCGGCCGGCAGCAGCACGCCGTCGCGCGTCCAGGCCAGGCTGCGGTTCGCCTTGTCGATATTCACGCCGAGATTCAGCGTTGGAAACCGCGTCACCGGGCCAAGTGCCTCAGCGGCGAACTGGTCGAGCGAGATCGTGTTCCGAAACCCGCTGTGCGTCGGACCGCGAGCCCCGGTCAGAAAACAGTTCTCCGTACTGTGCCCGCCATCGACATCGGGATGCGACAGACCGCTGAAGACCGTGAAGTCGTTCCGGAACTCGCGCAGCTCAGACAGGTAAGTAGACAGCTCGTAATCCCGCCCGGACTGCTCGGGAAAGAACGGCTTCGGCAGGACTCCCAGATTGTTCGAGATCAGCAGCATCCGGCGTGGCGGTTCAACTTCACCAGCAGACGGCCCGGCGTTCGCGACCGACTCCAGCCACGGCAACGCAAGGGCGAAACCAACGCCGCGCAGGAACGCGCGACGCGAATGCGGCTGGCGGTCGTCGGCGGTGGCGTGAGGCGGCGTCGTACGCATGGAGATCAGGTTAACGTGTCAGGGTGACAGACGCATGACGACGGCATGGTTCTGTTTTGAGAATGGTCACGGGACCGCCTCTGAGACAGGCGGATTCCGGCACCGAACTCCGTCATCGGTACTGACCAGGGCGTTGGAAAACTGCGACGGATATTCCGGATGCGGTGGGCTTTGGTGGCGGGACGGCGCACCGCATTGCATTTTCGACGAGATTCGACAGGCGGTTCTGTATAGTGGCTGGCATGAATCCCGCCTCACTGAATGTGTACTGCGACACGTCGCCGGCCATCCGGCTGCTGCGATCGCCGAACGCGCCGTTTGTCGTGGCGTTTCTGAACCGGCAGTTCAAGGAAACGGAGTCGATCTCGATTCCGGAATCGGAACTGCAGGCGGCGCTGGTTGCGTTTCAGGAAGAGGTTCACGAAACGTGGCCGGACCGGCTGAACAGTCCGGCGAGTACCTACCTGGCGGACTGGCGGGAAAGCCGCCTGCTTCGGCGAGCGTGGCAGGACGGAACGAAGGAGCCCGTCTATCAACTGACGCCGGCGGCCGAACAGGTCATCGAGTTCCTCGACCGGCATCACGAGGAACAGCTTGAGTTTGTCGGAACGGAGTGCCGGCTGCGGCTGGTCATCGAAACGCTCGAACGGCTGGTCATCGGAGCGTCGGCCGATCCGCGAGTGCATCTCGACCATCTGCGGGCCGAGCGGGACCGGATTGCGCAGGAGATCGAGCAGATCGAAAACGACGGTGTCGTCACGCCGTACCGCCCGACGCGGATCCGTGAGCAGTTTGCAACGGCGGTCGCCCTGCTGAAGCAGCTTCAGCATGATTTCCGCGCGGTCGAAGAGCAGTTTCGCGAGATCACGCGGCTGGTCCAGCAGCGACAGATTCAGGGGCTCGATTCGCGCGGAGGCATTCTGGGCCAGGCTCTCGATGCGGAAGACGCACTGCGAAACGACGATCAGGGCGTCAGCTTTTACGAGTTCTTCTCGTTCATTCAGTCTCCGACGCAGCAGGAGCGACTGCGGGCGATCATTCAGCAGATTGTCCGCATTCCGGAGCTGGCGGCTCAGACTGAGGGCGTTGAAACGGTACGTCGAATGAAGGCCGTCCTGCTGGCCGAAGCTGGTCGTGTCACGCAAACCGAACGGCGGTTGTCAGCAACGCTGCGGCGACTGCTCGATGTCCGGGCACAGCGGGAACGCCAGCGCGTTGCGGAACTGCTGCGCGAGATTCGCGGTCTGGCGGCCGGCATGGCGAGTGATCCCCCGGTCAATGAGGTGTCGCTGTCAGTCGACGCCGGCATCGCGTTCAGTCTGCCTCTGTCCCGCACGTTGTGGAGCGAACCGCCCGAACTGGAGCACGTCGACCTGACGCAGCAGACGGGAGATTCCGACGAGACCTGGCAGGCATTCGCCGACTTCGCCCGGATGCAGCATCTCGACCTCTCGACATTCCGCTCGACAATTCACACAGCGACGCTCGGCCGCGGCCGGCTTCGACTGAGCGAACTGCTCGACCAGTACCCGCCGGAATCCGGAGTGCTCGACGTCGTCGGTTATCTGCAGGTTGCCGCGGAAGACGGACATCTGATTGACGCGACAGCCTCGGAGGAAGTGGTTGTGCCGTCGAACAACGGTCATCTGCGGCTGGCTGTGACTGTTCCGCTGGTGACATTCGTCGCGAACATCAGTCCGGGGAGCCAGCCATGACCGACCAGCCTGCTGAACTTCCGGAATTCCGCGACTGGAGTCTGGCCGCCGTCCGCCTGCTGCAGGGCGTCGTCTATCACGATGACGACGCGGCGTGGGACCGGCTGCTGTCGAATCGCTCGACGCTGGAAACGTACTTTGGTCGGCTGGGTCTGCAACTGGTGATCGACGAGGCCGACGGCTTCGCGTTTCTGCGACAGCTTTCCAGTGAAGAACTGCCGCGGGAATATTCTGGCCTTCCAAAGCTGGCCCGCAGTATCCCGTTGAGCTACGGAGCAACTCTGCTGTGTGTGCTGCTGCGCGAAGAGATGCGGCAGTTCGAGGAGCACGACGTCCAGAACGAACGGTGCGTCGTCGCGGCTGGGGATCTGTTCGAGCAATGGAAGACCTGCCTGCCGCCCGACAACGACGAGGGCCGATTGCGTCAGAAGTTCTCGACGGCACTCAGGGCGATGGACGACCTGAAGTTTGCGCGAAAGGTCAGCGACGATCCCGAGGAATGGGAAATCCGCCGCATCATCAAAGCCCGAGTCACCGCCGCGGACCTCGAAGCCCTGAAGACTCAGTTCATTCAAGCGGCGAGGAGATCACAGAATGATCAGCAGTCACCCGGATAATCAGCAGTCACCCAGCGGCGCAGCCGCGACAGCATAAAGCCTCGGGCGCCAGCCCGAGGAACCCTGCCTCACGGAATTCAGAACTCGATTTCACACGACGCGATTGACCAATGACTCATCTGCTTGAAACCGATCAGACAGCCGTGTCCACGCAGCGCGGATTCCGGCTTGCGCGGCTGGAAGTCTGCAACTGGGGCACGTTCGACAGTGTCAACAAAGCGACGCGCGGGCGTATCTACACCGTCGAACCCGATGGTGCGACGACGCTGCTGATCGGCCGCAATGGATCCGGGAAATCGACGCTGGTTGACGCGCTGCTGACGCTGCTCGTTCGGCCGCAGGTTCGGAACTACAACGTTGCTGCCGGAGCAAAGAAGCAGGAACGCGATCCGCGGACGTACGTCAAAGGCGCCTTCGACCGGCAGAGTGACGACGATCAGCGGGCCGTCGCCCTGTTTCATCGCCCGGACGGGAAGCACCTGTCGGTTCTGCTGGCGTGCTTCCGCAATCGGCAGACGCGTCAGGTCTTTACCGTCGCGCAGGTGCTGTACGTCACGACGGACGGCAAGGTCGAGAAAGTCTACTGCTTCGCTGCGGACGAGCGGTCCATTGAGCAGGACTGCTCTGGCCTGCGCAGCACGGAGAAACTGGCCGCTCAGATGAAGCAGCGCGGCTTCCGGGCAACGACCAGCTACACCGAGTATTTCGGCTGGCTGCAGAAGCAGACCGGGATGCAGGATCTCGCGATGGACCTGCTGAATCAGACGGTCGCTTTGAAGGATATCGGGGGCCTGACGAAGTTCGTCCGGGCGCACATGCTCGACGCCAGGCCGTGGGCCGAAAAGGTGGACCGGCTGCTGAGCCATTTCACGCAGCTCAACGAAGCCTGGCAGGCGCTGCTTCGCGTTCGATGCCAGCACGACCTGCTGCTGCCCGTGCGCGAACACGGTGACGAGTACACTCGCCAGTCAGCTCAGCTCCGGAGGGCTCAGCGGATCCTGGAAGCGACCGATTCGTACTTCTGTCAAAAGCGGGTCGAACTGCTGGAGCCGGAGTGCGAACGGCTGCGGCAGAGGCTCAACGACCTGGCGAGCGCGGAGCAGCGGCTGGCCAACGAACTTCGCAGCGCCCAGGAGAACTCGCGCCGACTGCGGAACGAAATCGATCTCGCTGGCGGCGACCGCCTGAAAGAGATCCCCGGTCTGATCCGCGTTGAAGAGGCTCAACTCGCGCAGAAACATTCGGCATTCGATCGGCTGCAGCGGCTGCTGAAACAGGCTGGTCTTGAGGAACCGGTCAGCGACCCCGTCTCGCTCGCGAGAGTTCAGCAACAGCTCGATCGACTGTTTGGCGATATCCGGACGGCAATCGAGCACGCGGCGACTCAGCGGGACGACCTGCTGATCACGCGGTCGACGGTCGAGACCAGTCTGCGTGACGACGAACGCGAACTGGCTGCGCTGCAGCGACGGCAGGGCAATCTTCCGGAATCGTCGGCCGAGGTGCGGCAGAAGCTGTGCGACGATTTGCGGTTGCCGGTCGCGGAACTGCCGTTCGCCGCGGAGCTGATCGCGGTCAGGCCGGAAGAGCAGTCGTGGGAAGCGTCGATCGAACTGGAACTGCGGCCCTTCGCGCTCAGCCTGCTGGTTCCCGAACGGTACTATCGAGCGGTGAGCCAGTATGTCGAACGGACGCAGCTTCGCGACGCACGCAGCCGGGGCCAGCGGCTTGTTTATCTGAAGATCGGCCAGCGCGGGGACGAGAAAAACGCCGCAGTGCCGCATCCGCAGTCGCTGGTCCACAAGCTCGAACTGCGGCCCGGCCATCCACTGGTGCCGTGGGTCCGCGCCGAACTGGAGTCGCGGTTTGATTACCGCTGCTGTGAGACGATCGAAGAGTTTCAGCAGTTTCATGGCCGGGCGATGACGCGGTCGCGGCATGTCAAAAGCGGAGCGGTGCGGCACAGCAAGGATGATCGCGAGCGATCCGTCGATCCCCGCAGTTTTGTGCTCGGCTGGGACAACCGCGAAAAGAAACGCCGGCTCTCCGAGGCAATTGACAGCCATCGCCGCCAGCTCGATTCGCTGCTGACGCGGATCGCCGCGTGCGATGAAGAGCTCCGAACGCTGCGGACTCGCGAGACAGCCATCAGTCAGTTGCGCGAGTTCACCGATTTCGAGTCGATTGACTTTGCCCGGCATGAGGAGGCGATCAAACGACTGGAGATCGAACGCCGTGAACTCGAAGCCGGCAACGAAACCGTTCAACGGCTCAAGCAGTCTCTCGCCGAATCTCAGCAGCAGGAACTCGCACTGGAGCTGCAGAAGCGGCAGGCCGTCGAGCAGCAGGGCGATCTCAAGCGGCAACTGGCCAGCGGCGAGAAGGTCGTCGAGAACTCGCGCCGAACCCTGAATGAGCGAGAGAGCGACGGGACTCTGGCGGTTCACGCGGAATCGTTTGCCGCGATCGACGAGTACGTCGAGCAGCAGCTACTGACCGTCGACGACGTGCTGACACGCGAAGCCGGCTTCAAGGAAGAACGTCGTCAGCATGTCGAACGAGTCCGTGCCGAAATCGAACCGGTCCGCGGCAGACTGCAGAAAGCGATGTCGCAGTTTCTGCGTCAGTGCCCGGAAGAAACGACTGACCTGGTGGCGGATGTTGAGTACCTGACGAGCTTCCTCGAACGCCTGCGAGACATTGAGGACGAGGGCCTGCCGCAGCACACGCAGCGGTTTCGAGAACGGCTCAACGACAAAGTCACGCGCGAGATTCAGCTTCTCAACAGCGAACTCGATCAGGAACGTGACACGATCACGGACCGGATTGAACTGCTCAACCAGTCGCTGACGAGAATCTACTGGAATCAGAGTCTGGGCACGCACATTCGGCTGGAAGCGCAACTGGTTCGCGATCCGGAAGTCACGGCCTTTCGTCAGGGACTGCTGGAATGTCTGTCGGGAACGTTCGACGGTTCGCCGGAAGCCGACGAGGCCCGGTTCGTGCGCATCGAAAAACTGATCGGTCGCCTGCGGGAAGAAAGCCGCTGGCGCGACAAAGTGACCGACGTCCGCAACTGGTTTGAGTTTGCCGCGCGGGAATTCGACGAAGCAACCGGCGAAGGACGCAGCTATTTTCAGGACAGCGCCGGCCAGTCCGGCGGCGAGAAAGCGAAGCTGGCATTCACGATTCTGGTCGCGGCGATCGCCTATCAGTACGACCTTGATCCGCATCGTGAAGTCAGCGACCGCTTTCACTTTGTCGTCGTTGACGAAATGTTCTCGAAGATCGACGATCAGTACGGCCGCTACGCGCTCGATCTGTTCCAGCAGTTCGGCCTTCAGCTTCTGATTGTGGCTCCGCTCGATGCCAAAGCCCGCGTCACGGAACCGTACGTTGGCTGTTACCTGCTGGTCACGAAGGACGAACTGAACTTCTCGCAAATCCACCAGATGACGGCCCGCGAATTCCGCGACCAGGTCGACACGCTCCGGGCGACAGACACGAAACGGCCGACTCCGCCTGACCGTCCGCGGTAACAGACGACTGGCCTGCCCTGTCTCAACGTTCGGGTGGCCGGGGCTGGAGCGAGGCACGAGTGAAGCCTCGGTCTGCGTTTCCTGTGGGAGAAGTTCCGGGGCTTCCTTCGCAGGCTCAGTCCAGCCCCGACCACCCAACTTGAAAATCAAGACAGAAAAGATCGACCAGTGGCCTGCCAATGATCACGCCCCGCGAAATTCGCCAGAAGGCGGAAACCCTGTATCCGAAAGTCGTGCGTGCCTGGCTTTCGGGCGACGAGTCGTTCTTTCCGCGACGGGTTCCAGCGAGTCTCAAGCCCGACGCCGACGTCTCAGTCGCAAGAGAAGCGATTGCGAAGCTGCGGGACGGCTCGAAAGAAGTGCTCGGGTACGGCTACTCAATCGAGTGGTCGGACGAACGCCGGTCCCGGACATTCGGAGCGAACCGCTTTCCGCAGCAGGTCGTGTTTGAAACTCGCGACGATCTGCTGAAGCTGATTCGCAAGGCGGACGAATTCGCCGCACTGGTCCGTGCCGTCACACAGCTCCGCGAAGAATTTGCCGATCGCCTTGATGCCTGGTTCCCAGCCAACTTCCGGAAGCTGGCCGACAGCAAGGCTGACGTCGCCGGTCTGATTCAGGTTGTCCGGTATTTTCAGACGCACCCGCGTCCGAACGTGTTTCCGCGCGAGTTGCCGCTGCCGGTCGACACGAAGTTTGTCGAGCGTCATCAGCGCCTGCTGAGCGACTGGTTCGAGTTGCTGTTGCCGCCTGAAACCATCCGGGCAGACGAAAGTCAGTTTGAGCGACGGTACGGGCTCCGCTACGACCAGCCGTTGATTCGCATCCGGTTCCTTGATCCTGATCTGCAACGCGAACTGGGCTGCCCGTTCGACGATCTGGCGCTGCCGCTCAGCAGTCTTGCGAAACTTGCGATCGGCGACGTTCGTGTCTTCATTGTCGAAAATAAGACCTGCCTGCTGACGCTGCCCACTCTTTCTCGTGGCATCGCGCTGGGCGGGCTCGGCAAAGCGGCGGCAATTCTGGCGGACGTCCACTGGCTGGAGACCGTCCCGATCCACTACTGGGGTGACCTCGATGTTGAGGGCTTCCAGATCCTCGCGAACCTGCGGCAGAAGTTTCCGCGGCTTCAAAGCGTGCTGATGGATGGCGGGATGCTCGACGAGTTTTCGGATTTCATCGTGCCCGGCAGCGGTGCCGCACCGGATTCACTTGGATTGCTTGCGCCGCACGAGGAATCAGCATTCCGATTCTGCCGCGATCGGAACGTGAGACTGGAGCAGGAACGCATCCCGCAGATTCGCGTCCAGCATGCACTTGATGTTTCGAGTGGTCGGACATCGGACGGCTGAAGCGAGGTTAAGGGCGTCCAGCAAATACCGGACTTTGAACCAGTCCGTGCAACAGATCGCGAACCCGATAGCCGTTTGTCTGGCACTTGTCGAGAATTGCTTCGATGACCTGTCGGTCCGAAAACCGCACCGGTGTGCCGGTTGAGTAAACGGTGAACTGGTGCAGGAGGTTGCGGGCGAGTTGTCGCGGGTCGGCGGTGAGCAGGGATTTCAGGTCGTCAATGTTCTGAAACTTGCGGCCGTCGCGAAGGTGACCGCTGGCATCGACGGGCGAAGTCAGTGCGTAGGCGAAGTCGTGACCGGCGCGATCGATGCCGGTGACCATCTCATCCCCGGCGAGACTTCGGTAACGAGTACGCCAGTGGCCGAAGACGTCGAAGTTTTCGAGAGCCAGGCCGACGGGATCGAATCTTGCGTGACACGCGGCGCAGGATTCGTCTCTGGTATGCAGACTCAGCAGGTCGCGGATCGTCTTCGCACCGCGAATGTCGGGTTCGACCGCCGGGACGGCTTTCGGGGGCGGTGGAGGCGGCTCGCCGATCAGACGCTCCATGACCCACGCTCCGCGGACAACGGGTGAAGTCGACGTTCCATTCGCTGTGACTTTCAGAATGGCTCCCTGAGTCAGCAGGCCGCCGTATGGGCTGCCGGCAGGCAGGGTGACTTTTCGGAGTGCTGAGCCGTTGACCGGCGGCAGGCCGTAATGCCTGGCCAGCCGGTCGTTGACGAGAACGAAGTCGCTGTCGACGAGCGTTGTCACCGGCAGGTTTTCACGGATCATCGCCGCGAAATACTCTCGGCTCTCCCGCTCAAAGGACTCCACGAGGTACGCGTCGAAACGGTACTCGGGATACAGCCGGATGTCTGGTTCATCGCGTTGAATGTGCCGCAGATTGAGCCAGTCGTCGGTGAAGTTGATGACGAAGCGGTCGAAGCCGTCGCTGGCGATCAACCGGTCGGTTTCCGCCTGCAAAGTCGCCGCGTCATGAAGCTGTCCGTTGCGGGCGTGTGTCAGCAGTGTCTTGTCGGGGCGTGAGTTCGTCAGAAAGTGCGACAGCCGCGACGCGATCGCGAAGTCGCTGTCTTCGCCGAGTGGCTCACGCAGATAAAGGACGTGGCCCGAGCAGAGGAACGCCTTGCAGCCCGTCAGTAGCGCCTCGGCGAACGGCGTTTTTCGATCGAGTTGCGACAGAACCAGCGTCTCGAACTTCTGCAGTGTCGCGTCGGAGACTGGCTCGCGCGACGCTCGTTCGACAAATCGCCGCAGCAGGCTGACGGCATCTTCGCGGGGATTCTCAGAAACGACTTCGACCGGATGACTGCTGTCTTTTGTGGCGGCTCGAAGCGGCAGATCGTTGAACAGGATCCGGTGTGAGGCCGGCGGCCAGTTCTCCGGGGACAGCGGGCCTTCGACCTCCAGCCACGCAAATGCGACGCCTGGCTGGCCGCCATCGGGAAACGGTGGGAAGCGGTACGTCGGCGGGCCTCCGTTAACGTTCCGTGCCAGAGGGACCGGCAGGCCGAGCAGACTGTACTCGAACGTTTCCGTCGGCTGCAGCGAGATCGTTGTCTCGTAAACCGCCGCGGTCGGCTGAATGTCGATCAGCCCGCCGGTCGCTCGGACATCGCCGGAGACGTCCGGTCCCGACGGCTTGCGGGCTCGAAACGTCATCGATACTGGCCGTGTCGCGGGCTTCAGTTCAAAGCCCGCGGTCTGTAGAACGGCTCGCGCGGAAAGCCTCACACGGTACTCGCCCGGCAGTGTCGCGACGAAGCCCTGTGGATAGCCGTAGTAAGGCCAGTGAGCGGACCGGAACAGGGCGAGTTCGATCTCCGGATCGTCGGGGGCCTTGCTGAGTTCCTCGTTGCTGATCGCCTTCGAGTCGCGGGCAAAGAACATCGCCTGGCGGTTGCCGAACGTCGACGTCTCCGCAAACAGCCGCCGTCCAACTGCGCGGTACTTCGTCACGGGAGGCGGTTCGACGCCACTGGCCATCGCGCTGAGCAGCGCTGCTTCGGCCGCATCGAGGTACGCGGTGAGCTGGACACGTGAGATGTCGAGGGCATCACCGGTCTTGTTGAACAGGTGCGAGACACGGTCCTCGGGCAGCCGGTCGCGGATATCGAGATGGGGCAGCTTCAGGATGTCGCGCAGATTCTGCTGGTACTCGTCCCGGTTCAGCCGCCGCAACGGGCCGCGTCCGAACTGTTCAACGTCGGCAACGTCAGCGGCGTGCAGCTTCGACGCCAGAGCACTCGTCAGACGCGATCGTTGCTCGTTTGAGAGTTCGTCTGGTTCTGGCGGCATCTCTTCCTGCTGGACTCGATCGAAGACCCGTATCCAGCGGTCGCGGATGGCCCGGTTGCTCAGATCAAACTGAAGAGCCTGCAGATTCAGCCCGCCTTCCGCGACATCGTTGCCATGACAGTCGTGACACGCGGCACTGAGGATTGTCTGAAGCGATAACGGCAGCGGCTGGGCGGGGTCAGCACCAGTCACAACGACCGGCAACACTCCAATGAGGAGCAGTACTCCCGTCAGTTTGCCGATGATCGATCGCTTCGACTGAACCATGTGTTTGCGTTGCCTGTGAGGTTGCTGCAAATAGGCACAACGGTAGTGCGGTTTCTCTGAAACAGGATCGTCAGCAGCGAGCCCGTCGGGAGTTTCCCGGACAGGTAAGCGCAGAAATTGAGCCCCCTTCACTCGCTGTTTGTGCGTGGAGGCCGCTGCCAGTGTGATCGCTGTTTCTCCGAGTCTCCAGGTTTTGGAAAAACCTGACTACGACTGGCCGTCCGCAGGGTCGGTACTTGTGTGGAAAGATTCCCGAACGCAGACTGCCGGTCACTGATGCTTCAGACCGGTGTCAACGCCGGCTCAATCCGAGACCGTCCGCAGAAAGGTGACGCGCGATGAATAACCTGTTTGTTCGAGTTGTGGTAGCGCTGTTGCTGGTCAGCAGGGGATTTGGCTGGCCGCTCGCTGCAGACGCTGCGGAGACGGTTCGCGTCGGCATTCTGGGCTTCGATAACTACCAGAGCCTCGCGTTCACGCAGCTCTGGCATAAGCCGCCGGAAGACAATCCGGACCTCGGCGGGCTGCAGGTCGTGGCTGCGTGGCGTGGGGGGAGTCCGGACATTGAGGAGACACTGACCGATATCGAACGCTGGGAGCCGCATCTGGTCAAGCTCGGCGTCGAGATGAAGGACTCGATCGATGATGTCCTCAGCGAGTGCGATGCTGTAATCATCATGACGATCGACGGCCGGGCTCATTTGAAACTGGCCGAGCAGGCCCTCAAGGCTCGCAAGCCGACCTATATCGGACGTCCGATGGCCGCTTCGCTGGAAGACGTCATCGCAATCTTTAACCTGGCGAAGACGTACGACACGCCGGTCTTCTCGTGCTCTCAGCACCGCTACAGCCCCGGCTTTGTCGAGATGCGGGATCATCCTGAAGTCGGCAAGGTCACTGGCTGCGACGTCTACGGAGGCTGCCCGCTGGTCGAGCATCATCCGGACTTCTTCTGGCACGCCGTCCACAGCATCGAAACGCTCTACACGATCATGGGGCCGGGCGTCGAAACGGTAACTCGCTCGAAAACCGACGATACGGAACTGGTCACCGGTGTCTGGAAGGACGGCCGCATCGGCAGTTACCGCGGCATCCGTCGCGGCGCGGTCAAGTACAGCGCACTGGTCTTCGGTGAGAAGGGCATTGCTGCGGCGGGAATCTATGGATACTCAGCTCCGGTCAACGGTGTCGTGCCGAAGGGCCGCTACAAGGGCTACGAAAACGTCGCGACCGAAATCGCAAGGTTCTTCAAGACGCGGACGCTGCCGGTCCAGCAGGACGAGACAATCGAACTCTTCGGCTTTATGGAAGCGGCCCACGAAAGCCAGCGTCGTGGCGGAGTTCCCGTGCGCATCGACGAAGTCATCTCGGCCGCCCGCCGCCGGGTTCCTCAGTCGAAGTAAGGCCGGCTCCCACCGGCCGCACTGGCCAACTCTGAATGCGGCGGCGGGAACCGGCCCGACGCGGATTCATGTCTGAATCAGTTCTCGATGACTTCGGGTTCGTGTACCGGAGTGAAGTTCAGCGCGCCGCCGAGTTCGTCGACATGGACCGTGCAGTTCGGCGGCAGGTTGCCGGCCAGCAGTTCGTTGGCGAGCTGGTTCTGCAGTCGCTGCTGGATGACTCGCTTCAGCGGCCGGGCTCCGTATGCCGGGTCGTAGCCTTCCTCGGCGAGCAGGTTGCGCGCCCGGTCGGTCACTTCCAGCTTGAAGCCGTTCGCGGCGAGCTGCTTTTCGACCTTGCTCAACTGCAGGTCGACAATCTGACGAATTTCCTCACGGCCCAGCGGATGGAACACGATCGTCTCGTCGATCCGGTTGAGAAACTCGGGCAGAAACTCGCGTTTCAGGACATTCAGCACCTGGTCGTGAATCGCGTCTTCGGATTCTTCGCGAGCTGCCAGTTCCATGATGAGCTGGCTGCCGATGTTCGACGTCATCACGACGATCGTATTCGTGAAGTCAACTGTGCGGCCCTGGCCGTCGGTCAGGCGGCCATCGTCGAGCACCTGCAGCAGAACGTTAAAGACATCTCGATGCGCCTTCTCGATTTCGTCGAGCAGCAGCACGCTGTACGGTCGCCGCCGCACGGCTTCCGTCAGCCGGCCGCCCTCTTCGTAGCCGACGTATCCCGGAGGCGCACCGATCAGTCGTGCGACCGAGTGCTGTTCCATGAACTCACTCATATCGATGCGGACCATCGCGCGTTCGTCGTCGAACAGGAACTCGGCGAGTGCTTTGCAGAGTTCGGTTTTTCCAACGCCCGTCGGACCGAGGAAGATGAACGAACCGATCGGCCGATTGGCGTCCTGCAGCCCGGAGCGCGAGCGCCGCACCGCATTCGCAACGGCAGTCACGGCTTCGTGCTGATCGATCATTCGCTTGTGGATGCGGTCTTCCATCTGCAGCAGCTTTTCCCGCTCGCCCTGCAGCATCCGACTGACCGGGATGCCGGTCCAACTGCTGACGACTTTGGCGATGTCTTCGTCAGTGACTTCCTCGCGTAGCATCCGCTCGCCGTTGGCTGCGATCTCGGCAAACCGAGCCTCGCCTTCGGCAAGCTGCTGCTCAGCGGTCTTAAGCCGCTGCTCAACTTCAAATGCCCGCTGATAATCCTCGTTGAGATTCGTTGTTCTGGCCCGGTTGAACGCCTGCTCGTATTCGGTGCGCAGGTGCTCGATCTGCTCTTTGAGCGGCTGCATCGCTGTCAGCGATTCCTTTTCTGTCTCCCAGCGGGCCTTGAGCTGGTTGACGTGCTCTTCCCGTTCGGCGATTTCGCGACGGAGAGCCTTGAGGCGTTCCTTCGATTCGGCACTGGTTTCCTGTTCGAGCGCCTGCGCTTCGATCTGCATCCGAGTCAGTTCGCGTGTCGCTTCGTCGACTTCGACGGGCATCGAATCGATTTCCATACGCAACCGGCTGGCCGCTTCGTCAACAAGGTCAATCGCCTTGTCCGGCAGAAAGCGGTCGCTGATGTAGCGATCTGACAGTGACGCCGCAGCGATCAGTGAGTCATCGGTGATCCTCACACCGTGATGCGTCTCGTACCGCTCCTTCAGACCGCGAAGGATGGAGATCGTGTCTTCAACGTTCGGTTCCTGCACCATCACCGGCTGGAAGCGGCGTTCGAGTGCCGGGTCTTTTTCGATGTGCTTGCGGTATTCGTCGAGCGTCGTCGCGCCGACGCAGTGCAGCTCGCCGCGAGCCAGTGCCGGCTTGAGCAGGTTCGAGGCGTCCATGGCGCCTTCTGACGCGCCGGCGCCGACAACTGTGTGCAGCTCGTCGATAAACAGAATGATCTGGCCATTGGAATCCTGTACTTCCTTGAGCACGGCCTTCAGCCGGTCTTCAAATTCGCCGCGGTACTTCGCCCCGGCGATCAGGGCACCCATGTCGAGCGCGACGACACGTTTGTTTTTCAGGTTCTGCGGGACGTCGCCCAGCACGATGCGATGCGCGAGGCCCTCGACGATGGCCGTCTTGCCAACGCCCGGTTCGCCAATCAGCACCGGGTTGTTCTTGCGGCGTCGTGAGAGCACCTGGATGACGCGGCGAATTTCATGATCGCGACCAATGACCGGGTCGATTTTCCCCTGCTCGGCAAGTTCCACGAGGTCCTTGCCGTACCGCTGCAGAGCCTGGTACTTATCTTCGGGATGCTGGTCCGTCACGGTCTGGCCACCGCGGATGGTCTTCAGTGACGAGAGAATGTCGTGCTCGCCGACGCCGTGCAGGTTCAGCAGTTTGCGGGCGGACGAGTCGACGCTGACCAGACCAATCAGCAGATGTTCGGTCGAGACGAAGGCATCCTTCATCTGATCGGCCTGCTTCTGCGCTTTGTCGAACACCTGATTCAGATCGCTGGCAATGGAAACCTGCCCGCCTGCCCCCGAGACCTTCGGCAGTCGATCGATCTCAGCCATCGCCGCCGACTGAAGCTGCTGCGGGTTCGCCCCGATCTTCTGCACGAGCGGCCGGATGATCCCTTCCTGCTCGTCGAGCAGTGCCGCCAGCAGGTGCATCGCGGCGATCTGCGAGTTTCCGCGATCTTCAGCCAGTTGCTGAGCCCGCTGTACCGCTTCCTGTCCCTTGACCGTCAGTTTGTCGAACCGAAATGCCATGTCCATGCCTCCCGAAAGTGTGCTCTGCACATCGAGAAAAGTGTGACAAGTGGTCGCTCATTGCCTTCCACGGCCACTTACCGCAACAGCCAGTCGCAGCGACACTCGCTCCACACACTGTCACAGTCCGGAACAGGCGAAAGCACAAGACGTGCCGAAGTTTCGATGCAGCCCTGATCCCTACATTCAGCATCCAGGATGGTGGGCTGCAATCTGTGGGCGACACTGGTGGAGACGACAGCACCGCCTACAGCGCAAGATGCTGCCGTCCAACAGGTTGTGATGTGCCTCCTCTCCCGTTCACGAAACAGCCTCAGGCTGAGACACCAACACAGATGTCAGAACCTGCCGATGCCTGCGGCAATCGCGTTCGACGAATTCAAACTGCAGATATGGCAGGTCTTAGTCACGGAAAGCTGATCGCCAGTCGCTGCCAATATGGCGCCGTGAGCCGGCTGACGCAGCCAGGATGTAGCGAGCACTTGCCGAGGCGACCTGTGGCAGCGCTGGTTCGTGCTGCGAGCCATTTGCCGCAGCGCCTAGTGTGAAGCAACCTCTGTGAAATCCTGAACGAACACGAGTTTGCGGCGTGGCCTTCCCGGGATCCCTGGAGCGGCAAATTGCGGGTCCGGGTCTGGGACGTCTGCATAACGATGCTGTGAAACGCCATCCCGCACGATTTCTATTCGAACGCCGGCCTGCACCGTCACTTCTTCTCGGTCGCCAGTGACTCCAGCGATTCGAGGTACTCGATCAGCGCGGCCAGTTCGCCGAGCGTCAGGTTCTTTGCCAGGCCTTCCGGCATCACGGAGATCTGCTGCTCGACGCGGTCCTCGATCGACTCGACGGGCAGTTTCAGTTCCTGACCTTCGGCATTGCGGATCGTGATCTCCGTCGCGGCCTCGTTGGTCACGAATCCGGTGAGCGACTTGCCGCTGTCCAGAATGAAGATGTTCGTCTTGAAGCCCTGAGCGATCGATTTGCTCGGCAGCAGAATCGCCTCGGCGAGCTGGTCGCGGCGGTACGTCTTCGCGACGTTCGGCAGGTACGGCCCGCGGAGAGGCTCGCCCGGGTTGACTGTGTGGCAGTTCGAGCACTTCAGCCGGGCAAAGACCTGCCGACCGTAATCAACGTCGCCCGGGCTGATCTCGTGCTTGACGACTTGAGCAATCGCGTCTTCCGGCTTCAGCGTTTCGATTTTCGGACCCCCCGGCACCGGACCCGTTGACAGCTTCCAGGCATTCGCGAGTCGCTGCGCAGCGGCGACAACTTTGGGATCGTCGTCGACCAGAGCCTCACGGACGCGCGGCTCAAAGCTGCGATGGTCGGCGAGCCATGCGGCGTTCAACAGTTCGATCCGCCGCTGCGGCGACCGTTTCCAGTCCGCGTCGAGCGACTTCTCAACGACCTTCGCCGCCTGACCTTTCAGCTTCTTCTGCTCCGAGAGCAGCAGCAGCGCGATGTTCGCCCAGGTCCGCGCTGGCCCGTCACTGTCGATCAGAGTGGCGATGTCCTGTGCGTGAGCGAGCAGCGTGTCGCGATCCTGTAACGCGTTCTGAGCGGCGGCGAACTGGCCGCCAGCGCTGCCATCCTGTTGCAACAGGGCCAGTCCCGTCAGAGCTGCCGCGAACGCATCACGCCCGGAAACCCGCAGCAGCGACCGGACTGCCTGCGATCGCAGATCAGCCACGTATCCGTCACCGGTCGCCACTTTCATAAACAGCGGCACGGTATCGGCTGACGGCGCTGTACCGTCGGCCTGCCCGATCACGACGACGGGAATAAACCGCTCGTCGTCCTTCGCCCGCTGCTGCAGAATCTTTTCGAAGCTGGCGCGTTCGATCCGGTTCAGCGTGGCCGTGCGGATCAGAAACGCCGCGTCGTCGACACTCGCTGTTTTCAGTTCGGCTTCGAGAGCCGCTCCGATCCGAGCAGACTCGGCCCACTCTTCCGGCTGGTAGTACGGCCCGCGAGTATCCGGCCGAGTCCCCCAACTGTTGCCCGTCCATTCGCCCTCGACGTTGTAAAGCCGGCACAGTGCCGCCAGCAGTCCGCGTCGCCGAGACGGATCGTTCTCGCCGTCGAGTCGCTTCAGCAGCCCGTTCACAACACTGATCTCATGCAGCGACTGCAGCACGCGGAGTGCTCCCGCGTGAACGGACGCCGGAGTTTCACTGCCGTCAACTACCGCAAAGCACGCATCACGCGGATTCAATCGAACGAGCGTCTGGACCGCCGTGTGAGCAATCACGGGATCGGCGTCGCCGAGCAGCGGCACGATGTCCGACGTCGCGTCGACCGCGTTCAATCGAGCCAGCGCGACGGCCGCTTCAAGCCGCGTCCGCGGGTGACTGTCACTCAGCCCGCGTTTGATCACGTCAATGGGAACGCCTGACTGCGTCGTTGCGCGATCGCCCAGCGCGCGAATCGCAAACGGTCGAATCGTTGCATCCTGATCGGCCAGTTTTGCCAGCGTGGCGTGCGAGCCAGCACCGAGACCCTGCTTCAGAGCGAAGACCGCGGCCACGCGCGACGCCAGCGGCTTCTGCGAATTCCCGGCCAGAGCTTCCAGACCGCGGCGCACGTCGGCGTTCAGACCGCGCCGCAGGAGCGTTCGCTGAGCTTCCAGCCGGCGTCGATGGCTTGGTGATTCTAGCAGTACAATGAGGTCGGCATCGCTGGCCATCTCGAAGTTCGGCAGCGGCTCCGGCTGGTAACCCTTCGGCGTCACCTGAACGAGATAGCCGACGGACTCACCTTCGTACTTGAATGTCGCGCCTTTCCAGCTTGCCGCGATGATCCGGCTCGATGCGTCGACGTCGAGGTCCGTCACTCGTGGCAGGCCGAGGAACTCGTGCTGATCCGCGGAAAACGTCGCTCCCTTTGCCCAGAAGTTGTGGCGGTAAACCATCTGCCGGCCCCAATCGGCCGTGTACAGCGCGTCGCTGTAACCATCCGGGAAACCTGGCTCATCCAGATAAAGCGTTCCGCAGCCCGAGCCCCCGCCGTAGTCCGCCAGCGGCTGAATGATCTCATCGCCGAAGTTACGGAACAGACGCGGGTAGCCGTGATTCTCCAGGCCGGTGAAGTGGTGCAGCCGGATATCCCAGCCGCCGCCGTCATTCGTGTTGTCGCGCGTGAAGCCGTTGAGCAGCGGGTCCATCGCGACTTCCAGGATGTTTCGCGTTCCGATCGAGTAGGTTTCGAGTTCGGTCCCGTCCGGGCGGACGCGAACGACTCCGCCGCCGCGTAACTGCAGCTTGCGACCGTCGGTCCCTTCGGCCTCCATAAAGCCGAAGTCGCCGCAAGCGATGTACAGCCAGCCGTCGATGCCCAGCGTCACACCGTTTGTCGTGTGATCCGCCGGGCGATCTTTGAACGTGAAGGCGAGGTTCTTCACGAGAATCTTCTGCTCGTCTGAAATGCCGTCGCCGTCGTGATCGATGAAGGCACTCAAATGCGGCGGGTGCATCACGTACAAGCGGTCGTGATCCCAGACGAGACCTCGCGGCGAATCGACATCCGCGACGAAGAACTTCGCCTCGTCGGCTCGACCGTCGCCGTCGAGATCCCGCAGCCGGTGAATCGAGCCGCGTTTGAGTTCGCGGTCCAGCGAGCCGTTTTTGTCGACGGACACGTACACGTCGCCGTTCGGTGCCGCGGCGACAAAAACGGGATAATTCACCGCCGGTGGAACGGCAAAGATCGTCGCCTCGAAACCTTCGGGCAGCTTGACCTCGGCCAGACGTTCGGCTTCCGCGGCGTTGCGGATCTCAGTCGGGTCGACCTTGACCTTTTCGTCGCCGTGAATGGCGACCTCCCACAGACTGCCCCAGCCGCCCGTGTCTGATCCGAGAAACTTTACACGGACGAAACGCGTGTGTGCATCGAACTCGTGATTCGCTTCGCGGTCGGTCGTGTTTTTGGATCGCTCGACCAGGACCTGCCAGCTCTCGCCATCGTCCGAACCTTCGACCTGATACCTGTAAATCGTCGACGTCGATTCCCAGTCGAGCCGGCAGCCAGTCAAGTGCTTCTTCTCGCCGAGATCGACCTGCGCCCACTGCGGCGCCGACCCGTTCGCCGCGCACCAGCGTGTGCTGCGGTTTCCGTCGAACGCGTGCGGCGCGAAATTGTTCTTGCCGGTCTCTTCGCTCGACGCCTTCGCTGGTTTGTTCAGAGCCAGGTTGACGGGTACGTATTCAATCTTCTCTTCCGGCGTCTTGAGATAGCGCTTGTCGAGCTTGCCGGCGGCCCACAACGTGCCGCGCGTCACCATGTCGAGAAAAACAGGATGTGAAACCGTTTCGTTGTGATGCCCGAGCGTCGTGCCGAAGACCCGCGTCTTCTTATCGCCGAACTCGTTGGTCCAGACGCAGACCTGTTCATTCGCCAGCTCGCGGTCTTTGGTCGACGCCAGCGGATGCGCCGTCGGCCACAGCTTCTCGATCCGATAGAGCTCGCCCGCCGGATTCGCCCAGCCCGCAGGAAACGTCTGCATGATCGGGTGAGCGGCATCGCGGTTGAGCACCTCGTGCGCGTAATGAGCGCCGTGACCGCGCGACGTTACGCCGCAGAACTTGAACCAGTCGTCGCGGCCGTCGCGGTAGCAGTGCATCGCACAGTGAATGACGACTGCCGGCAGGCCGTCGCGGTGTGGCTTCAGCACGCGATCGACCCACGGGATGTCTTTCGCATCGGAGAAGCATTCGTCGTGAATGATCACGTCGAAGCCATCCGCCCAGTTTTCGTCCTCGTAAAGTTCGATCTTCGAGTTCGTCGCCTGGCCACCCTGTTCGATGGCGACGACGTCGACATGAGCGCGAGCTTCGAGACCCTTTTTGAGAATCTCTTTCTGCGCTGTGTAGTCATGGCAGCAGCCGCCGGTGATGAGCAGGACTTTCAGCGGCTCAGGCGGAGCGTCAGCCGCAAACGCGGGCGAAGTAAGAGACAGGCAGAGTGTCAGCAGAATAAGTTGTCGCATGATTGGCAGTTGGATTCTGGAGAAGAAAGTCAGAAGACAAGCAGGTCGGACCAGGTGCAGCGCCGTTCCGGCAGAATGCCGTCGTGATCAGATCGCCGGAACTCGCTTCGCTCGATCCGGCCTGCACGGTTACGCCAGCGGGTCGTCGATCACGCGGCCGTGGATGTCGGTCAGGCGGAAATCGCGGCTGGCGTAGCGTCAGGTCAGGTGTTCGTGGTCGAAGCCCGCCCGGTGCAGAATGTTGGCGTGAAGATCGCAAACATGCACGCGACCAGCGCCGCTTGCATTCCGACCCTGTCCGTCACCCAGCAAAGATGCCCGCCTTTGGCACCGCAGCCGGCCAGACAGACAGTGAACCCAACGTGGCAACTGGACGATGCGTTCGAGATTCCTGGACACAGACGACGCAGGCACGCTCACGTCAGATCCCGGCGCATGTCGTCACAGCTTCAGGCGTTTGAAGATGGACTCCGGAATGCTGCGGATGACGAGCAGGATTCCGCGCCAGAACCACGGCGTGTAAAGAACATTCCGACGCTTGCGGATCGCTCGATCAATATCTCGGGCGACAGCATCGGGTGAAGCAACGAGAGGCGACTTCGGATCGAGAAGACCTTCAGTCATCGATGTCGCGACGAAGCCGGGCTTGATTGTCAGCACGTGGACGCCGGAGGGCTGCAGACGGTTTCGCAGTCCCTGCAGAAAGGTGCTCAGGCCAGCCTTCGCAGCTCCGTACACGTAGTTGCTCTGTCGGCCGCGATCACCCGCCACAGAGGTAATAACCGCCAGCCAGCCGGACTTCTGCGACTCCATGTGCGCTGCGATGGGATGCAGCACCGACGCGGCCGCCGTCAGGTTGACATCGAACGCGTGCCGCAGTGACGCCGTCTCCCGCTGGCACTGCTGCTGATCGGGCAGCGTGCCGAAGCACAACAGCACTCCGTTAATCCGGCCGTCGCACTGCTGCAGACAGTTCTCCCAGAACGGAGCATGAGAATCAAAGTCCAGCGCATCAAACGGGACAGCAGTCGCGGACGCATTATGGCGAACGCGCAGGTCGGCGGCGTTGCGTTCGAGTTCGTCGGCGTCGCGACCGCACAGCAGCAATCGACAGCCGCGAGCCGCCAGTCGCTGTGCAACGGCACGAGCGATGCCCGAACCCGCGCCGAGGATGACCACGTTTTCGCTCATCGAGAGTCCGCTGCCTTTGACGTTTCGCGACTGTTCAACCTGCGGCAACCAGCCGTTCCGACCTCGCTGAGTCCGCGATCGAATCCGCACACAGAACGGGGATGATCTGCAGTCGCCGCGCCTGCGAGGAAACGAAACGGCCTGTTGGATCGACTGCCTGCTGAATCCGCTGAAACTCGGGCAGCCGCGGATACATCGCGGCAAACGTGCCGGCGTCGGTCAGTGCATCTTTCGCGAGATACAGCCGGCCGCCATGTTCGAGCACGATGCGGTCCAGTTCGCACGTCAGTTCGCGCAGGTCCGAGCCCGTGTTTGCAAAGTCCAGCGCGAGTGTATGGCCGTGATCAAGGCACGAGAGCAATCCCGGATTCGCTGCTCCGCAACTCTTCAGCACCGCGAGGAATGAACCGCGTCCGGAATCAACGATCCGTTCGAGCAGTTCGACCAGGCCGCGACGCGACGTCGACCGCGGAAACCAGGCCTGGTACTGAATGAAGCCGCGCGGACCGTACATCCGGTTCCAGTGCTTCAGTGAATCAAGCGGGTAGAAGTACTTCTCGAAATCGACGAGCGCCGACTTTCGACGCGGCACGCGATAGTAAAACTCGTTGAAGGCGCGAATCGTCCAGGGATTGAGAGTTCGCGATGGAAACCAGGTCGGAACAGTTTTCGTGCGGCGTTCTGGCAGTGCGTATGGCGACGTGCGGTTCGCCAGCGGCAGTTCGTCCGGCTGCGACCCGTTCCCCAGCATCAGGACCGAACGTCCCAGCGAACGGCCGCTGGCGAGACAGTCGATCCACGCAACCGAGTATTCGCAGTCATTGTCGGTCTCGACAAATCGATCGAGCGTATGATCGAGGTCGCGCGTCTTCTCGTAACGCACCGAGCAATACGCACTCGGAACGCGCGTCAGTTCAAACGTCGCCGTCAGAATAATCCCGGTCAGCCCCATGCCGCCGATCGTAGCCCAGAACAGATCGGGACGAGACTCCGGTGAGCAGCGGACGGTTTCGCCTGATGCCAGCAGCAGTTCGATCTCACGCACGAAGTTGCCGAACGATCCGACGCGGTGATGATTTTTGCCATGCACGTCAGAAGCGATCGCTCCCCCGACAGTCACAAACTTTGTGCCGGGAGACGTCGGCAGAAACCATCCGCGCGGCAGAAACGCCGCAATGATTTCGGCAAAGGAAACACCGGCTTCGCATTCCAGGATGCCGGTGCCCGCGTCGAAACTCAGCATCCGGTTCAGCCGCGTCTGCCGCAGGACCAGTCCGTTCGGGCTGATCGCCGAATCGCCATAACTGCGTCCCAGCCCGCGAGCGATGACCGTATGACCGGCGTGCAGCTTATGCCGGAGCGCCGCTCGCGAATCCGGTTGAGATACGCTGCAGGCTTCGCGAGGACAGTTGCCCCAGCCGCCCAGAGACTGCTGATTCACTGTCATTGCTCACTGAACTCCGACGGTCAGAGGAATGGTGGCAATGGCCAGCAGGATTCCGGCAACCGCACCGACCAGCAGACTGACTCGATCTTTCAATGCAAAGACCACCGGATCTTCCTGCAGATGTCCGCGCATCGCGATCAGCCACATCCGGCTGATCCAGAAAAGAGCCAGCGGACAGATCAGCCACAGCGCCCAGGTGTTGGCATACAGCGTCTGTGACTGCTCACTCCGGCTGTAAAACGCGAACACCAGAATCGCCAGGTAACCGCTGCACGGTCCCAGTGTCCGGATCATCGGCAGATCGCTGACGACATATCCTCGCCCGCGCGCCCGGAAGTTGCCTTCGCGCTGCAGTCGATCGAGTTCCGCATGCCGTTTGGCGAACGCCAGTGACGTAAACAGGAAGACGGACAACGTCATCAGCCACTCAGACACAACGATGCCCGCGGCGACACCACCCGCAAAAACCCGCAGCGTATACAGACCGGACAGAACAATGACGTCCGCGACTGCTTCGCGTTTCAGCCACAGCGTGTAGAACAGTGTCAGCACAACGTACGCAACCAGCAGCCCGCCAAAGCCGAGCGGAAGCGCTCCGAATGCCAGCGAAAAGCCACCGACCATCAGCACGCCGAACCACATCACCGCGCTGCTCAGCGGCAGCGTGCCGGAAGCCAGTGGTCGAAATCGTTTGATGGGATGACGGCGATCGGCACTCAGATCGAGCAGGTCATTCAGAATGTAAATCGCGGATGCGCACAGACTCATCGCAACAAACGCGACAAGCACCGCACCTATCCCAGATAGATTCGCCAGGTTATGAGACAGCAGCAGCGGGACAAACAGCAGACTGTTTTTCATCCACTGCATTGGCCTCATGGTTTTGAGCAATCCGCGCCACGAATTCGGCGACGGTACAATCACCTGAACGTTATCATGCGACGCCGTAATCCGATCCTCGACAGTCGGTCGAGCAGCGACGACGTATGCCTGCGAAGCCGCTTCCCAGACCGGCAGATCAGCGCGCGAGTCACCGGCGTAGGCGAATTCGTCGAAACCGTGCCGCTGGCAGTAATCGCGGATGGCCGCCAGCTTCGCTCGTCCTTTGAGATTTGAGGATCCGTCGCTCGCCAGCACATCGTCGAAGACATCGAGATGTGCTGCCACGCGTCGCGCCCAGGACTCGGCGGTAGCCGTGGCCAGGACGATGCGACAGCCCGCTGCGCGAAGTTCGTTAATCAGTGCGAGCATCTCACTTCGCCACGGCAGCCTGCGGAGATCAGGCGTGACGAGAGCTGCCGTCGTCTGCTTGAGAACCGCGCGTCCACGCAACGCGGCAAGCAGGACACGGCCCATGTTGTGCCAGGACCGGCTGCAGGCCAGGACGAGGCTCTCGGCAAACAAGTCCGAGGCATGCAGCGTTCCGTCGAGATCGACGAACAGTACCTCTGGAACTCGACCGGACCGATTGCTCCGGACGACCCGATTCTGTGAAACGGTTTCGTGGTGCGAGAGGACTGCGGACACGGGTTCGGTCTGTCTGGCGGAATTCGAGCGGGAACGCTCAGACAGCCGACTGATGCCGACCGAACAGGCAGAAATCCCTGGACCAGGAAGCGTCCAGCGGCGGGTGCGTCCATTCAAGTCGTCCGAAGACGAGCCGGCCTGTCCTTGTGTTCTGAGCGAAAAATGCGGCCCAATCCGTTCAGACCGATCCAGTTGCGAATCCGTATCGGCAGGCCGCGCGATGGGCCGACAGTCGTGTATGACAATTGTGACGCTTTGACAGATTGAGAAATGAACGCAACCAGTCCAGTTTCTGTAACCGGAACCGATGCGGGGGCGACATCGCGGTGTGCCGGCTGGCCGCGCTGGTTTCTCCCCTGCCTGCTGACGCTCACCATTCTGGAATGTCTGCCGGCATTCTGGTGCGGGAAGTATCTCGACGACTGGCAGCACGTCGAAATTCTGCGTGGCGAATTCGACGTCACCGGGCACGAGTCGCCACTGACCGAGTACTTCACGTTCGCGAACGGCGACCCCGAACAGACTCTCGAACGCATCGACCAGGCCCGCCTGCCGTGGTGGACAGACCAGTTTCTGAAGCTGCGGTTTCTGCGTCCGCTCAGCGTCCTGACACATCAGCTCGACGAGACGCTGTGGCCGGACTCAGAATGGCTCAAGCGGGCTCACAGTCTGACGTGGTATCTGCTGGCGATTGTCGCAGCGGCCTGCGTGTATCGTGAGCTGGCGGCGGCCCGACCGGGAACGCTGACAACCGCGGGCGTCTGTCTGGCGTCTGTGCTGTTCGCAATCGACGACATTCACGCGATGACACTGGGCTGGCTGGCGAACCGAAACCTCCTGATCACGGCGACGTTCGTCCTGCTGGCGTTTCGACTGCACATTCGCTGGCAGATCGAACGGAACCACTGGCTGGGTGCGGCGGCGGCGCTGCTGTTCGTGATTGCTCTGTTGACGGGCGAGTCGGCCGTTGCGTTTGGCGCGTTCGTCTTTGCCTGGGCGGTGACGCTGCACCCCGGAACGTGGCGTCAGCGAGCACTGAGCATTCTGCCCGGGCTGCTGATCGGAGTCGTCTGGCTGGCCTGTTATCGGAGGTTCGGCTTCGGTGCTGTCGCGTCGGGCCAGTACATCAATCCCGTCAGCGAACCGTTTGCGTTTCTACTCGCCGCAGCTCACCGCCTGCCGCAGTTTCTGGCCGCGCTGGCCGGGACGTCAATCACCGAGCTGACGTCGCTGGCGCACGCCGCCAAGAAGATACAGCTCTGGTGGTGGGCAGTCGGCACGATTGGACTGCTCAGCGTGACCGTCGTGCCGCTCGCGCGCCGCGACCGCAGTCTGCAGTTCTGGGGACTGGCGACCTTTCTCTCACTGTTGCCACAATGTGCGGCGACGCCCGTCGATCGTGTGCTGCTGCTGACGACGGTGGCCAGTCACGGTTTTATCGCCCGGCTACTGGAACTCACCTGGCCGTTGCTGAAAAAACGGTTGGCATCGACAGCCTCAGCAACGACCGACCTGGAACTGCAGCGCGTCGCCGGACGCCGATCGTCCATCCTGCTGGCCTGGACGCTGGGAACGCTGCAGCTGACAATGCCGGCTGTTGTGCTGCCGCTGCGTCTCGGAGGACTCTGCGTCCTGGCCGAACGACACGTGACCGCAGCGACCAGCCCGGCATTTGATCAACCTCTCGCTGGTCGAACCGTTGTCCTGATCAATCCGCCGAACGTGTTTTACTCGGCGACGCTGCCGCTGATTCGCGAGCAGCGCGGACTCGATAATCCCGTGCACGTTCGCGCTCTGCTGACTGGGCTCGTCTCGATGCGACTGGAACGTCCCGACGATCGCACGCTGATCGTCCGCCCGCAGGCCGATTTTCTGCACCGCGCATTCGCTGATGTCTATCGCCGCGATCCGTTCACCGTTGGCTGGCAGCGACAGCTCACGGGCCTGCAGATCGAGGTTCGCGAAGTCGACTCGACGGGCAACCCGCAGGCGATCGCATTTCAGTTCGACGTTCCGCTGGAGTCCGCATCGCTGCTGTGGCTGGAATGGCGCGACGGCCGATACGTGCCCGCCTCGTGGCCGCAGATCGGCGAAACGCGCGAGGTCGACGCTCAGGTCACCGCCGACTGGTTCGGCATCGACGCAATCCTGGAATCTGTCGGCGTGCGACCGTGAACAATCACCAGTCGTGGCCGTCCCGCATGATGCTGGCGTTGATTTCCAGCAGTGACTTCTTCAGCCGGGCCAGTGTTTCGGGTTCTCTGTCGGCAAGGTTCGTCGTCTGCTGCGGATCGGTCTTCAGATTGAAGAGCTGGAAGTTTCTATAGCCGCCGCGTTTGATCGTCGGGATCCAGGCTTCCTGAAACATATTGTCGGTCGAGAGTTCATAGTCGGGATCGGCGACCAGTGAGTAATCGCCGTCGCGAAGGGCAACGATCGGCCGCGATTTCTGCAGATGCCAGAACAGCGGCTGATGCCGGCGGAAATCGTCAGCCTTGCCGGTCAGCACAGGCGCGAGATCCGAACCATCGAGATGCACCCCGGCTGGCTTCTCCAGACCAAGCAATCCACAGACCGTTGGCAGCACATCGACGAGCCCTGCCGGTTCGGATACCTCGACCCCTGAGCGAATCGTGCCCGGCCAGTGAAAAATGCCCGGCACGCGGATGCCGCCTTCCCAGTTCATCCCCTTGCGGCCGCGCAGCCCACCGGTCCGATTGTCGCGGTAGCTGCCATTGTCGGACGCGTAAATGATCAGCGTGTCTTCCGCCGGTGCAACTTCGCGGAGCTTCTTCAGCAGCCGCGCAATCGCTCGATCCGTATTGTCGATCGTTCCCGAGTAGACCGCTCCGTTATCTTTCGGCTGACCGTAATTTGCGACGATGTGAGTCGGAGCGGCAATCGGCGCGTGCGGCTCGTGAAACCACACATTGAGAAAGAACGGCTTGGCCTTTGCCCGGTGATCGTCGAGCCACGAAATCGCTTCGTCGACGACAAGCTGGCACGAATAGCCTTCGAGCTTCCCGACGGGCTTTCCGTTCCGAATGAAGTTGCCGGGGTTGTGATGGCTGGGACTGGCGTTGTTCCAGGTAGCGAACCAGTAATCGAAGCCGTGCTGATCCGGCGTCGGCTTGTCTCGCTCCGGCGTCGGCAGTCCGAGATGCCACTTTCCGACGTGCGCCGTCGAGTAACCCGCGTTCTTCAGCACTTCCGCCAGTGTCACTTCCCGCAGCAGCAGATGCGACTTCTGACTGGGATCGTGAATCCAACTGTAAACGCCGGCCCGAATGTGATGCCGCCCCGTCATCAGCGTCGCCCGCGACGGCGAGCAGACCGCGCAGCCAGAGTAGAAATCGGTAAACCGCACGCCACTGGCAGCCAGCGAATCAATTGTCGGAGTCTTCACCGGCCCCTGATAACACCCGACGTCCTGATACCCGAGATCGTCAGCCAGCAGCATCACCACATTCGGCTTGTCAGCGCGGGCCGTCAAAGGAAGCAGAAAAGATGAGATTAGAAAAAGACAACGCACAGCGGTGAGCAGATGCAGCATGGTCAGTGGCCTGTTGAATACGGAGCCGTGTGCGACTCCCAGTCAGGTTGGTCGCCACAAACAGCAACGGTCGCGCAGCAGTAGAACGGAATTCATTCCGTTTCACGAGGCCCAGGAGATGAACGGGATGAATCCCGTTCTACGGCGACCTGGACCGGGTGCATCAGGTAGGCGAAAAGGTCGCGTTGCTGCTCGTCGGTGAGTGTTTGCAACTGGTTGTCGGGCATGATCGACAGCGGTGACGGGGTTTCAGATTCGATTTCAGACAGCTCGATGATGTGCGACTCAGTCGCTGTCTGGACGGTGATCGTGCGGTTGTTGCGGGTGCCGACGATGCCGCTCAGGACTCGTCCGTCGTTCAGCACGACAATCGAGACGCGGTAGTTCGCCGGGACCTGGGCACTCGGGTCGACGACGTTCTGCAGCAGGTAATCGAGGTTCGCTCGCTGCGAGCCGGTCAGGTCGGGGCCGATCTGCTTGCCTTCGCCGTACAGTTTGTGGCAGTTCGAGCAGGTCTTCTGGAAGAGCCGGCGACCGCTGACGAGGTTCGCGCGTGCGAGCGTTTCTGGTGAAAGCTTCTCGCGCAGCGCGGCGATCATCTGCTGGCGTTCCGCCGACGTGTCGCGCAGGGTGCCCCACGTTTCGGTCAGACGCTGCGTCAGCGTTTCGTCGTTGAACGCCAGAATCTGCCGTGCCTGCAGACCTGTCAGGTCACTGCGCGGAATCTTTCCGCGACCAGAACCGAGACTGTCGAGCAGCGCAGCAGCAAAGCTCGCGCGCGAAACGAGCGTGTTCAGCACCGCGGGCCGTTCGCGCGGATCGAACCGCGAATAGCTCTGAGCGAGCTGCTTCCCGATCGCCGGATCGTCGAAGAGTGCCAGCCCGCGAGTGGCCGTCGCGTTGAGCACTCGTTCGTTGAGCAGGGACTCGCAGAGTTCCCGCAGATCGTCCGGCCGCGCGTCGATCAGCGTCTGCAGTGCCGTCTGGCGTGTGGGCAGCGACTGACTGGAATCGAGGGCCAGCTTGCGGATTTCGCTGAGGGCTCGACCGTCGCCGAAGAGCACGTTCAACTCGCGGACCAGCAGCGTTGTATCACCGCTTTCGTCAGCCGTTTCGGTGACCAATTCGGCAAAAGCCGGCCAGGCAACCGGCTGCGGAGCTTTTCGCCAGCCCTGAAAGGCTTCGCTCAGGCCAGGCAGCACGCTCTGCCGCAGATTTGCGTCGAACTTCGCGGCGATCTCAAGCAGCGAGTTGATCGGCGTCGGTGATGTTTCGATCCGTCCGGCGAGGTTCCGCGCGATCCAGCGCAGCGTCAGTGGCCAGCGGCAGTGGCGAGCGATCTCGACGAGAGCGGCGGGGTCGGAATCTCCGACCGGAATCAACCCGTACCAGGTAAGCGCCGGCAGGTACGGATCGGCCGCGAAGCGTTCGTCGGTGACAAGCGCCGCCGCCAGTTTCGCTCGCCTGTTAACCGGCAATCGCTGCAGCGTTGACGCAAGTTGCAGCTTCACGAGGCCGGATTCGTCGTCGCTGGCCAGCTTCAGCAGTGCGGCGTACGTCTCTTCATCAGAGGTGTAAACGAAGTCCGGCTGCGGCCCCATCAGCGTGTCGAGCGGCCAGAAATCCGTCAGCAATCGGATTCCCCAGACGCGAACGTGTTCGTCGGGGTGGCTCAGCAGTTCGCGGAGCATCGTCGGCGTCGTTTCGCCCGACTGATACTGCTGCCAGAGTTTCGGCAGCGGGCCGTCGTCCATCAGGCAGCGCGGTGTCAGCAGGTCGGTCTTCGTATTCGTTGTTTTGCGAGTCCCCGCTCCTTCGCAGGCGATGCGGAAGATCCGGCCGCTCGTCCGATGCACGCCGGTGTGTTCGTGGCACTCGCCGGTGTCGCTCCAGTCGATGACGTACGCCGCGCCGTCGGGGCCGGTGCTCAGGTCCATGCCGCGGAACCAGCGGTCGGCGCTGATAAAGATGTCGGTCTGGTGACGTCCGGCATAGCCGGCTCCTTCGCGTTCAAGCCGTTCGACGTTCGTCCGCAGACCGTGCATGTTCAGCGTGAAGAGCCGGTTGTGATACTCGGCAGGCCACTGCCGCCCCTGATAAATCATCGTGCCGATGTGAGCGTGCCCACCGCCGTACTCGTTGGCCTTCCCGTCACGGCTTTCGTGCCACTTGCCGGTCGTGTCGAAGTGCCAGTGATCGGCGATCGTGTCCAGCCGCTCGTACACGCCGGGATTCTGGCTGTTACCGAACGACTCCCTGAAATGAGCCCCCGGCATCATGTGCCACAGGTGACCGTTGACGGTGTTGATAAAGAACAGCTCGCCGTGCTGATCCCAGTCGTGGCCCCAGGGATTCGTCGTCCCGTGACAGAGGACCTCGACGGTTTTGCGTTCCGGATGAAACCGCCAGATGCCGCCTCGGATCGGAATCCGCTGCTCGTCCGGAGTTCGCGGCACGCCGAGCAACCCCGGACACGAATGCCCGCAGCGACCGTACAGCCAGCCGTCCGGTCCCCATCGGAGTCCGTTGGCAAAGTTGTGATAGTTCGCCTGCGAAACCGTGAAGCCATCGAGCACGACCTGCGGCGGCCCGTCCGGCACGGCGTCACCATCGCCATCTGGAATAAACAGCACCTGCGGCGGACACATCAGCCACACGCCGCCGTGTCCGACTTCGACGCTCGTCAGCATCTGCACCTGATCGGTAAACACCGTCCGCGACTCGGGGACACCGTCGCGGTTGGCGTCTTTAAACACAACCACGCGATCCCGCAGCGACAGATCGAACCGCTGCTTACTCTCGGCGTAGGTGTAGTTCTCCGCGATCCACAACCGCCCGCGCCGATCCCACGCCATCGCGATCGGATTCTGCACATCGGGTTCGGCCGCAAAGACGCTGACGCGAAATCCCTCCGGCACCTGCATCTGTTCCGCGGCCTGCTGAGCGGGCATCAGCGGGACGGAGAGGTCGGGCTCGGAGTTGTAAGGAGCCGGAAAGTCGTCTGCACTGGCCCTGTTACTGAGCAGCAAGGCACAACTCAGTGAGAAAAAACAAAGACACTTGCTCATTGTGAGAGACCGCTCTGTCCATGAAGAGAGGGAGGCTGACCGAAGTTCCAATAGCAAACTGTTAACCGCCACTCTGACCAATGATGCGCTGGCCGTCGAAGAAGTAGACCTGCCGGCTGGGAATGTCGGCTTTGATCTGTTTCCAGGTTTTCCCGCCGTCAGCCGAGAGCGTGAACGATTTCGACCAGCCCTGATTCTGCAGCAGCCGACCGTTGCCCGCCGTGCTGAATGATGTGGCCTGAGCGTGCTCGACGGCCGGTGTCCATTTCACGCCGTCGTGCGAGGCGTAGATGATCTTGTTCTTGTCGTTCCAGGCGGATGGTGATGCCAGAAACTGATTCCCGTCGAACACGCCACTCTGGCCGAACACCGCCTTTTCCGACAGCTCGCCGAACGTCGTGATCGGTTCCCAGGTGATTCCGTCGACACTGCTGTGAGGTCCGGTCTTCTCGCACAGCCACACAAAGCGGCCGTTGCCGAACAGCAGAATGTTTCGACCGGGGCGTTCGGCTGCGGGCAGCAGTTGATGGTACAGCCAGCTTGAGCCGTCCCTCGTGACGCCGATCCGCTGCTCACCCACGCAGACGAAGACGCCGTTGCCAAACACTGTCTTGCGAACGTGTCCCGCTCCGTCCTTGCCCCAGATTGGAAAGTCGACTTCGGGCTTCCGGGTTTCCCACTTCAGGCCGTCGGTCGAAACCATGAATTGAGACGCGTTCGGTGCAAGAAACATCCCGTTGCCGAATTCAACGCTCATTGAGCCTGAAGGAGCTTCGACGACTCGCCACTTCCCGCCGTCTTCGGAAACGATCACGGCATGCGGGTTGCCGGTCACGACGAACCGGCCGTTGCCGTACGTTGCGCAGCGCAGCAGGTTGTTCCGCGCATGATTGAAGTCCTCGGTGACCGGGCCACCTTTGAAGACCTCGGTCCATGCTTCGCCGTCAGTCGACCGGTAAATCGTCCCGAACTGTCCTTCGAGCACGTGTCCGTCGTCAGCCTTCCCGTTGATGCCACCGATCGCCAGAAAAAATCCGTCGGCAGCGAAAGTCGGTGCGACCGTGAGGAGCAGACATGTGGCGCCAATCACTGTCCTGAGGAACTGGATCATGCTGGGGCACTCGCTGAAAGAAGATCGTGGAGATCTCTGATCGCAAACCGTCACTCGCACTGCTGGCTGAGTTGCAAAACGAAAGGCCAGTTCTAAGCTCGCCGTTCCACACCAGCAAGCGAGGTCCTGACTCGCCCAGTGCGAAGAGCGAGCGGTGCCGGTGGCTGCTGTCATGCCAGGAGTATCGCGTCTTGAGAGTCCCATTCACTCGATCGTTGACACTGGCAGCGCTCATACTGCCGGGCCTGTTGCCTGATTGCGGTTTCGGTCAGGACGCCGATCGCGAGCCCCCCCGCGAAAGAACTGCGATGGGGATTCCGTATGCTGAAGTCGATGGCCAGCGACTGCTGTTCGATCTGTATCTGCCGGAATCGGGCGAGGCGGCGAGTGGCAGGAAATGGCCGGTCGTCGTCTGGGTTCATGGCGGAGCGTGGCGCGCAGGAGATCGCAGTCGCGTGCCCGTTCAGCCGCTGACTCGACACGGCTTCGTGGTCGCCAGCGTCGATTACCGGCTCAGCCCCGTCGCCCGGTTCCCGGCGCAGGTGTACGACATCAAGGCGGCCATCCGGTTTCTACGCGCGAACGCAACGACTTACGGCCTCGATACGGAACGCTTCGCGATTGCGGGAGCCTCAGCGGGTGGTCACCTTGCTGCACTGACCGGAGTGTCCGGCCAGGAACTTGAAGGCGAAGTCGGCGACCATCGCGATCAGCCTTCTGCTGTCAGCGCGATCGTTTCGTTTTACGGAGCGTCGAACCTGCAGACAATTCTCAGCCAGTCGACGCCGCACGGGTTGAGCGTCCGTGTGCCGGCACTGCAACTACTGCTCGGTGGCCAACCGGATGAGAAACCCGATCTCGCACGGCTCGCGAGCCCCGTTGCTCACGTCGACGGAAACGATCCACCATTGCTGCTGATTCACGGGGACCAGGATCCGCAGATGCCGATCAACCAGGCTCACGAACTGCACGGCGCTTATCTGAAGCTCAAACGACCGGTCGAGTTTGACGTCGTCTACGGAGCTGCCCACGGCGGCGACGCGTTCTATACCGACGCGATGATTGATCGCGTCGCTCGGTTTCTGAGCAGGCATTTGAAATGCGGTCGTTGAGCAACAGCCCTCTGCCTCACTTCGTGCGGCTGATCGCGTACGGCAGGAACTTCTGCTGGCAGCGGCTGCTGCAGAATGTTTCCCGGTCGACCTCGATCTGCAGAAAACATTTCGACTGAACGCGAAACTGAAGTCCAGCGGCGCTCGCTGAGCCTGCAGTCAGTCGGTACTCTCGCCGCGAATCGATTTCCACTTCGAGCTGCGGAAGGTTGCAATGGCTGCTGCGTCGCCGGACTGGCTGCATAACGGAACGGGAATGGCTCCGCGCATCGCGTGGGCTTTTTCGACCGATGCCGAGCTGGTCAGCCTGTCGATGGCTTGCGAAACGGGTGACCTGTTCGCCGTCGATCAGTCCGGCGGCCTGTATCAGCTCAATCGTGAAGGCCGGATCGGCTGCCTCAGTCGCGGCCTGAAGAATGCTCGCCTGCTGCGCTGGTGCGACAGTGGCGATGCCGGCGTCGCGGTGTGTGGCGACGACGAGTTCTGCGTGCTCGATAGCCGGCTGAACGTCCTGTGGTCAGCGGACGCTCCGTCAAGAATCGTCACGGCCGCCATCGACGCGTGGGGACATAACATCGCGCTGACGCTCGAAAACTGCGACAACGTGCTGCTGAGCGTCGACCGCGAAAAACTCGGTCAGTTCAGGACACTGCAGCCACTGAAGTTTCTGCAGTTCAGCGTCGGCAAACCGCGGCTGATCGGCGCGGCAGAGTACGGCCTGCTGTGCTGTTACCGCTTCAATGGCAGGGAAGTCTTCGCCGAAAAGCTGTGGTCGACCGTCGGCGATCTGAGCGTGACCGAGGACGGCAAGCAGATCTTTCTGGCCAGCCACGCGCATGGGGTACAACAGTTCGATCGCCACGGTACCAGTCAGGCGTCGTACATCGTCGAAGGTACGCCGAACCGCGTCTCCGCCAGCTTCTTCGGCGAACGCGTCGTTGCGTCGACCATCGAACGCCACCTCTACTGGCTCGACGCCGACGGCGCCCTGCTGTGGGCGGCGGAAACTCCCGAACCCGTCGTCAACCTGATCTGCGACCCCCTGGGCGAATGGCTGATCGTCGGCTTCCAGTCCGGCCGCGTCCTGAGACTCGACTGGGAATCCGACCGGGCTGGTTCCCACCGGCCATCGTCGTGAACGCTCTCGTCAACGAGTATCCCTGTTTGCTCGCGCTCAGGCCCACGAAGCGGCAAGAGGTACACGTTCAGAGTCTGGCGATCGAGTCACTCCGGATCGGTGCCTCTCGTGTTTCACAGCTACGAAGCAGTCGTTGAAGAAGATTTGGGCATTTCTTCAGTCACATACAAGGTCCAATCGAGTGCAATGCCCAAGAGCTCCTGCGCCACGAAGAACGGACCTTGTGACGCACCGCATTCCGGACAAAGGCACGCGAGTTCGCCAGTTGTGGTCGTCGGAGCCATGCGAAGGCCGAAACTCATGAGCCATCGATCGCGCCGCGCCGCAGCCTGCGAGTCGAAGGTCGGTGAGTCCTCATCCAGAAGAGCATAGAAGCTGCAGGCGTGAATGACGTCCATCCTGGTCGAGCATTTGCAGCAGGGCATGACGAAGATGTGGACGTGCGGCTCGGTGGGACAGTCGGGCTCGAATCTGGTCATGCACTGGACCTCTCCAGGAAGACCATGCTGCAGAACGCAGGGAACGGGAGAGCTGATTGAGTTCAGCCCTTCAGATGCAGGGCGGAGAGCGTCCACCTGAAGAGGACTTCCACCTCGCTGATAATCACACTCGCGAACGCACCTTCCGGTGCTTCCGGCACCCGAGTCACGGTCAGATGTCGCGGGAAGAGAACAGCCGTTGGCGACTCTGACTGAGTGGAGTAACACGATCGAATTCCAGTCCTTCGGTCATAAGCCGTTGCAGCCGCTTACTCATCCTTCAGCCGGTAGAGCTGCTCGCCAGCTTTGCGGACCAGCAGGATGCCTTCGTCTTCGCGGTTGGCGAATGACTCGACATCAATGGTGGCCGGGTCGCGGTAGCCGAGGTTGATCCGCTCGCAGACGTCGGGCGGGATCTGTGAAGCCAGCGTCACTTTGACGCGCGGCTTTTCGACGCCATCTTCAAACGTGCCGGTGCCGCGGACGTGGGTCGAGTGGGCGAGGATGCCCCACGGGTAATCCCTGAAGCGGTCCCATTGCTGCGTGAAGTAATCGCGGACGTGATAGCCGACTTCTTCGATCAGCTTGCCGTGCGTGATCGAAATCTCGTGCAGATGCGGCGCGTAGATGATCAGCTCGCCGTCGTCCGCGACCACGGGTTCCAGCTTGTACATGCACTTCCCGGCGACCCACAGCTCGTCGTACATCAGCGGTGCGCACGAAAGCACGGTGTGATACGGCTTCTCGACCCATTCGATATGCACCTGCGACGAAACGTCGGCGGCCTGTGCCCAGGCCTCTTCCGGCACGCCGTAAAACAGGTCGTAGATTTCGGCCTTGCCGTTGACGACGAATGTTAGCGCGCGACGCTCGGCAGGGATCATCTTCGCGGCCCGGTTCACGACGCGCCGCACCGGAGTGTCTTTGACGCCGATGATGCCGACGTTGGTGATCAGAGCACCCAGCCAGTGGAAGAAGTTGAGCAGTTCCGGGCCGGAGATTCCGGGGAAGAAGTACTTGTTGCCTCCCGAGAAGCCGACAACTTCGTGCGGGAAGACCGGGCCGAGCACCAGCAGGACATCGTAGTCGCGAATGAGTGAGTTAATCTGGACGGGCACGTCCAGCGAGAGCAGGCCGTCGGAGACTTCCTCAACATCCGCACGAGTCAGCTCGCCGATCGTCGTGAGCTGCTCCGGATCATCCCACGCGTGGTTGTAGAGCGTCACGTCGGCGAAGCGGCCGTTCCGATCGGCGTCGCTGATGCCCAGCAGTCGGCAGATCGCTTCCTGCGGCATCGGTGGATGCGTGCCGAGAGCGACAACGATGTCGATCTTTGTCGCGGCTGGCTGCAGGGCTCTGTGGACGGCGTCGAACAGCAGCGGCAGCGGCGCGGTCCGCGTCGCGTCAGGGACAACCAGCAGGACGCGTTTGTTTTCAAAATCGGCAACGTTCAGTCGTTCGGAAATGCGCTGCCGGACGTCAGCTTCGGAAATGGTCTGCATGATGCGTTCTTGAGTTTGCTGAATTGACGACCGACTGACGCTGCTTCACTCGCCGTTTAACGCAGCGATCGATGTCGTCTGGAATGTTCATTGGAAAGACCTTCGTTGCCTTCTCACCTTCTGTCCCAACTGGCTTCAGTGAGGTCGCGTCTCAAACACGCTGTCTAATCCGGGATTTGAGAGCGAGTCTAATTGGACAGCGCCACTTTGGCGAAATGTGCGAGGATACAAGCACGAAGCGCAAGCGAGTGTGTTTGACGTAACTGACTCACTCGCTTGCGCTTCGTGCTTGTACGGCAACCGAAAGTGGCGCTGTCCAACTAAAAAGCAGAAGAGAACGAAGGTAACGAAGAAATTTGTCGTCTGTCTGTGGCCTTAAACCGGTGACTCAGGATTTCTGAACCGGGAGCGTTCTCACTCGGCGTGTTCAATGCCCCGGCGACAGACCGGCGGCGAAACTGACTCCCAGATACGCAAGGTAGGCGGCAAGCAGGACGATACCGAAACGGCGTGAGAGTTCGGTGCGGCACGCGTAAATGCCGATGCGGAAAACGACCAGCACAAACAGCATCGCCGGAAACATGACCTGGTAGAACGAGTCGGCGACTTCCAGTCCACCGCTGGTAACTGCCGACGCGGCGCCAGCGACGAACAGTGCGTTCAGAATGTCGGCTCCAATGATGTTGCCGACGGCCAGGTCACCATGCCCACGCCGTGCGGCGTTGACCGCCGTCACGAGTTCGGGCAGCGAGGTTCCAAACGCGACCAGCGTTGCCGCGAGAATCGATTCCGGAATGTTGACTCGGCGTGCAAGGATACTGACGGCCGGGATGAGCACGTTGGCGGAAACCAGCACGCCAGCGAGTGCGAGCAGCAGTTTAACGATGATCGTCGCGTTGCCGCCGGCTGGTTCGTCGTCAGCTTCTGTGGCGTCAACGAGTTCTGTCGTTGAAAGGTCGGACTCCGGCGCTGATCCAGCATCGGCGGCCGGCCCCGCTGTCGATGTTCGACTCCAGGCGATCGAGGCCCACAGATAAGCGGCCAGCAGGGCGAGACACAGAAAGCCGGCCCATCGCGGAAAACAACCGACGCTTCCGTCTTCAAACACGGACAACGGGTCGGACCACGGAATCGACAGCGCGACGAGCAGCACTCCCGAGGCGAGTTGAATCCAGCCCTGCCGGTTGGCGATGGACCACGGAATCGTCAGCGGCCGGATCAGGCACGCAACTCCTAGAATCAGGCCTGTGTCGCAGATGATCGAACCGACGGCGTTACCCATCGCCAGGCCGGGATCTCCCTGAAACGCGGCGAGGACCGAGACCGCGACTTCCGGCGCCGTTGTGCCGAGACTGACAACGGTTGCCCCGATGACGACTTTCGGTACGCCGGACCGTTCGGACAGAACGACCGCGTAATCAACGACCAGATCAGCGAACTTTGACAGAGCGACCAGACTCGCCGCGACCACGCCCAGCAGCACGAGTGCCGAGCGAGGTTCCAGATACTGGTGGATCAGTTCTTCCATGAGGGATTCTGCACGGGGAGAGGGCGGGGGCGGATTGCGTTGAGCGGGCATCCGGCGTCGCGAAACGCAGATCAACGTCTGCGGATTACGGCGGAAGCGGATAGAGCTGGACGGTATCGCCTGCGTGCGTTGCCGTAAATCGACGCGGATCGTTGACGTCTGCAAGCGGTCGCTCGTCCCGTCTGACTCTGCCCGCTGAGATTCGTCACTCGCCGTTGCAGGCAATTTGCAGTCCGGCCTTCTATTCTCTGCCGCTCGCAAACGTCGGACTTCCGATCTGACGAACAGGCAATGCTTGCAGAAAACGGGAAATCGAACCGATGCCGCTGCATCCTCAATGTCAGGCTTTTCTCGATCAGTTCGCGGCACTCAACATTCCGCCGCTGGATCAGTTACCACTCGATCAGATTCGCGCCTTGTCGGTGCCGGTTCCCGGCGAACCAGAGCCGGTTGCGGTGGTCGAAGATCGACTCGTTTCAGGGCCGGGTGGCGCGCCGGAGATTCCCGTCCGCGTCTACCAGCCGAACAACGGCGAGAAGCCGCGAGCCGGCCTCATCTTTTATCACGGCGGCGGCTGGGTGATCGGCACACTCAACACCTATGGCAGCCTGTGCCACCTGCTGGCGAACGCGGGAGACTGCGTGGTCGTCTCGGTCGATTACCGGCTCGCGCCCGAGCATCGGTTTCCGGCCGCGTTCGACGATTCGTACGCCGCGACGGTCTGGGTAAGGGAGAACGCCGCCGAACTGGGCATCGATCCAGAGCGGATCGTCGTTTGCGGCGACTCGGCCGGAGGCAATCTGGCTGCGGCAGTTTGCCTGCTCGCTCGAGATCGGGGCTCGATCCCCATCGCGGCGCAGGTGCTCGTTTACCCGATCACGAACGACGACCTCGACACGCCGTCGTATCGCGAATTCGCCGAGGGTTACATGCTGACGCGACGCTCGATGGCCTGGTTCTGGCAGCAGTATCTCGAACGCCCCGACCAGTCCGCCGACATCCGTTGCTCACCGCTGAAATCCGACGATCTGTCCGGCCTGCCGCCGGCCCTTGTCCTGTCCGCCGAGTACGACGTGCTGCGCGACGAAAGCGAGGCTTACGCAGCACGCCTGCGCGACGCCGGAGTCACCGTCACGCTCGACCGTTATGACGGCATGATTCACGGGTTCCTGCGGCGAACCGATCTGTACGACCGCGCTCGCGAGGCCGTGCAGCAGATCAGCGAGTTCATCCGCGGTGTCTGACACGTTTTGCCGAGGGCTCGTGTGCCACTGGCTCTGCCAGTGCGAATCTTCCGGGCTTCCACATTCCGTCAACACCGGCAAGGCCAGTGACACACTTGCGTCATTCCGCTTCCTTTGGGGATCGGCGTCTGCGGCTTTGGGTCAAACGATCTGCTCTGCCAGCGTCAGCCGTTTGACGAGCATCGTGGCGTACGAGCCGCGGGGCAGGTCGAAGTTGAGGATCAGCTTGCGGCGGTCGCGGTGCAATTCGTCGTCGTCGATCGAGGCCCACAGACTCTCGACGTTGATCAGTGCCGGGCGGACGCCTTTTGAAAAGAAGCTGTCTTTCGGGTGCTTGATGCGGAGTTGCCGGCGTTCAAGGCCCTCGTCCTGCAGCACGGCGTCGAGCAATGCGAGTGCGGCTTCGTCATCGGTGCGTGGCTTCGCGGAGGGAAACGGAAGTTCGACGTTTTGCAGCGCAGCGGCTTCGTCTTTGGTCAGTGACGCCGGCAGCGCGACAATGCCCGCTCGCAGTTCGAGGTCCCGCAGTCGCGAGGCGTCGACACTTGATCGCAGCAGTCGGTCGAGCATCCGGTTCCAGACGGCGCTTTGCCACGCAGAGAGATACAGCCCGCGCAGGTCGATGCTCAGGCAGCCAAACGCACCGCGGAAATCGATCGGCTTGCTGACGGCTTCCTTGTCGGCAAGAAACGTGATCACGCTGCGGCGATGCGACTTATCGAGAGCCTGCTTGCACTCGCCCCACCGCCCCCAGTGCTCGCGGAGAATCTCCTTCTGCCTCTTCTCAGCCGCCCGGTCAAACGGATGCGGATCCGCCAGAGCGAGCCACAGCGCACGTTCCCAGTCGCCGAGGCACCACGCTTTCGCGACCCACTCTCCGGAGTCGCACAGCGAGCCGAATCGCTGATCATCGTAGTAGTTCGCGAAGCCGGACCGCCTGACTTCTCCCGCAGCCGCAACGGCGGCATCGACCTCGTCGGCGGTCATGTCGCGCAGGACGAGTTCAAACCGGTTGCCCGAGATATCTGACGCTGTAAACGCGCGGTCAACGTGCCCGAGAAACTCCAGCTCGAACAGAGTTTGCTGCAGCGAGGTCTGCGGTCCGTCCTGAATCGTGAGATACTGCACCGTGATCGCATGCCGGTCCTTGAGGCCACCGTAACTGATTCGCCAGCGTGGAATGTTCCATTGCTCAACGATCTGCGAGATGACTTCGACCGTCCCGATCGACTGTTTCGTCAGCCGATACAGCGCAAACGCCCCGCGCGAAGGAGCGACCGACGTCAGTTCTTCAACGCGGAAGTCTTCGGGGCGGGATTTGAGTTTCATGGAAAACTCGGAATGAGGAGTTCGGAATGACAGGCAGAGTTCAGATTCCGAACCGCTCGTCGCTCCGGATCTGTTTTGAGTTTACGCCGCTCAGACGAATCGCTGCTCGCTGATTCCGCATTCCGAACTCCGCATTCCACTCATACCTTTGTCTCGATCCATCGCCCGCGATGAAAATACGTTGCCATCGCGATTGCTCGCAGGGCGACATCGATGCCCATGCCCAGCCAGGCGCCCCACAGGCCGAGCTGGTATTCGTGGGCGAGCAGCCAGGCGAGCGGCAGACGGACAAGGAAGATGCCGGCAAAGTTGATCGCCATCGGGAAGAACGTGGCGCCGGCGCCGCGAACTCCAACGGCGTAAACAATCGCGACGGCCAGCGGCAGTTCGAAGAATGCCAGCAGACGCATCGCCGGCGCTCCGACTTCGCTCACAGCCGGGTCCTCGTGCATCAGTTCATAAATCCGGCCAGCTCCGAAATAGAACAGCAGCGAGATACCCAGTGCCAGCAGACTCGCCTGCAGGACGGCTTCGAGTCCTCCGGCACGGGCTCGTAGCGGCAGACCGGCCCCGAGTGACTGGCCGATCAGCGTGGCCGCTGCCGTGCCCCACGCCCAGGCGGGCATATAGTTCATTGCCTCGACCTGAACTCCGACAATGTGCGCGGCGTACGTCGCGGAACTGGTCGATCCAGCGTCGAGGTTCCAGATCATCCAGAGAAAGACGAAGTGGCCGATCCACATCAGCAGACTGTCTGCCGCGGCAGGCGTTCCAACTTTCAGAATACGGCGCACGGTTTCACTGTCGCGGAAAGCGGCGACCTGGACGCTCGGTCGCAGTTCGGTCAGACCGCGCAGCAGAACCCAGACCATCGCCGCGCAGCCGACGCCACGGGCCGCGACGGTTCCATACGCGATGCCGTCCATTCCGAGTGCCGGCAGTGGACCGACTCCGAAGACCAGGCCGCTCGAAAAAAAGACGTTCAGCACGCTGACCATGCCCAGGATCCACATCGGCGAGCGCATATTGCCGGCACCGCGCAGAGCTGACGCACCGACCAGCGTCATACACGAAAACAGATGCCCAACAGCAGACAGGCGCAGATAGCGGACTGTCAGGTCGAAGCTCTCGCCGGTCATGCCCAGCAGGCCACCGAACACCGGAGCGACAATCAGCATCAGGACGACCGCAACGCTGCCGAAGACGATCGACAGACTCAGTGCCGAACTGGCGGCGCGGGTCGCTTCACTGCGTTCGCCGCGGCCCCAGTGCCGCGCGACCAGAGCCGTCGTGCCGATGCCGATCATCGAGTACAGCAGTTCGGCCAGCCAGTTGACGTACGCGGCGGTGCCAATCGCTGACGTCGCCTCAGCACTCAGCCGGCCGGACAGGTACGTGTCGACAAAGCTGACCAGGAAGTTCAGAAACTGCTCGGCCAGCACCGGCAGCGCAAGAAACAGAACGGCCGACCGCAGATCGCCACTGAGAATGCGCGACGATGGATCCGCCGGACCGGTAACCGGCGGCGAGTCTTCCAGCAGAAACCGGCCGACTTCGCCCGCGGGTGTGATCCGCGGTTCGCCGTCGGAAGTCGAGTCGGTATCAGTCATTCGGCTTGAGGTATCCCAGGTGACTGAGCTGATAACGTACCAGTCCGGCGACTTCGTTGTTGAACTGTGTGTCTTTCGACACTGTCAGTGGCAGAGGAAAGTCTGAGGAACGGACCATGACTCCCTGCAACAGGCTGGTTCTGGTACTGCCAAAGCCTGAACCGCGACTTGTACCCACTGGACCTGTCCCGACGTCGCGGATCAGGCTGCAGGCCAGCGACTTCTTCTTCCGAAACGGTCCAACGCCAATACTCGCCGTCAGGTTTTCCGATGTGATCATCACGCGGACTCGTCCGAGAAACAGCGACAGAAACATGGTCAGCGGCACGAAACCGACAACGACAAATACGGAGAGGAATGCGAGAAATGCCCACCGCATCGCCCCCAGCTTCGGATCAGTCAGTATGTCATACAGGAACGTGAACACGACCCCGAACCAGAACGAGCAGAAGAACAGCAGGAACCCGCCCATCAGAACTTTTACGATCAGCGGCAGCCTGACCCGATAGCTGAACTGCAGACATTCCGGTTCATCGCGTTCAATTGTGAGCTTTGAATCCGGAGACAGTTCATACGGAGCCAGTGGTTCGGGACGGTCCGTGATCTGTCCCGTCCCGTCGTCACCCCACGGACGTCCGGCATCACGATTCGACGCTGTGCTCGTGGCAGTCCGCTCGACGTCGGCAGTAAAGACTTTGCCGCACTCGGAGCAGACTCGCTTGTTCTCGCCGGTCAGCAGTTCTCCGCCGCAGGCATCGCAGATCGTCGGCCAGCCGTCGTCGGAAAGTCCGGCTAACGTCGACGTTTCGTGGCCGAGGAACCGATTGATTGTGTCGACAATCCACTGCTTCTCGTCACGCGAGAGTGCGGTTCCGAACTTCTCGTCGCCGTCAGTCGTACCGACGCTGACGTTGTAAACCGGGACGTCGTTCGACGTGTACGCGACAGCAAGCTCCGCGCGGGCATCGTCGGCCAGCTCGCGACGTTTCAGTTTCTTCCGGCTGAACAGTGTTCGTTGAATCGTCAGTCGCCCAGGCTCAACCGCGACGAGCACCTCGGTAAACCGCATCCGGATCCAGGCATACAGCATCCCGAAGCCAACGGCGTAAAAGAGCCCGAAGAACGCCACCATTCCCCAGAACGGCGGGGCTTGACCGCCTTCCCAATCGGCGTCGTCAACGAGCAGAAAGACCAGGCTGATCGGAATGGTGATTGCCAGCCACAGTACGGCGAAGCAGCCGATTCCTCGAGCCTTCTTGCCACCGGCCGGGATCGAAATCACGACACGCGAATCACTCTGATCGACGATCTGAAGCTTTCCGCCCGGCGGATCAGAAAACTGCTGCATGTCGTCACCGTCCTGTGGCTGTTCGGGCTGTTTGGCCAGAAAGAAGGGAACGCGTGTCGTAGTGAAATTCGCGCAGAGTTTCGGCGATCACCGGGAGAATTGTTCGAGCACACGGCCGAAAGTCTGTGCGAATTTCGCTACGAACGTCTCGGACTTTTGACGACTCAACGCGCCGCAATCAACCCGGTTGCGACTCCTGATCAATGCCGTACTTCCGAACTTTCTTCCACATCGTGACGCGACTGATTCCGAGTTCTCGTGCGGCGGCGGCTTTGTTGCCTTCGGTCTTCTGCAACACTTCAAGAATCGTTTGTCGCTCCGCCTGCTGCTTCGACGTCAGCTTTGCCAGATCCAGCGGTTGCGGCTTCGCTGACGAAGTGGGTTTTCCAAACGACGTGAGCCGGGCAGCAGGCGGTGCGGAAGCAGTTTCGGCCGACGACAGCTTTGCTGGTGACGCGGCAACTCGCTTGCCGGGAACTCGAATCTCGCTCGGCAGATCGAACACAGTGATCGTCTCGCCGGTCACCGTCACGAAGGCGTGCTCAATCGCGTTGCGCAGTTCGCGGACATTGCCTGGCCAGTCGTGCTCGATCAACAGTTTCAACGCGTCGCGCGCGATGCCACTGACCGGTCGACGGTGGATCTGCGAGAGTTCCTCGACGAAGCGTTTCGCCAGCAGCGCGATGTCTTCGCGGCGCTCCCGCAGCGCCGGCAGGTGAATCTCGAACACGTGAATCCGGTAATAGAAATCCTCACGAAACTCGCCTGATCGGATCAGTTCTTTGAGGTCGCGATTCGTCGCCGTGACCAGCCGGACGTTGACCCTCATGGCCTTCTCATCGCCGACGCGACGAATCTCGCGTTCCTGCAGCACACGCAGCAGTTTGAGCTGCAGCAGCGGTGAGACATCGCCGATTTCGTCGAGAAACAGTGTCCCACCTTCTGCCGCCTGGAAGACGCCGAGTTTGTCGCGCACCGCCCCCGTAAACGCGCCTTTGACGTGCCCGAAGAGTTCACTTTCGAGCAGAGTTTCGGGAATGGCCGAGCAGTTGACGGCGATAAACGGTTTGTCGCGGCGGTCACTGACCGAGTGAATGGCTCCGGCGGCGAGTTCCTTACCTGTGCCGGACTCGCCGCTGATAAACACCGTCACGTCGCTTTGTGCAGCGAGCCGCAGCCGGCGAAAGACTTCCTGCATCGGAGCACTGCGACCGACCAGCCGCTCGAACGAGTCTCGCCGCTTTGCCTGCTCTTCCAGCAGCGTGATCTTTTCATTGGCGAGGATGAAGTCGGTCAGATCCGTGAAGCAGCCGACGGCTCCGGCAAGTTGCCCGGCTTCGTCGGTCACCATCCGCACGTTCCCATGAATGTGCAGCTCGCGGCCGTCCTTTGAGAGCAGTTTGCACTCCTGACTGCAGACACCCTCCATCTGGCACGCTTCGGGGTTCTCAAGCATCTCCTGCAGTGTCGAGAAGCCCTTGCAGTTCTGACCTTCCAGCACCGAACACGGCTGCCCGACAACGTCCTCGCGCGCGTACCCGGTAATCCGTGCCGCCCCGTCGCTCCAGCCGACAAATCGTCCACTCGCGTCGACGGTAAAAATCCCTGCCGCCACCGCGTCGAGCACGCGACCAAGAATCGCCGGGTCTTTCTGAAAGTCGAGTTCCATTCCTGCGACGTGCCCTTTCAAGCAGCGAGCCCGGATGGCGAGCAGTTGGTTTGGCGTTTCACAAACAGCCTGAGAGACGACGACAGGCGGAGTCTATCGAGTCCGCGACAGATCGTTCAGCCGAGGAGCAAAGGACGACGACGTTACTGCTTCGCGGGTTCGTTCGGCGAGACAATGTCGAGCACTTCTTTCGCAAGCGAATCATCGCCGTCGCGTTCCGCCAGTTTGTCGAGCGGGCCCAGCGACTCACTGATCCGGCACTCAAGCAGCGACTCACGCAGTTCGTCATCCTCGGAAACCAGCTCGATGATCTTCAGCATTTGAGAGCGATTGAGCTGCGGCGTGCTCAGTGCTGATTTCGTGATTTCCGGCGTCCGGTCGAGCAGCGATCGGCAGCGCATTTCGTAGCCGCGAGGCCAGGCTTTGATCGCACTGAATTCCCAGCGAACCGACGAGTCACTCTGCAACTCGCCCGAGGTCTCAACGATGTCACCGGGCACACTGAGCACGCAATCGAACGTCTCCAGCGCGGTGTAGACGGCTCCTTGAATTCCAAACATTCGAATCAACAGTTCGGCTCGTTCTTTCTGCAAAGCTTCCGCCCCGCCAGGAAATCGCTGAACGGCTTCCTGGTGGACTTTTTCGAGTCGTGCTTCGAGCGGCTTCTTCTCGTCAAACTCGAGGAGCAACACTTTGAAGACAGCGGACATCTCGTCTGGCGTGAGCGGCTTGCCGTCACGTCGCCTGAGGTGATGCTGCATGACAAGCGGCATTGCTCGCTCAACATCAAAGTCTCCGTCTTCCGTCTGAAACTCTCGGGCATCGCGACCTGGCGGGCACAGACCGTGACGCACGGAGATGCGAAACAATTCCTTCTTGAATGCCTCTTCTTCAGCGTTTCCCTGAGGAATTCCAGACTCGTAAAGGACGTCGGTCGCTGCATTAAACCAGTCATGGCCATCGGTCCGCAGCCAGCGTATCAGTCGTGAGACTTCGTATTCGTCGCTCATCCCTTTCGAGAAGATGTACTCGTAAAAGTCTGAGAGCAGACGAAAGAGTTCGGTGCGTGCTTCTCGGAATTCGTCGAGTGGAACTCGGTCGGTCAATGTTTCCGACCAGAGATACTCCGTGACCAGACCGTAATCGGTGATCTTCAGATCCCGTTTCAGTCGGCTGGTCTTCTCCGAGTGCTCAGTGGATCGCACATAGTGGTCGGGAATCTCGGCGACATTCGGAAAGTGACCCCAGGCGGCGGCGTAGTGGTCAACTTCTTCACGATTGACGATTCTCAAGGAACGAATCGTCCCTGCGAATTCCCTCGCATCACCAGCGGCCAGCCAGGTGACCTGCTTCCAACCGCCATTTTCAAGCGGCTCATCCGGAGTTCGTTCACGCGGC
>WGMU01000046.1 GCA_016124895.1 bacterium
CGACGCCGGCAATCCGCGTACGGCATCGCGGCACATTCCGGCCGGACTGCTGTCGCGTAAGGCCGTCGTCGCGTTTACGGTGTTCTGCTCGATCGCCTTCGTAGCGTCGACGCTGTTCTTTCTACCGAAACGCCTGCCGATCACGCTGGCCGTTCCCGTCCTGCTGTTTCTACTCAGCTACTCGTACGCTAAACGCTTCACTGCGTGGTGCCACTACTGGTTGTCGACGGCTTTGATGCTCTCACCGGTCTGCGCCTGGATCGCAGTGCGGGACGAAATTGCCTGGCAGCCGTTTCTGCTCTCGGCCGTGATTTTCTTCTGGGTCGGCGGCTTCGACATCATTTACGCGTGCCAGGACGCCGACTTTGATCGCGAGAAGAAGCTCTTCAGTCTGCCGTCGCGCTGGGGCATTCCGACGGCCCTGCGGATCGCGATGCTCAGTCACCTGATCACCATTGGCTGTCTGTTCGCGCTCTGGCACTTCGGCGGCTTCGGCACTGTGTTTCTCCTTGGAATCATCGCAGTCTCGGCACTACTCATTTACGAGCACTCAATCGTCCGGGCCAATGACCTGACACGCGTCAACATCGCGTTCTTCAATGTGAACTCGATCGTCAGCCTGGGGCTGCTGCTCGTCGGCCTGACCGATCTGATTGTTTCGCACTCCTGAGTTCGACGACTGTCGATTCTGGCTGCGTGGTGGCAGAGCCGTCATGGCGCGTGAGCAGGGAAACGAATGCGAACCCCCTCTCCGCATCTGGCGCGACGCGCGGTGAACCATCGGAAAGAAGCCCGCATGTGCGTTTGCCGCCTCAGCTCGCTGAATCGAGCCTGAGCCGTTCTGCGTTGTATCCCGCCTGCAGACTGCTCTGCGGATGCGGGATCCAGGTCAAACAGCTGGTCGGTCACGATGGTACGTCCCAGGGAACGACGAACAGCGATCATCAGGTGCAACCGCTTGATATACCATTGGCATGCCAGTAGCATCCCGCGAGTTTCGCAGTCCGTTTGTCGTCTCAAGAATCTCTGAAACCATGCCTCAGAACCCAGTTGCGGATCGCACTGCAGAATCGCTGCCTGTTTCACGTGTCGCCCTGAAGCAACAGGCCTACTTGCAGTTGAAGAGCCTGATTCTGTCGAACGAACTGCTGGCCGGGTCGGTCCAGTCAGTACGACAACTGGCGCTGCAGCTCGGCATGAGCAAGACGCCGGTCCATGCGGCCATTGAGCGACTCGAAGCTGAGGGCTTTGTCACTCTGGCTCCGCAGCAGGGCGTCGTCATTCGCGAGCTGTCGATTCAGGATATCGTCAACCACTACGAAATCCGGCAGGCACTCGAACCTTATGTGATGCGGCGACTGGCCGGGCGACTGTCGTCTCCACAGAGCGCGAAGCTGCAGCAGAATCTGGCCGACACCCGCCGGTACGCCGAGCATCAGAACCGCGCCGGACTAATGGAAGCGGATGCAGGGTTTCATCAGTTGCTCACCAGCTTCCTCAGAAACGACGAAATCACGCGAGTGATGCAGCAACTGCGTGACAAGGTTCAACGCGTCATCTTCCGCGTCGCCGACCAGTTTCCAGAACGCATGATCGAAACAGCCAACGAGCATCAGGCCATCGTTGACGCTCTGATCGACGGCAACGCGGAAGTCGCTGCGCGATACATGCATGAACATCTCGAACAGGGCTTACGACGTTTTTTACCAAACCGGTCATAACACAACGACAACGCCAGTTGCACTGGTTCAGGCTTCAGCACATTGCTACCAGACGATCTGGAAGGTCCGCTCCACAAATGACACTCCACAGAAGCAGATCGATTGCTTTTCGCATCCTAACAGCAGTCTGCATACTACTGTGTGCTCGTATCCTGCCAGGCGAAGCTGCAAAACCTCAACGGGTAACACGCGACCTTCAGACGCTTTACACCTTTGACGCCACTGACGGGGATGTCATCCGGGATCGCTCTGGCGCCAGCCCGCAGCTTGATTTGAAGATCGATAAGCTCTCTGCTGTGCAGTGGCGAGGTGACGCGCTTGCCGTGAATTCATCGGTGACAATCGCGTCTGTCGCACCGGCAACAAAGATCATCCAGGCAACTCGACGATCAAATGAAGTGACCATCGAAGCCTGGATCCGACCGGCAAATCTCAAACAGGATGGTCCGGCCCGAATCGCCTCACTCTCCGTCGATACCGGACAACGCAATTTCACACTGGGACAGAACGGAAACCACTACGAAGTGCGTCTCCGAACTTCTTCCACCAGCACAAACGGGATTCCCGCGGTTGCCACTCCCGACAACACGGCAACGCAGGCACTCACACACGTTGTTTACACTCGTGATGCCGCCGGAAATGTAGTGGTTTACACCGACGCCCGGCCGAAGGTGTCCACAAAAATCGCTGGCCAGTTCTCGAACTGGGACAACGGCTATCGCCTTGCACTGGCCAACGAACTGACTGGGGATCGACCGTGGCTGGGAGAACTACACCTTGTCGCCATTTACAACCGCGCGTTGACCTCGAGAGAAATTGAACAGAATTTCCACTCCGGCCCAGCGGCCTCCGCAAAACCTGCAACAGACAGTGGTAAGCGGTTGTTTGAAGAGCAGATCGCCGGACTGCTGGCAACGCAGTGCCTCGAATGCCACGACACGCTGACGCACAAAAGTGGTCTGGATCTGTCTCGAAAGCAGACAGCCCTGGCGGGCGGTGAAAACGGCGCCGCCATTGTGCCAGGTAAACCCGCTGACAGTCTGCTCTGGCAGTTTGTCGAATCGAACGAGATGCCGCGCAACCGGACCGCCCTGCCCGACTCGCAGAAGAAGCTGTTGCGGGAATGGATCGAATCAGGCGCGTCCTGGTCACTCGATGTGATCGACCCGGTGGTCTATCAGTATGCCGATCACGCCAGTGAGAACTGGATCCGTCGGCTCACTGTTCCCGAATACATCGAAACCGTACGCGGCACAGTCGGTGTGGACATTGAAAAAGAAGCTCACGAACTGCTACCTGCCGATCTCCGCGCGGATGGCTTTCGTAATACGGCTTACAACCTTGGCATTGATCTGAAACATGTCGAGTCCTACGCACGGTTGGCGAGAATCATCGTCGAGCGAATGGACGTACTGAAGTTTGTTGGACAATTCTCAAAAGACCAGACACTGAACACAGACGCCACGACCAGAAAAATCGTCGCAGACATGGGCAAATGGATTCTTCGCGGGCCGCTGGACGATCGAGAAGTCACCAATTACAGCGGCATTGCCACTTCCGTCGCGAGTGCCGGTGGCAGCTTTGAAGAAGGGATGCGGTATCTGCTGGAAGCGATGCTGCAGTCCCCCCGGTTCATCTATCGGATGGAAGACCAGCGTGGCAGCGGAGTGGTCTCCGTCAGTGGCTTCGAACTGGCGTCCCGACTGAGCTACATCATCTGGGGCGGACCCCCGGATGCGGATCTGCTCAAAGTCGCGGAAAGCGGCGACCTCAACGATCTGTCAAAAACCGAGGTTCAGGTCCAACGAATGTTGAAGGATCCGCGAGCGGTCAGACAGTCGCAGCGATTCATTTCGGAATGGCTGAACCTCGGCCGACTGGCAAACATGCAGCCGGATCAAAAGCGTTTTCCGGGATGGAGCAACGAACTGGCCAGCGACATGCAGAACGAGACGCTGGAGTTCTTCAAGCAGGTCGTGTGGGAAGAGCAGCGGCCGTTGCCACAATTGCTCAATGCACAGTTCACTTACGCGACACCGCGACTGGCAAAGCATTACGGACTGAAACCAGCCGGAGACGGTTTAGAGCGTTACGATCTGTCCGGCGTCCAGAGCCGCGGAGGCCTGCTGACTCAAGGCAGCGTGCTGACCATTGGCGGCGATGATGCCTCAATGGTGACTCGCGGCCTGTTTGTTCTGCACGAACTGTTGCGAGGTGTCGTGAAGGACCCGCCACCAGACGTCAACACCACTCCGCCTGCCACCCGGACCGGGCTCACACAGCGCGGGATTGCGGCATCGCGAATTGCGGATTCCAACTGCGGCGGCTGCCACGCTCGATTTGAGCCGCTCGCGTTCGGACTTGAGAAATTCGACGGAACTGGCGTCTTCCACGAACAGGACGAGCATGGGAACAAGCTGCGCGAGGACGGCGAGATTCTGATTCCCGGAACAGGAAAGCCCGTTGCCTATCAAACTTCGGCCGAGCTGATGAACCTGCTCGCTGAAAGCGACCGCGTCAAGGAAAGCATCACCTGGAAGGTGGCGCAGTTCGCCGTGGGGCGGCCCCTGGGAGCGGCGGATGTGCCGGTGCTCAAACAGATCCATCAGCAGGCACAAAAGAACGGCGGAACGTGGACCAGCACGTTGACCGCGATCGTGATGAGTGATCTCGTTCAGACAACTCGAATCAGGGATTAGGCATGGCCAGTCAGACCATCAGTCGACGGACACTGTTGAAGAGCGTCAGCGGAGCGACCATCGGATTGCCGCTGCTCGAAGAGATGCTGGCGCACCGGGCGCAGGCCGCTCCGGTGAAACCGGTTCCCGTGCGTGCCTTCAATATCTTTTTCGGTCTGGGAATTCCGGCGCCGCTGCAGCAGGAAGGCTTCGACGGCGTGCTTGAGCCGCTCAAGCCGCTGAGCCGCAAGCTGCTCATCATGCGTCAGGTCGACCAGTTACGGTGCGACAAAAAGGGCATGAACGCCCATTACGACGGAGCGGCCGGAGCGTTCACAGCCGAGGCGCCGGAAGGCGAGGCGCGGTCGGGAGGCCCGTCGATCGACCAGGTCATTCGACAGGCTCACTATCCGAAGGGCCTGCCGACCGGAATTGTGCCGTCTCTGGTCGCGGGCACATTCTTCCGCCGCAGCCGCGTTTGCCGATACGTCCACAGTTACGGAATGGACGGCACGGTCGCGGGCACAATGCAGGAACGACCGCGACACCTGTTCGATCGCGTCTTCGGGACGGTCGCGCTGGCATCTGATGATCGCGATGTCCGTACGCAGCGACTTCGCCGTAGCGTGCTGGATTCGGTGATCGAAGACTATCGATTTTATACGGGGGACAATTCGCCGCTGGGAGCTGCATCTAAGGCTCGCGTCGCGGAGCATCTGGAACGGGTTCGCGAGCTTGAACTACGGGCCTTCGCGCTGAAAGACAGCCAGCGCAACGGTCCGGCTCTGCCGCCGCGATCGCATATTCCGCACGACGGTCCGGCTGATCCAGGCGGCCAGGGCATCGACATCACGCTCGACGACCTGACGACCGAGTGGCGTCTGATGGCTGACCTCTACGCACTGTCAATTCAGATGGACCGCGTCCGTTTTGGCTCGCTGACCTTCCTGGCCGCGGGGGAACGCATCCGGCTGAAGGGTGACTATGAGTACGCCGGTCGGAAGATCTGGCAGTTCGACGACGCCGGCCAGCAGAACGCCACCGGCGACAAGGGCTGCAGTCACGAGTGGTGGCACAAGTTCAACGAGAAACAGAAGAACGAAGCCCTGCGGGCTCACGCTCACATGAAGATGCGGGAGCTGGCCTACTTCCTCCAGAAGCTCGACGGCCCCGAGTCGCAGGAAGCGAATGGGAAGACGGTCCTGGAGAACTCGCTGATCACGATCTCAACCGAATCCGGCGACGGTCGGCACAACGATGTCAAACGCGAACTCTCCGGCGTCTTCCACGCGATCACCGGAGCGAACGGCCGCTTCAAGACCGGCCAGATCATGGACGTCGGCGCGGAAGGCCTCGACGTCTACAACACCATGCTCGCCGGCATGGGAGCCACAAAACGCCTCGGCCCCGACAAACGCGACTTCAAGTCGGTCGATTCGATTCGCTCGTAACGTGCCGGTTCAACGACTCATTTGATAGGGTGTGTGGAGCGTAGCGGAACGCACCTCACGTCGCTGAATCAGGTCATCCTCATGTCTGCACAGCCACTTGCACTTGCCGGTCAGGTTGTCTGGATCACAGGTTCTTCGCGCGGACTTGGGCGCGAGATGGCGTTTGAGGTTGCTCGTCAGGGGGGACGGGTCGCGGTGCATGGGACTCGGCCGAACAGTCCGAGCACGTTTGGGGAAGGATCGACGCTCGATGACCTGGCGGCGGAGATCGCTCGCGAAACGGGGTCGGAATGCTGTGCGGTGTTTGCGGACGTGACGCGGGAAGACGAGGTCAGACGGGCGGCGGCTGATGTCGAGCAGAAGCTCGGGCCGATTGACACGCTGGTCTGCTGCGCGGGCGGAGACATCGGCGCGGGCGGGACGGCGGTCGGCAAGGGCGGCCGGCCGGAAGACGACGACTGCTTGAATATCTCGCTCGACGACCTGCAGAGCGTGATGGATCGCAATCTGCTGGGTACGATTCTCGCCTGCCGGGCAGTTGCGCCGCGAATGATGGAACGCCGGTCGGGTCGCATCGTCACGATCGGCAGTATTGCGGGCTGTTACGGGCGGGCGACCGGCTCGATTTATGCCGTCGCTAAAGCCGCCGTCCACGAATACACGCGGTGTCTGGCCGAGCAGTTGCGGCCATTCAATGTCCCGGTGAACTGCGTCGCTCCCGGCGGAACGGTGACCGAACGCTTTCTACGGATTCACGAAGTCGACAACGACCGACTGATTGAGGACGGCACGCTGAACCGCTATGGACGGCCACATGAGGTCGCGACGGTCGTTGCGTTTCTCTGCTCACCCGGGGCCGGCTTTATCAGCGGACAGGTGATCCGCGTCGACGGCGGCGGCCAGACGTTTCCGTGCTGAGTCAAGCCGTCGCAGGCGGACTGGCGGCCGAGCAGTCACCACGTTGTTTCTGCACTCAACTCTCCGTCGTCGTTGAACTCTGCTCTTCGACGGCACTGGCGACGGGAGCAAAATCGTTGCCAGTTTCGCGGGCGCGAGCAGCCACGATCGTCGCGTTCAGAGCCAGCGTGATTGTCTGACCGGACAACGAGTTAATGCCGTCGACGACGGCCGGCAACAGGGGGGCACAGTCCGCCTCGCCACCATCAGCGTCAGAATCCTCAAGCACATCATCGGATCGATGACAGTCACCGAGGCTCATTGTCACTCTCTCAAATGAAGCAGTACATTACCGTTCGTAATCGCTTGACTCGAACGTCGCCTGCCTCTGTCGAACCAGACTCAAATGCCGGATCGAACTCCCCGAGGATTGTTTCTTTCAAGCCTGAACCGCTGCCAGCGCGCCGAAGGATTCGCCTCGGCGTTCTATGATCGATTCCTCGCAGCAGATCCCGAAATCCCCAATAAATTTCGGCACACGGACTTCAAGAAACAGAACGAGATGCTGATTCAGTCGCTGAGGCTGATTGGCGGAGCAACGACAGGCGATTCGGCATCTCTTCGGGAGTTGCGTGAGCGAGCAACAACCCATGATCGGCACCATCTCAACATCGGCGCCTCACTCTACGCGTTCTGGAAGCAGGCACTGCTCGCCACTGTGCGTGATTTCGACAGCGAAATCGACGAAGAGACCGAGCGAGCCTGGGAAACGATCCTCGATCATGCCATCGCGCACATGATCCGCTCCTACTGACTCCTCATCCATGACCGCATCGTCCGCAAATCCAGGGCCAGCCCCTCCAGCACTGAGGTTGCCCCGCGACACCAGCAATCGCCCAACCTGCGGAAGCGTCACCCGATAGCTGCAGCCGCTTTGATGGATACGATCTGGATGTCGCGTCCGGACTCAATAAGCGAGAAAGCGGACAAAACAGGCATTCCTGCATTCTGGCGAACACAGCCACGCGCAATCGCTAATCCGAGAATCAGCAGCCGAGATGTGCCTCTACGAAGACACTTGCCGGCGACACTGACTACCTGAGGGCGCCGCGAGGCATTGAACTTTGCTGATCGATCTCTGCGGCTGTTGTCAGGATTTGGAATTTCAGGCGAATCGTTGTGTTCCGAGTGTTGGCTCGGCAGATCCTCAACGTTGCTCACGATCAAGCAGGTCTCAGCCGGCCTCTGATTTCTGAAACGATCAAACGAGCAAGCTGCATCGCAACAATTGACCTGTCGCAATTTGCCGAAAGCGCCAGCGTCTGCTTTGAGCTGGTTTCAGATTGCACAGTATCCGACAGGTCGTCCGACGAACCGGTTTACCGGTCCCGCTCTGCAGGTCCGTGCTGCACGCATCGGAGAGTTCGGCTGGCGATCAGCGGTCTGGCTCCGACCAGCATGTATAACGTCGGTGTGACGAATCTGCATGGTGAGCCTCAGCGACCTGGAGCCCGTTGACCTGCTTCGGCTTGATTTTCTGTTCGTCTTTTCTCGACTGCTAAAAGGATTTTCTGATGAAGCCATGTGTTTCCCGCAAGCGAGGGTTCACGCTGATTGAACTGCTCGTCGTCATCGCCATTATCGCCATTCTGGTCGCGTTGCTGCTGCCGGCTGTGCAGTCAGCCCGTGAAGCCGCCCGCCGCACCGAATGCAAAAACAAACTGAAGCAGATCGGACTGGCACTGCACAACTACCACGATACTCACTCGGTCTATCCGCCGGCAGCGCTGCCATCCAGCGACGGCCTGAGCTGGCACGTCATGATCCTGCCGCAGCTTGACCTCGAGGGGCTGTATACGCAGTTTGAATTCGGTGCACAGGCCGGCGGTCGTTACAGCAGTGCAGTCAATCTGCCGCTCGTGCAGAAGGATCCGGTGCGAGCGTTTCTCTGCCCGAGTGGAACCAAAGAAACGGCGGACGATGTCGCGGCGAACTACACGACGCACTACTACGGCATCATGGGGCCCACGGGCACGAATGCAACGACCGGCGTGGCCTACAGCGAAAACACGGCTGGTTCGCACGGTGGTTTTTCGCGAGAGGGGCTGTTCCAGATTTACCTGTCAAAGAAAGAGCGAGACATCCTCGACGGAACATCAAATACGCTCGTCGTCGGCGAGGACTCGTGGACAGCCCGCAACGGCAATCCAACCCGCTACCGAGCCTGGACACGAGGCGGCAACGTCAACGATTTCATGGCTCCGGCCAAGAATCTCGCGCAGCAGATCAATGCCGACTATACGACGCTGTTCAATGACATGAGTTTCGGCAGCAACCATCCCGGCGGAGCCCACTTCCTGCTAGGTGATGGAACGGTTCACTTCATCTCCGAAAACATTGACTACAACCTGTACCTCGGCGCTGGCAGCATTGCCGGCACCGAAAACGGCAGTATCACCAGCCCGTAGTCAGCCGGATCATCCTTCACGATATCTCAGCATCGCAGAGGTTTGATTGAACCTCTGCCTGACTTTTCTCTGACTGGAATCGCCATGCGCGCAGCCGCTTACTCTTCAATTCCGTTTGTCCTGTTCACGACGTTGCTGACTGTCTCGCTTGCCGGCTGTGGAGGCGGTGACTCCGGCCCGCCGCGTTTGCAGATCAAAGGGGCCATCACGTTCGACGGGCAACCCATTCCCGCGGGAACGATTACCTTTGTTCCAGACGCGAGCCAGGGAAATCAGGGTCCGGCGAGTAACGCCACGATTGTCAACGGTGCCTACACGATTACTGCGGGCAGTAAAGGAGTCGTCGGAGGCCCGAACATTGCCCGAATTGCAGCCTTCGACGGCAATGCCAGACCCGAAGCAGAGCTGCCGCTGGGCGAGCTGCTGTTTCCAGAATACGAAATGGAAATCAATGTGCCGACGGCCGGCAGCAGCGACCCCCAGACGGTCGACCTCAACGTCCCGAAGGATGCTGCCAGGCCGCAGCAGAAGGCTCGGCGAAGTGCCAGCGACGATGTCTAACGGACACGCCACTTTGGCGAAATGTGCGAGGATACAAGCATGAAGCGCAAGCGGGTGTGTTTGACGTAACTGACTCACTCGCTCGCACTTCGTGCTTTTACGGCAGCCGAAGGTGGCGCTGTCCAACTAACGGACTTGTTGCCTTGCCGTGTTTCACAGAGAGACCGGCGCAACGGACCGTGCGCTGGTGTCGCGGGTCGAAGTCCCGGCGAGTTCCTGACTGCCCCCTTAAGCTTGTTGGCAGCGGGTCGCCGTGGAGTGCTGCTCGAAACCCGGCCGCGGAGTTTTCTGCCGCGTCTACTGCCTACGAGTTGCCGAGATCGGCGTGCGCTGTCTCGGTTGCGAGGACGATCGATGTCAGCGTCAGGATGGCAGTCGCGATGAGGTAAAGGGCGACAGGCCAGATGGCTCCATCGGACCATTTCAGCAGCGCCGTCGCAATCAGCGGGGCGACGCCGCCTGCAAATGGTGAAGCGAGCTGGTAGCCAACGGATGCTCCGCTGTAGCGAACGCGCGTGCCGAACAGTTCGGAGAAGAACGCCGCCTGCGGACCGTACATCAGCGAGTGAGCCACCAGCGCGATGACGATCGCCAGCCAGATCAAGACGGCTTCACGGGTTTCGATCAGCCAGAAAAACGGAAACGCGAACGCGGCGACGCCAATGGCTCCGGCGAGATACAGCGGGCGGCGGCCGAAGCGGTCGGAGAGAATGCCGGCGGCGGGGATGGCGAGGATCTGAACGGCAGCGGCGATCCAGATGCCGGTCAGGATCGTCTGCTCCGGGACGTTCAACGACTCCTTACCGTATGAGAGAACGAAGACACTGAAGATGTAGAAGGAGGCGTTCTCGGCGAACCGAGCGCCCATCGCCAGCAGGACGCTGCGCGGATATTCGCGGAAGACTTCCAGAATCGGCAGGCGACTGACGCCCTGTTTCTGTTTTGTCTCGTCGAACAGCGGGCTCTCAAAGACCTGGAAGCGGATAAACATCCCGACAGCCAGCAGCAGAATGCCGAACAGGAACGGCACGCGCCAGCCCCAGTTGAGAAACTGCTCGGGCGGCAGTGACGAGAAGAACGAGAAAACCGCCGTCGCCAGTAGCAGCCCGGCCGGCACTCCCATCTGCACAACGCTGCCGTACAGGCCACGTTTGCCAGCATGACCATGCTCGACGGCCATCAGGACCGCGCCACCCCATTCGCCACCGACGCCGAGTCCCTGCATCAGCCGCAACAGAATCAGCAGGATCGGCGCGACGACGCCGATTGAGTCATAAGTCGGCAGCAATCCGATCAGAAACGTGGCCAGGCCCATCATCAGCAGCGTCGTGACGAGCATCGCCTTGCGGCCGACGCGATCACCGAAGTGTCCGAAGATCACTCCGCCCAGCGGTCGCATGAAGAAGCCGACGGCAAACGACGCATAAGACGACATCAGCGAGACGAACGGATCCTCGGACGGGAAAAACAACTTGCCGAAGACAGTGGCCGCCGCCGTCCCGTACAGAAAGTAGTCGTACCACTCAATCATCGTGCCGACGAAGCTGGCGAGTACGACGCGTCCGATCTTTGGTGGCTCTGTCTGTTCGGTCGATTCGGACACGAGGGGGCTTTCCTGCGATGGTGAGGCGGCAACATTAAGGAGCTGGATTCGCAAGAATTCAGCCGTGTTGAGCAGACTGAATTCTTGCGAATCGAGCTACGCGAATGCGACTCAGCGCTGTCGAAACTGTAATTTGAGTCTTCGACTGACGTCCTCAGCGTCTCCTCGACACCGGGCTGAAGAATTGAAATTGACAGGCAGGATACCTATCTCACGGGCATGAAACGACGAGCTTCCAGTCTGCTGATGTCCCGCTACGTGCCGCTGATCTGCCTGGCTCTGACGCATACGCTCGTCGATACGTGCGCGTTGCTGATTGCTCCGTTGTGGCCGCGACTCGAAGCCGTCTACGCGTTCGGAGTCGCCGGCCTTTCGCTGGCGTTCATCGCGCAGTCGCTGCCGACGTCAGTCAGTCAGCTCGTTTTCGGCTTTCTGCGCGACCGGCATCCGGCGCCGATCTGGCTGTGGCTGGGGCCGGTCATCGCGGCAGTCTTTCTGACCGCGATTGGTCTGATCGAACAGAGATTCGTCCTGTTTACGCTGTTGATCTGTGGAGGCATTGGCGTCGGTGCTTTTCATCCCGAGGCAGCAGTACTCGCTGGACGGCTGCTGCCGGGCGAGCGGACTCGGGGCATTTCCGTGTTCATGTTCGGCGGATCTCTGGGCCTGGCACTCGGACCTGCCTTGAGTGGCTTTGTCGTCGAGCGCGGCGGGCTGCACGGTCTGGTGTGGCTCGGCCCACCGATTCTCCTGCTGATCGTCGTGTTGACCATCGTTGGACAACGGACGGCAGCGGCGGACGTCTCCGACACGTCCAGCTCCCTCGGGTCATCTGAGCCGAATACTCAGAGTCGTCCATCGCTACGCGAAATGTTTGACGGGCGAGTCATCGTCGGCGCTGTTCTGCTGCTTGTCTGCTCACTGCGAGCCGCCCCGAACATGGCGATGGACAAGGTGCTGGCCTTTATGCTCGAACGTCCTGAATGGGGCTATTCGACGCAGCAGATCGGGCTGGTGCAGAGCATCTTTCTGGTCGCTGCCAGCGTCGGAATGCTCGTGATGACGTTTCGTTTTCGTCCCGCCTGGGAGAAGGCGTTTCTGGTGGGCTGCCCGCTGGCAGCGATTCCACTGATGCTGATGTTGAGCTGGCAGGACTGTCCGCCGTGGCTGCTGTTCTCAACCGTCGCCCTCACTGGAGTCGTTCTCTGGGGAACGGCGCCGGCAATGGTTTCGTACGCTCAGCATCAGTTTCCACGCGGAGCCGGCGTCGCATCTGCTCTTACAATGGGCATGGCCTGGGGCATCGGCGGATTGATTCAGGCGCCGATCACGTCGTGGTTTCAGAATGCGGGAACTCCGCAGACGGCGTTTATCGCGTTCATTCCGTGCCTGCTGGCCGCTGGCGTGATCGCCATGCTTCTCCCGTCGTGCTCGTTTGCTGCTGACACGCCTGCGACAACCGCAGACACGTCGGCAGTGACTTCTCAAACCGTCCTGCTGCAAGGCGCCACTCATGAAGCAACTCGCTGACTTCTGCATGCTGAGTCTGTTTGTTCTGCTGAGTTCGGCTTCCATTCGGGCTGCGGACAGTGACGCCGCCTGGCCGGTACTGCCGGAGAAGAATGCGATGGTGACTCTGCCGGCTCAGGAGTGGCCGCAGAAGCCAGGGCCGCGAGCGATCACCACGTCGATTCACTATCCGGCCGGAACGCTCGCCAGCGTGGATAAATCAACGGGGCTGATGCTGACTCTGCACAACTGGGGCGGAACAGACTGTGCCGGTACTGCGAATCCGGACGCTCTGGCGAAACGGCTTAACGTCGTCGCGATCTGCGTCAATTATCTGCAGAGCGGGAAGCAGGCATCGATTGACGATCCGGAGCCGTACGACTTCGGCTATCTGCAGGGGCTCGATGCGCTGCGGGCACTGTGGTTCGTGTTTGACGGACTGAAGCAGCGGGAAGTGGCGTTCGATTCGCGGCGGATCTTTGCGACGGGAGGCTCGGGCGGCGGCAACGTGACGCAGATGGTCAACAAGCTGGCGCCGCGCACGTTCACGTGCATCATTGATATGTGCGGCATGGCGAAGCTCAGCGACGACATCGCATTCAACCTGCCTGGCGGCAGTGGACTCAACGCACGCTGGAGCCGCGATCCCGACAGCCCGAACTGGCTTTCGCCGGCGGATCAGGAACTGCGGTTCATTGCGAAATCGGAACATCTGACCGTGATGTCGCGGCTGAAGACGGCGACGAAAATCGTCGTGGTGCATGGCGTCGACGATGCGACGTGCCCGTTTGCCGACAAACAGGAACTCGTTGCGAACATGCAGGCTGCCGGGCTCGACGTCGAGCCGCACTTCATCTCGAACGACGACCTTGACGGAACGGTCTTCACGAGCAGCGGACACGCACTTGGCAACCGGACGGAAATTGTCTTCCGCGTCGCGGGGAAGTATCTCGAACCAGGCGCGAAGACGTCGCTGTCTCGGCGGCGCCCGACGGATTTCGAGCGGCGTGATGCACAGGTCGGTTATCCGGTGACCGGTGGCGAGTTCGTGATCTCCTACGAAACCGGTTATCCCGTCGGGCGGTTCGTCTCGGACGAGTGGCCGCCGAAGTTGACCGATGCGACAAACGGTACGGTCAGCGTTCACTCGGACAGCTTTCTGCAGATTCCCGAGAATGTCCAGCAGTGGAGCCGCGAAGACGGAGCCGCTTCGTTTACCGTGGCAAAGACAGCGCCGACTGTCGATCTCGCGTTTCATCGGAACCTCGGCCCGGATGCGATCCATCGGCGGCTTTGGTCGTCGTGGGGCGACATCTGTGTCGCCAGCGACGGACGCGTGTACTGCGGCATCGGCGATCACGGCAACGATGCCGACGGCGACGCTCGTTGCTTCCTGTATCGCTGGGATCCGGCGACACGAACGCTCGACCAGATCGTCGATATGAGCCAGGTCGTCCCGCCGCGTCCGGGACAGCCGGCCTGGTCGAAGATTCATGCGAAGGTCGACGAAGGAGCCGACGGAAAAATCTACTTCTGCTGCACACTGAACGCCGGCAACCGGGCGGGCGACGAGCAGTATCACTGGACGCCGGAACTACCGGGCGGACAGCTCTATCAGTTTGATCCAGCGACCAGTGAGACGATCGTCTTCGCCAGCCTGCCACCGAAACGCTGCACGGCGACGTCGCTGCTCGACCGAAATCGAAGTATCTGGTGGTGCAATCTCGAAGCGGGAGGCGGCGACGCACTGTGGGGGCTCGACCTGAAAACGACCAAACCGGTGTTTCAGTCACTCGACGGAACCGTCGCTTTTAACCGGGCGTTCGCGCTGACGAACAACGGCTCGATTCTCTTCAACGGAGCGGACACGCTGTGGCGACTGCAGGCAGACACGCACGCGTTGCTGCCGCTCAAAGCAACGTTCGGCGACGCACCGGGAATGCGCTGCGCAACGCGTGAATCATCCAGCGGATTCGTCTACGGCTCGACGCACAAGACGAACGAGCTGTTTCGCTACGACGTGCAGAAGGACGAGCTGACACTGCTCGGGCCGAACTGGCTGACGGGACAGTACACGACGGTGATGGAACTCTCGCCCTATGAGCGGTTCCTCTATTACCTGCCTGGAGCGCACGGCCGCGCGTGGGAGCACGGTACGCCGATCGTTCAGTACGAGATCGCGACCGGTCAGCGTAAAGTGATCGCCTTCCTGGCGGAAACCTTCGAGCGGCAGCAGCGATATGTCCCCGGTGGAACTTACGGCATCAAACTGTCGGCCGACGGCGGAACGCTGTTTGTCAACTTCAATGGGCACGCCGCCGAGCCGTTGCGCACGTCGGGCATGCGCCCGATCGGTTTCGGCCTGTGCAGTTTCGCGGCGATTCGCATTCCACAGTCGGAACGATGAGTCGTCTGAGTCAGACAGCTTTTCTGTGAGTAAAATGGGCATCGAAATACAGTTGCAGCGCAAAGGCGCCGAGTCGCAAAGAACGCAAAGTCTTTGAACCCTGGCGTCTTTGCACTGCAGGCAATGTCAGAACTCAATTGATGACGTTCCAACGGAATACTTGAGGTGAACGGTGCGACGAACGATTTACCGAATTCTGACAGGCACTTTGCTGACACTCACTGTCAGTATTGATGCTGCTAATGCCGCCGAACCGCACCAGGATCGCTGCGTCATACTGGTCAGCGTCGATGGTCTCGCAGGCTTTTATCTAGACGATCCGAAAGCTCACATGCCGACGCTGCGGCGACTGGCTCGCGAAGGTGCGCGAGCGGACGGGCTTGTCTGCTCGTTTCCGACTGTCACCTGGCCGAACCATACGACGCTGGTAACCGGCGTCACTCCGGCGAAGCACGGAGTGATCGGGAACAGCTATCTCGACCGCGAAACCGGTAAGACGGTACCGCTGATTCCCGACCCGCTGCTCGACAAGGATCAGGTGGTCAAAACGCCGACGATTTACGATGTCGCGCACAAAGCTGGGCTGACGACGTCGGCGATCATCTGGCCGGCGACGCGCAACGCCAAAACGCTCGACTTCACTGTGCCCGATATGAAGGGCAACGATTCGTGGCAGAACTTCGGCACGCCGAAGTGGCTCGGCGAACTGCGGGAGAGCGGTCTGCCGATTGACCGCTACGGTCCGTGGGTTGACGAATCGAGCGGCGGCGTGCAGCGGGACTGGCTGTATGTCCGCATGGCCGAGCAACTGCTGAAGAAGCACTCGCCGAATCTGCTGCTGATTCACCTGGTGGAAGCCGATCACGCGCAGCACAAGTTCGGCCCGCGCTCCGGCGACGCGTACTGGTCGGTCAGCTACTGCGACGACCGCATCCGCGACCTCGTGGACGCGATCGAGCAATCACCGCTGCGTGAGCGCACGACGCTGATCATCGCCAGCGATCACGGTTTCTTCCCAATCACACGCGACATACTGCCGAACGTGCTGCTGAAGAAGCGCGGACTGCTGGGCGACGGCAGACAGACGGCGATCTGCGTACCTCAGGGCGGCGGTTGCGCGGTTTATATCCTCGACGACGAACGCCGGCCGGACCTCATCAAACAGCTTCGCGCCGACTTCAAGGCCATTGAGGGAATGCAGGCGGTCTTTGGTCCTGATCAGTTTGCCGCGATTGGTCAGCCGACGCGTGAGCAGGATCCGCACGGTGCCGATCTGTGGCTTGCGGCCGAGTCGGGCTACAGCTTCTCGGGCTCGCAGAATGGCGACGACCTGGTGACAGCACGTTCTGCTCCTGCGGGAACCCACGGCTTTCTGCCGGATCAGCCCGACATGCTCGGCACGCTCGTGCTGCACGGTTTCGGCATCCGGCAGGGCGCGCAGCTCGGAAAAGTCCAGAACGTCGACGTCGCACCGACGATGGCTCACTTACTCGGCGTTGCAATTCCCAGGGCAGACGGTCACGTCCTGATCAAGGGACTCAGCGAGTAATCTGACGCTGAGTTGGGCCATCGCCGACAGCTTGCTGGACATTGCCGAGACCTCGCGTACGGAATTCCTGACTGTGCGGCGGAGCTCGACGCGAACTTAAGTCGCGTTCGGCTTACTGCCCGGTGTGATCGACAATTCCTTCCAGACACGCGAAGTCTGTTCCAGCATTCTCTGTATGCCGTCGTCGTCGGGGTTCGCTTCGGCGTAACGCTTCAGTGTGGCAACGGCCTCGCCGAACGCCGCCCGCGCGCCTTCGGTATTTCCCGCTGATCGCAGGTAATAACCGCGCCCCTGCATTGAACGGACAAAGGCCAGTTGATGCACCGCCACCGTCGGGAACCGTGACGCCAGCGTGCGCTGGAGGTCAATCGCACGGTTGAAATCATCATCAGCGGCCGCGTCCTCGCCGGCTGCCCGCATCAGAAATCCGCGGCGAATCAGAGCACTCGCCGTCAACGCCTGATACTCAGCATAGTCGGGAAACGCCTTCAGCAGCCCGTCGCAGATTTCGATCGCTGTGTTGACTCGCTCAGCATATTTCACATCAACCTCGTTTGGATTCGGAACACCAACGCGCAGACAAAGCGTGTCCGCCAGTTCGTAACGCAGTCGTGGATTCGCCGGCTTCTCGTCAACGAGCTGCTGCAGCAGCGTGATAGACCGTTCCAGCGTACCGCGGGCAACGTCCGGGCCGTTTCGCAGATCGATCCAGACTCGATTGCGCAGGCAGCGTGCCATCGCCAGCCGATACTCCACATTGGTCGGGTCGGAGTTGATCAGTTCGTTGAGCAAGCCGATGGCAAGGTCCGACGACGCGACGACCTGCTCGAACATCTGCGCCATGCGCTGACGAAAATCATTGTCGCGTCGACCGCGTCCTGTCCGGTCGTTGTCGGTGTCTGAGTTTGACTCGCGGGTCGAGCGGCTCTGGTCTGATCGAGTGCGATCAACCTCCCGGTTCCCGCGATCCACTCCGTCGTCGCGTCGCCCCGGCTCTTCGATCGAAGCAATTGCCTGGTCTGTCGAGGCGGTGGTCGTTGGAGACGGCCCCGCCTCTTCCGGCCGGCGACGGCGTCCGGAAGGACCGCGATTTCCCGAACTGAAAGACGGAAAACCTCGGAAACCGGACCGCGGCCCCATTGACCCCAGCAGATTCAACGTGTGAGCGAGTTCGAACTTTCCATCCACCGTTGCCAGCGCTGGAGGCGAATCTTCCAGCAGCTTCCGCGCCTGCTGGTGCGAGTCAATTGCTCCTCGAAACGAACCGTTCTGATTCAGCGCCAGACCGCGCGCATTCAGAATACAGGCTCGTGCAACGATGCGTGCCGCTGCCGACTGCGGGTCTTCTTCAGATGGCTTCAACGCCGAATAGATTGCCAACGCCTCGTCGTAGGATTCCAGCGCGAGCCCCGGCTTACCGAGCCGCAACTGAATGTCTCCCATGCGGCGGTGCGCTTCCGCCGTTTCCGGCTTCAGATCGGTCGCGTTCTGTGCCGCAAAATCGTCGAAGAAGACGAGCAAACGCTGCAGCAGATTGGCGTCGGCCGCAGTCAGCACAGACACCGGCTGCGGCGCAGCGACGTCCTGTTCGAGATCAACCTCAATCGACTGGGGCACGCCGCGCGACGCAATGTTGTCAATGATCTCTTCAAATGATCGAATCGCCAGCCGCAGATTCTTTTCCGCACGCTCACTCTCTGCTTGAGCAATTTCTGCGGACTGAACGGCATGAGTCCGTTCCTCTTCGACCTTTGCCATCGCCAGGCCGGTGCGGTAATTACCGAGAACCGACACAACAGCCACGGCGATCAGCAGCCCGAACGACGTTGTGCTCAGCGCGGCAATCACAGGATTGCGCCGCGCCCAGCGCCACAGTCGCTCGGTCGACGTAAATCGCCGCGCGTGAATCGGCCGGTCTTCGAGAAACCGTTCGAGGTCTGCGGCGAATTCTGCAGCCGTTGCGTAACGATCCTTCGGATCCTCCGCACAGGCTTTCATCGTGATCGTTTCAAGGTCGCGTGGAATCTGGCGGTTGTAAGTTCGCGGTGATGCCAGCTTTGCCGTCGTCTTCTTCTGAATCAGCGGAGCGTGCCGGACCTCGTCATACGCCGGCCGCAGGGCCAGCAGTTCATACAGCGTCATCCCCAGACTGTAGATGTCACTGCGTGCGTCCGACTGCCCACTGAACTGTTCGGGAGCCATGTACCGCAGCGTGCCGACAATGTCACCGGTCTCAGTGACGCCCTCGTGCTCCTCATGTCGTGCCAGTCCGAAGTCCGTAATCCAGACAACGCCGGAATCATCCAGCAGGATATTTGCCGGTTTCACATCACGGTGCAGAACGCCGTGCTGATGCGCATAGGCGAGTGCGTCGGCAATGTCCGCGGTCGCGCGCGCCACATTCAGCCAGTAAGTCCGTTCGATGCGGAATTGTCCCGCTGCCGGGTGCGACGCAGGCTGCGGCTCGTCCTGCGGACTCACGGTGATATGCGGAGCCACCGTGCCAACGCCGGCTTCCACGGCGACCTGCGCCGCTTCTGGAGCATCGAGACTCCCGCTGCTGCTGTCGATCTGCGTGGCCAGCGGTCCGAGTTGCTGCAGCGTTCCCTGTCGCAACTGATCGCGAAGCTGACCGCTGACGAGCGCGACGGCCGCTCGTCCCGCCGTGAACCGCCCGTCGGACGACCGCTCATCAGCCGGCATCTGTGACTGCGTCGGTACGTCGTGAAAGTGCCGCGTTCCTGAGACGGATGATTCGATCGAGCGAATCGCGTCGCTCAGCGCGACCCCCTCGATGTACTGCATGGCGAAGTAATGCTGACCGCTACTCTCCCCAATGCCGAAAACCGGAACGATGTGCGAATGATGCAACCGCGCTGCCGCTTCCGCCTCACGCTGAAACCGTTTGAGTTGTTTTGGCGAATTCGCAACGTGCGGCCCCAGAACTTTCAATGCAACCCGGCGATGCAGCGACCGCTGAATCGCTTCGTAGACGATGCCCATGCCGCCGCGGCCGATTTCGCGAACGACGTCGAAGTCACCCAGTGAAGTCGGCACTGGCCCGGCAATCGTCTTCCGGAAGCCACCGCTCAAACGCTCGTGGTCGTTGGCACTCAGCCGCTCAATCATCTCGATTGACGGGAACAGCTCGCGGATTTCGTCCGCCAGTTCCGGATACGCGACGGCGTACGACTCGATCGACGGGAACTCACCTGCGCGCAACCGTTCGGCAAACTCGTCGGCCAGTACGTCGAGCGGGTTGCGTTCTTCTTCCGGAAGGTGATCGTTCGAGTGATTCATCACGAGCCTCGTCCGCTGCCTTACTCCTGATGATCCTTAAAATCGGGCATTGCCTTCAGAATATCTCCCAGTCGCTTCAGCGCCCGCACATAACGGTTGCTCGCCGCGGTCTTCGTCAGGCTGAGCACTTCGGCGACTTCGTTATTACTGAGCTGCTCAAAATGCCGCAGCGCCAGCACCTCGCGGTCGGTCTCGTCGATCGTATCCAGCGCGATCCGCAACTGTTCGAGCATCTCCTCACGGATCGCTGCCTGACTGGGACTGGTCAGATTCCCCAGCAGCATTCCCGCCATGGAGTACGTCGTGGCGTTTGGTGACTGCCGCTGATGGATCCGGACTTCGGCGTTGGGATCGCGTTTCTGCCCCAGATGCCGACGGTGAACTCCAACCAGCGTCTGCCAGGTGATCTGCCGCACCCAGACGTAAAACGAAACCGTCGGTGCCGACGTGTAGTCGTTAATGCGACGAGCGATCTCGATGTACGCTTCCTGCAGAATATCTCCAGGATCGACGCGGCCCCGCAGGCGAAAGTCGAGCCGGAACTCGACCATGCGTTCGAGTCGCGGCGAGAATTCCGAAAAGACCTCGGCCAGGGCGGATTCTCCCCCCTCGGTCAGGTGTTGAACGATGTCGTTGCTCATGGAGTCTGGCGAGGCGGGCTGCGGCGGGCAGGATGTGGTTTCCGCAGACCGGAATGGCAAATTCACGACTGACGGAAATTCCGATCCGAAGGGCAACGACTGGGCGCGACGAAACCAGCGGTTCCGGACACCGAATTGAGTGCTCACGGGTTCGGTCCACACAAATTGACTTGAGCTGATCGGCAGGCCGGTCAACGATACTCGTCCGGCTGACCTGGCGAAACAGATCAGTCACGAATCCCGACACTCCAGTCGCAAGCTTGACCGCCATGACGAATTACGCTTCTCGCCGCGAGGTACTCACGAATGCCGCGTGCGGTTTCGGTTCCCTGGCCCTTGCGGGGCTATGCGCCCGGCCAGCCACCGCCGCGACGAGTAGTCCGCTGGCTGCCCAATCGCCACAGTTTCCGTCCCGTGCCAAACGTCTGATCTTCATCTTTATGCAGGGAGGACCAAGCCAGGTTGACACGTACGATCCAAAATCGCTGCTGGATGAACGCGATGGTGAAGAGATCGAGTTTTACAACTCGCGGAACCGCGTCGTGCAGAAACAGCGAGTCCAGAAATCTCCCTGGAAGTTTGCTCGACACGGTGAGTGCGGCCAGCCAGTTTCGGAACTGTTTCCACATATGGCGAAACACGTCGACGATTACTGCGTCGTGCGGAGTATGCACACGGAAGGCGTCGCGCACGGTCCGTCGACACTGTTCCTGCACACCGGGGCGACCAACCTGATCCGGCCGTCAATGGGTGCCTGGTTGAGTTACGGGCTCGGAACGGAGAACGAAAACCTGCCGGCCTTTGTCACATTGCACCCGCCGATGAGCAAAGGCGGTCCGCGGAATTACTCGAACGCCTTCCTGCCGACGATCCACCAGGGCACAGCAATTGGCCGTGCCGCGACGCCCGTTGGTAAAGCCTCCATTCGGCACATTCAGAACACGAGCCTGACGCTCGACGAACAGCAGCGGCAGTTCGAGTACCTCTCGAAGCTGAACCGCGAGCAGGCAGGCAGCCAACCGGACGACGAACTGGACGCGGCAATTCAGAGTTACGAACTCGCCTGGCGAATGCAGATGCACGCTCCAGAAGCCCTCGACATTTCGCGCGAGACAAAGGAAACACAGCAGCGCTACGGCATCGGTGCCGGCCCGACGGACGACTTCGGCCGGATGTGCCTGCTCGGTCGGCGGCTCAGCGAAGCTGGCGTTCGTTTCGTCCAGATCAACTATTCCGACAATGGAGCCACGCCGCGCTGGGATCAGCACTCGAATCTGAAACAGCACGAAACGCACGCGCTGGCCACCGACCAGCCGGTCGCAGCGCTGCTGAGCGATCTAAAGGAACGCGGCCTGCTGGAAGACACCATCGTCTGGTGGGGCGGCGAATTCGGCCGCACGCCGTTCGCTCAGGGGAAAGACGGCCGCGATCACAACCCGAACGGCTTCTCGATCTGGCTGGCTGGCGGCGGCTTCAAGTCCGGCACGGCTTATGGGGAAACCGACGAGTTCGGCTACTTCGCGGTGCAGAACAAAATCCACATGCACGACCTGCACGCCACGCTGCTGCACGCTCTGGGCATCGACCACGAACGGCTGACCTACCGCTACGCCGGGCGCGACTTCCGCCTGACCGATGTCCACGGCCGCGTGGTCCATGACCTGTTCGCGTAAGCCGACTTGTCGCCTCGGAAACGCATGGGACTTGAAATGGCACAGGACGAAGGCCGTACTGAGGCAGCCAACCAGAAGGCCCGAGAGTTGCCGGGAACGCTTGGTTGTATTGCCGGTTTCGCACTAATCGCAGTGCTCCTCATGTGGTCGGCGTTTCCCGCACCGTATGGCTTGGTTACTGCAGTGTGTTTCACGCTGATTTATGTCGGGCTGATTGTTCTATTCGGTCAAGGTTCAATCATTGAGATGGGACTTGCTACAGGGATTCTGCTTCTCCTGACCTATTTTCTGGCGAGTCCTCACTTTCACAAGGAGCAACAAGATCGCGTAAGGTCAGCCCAAACGACCGACGAGAAAACGTAGCCCCCAAAGCAAAAGAGCCGCGAAGCACGTAGGTGCGTCGCGGCTCTTTTCTGCTTCTGCGAAATGTCCTTATGTGATGTGAGCGCCTTTCGTTTCGACATAGACCGCGTACAGCGACTGGCTGCCGGTCATGAAGAGGCGGTTGCGTTTGGTGCCGCCGAAGCAGACGTTCGAGCAGATTTCCGGCAGCAGGATCTGGCCGATGCGAGTTCCATCCGGAGCGAAGATGTGGACGCCGTCGTAGCCGTCGCCGACCCACCCGGCACTCGCCCAGACATTGCCGTCGATGTCCGCTCGGATGCCATCTGCGAATCCGGCGACCGTTTCGCCGTTGAGTTCCAGAGCCATCGAGGCAAACACGCGGCCGTTCTTCAGCGTCTTTTCGTCGACGATATCCCAGGCTTTGATGACTTCCTTCGCCTCGTCGTAGTGCGACTTCCCGGTATCGGCGACATACAGCGTCTTGTAATCGGGCGAGAAGCAGAGTCCGTTCGGCTTGAAGATTTCGTCGGTCAGCTTGTGAACCTTCCCGGTCTTCGCGTCGATCCGATAAACAGCTTCCTTCTGGTACGGCTGCTTCGAGCCGTTGCGGGCATTGCGGCCTTCGTAATCCATCAGCCCGCCGTAGCCGGGGTCGGTAAAGAAGACATCGCCGTTGGGATGCACGGCACCATCGTTCGGCGCGTTCAGGCTCTTGCCGTCGAAGCTTTCAGCGAGCACGGTGACCGAGCCATCATACTCGTACCGGACCACGCGCCGCGTTCCGTGCTCGAACGAGATTTGCCGGCCCTGCCAGTCAAACGTGTTGCCATTGCTGTTATTCGACGGGTGCCGCATCACGCTGACGTGTCCGTCTTCTTCCAGCCACCGGTACTGGATGTTGTTCGGAATGTCCGACCAGACGAGGTAACGCCCAACGCCGTTCCAGGCCGGCCCTTCGGCCCACAGCATTTCCTTGTTGTGATACAGCCGCTGGATCGGTGCGTTGCCCAGCTTGTACTGCTTAAAGCGGTCATCGAGGACAACCACGTCCGGCTCGGGGTAGCGCACGGGCGGGGCATGGGGACCGTAATCGCGTGCCTCGGTCGAACGACTCAGCAGAGCGCCGGCGACTCCAGCCGCGGCGGCGAGAAACGACCGACGGGGTACCTGAGTAGCCGATCCGTCGACGACAGACTCACTGACTTCAAACGTTGAATTCTGGGTCACGACACAGGCTCCTGATCAAAGTTGTTTCGCGGAAGTCAGCCGTCGCGACGAAACAGACCACTGCACTCCAGCAATTCGCCGCGCGGCGCGCCGAGCGTATCGGACTCTGGCGCAGGCTGGCAACAAATCAGCCACTGCCGATTCCGGCGTGTGCGGAATTCGCAGAGCGGCATCGCGTCTGCGTGTACCAATAAAAACAGGCTCAGAAACAACGATGTGCTTCTGAGCCTGCTGAAACTGAAACAGCGGATGAGACAAAGCCTCACGGCCGCGCGTACCGGAATGTGAGATCCCGGAACGGGCAACATTCATGGCTTAATCTTCGTCTCCATCTTCGTCATCACTCGATTCGCGTTCGGCCGCCAGCGACGCCGCGAGAGCTGCCTTCTGACGGGCACGCTCTTCGGCTTCCTGAGCGATCAGAATCGCCTCACGAGCGGCCTGTTCTTTGCGAACGGCTTCCGCACAATTCGGGCAGACCATCAGTTCCTGCACAATCTCGCGACCTTCGCCGCCGCGATCCTGCTGCTTCTTCGGAACCGGTGGCCGTCCCCGAAAACCACCACCAAAACGGCGTTCAGGACTCTGACCACGCGACGGGTATACCTTCGAGCGTGTCGAAACAGCGACGCGTTCAGACTTTGCTCCGGGAGGAGCAATCTGACCGCATTTCTGGCATCGAAACATGAATGCCTCCTGTTTTATAAGGGTCAACCATCTTCCGGGGTTTGTCCGCAAACCGCGATCAGCACCAGCCCGGAAGATGGAAAACCGTCCGAAATCCGTCGGAGGAGGCTGCCACTGCGTGTGGCCGAGAATCAGTAGCGACCGCCGCCGCCACCGTATCCGCCGCCACCGCCGTATCCACCACCACCGCCGCCGTATCCGCCGCCGCGACGTCCACCGCCGCCACCGCCGCCGCTGCGGGGACGATCTTCGCGAGGGCGAGCTTCGTTTACGACGATCGTCCGGCCGTCAAGATCCGAACCATTGAGCGCCTCGATGGCTTCGTCGCCACCGGATTCCATTTCGACAAAGCCGAAGCCTTTCGAGCGTCCGGTTTCCCGGTCCGTAATGACCTTCGCAGAGGTCACTGTCCCATAGGCTGCAAACGCTGCTTCCAGCCCTTCCGATGTCGTGGCCCAGGCCAGACTACCAACGAAAATGTTCTTGCTCATCAACTCTTCCTGTTTGGGCACGGCGTACTGAAGACGCTCTGGCCCCGATCCAGATTACGCAGCGTCGAAAAACGCTGCACCAGTCACAATCTGCGCGGCAATCTGCCGATACACAGCACTCGGTGGGACAGGCCGGAAAAACAGCCGCTGCTCAGTGAGGAAGAAGAGGTCCGTCTGCTTCATTCAACGCAGCATTTGCCAGGGCTTGTCACCTGGTCTCTCACCCTCAATCGGAAGCCGCGGAGCAGTGATCTGGACCGAAAAGCAACCATCAAAGAGTTCAAGTCGCCCGGACTTCCACCGGGCCGATCACGGCTGCACCCGCACTCAAACGAGCCAGCCGGATTCTTCAGGCGGCAGGATAGTACGCATCCGCCCGGTTTCCCGCAATCCCGGTTAAGGTTGCTGGCACAAGACACGGCCGACCGCAGGCAGCTACACTGCCGCGTCCCGTCTGCCGGCCTTCAGCCTGAGCGTCCATGTCTGCGTCTTCTCCGCCGCCTCCGTCTGATCCGCGTCGCACTGCGAGTGCGAAGTCGACTGCGCGGCAGAAGCGGGCACAGGGCGAACAACCCGCTCGGCGACGACGGCCTGCTCCACCACCTCTGGTGCAGATCGCCCCGGAAGACAATCCACAGAGCCTCGCCGACTGGTTGAAAGGCGAGGCTCGCACCGGACTGCCGGGAGTCGGCGTCAGTTTCGCGCTGCACACGCTGCTGCTGTTGGCGATGGCGTTGTATGTGCTGAATCGGCCACACAACGACGACCGCCCGCTTTCAATGGGCTGGGCGTTCGGTCGTGACAATGAACAGACTCAGCCAGACACGCCGCAGATAATTTCGCCAATCGCGATGACACCCCGCGTTCAGCCGACGGCAGCGCCAAAACCGCTTGCATCGACGGCAAACACAGCGTCCGGACGGCAAGTCGCACCCATTGACGTGTCTCGCTCTCTGTCGCTCCGCACGCAGCGTGGTCGCCAGGGAACCGTCGACGGAGAAGGTGATGGCAACAAGGTGCAGCGGGCGATGAAACTCGGACTCGAATGGCTCGCCCGGCAGCAGAACTCCGGCGGCAACTGGCAACTCCATGCGGGCTATCCCGATCCTGGCTATCAACCGCTACGGACCGACACCGGAGCCACGGCGCTCGCGCTGCTGGCGTTTCTCGGCGATGGTCACACGCCAGTCAGCGGTGAGTACGCGGATGTCATCGCAAACGGACTTCGCTGGCTGAAAAACATTCAGAAGACCGACGGCGACTTTCACGATTTTGACGAACGCGGCCGGCAGACGGCCTACTACGCGCACTCGATGGCGACGCTGGCGATGTGCGAGGCGTATGCAATGACCGGCGACGAGCAGTATCGCGAGCCGATTGAAGAAGCGATTGATTTCCTGTTGAAGTCTCAGCAGCCGAATCAGGGCGGCTGGAAATACATGCCGCAGGACGTTGACACCGAAGGGGATTTGTCCGTCACCGGCTGGGCGCTGATGGCGTTGCACACGTGCCGGATGGCAGGCATCTCGATCGACGACGACGAATTCGGCCTTGCTTCGAGATTCCTCGACGCCGTGGCCTCGCGCGACGGAGCTCTGTACCGTTACCAGCCCAGTGACCCGCCGCAGAACGCGACTCCAGCGATGACGGCATCAGGACTGCTCGGTCGGCAATGGCTCGGCTGGGCAGCCGACGACCGGGCCATGCGGGAAGGTGTCGACTGGCTGCTGCAGCCGAAGTTTCTCCCCGAGTGGTCCGGCGGTCGGCGGAACGTCTATGAGTGGTATTACGTCGCGCAGGTGCTGCACAATCTCGGCGGTCGGAACTGGGACGACTGGTTCGGCCGCGTGCAGACACTGATCGTCGACAACCAGCGGACCCGCGGCAGCCGCAAGGCACCGGACGACGTCCTCGGAAGCTGGAACCCCACCAGCCCGGACGGCGCTCGCGACGAGCACAGCCACATCGGCGGTCGACTGTATCTGACCGTCATGTGCCTGCTGATCCTCGAAACCCCGGTGCGTCACACACCGATTTACGCGTCACCCGAAACGTCAGGCGCAGAGTAAGCCAGACAACTTGACGTTCCCGCGCGGAGCATGGGAACGAGTTTTTGATACCTCACACCGGAGACACACCCCATGCGACTTTGCCGTTTCGAACACGCCGGACAGGCTCAGGTTGGCTTTTACCGGGAAGACGCGGTCATCCCGCTCGCCGCGGCGGCGGACTTTGCAGGCGTTGACCTCGACGCCGGCGATTCGCTGGTGGCCTGCCTGCCAGGCGGCGAACTTCGCGAGCAGGTTCTTGCCGTGCAGGCCAGGCTGAAGAATCACATGGACGAGGAACTCGGCGAGCTGAAGCTCGACATCGACTCCGTCAGGCTGCTCGTCCCGAACCCCAATCCGTCCAAGCTGCTGCTGCTGGCCGGCAACTACGCGAAGCATATTGAGGAAGGTGGCGGCCGGGCCGAAGAGCGGGCGCGAACGTTTCCCTACGTCTTCATGAAGCCGCCGCTGACCACGCTGACGAATCCCGGCGATCCGGTCCGCATTCCGGCAGCCTCACCCGACCATATCGACTGGGAACTGGAACTCGGCGTCGTCATCGGCCGCCGGGCAAAGGGAGTCTCGGAAGCTGAAGCACTCGATTACGTCGCTGGCTACACCGTCGTGAACGATATCTCGGATCGGAAATTCAAACCGAACCCCAACCGCACCGAACGCGACAAGGACGGTTTCTTCGACTGGCTGCACGGCAAGTGGCACGACACCTTCTGCCCGATGGGTCCCTGTGTGCTGCCCGCAGACGAGTGCCCCGATCCGCAGAAACTGCACTTGACTCTGAAGGTCAACGGCGAAGTCGAACAGGACGGCTCGACCGCCGAAATGGTCTTCCCTGTGGCGGCAATCGTCGAGTTCATCTCAAGCTTCGTGACGCTCGAACCTGGCGACATTATTTCGACGGGAACAACGTCCGGCGTCGGTTCGGCAAAGGGCAAGTTCCTCCGCAGCGGCGACAGCCTCGAAGCCTCGATCGAGAACATCGGTATGCTGCGCAACCCCGTCGTCTGACGCTCGCTGCAGCGCCAAGCGGCTCACCTGAAAGTCATTCGGACGATTGTTGCAGCGCAAAGACGCTGAGACGCAAAGCTTCGCAAAGGCTTTGCGCTTCTTTGCAACTTCGCGTCTTTGCGTTGAGATCCGTACGGAATCGGATTCCTCTAGGAGGACCGTCCCGGAATCGCCTAGATTTCCAGAGTGAAAATCAGTCCGGACGGGGATCGACCGGACGGGCCAGGAACCTCGGCATCCCAGGGACGGGATTATGCGGATCGCTTTGTTTGAAGACGCGGCGGCAGCGGGCCTCGCGCCGATCGCTCACACGCGGCCGGTGTTTGAACTGCTCTGCGGACATTTCCCGCTGCGCGAACGGCTCGTCCGGTTTCTCGATGTGCATGAGTGGGGCGTCTTCGTCCGCTCGCAGCTTGCCGAGATTTATCGCGAGGAACAGCCGGAAGCCTTCGTCAACGACCTGACGTGGCTCGCGGAAGAACCGACACTGCTGCTCAATGGCCGCTGGCTGCCGACTGCTGAGCAAATCGATCAGCTCAGCGAAGTCGACGATAACATCGTCGGCGTCTGCGCTGGTCGCGTCGCCTTTCTCCTCATCAATCCCTTCGAGACAGCGCTGCTGGGTGAAGAGGATTTCGACGATCCGTTGCTCAAGATCGCGAGGACGCGCACTGAGATCCAGGCTTCCGGCCGCTGGGTCGAACGCCCCTGGGACCTGATCGACCTCAACCCGGAACTGCTTGACCAGGACTTTGCTCAACGCGGCCAGTTCGGCGGCAAAGCCAGCCTCGACGGCGCGGCGATTCTCGGCGATCCGCAGCGAGTCTTCATTCACCCGACGGCTGACATTGATCCGTTTGTCGTGATTGACGCCCGCAGCGGCCCGGTCTTCGTCGATGCCGAGGTCAGACTGCAGGCGTTTACGCGGCTTGAAGGCCCGCTGTTCGTCGGCCGCGGCACGCAAATCTTCCGAGCAAACGTCAAGACCGGCACGTCACTCGGTCCCGTCTGCCGAATTGGTGGCGAGATCGAAGCGTCGATCGTTCATGGTTTCTCGAACAAGTACCACGACGGCTTTCTCGGACACAGCTACGTCGGTTCGTGGGTCAACCTCGGCGCCCTGACGACCAATAGCGACCTCAAAAACGACTACTCGACGGTACGCGTCCCGCTGGAGGGCGATCCCGTCGATTCCGGCTCGACGAAGGTCGGCTGCTTCATCGGCGATCATGCAAAGACAGCGCTCTGCAGCCAGTTCAACACTGGTTCGTCGATCGGCGTGATGACGATGATCCTGCCCGGCGGCGAACTGCTGCCGAAGCACGTCCCGAGCTTCAGCCGCGTCTGGCACGGCCAGATCGACGACAACTTCGACCTGGAGTCGGGCCTCACGACTGCGCGACTGGCAATGTCGCGCCGCAACTGCGAACTGTCACCGGCCCAGGAACGCCTGCTGCGCCGCCTCTTCCTGCAGACCGAGCAGGAACGGCACGACGCCGTCAGCCGCCACAAAGCCCGTAAGGCCGGCTTCAGCATCGTCCGGCCGTAGCATCGTGCGATTTTATGCCTTCTCATATGAACAGTTTTTGGGGAAAGTACGCCAGCGAGATGCAGCCGCGTTCGCCAGAGCGCAGCCAAGCAATCATGGAGCACTCGCGTCCTGACGGACACACCCTCGGAATCTTCGTTACGGTCGTCGACCGTGTCGACGTCTGTCAGCGGCTCGGTCTCATCTGACACAGGCCAACGGCCAGCAAAAAGGGATGCCTCTGCCGGTGCAGACGCATCCCAACGCTCATATCGGACGCGGATCGGCTCGCGACACGACGATCCGGGGTGTCGTTCGTTATTTCTTGCGGTGGCGAATCTTCGCTCGCATACGACGCTTTCGGCTCCCAATCTTGCGGCGGCCTTTCCCGGTTCTCTTCGTTCCCATGTCGAAACTGACTCCTCGGTATTTCGGATGTACTGCTGTGATCGGTTTTTCGGCGAGTTTACCCGCGGAAGCCACGGAGACTAGCGACCAGCGGAACCGACTTCAACACTTCAGGTTGCAGCGTTCAGCGACCAGTTTTCAGCGTCGACTCCGCTCATTTTCCTGGCTCTGCAGACTCGTCGACCTGACGGGCGGTCGACGGTCTGGCCAGTCTGATCAGAGACTGCAGCGCCAGAAAGAGGACCAGTGGAGCGATCCAGAGGTACTTCAGCACAGTCAGCAGCAGCAGTGTTGCCGGGTGGGGAATAGAGGCGGCTTCGACGAACAGGGCTGACTCGGGCTGTCCAGCGGCGACGAAATGCTCAACGACGGTGCCGATCCGAGCTGCGTCAAGGTTCTCTGTCACGGCCTCGTCATCGGGCAGGACAAAGACAGGCTCAGGTGAGCGAGCCATGCGGCGAGACAGTTCCCGCAGATGTTTTTCACCCGCCGCGTTCAACTCGGGAGACTCTGGCAGAAACTCGTCGACGGACAAGACGCGACCATCGGCTTCGGCATTCCGCTGCACGATCGAACGGGAATCGAGCATCGCCCCCAGCACGAGAAACGCGACCAGCATGAACAGTGTCAGCAATACCAGTCCGCAGCCGACGGCGGTCATCTGCGACTTGAAGATCGACCGCTCAGACGTCGTCTCGAAAAACAGGTCGATCGTCCGTCGCTTCCGAATCGACGTATGCGTCGCTTCGACAGTCTCCATCGACCGCGTCATCTCAGCCCAGGCAGCGCGTTGCTGCTCCATCGGCTGCTGAATCGCCGCCCGTTGCGCGTTCCCGAGCCCCAGGCCGTCCGACTTGATCTCCTGTCGAGTCGCTTCGTCATCGCCAGTCTGCAGCACGAGTATTCCTGCCTGCAGATCGGGTTCAAACGACAACGTTGCCGAACCACGACTGCCCGTAATTTCCAGCGTCCACGCCGGTTCGCCGACGCGCGCCGACCAGGTAGCTTCCGCTAGCCCGTCACCGCCGAGTGTCACCGTCGCCAGCGAGATCCCGTCGTCCGAGGCTCCAGTCGAGCGCACGGCAGTAACTCGGCTGTAGTCTCCGCTCAGAAATCGCAGCAGTGCGACATCGACGAACAGCGCCGAGTCGATCTGGGGAACAGTCAGCGACGGAACACGCCCCGCTGTGACTCCCGAGCCAGCTTGTGCCGGCAGGCTCCGCTCCAGCCGGAACAGTACGATGCTTCCGAGTTCGCCGCCTTTGATCGTCTGCCGCAATCGCTGCGCGAGATCATGAAGCGGCAGATGGGGCAACGGAATCAGCGGCGTGCCATTGTCATCCTGATTAAGTGTCAGCTCGTAAACGAACGCGGTCCCCTGCCCCGCTTCAGGCAGCAGAATCAGCGGCCGTCCATCGTTCGCCAGTTGCCGCGCTCCTTCCAGCACAGCCTCTGACGAGCCCGCAACGAGACACGCATCGGACGTCAGCTCTGCGAGCAGACTTTCCCAACCGCTGAGAATCCGCGTCCCAGACGCCGCAGTCAGAAGTTCGGCGGCGTTCTGATCCGGAACTTCCGCCGCTGCGATCAGCGAATCGTCCGTCTCCGCGGCAATTGTCCGCAGTAACGGCACGACAGACGGTTTCCAGCCCAGCAGTGCAAACTTCATGAGATAACCACGGGCCGCGACGACGGGAACAGGATCAGAGAACAAGAGCCAGGTCGGGATCGTAACTGTTGTCGACAATCCGCAAACCGAGTCCGGCAGGGGCCGCCGTGTCACGACCCGATGAGCCGAGCAGAGCACTTATCCACCCACAGACCACCGGGTTCTGCGAACCAGCGGCAACCGGCCAGTTCTGACGACTGCGTCAACTCTGCCGCCTCGCTCCGGCCCGCAGGCATTCCCCAGTCGGACCATCCGGACGTGCTCTGCCTCAAAACGAGCGGCCGAAAGACTGTGGCCAAAGTCCGGTCTCAACGGCTCAGTAAAGTAAGGCGTGTCACCCTCCGTACGGTTCTGCCGGAACCACGCCACGCCAACCCCACCCGCCTGCGTCGCCGACTTCCGTTTCGCGTTACGCTGAGTTCAGATCTCAAAGGTCAGCCTTGATGTTTCCTCGAACCGCCCTTTGCCTGTGCCTGCTTCCGTGCCTGCTTCCGCCGGTCGGGACGCTGCTGGCCGCAGATTCCCCCGCGGCAGTCAGTTCCGAGAATCCTGACAGTCGTGGCCGGGCGACGGCCATCGCTCTCAACTACTGCCGCGCGTCATTCCATCGCATTCGCAAGTACCAGTCGAATCGCGTCCTGCTCGAAGAACAGGAAAAGATCCTCGACAACCTCAATTTAAACGGCATCGGCGATCAGGAAGTCATCAATCTGTATTCGGCAGTGCTGGACGAGATCGGGGATATCGAAGTCGCGGACCGCGAGAAGGCAATTTTCCACGACAAATACAAGAAGGCCCTGTTCCGCGAGATCGAAGCGACCGCCTTTGTCGCCCTGGCACAGACGGCCACAATGTCCATTAACGGACTCGTTCAGACGGGCGTGCGTTCGTGGCTCGACTATCGCGACCTGCAGTGGAACCGCGACTTCGACTCCTGGAAGGTCGAAAAGGACCGGATGAACTCGGTGGTCGACAAGTCCTCGAAGTTTCTCGACACGTTCTGGAAACAGGCCAAAGCAAAGAACATCCCTGACCGCTGGCTGGTTCGCGGAACCGACCTCGATCGCCTGACCGAGGCTATGCAGGAACCTGATCTTGAAACGCGACTCCGGGTTCTGCAGCGAATGGAATCCTTCATGGAGTGCTACCCTCCATACTGGTACTACGTCGGCCGGACGCAGCAGGGACTCGGCCAGTTCTACGAAGCCGCGGAAACCTACGACAAACTGGCGGATCTCGCCCACGGGCATTTTCGCCGCGACGACATGATGACCGCCGCACTGGCAAATCGCGCGATCATTCAACAGCACCTCAATCAGCCTGGAGCTGACCGGACGGCGCGCGAAGCACTGACGTATTCCACGTCGGTCTGGGAAGCCAATCTAATGTGCGCCCAGGTGCTTGAGGCTTCCGGCCGGTACGACGACGCAAAAGACGCCATCCTGAGAAATCTCGACGTCAATCTCGAAAGTCAGCTCAGCTCCGTTGCACTGCTGGGGCTCTACTATCGCCAGAATCGGCTCGACGATCTGGCAGCAGCACTGGCTGATCCGGAATTCATCGCGCGCGTCCCGATGCTCAGTATCGTGCAGAGTCTGGCGAAACTCGGTCCGCAACGAACTCCAGGCACCGTGATGACCGGCCTGAGAAACTCCATCCGCGTCGCCATCGAGCCTCGTTTTGGCGTCGACGACCTGCTGGTCGCGTGCGGTTCGAGCTGGCAGCCGGAGAAAATTCAGTCGTTGACGTTTTACTTCCCCGGCCAGTTGGCGAACTCGGTGTCTGACAGCGCCGCCTCAGCAGCGGCCCCCGCCGGACTGACCGGCGCGAAACTCGAACCGCACGCAGCGGGCGGATACGTCTTCCGCTACGCGCGAGCAATCGAAGCCAGCAATCGATTGGGTTCGAGTGGCTCTGGTGCCAGCCTCACCGGATCGGTTCTGAGATTTGAATACCCTGCTCCGCCGGGCAGGACCGAATCTGCCGTCCTGTTCGTCGTACTCGGAACGTCGCAGCAGTCGGACGCCAGCGTCCAGCAGGCGGCTCCGTGGTGGCAGTCTGCGTCGCCGATCGAGATTCGATACGGTGACGCAAGGATCCGTCTCGATGGAACCTGGCAGCCAGGTCCTGCCACGCCCGGCACGTCGATCGCCGACAATCGGTCGGCTGATGGTACCGGCAAAGCCACGCCGCCACTGGATCAGCCGCCACGCCCGGCAGCCCCAAAACGTCCGGCAACGTCTGTCGCCATCGATGAGTTTGTCCCGATTCGAGTGTCAGCAGACGTGACACCGGACACGTCGCAGGAGGGCAATGGTGACAAACGCTTCGAGCCTTCTCGCCGACCACCGCGGGTGACTATCCTCGGCGTCCGTCCGGCCAGCAGTTCTGCGGAGTCATCCGACGCCGACGCGAATCCGCAACCGAGCGTTCCTCCGCCGCCGGCTCAGGACGGCAAACCGTAATCCGGAGTTCATTCGACACGCCTTTGATTCGTCGAACGCAACGGATTCCGCCCCTTCGCCGCCGACCCGTATTTCGCACCGCGACCTCGCGACCGAGACTCACCTCGACGGGGAACAGGACTGATCAATGGCCTCCCGAATCGGCAACGGCGACGACTTACCAGCGACCGTTCCTGCCAGTGAGCTTGTTCTGCTGGGTACGGGAACCAGCGTCGGCGTCCCCGTGATCGGCTGCGACTGCGACACCTGCCGTTCGCCGAACCTGCGTAACCACAGAATGCGAACCGGCGTTGCGATCCACACGCCGAATGGCACCATCCTGATCGACACGTCGCCGGAGCTGCGGCTGCAACTGATCCGCGAACGCATCGCTCTGGTGCATGCCGTTCTCTTTACGCACGGTCACGCGGACCATCTCTTCGGACTCGACGATACCCGACTGTTCGCGCATCGGCTGGGGCATCCCTTTCCGATCTACTGCGAGGAATCTACCGAGAGCAATATCCGCGCGGCCTTCCACTACGCCTTCCGACCACCGCCACCCGAGGCGCACAAAGCCGCCATCCCACAGTTCGATCTGAGACGCATCGGCGAGCAGCCGTTTGAGGTTCTGGGTCAGCGGATTGTTCCCATCCGCCTGTTTCATGGTCGCCTGCCGGTCCTCGGATTCCGCATCAACGACGTCGCTTTCTGCACCGACGTCAGCCGCATTCCGGAAGAGAGCTTCCCGCTGCTGGAGAACCTGGACGTCCTGATTCTTGATGCGCTGCGTGAGAAACCGCATCCGACACACTTCAGCGTCGATCAGGCACTCGAAGTCGCCAGCCGGGTCCGCCCGCGGCGCACGTTCCTGACGCACATCTCGCACAGCCTGGAACACGAAACCACCAGTGCCCGCTTGCCCGCTGGAGTCGAACTCGCCTGGGACGGCCTGCGAATTCCGTTCTGACCCTGCCGGAAAACGCGCTTCAAGCGAAGATTCGCGCAGTCACGGCAGGATCGAATCACACAGATGCGGGACGCGATCCACGAGAGGAAGAACTTTCGGTTTATAGATCTCAGTGCAGGCTTTTGCCTCGCGATGGGCTTCCAGATGCTGCTCGGATTCCCATTGCTCAATCAGAATGAAGATGCGCGGGTCGCTCTGAGAGTGAAAGATGTCAAAGCGGACGCAGCCGGATTCTTCACGCGACAGACGCCCCTGTTCGATCATCAGATCGCGGACTGTGTTGATGTCGGACTCGTTGCGGACAGTCAGCAGCACGTTGTTGTAGATCATGGCGGTTGAGTTCCAGCAGGGATTGACCAGATGCTGACGAGCAGGCGGAACTGCTCAACTGAAATACTCGCCAAAGCAGAGATTGGGTCACGGAATGGTTTTCGTTCTGTGCTGAGCGAGCGAATCAAAAGTCTAGCGAGTGCATCACTCTGTGCGGAGCGATGCAGCCACTGTCGGCTCCTGCCCTGCTCAGGGAGTCGGCTCCACGGAGTCGACAGGTTTGCAATCCGGCCTGGCTCACCGTACAGATCACTTTCCTTTCACTTCGCGCCAGTCGGTGCTTCGCACTTCGCTGAAGGATCACATTCCATGCACGACGTTCTGAACGGCAATCTTTACCTGGTTAAAGAACACGTTGGCATGTTCAAAGCGGCCAACAACTACGATATCTACGACGTAGAAACCAACGAAGTTGTCATGCACTGCCGGGAGCCGAATCTCGGCATCTTCTCGAAGCTGTTCCGGTTCACCGACTACAAGCGGATGACTCCCTTCGATATTCAAATCACGACGCCGGACGGCGATCCCGTCTGCCGGGTCACGCGGGGGATCTCGATCTTTCTGTCAAAGGTCTCCGTCCTCGACGAAAACGACACACCGATCGGCGGTTTCAAACAGAAACTCTTTTCAATCGGCGGCGCGTTCCGCGTGCTCAACGCGTCAGACCAGCCCGTCTGCGATCTCAAAGGCAAATGGACAAGCTGGGACTTCCGCTTCCTGGCAACAGACGGAACGGAACTCGCCCACGTCGCGAAGAAATGGGCCGGCCTGGGCAAGGAACTCTTCACCAGCGCCGACAACTATGTGCTGAGCATTTCTGAAGACGTTCCGCCGAACAACGCATTACGGCAGCTTATCCTCTCCGCCGTCATGTGTATCGACATGGTGCTTAAAGAGTAGCCGCCAGCCGGACCGTCAGAACGCCGCTGTCGCGCCCTGCGCAACGTACTTCAGCCGATGCGCAGCGAATGCCCCTGTCAGCCAGCATTCTTCACCGTGTGGCGGCGCGGTGACTCAGTCCAGCGGACTCCTCACGGCGATCCCGGGTCGGTTCAGGACATGAGTATAAATCATCGTCGTCGAAACATCCTTGTGTCCCAGCAGGTCCTGCACGGTGCGAATATCCGTTCCGCTTTCCAGCAGGTGCGTCGCGAACGAGTGTCGCAGACAGTGAGAATGGACGGCGGGCGTCAGTTCGGCTCGCTGAGCCGCCGCCCTGAGTGACTGCGAAAACGTCGTGTCGTGCAGATGATGCCGACGCACGTTTCCGGAACGCGGATCGCGAGAGAGCTTTCTCGACGGAAATACGAACTGCCAGCCTGGTTCCTTCTCCGCATGCGGATACTTTCGAGCCAGCGCATAAGGCAGTGCGACCGCGCCGAATCCGTCTGACAGATCATCGTGGTGCAGTCGCCGCGCTCTCGCGATCTGGTCTTCCAGAGCACCGCGAGCCCCGTCCGGCAAAACGGTCACCCGGTCTTTCTCACCCTTCCCGTCTCGCACAACGATCTGGTGCTGGTCGAACCGCACGTCTTTGATCCGCAGCCGCAGACATTCCATCACCCGCAGCCCGCTGCCATAGAGCAACTGCGCGATGAGCAGGTCCCTGCCATCCAGCTCGGCCAGCAGCCGCTGGACTTCCCCGCGACTGAGGACCACGGGCAGTCGTTTCGGCTTTGAGGCCCGCGCGGCGTCCAGAGCGGGCAGTTCGACTTGCAACAGGTCGCGAAACAGAAACAGCAACGCACTCAGCGCCTGATTCTGCGTGCTCGCCGACACGTGCCCGTCCACAGCCAGATGCGTGAGGAACTCAGCGACCTTCGTCGGACCTGTCTGTGCCAGCACACGGCGGAGTATCACAGGTTGCTCTCTAATCTGTGCGCGCAGCCGCCAGAGGGTGCTTCCCGTCGCTCAGCGCCCCGGTTGACGAGTCACCGAGGCTACCTCGCTGCACCGCTCGTCCTCGCCTGTCGGGGCATTGCCGGACGGACATCGAGCGGGCTTCTGCCGCTGACGCCAGGACGGTTCAGGACGTGCGTATAAATCATCGTCGTCGACACGTCCTTATGACCGAGCAGCTCCTGCACGGTCCTGATATCGGTGCCGGACTCAATCAAGTGAGTCGCAAAGCTGTGCCTCAGTGAATGGCTCGTCGCTGGCTTGGCAATTCCGGCAGAGCGAACGGCCAGTTTCATCGACTTCTGAATGGACGTTTCTCCGAGGTGGTGGCGCCGGATGATTCCGTTTCGTGGATCCACTGACAGATTGCCGGCCGGGAACACGTACTGCCAGCCGGGCTCCTGATCTGCATTCGGATACTTCTGAGCCAGCGCAAACGGCAGCCACACGCGCCCGAATCCATCTTCACGGTCGACAGCGTGGATTGCCAGGGCGCCGCTGATCTGTTCTCTCAGCGCGTCGGCAACCACTCCCGGAAGATAGGTCACCCGGTCCTCATTTCCCTTTGTGTCGCGGACGATGATCTGCGAGTAATCAAAATCAACATCCTTGACCCGCAGCCGCAGAGCTTCCATCAACCGCAGCCCTGCCCCGTACAGCAACTGCGCGACCAGCTTCGGGACACCATTCAGTTGCACCAGTAACCGGTCCACTTCGTCGACTGTCAGGACGACGGGCAGCCGCTTGTCTCCTTTTGCTCGCGCCGTACTCGACAGGTCGCCGAGTTCAATTCCAAAGACCTTCGCCGCGAACAGCAGCGCACTGAAGGCCTGGTTCTGAGTGCTCGCTGCGACGTTCCGCTCAACCGCCAGGTGTTCCAGGAATGAGCGGACTTCCGTAGTTCCCGCATTCTGCGGCTCGCATCCATCATGGAAGTCAACGAACCGCTCCAGCCATTCCAGGTAGGCTTTTTCGGTCGACAGCGCGTAGTGCTGAGTACGCAGGGCTCGCTGAATGCGCTGATACCAGGCAGGCCGGGTTTCATCCACACGGACCGCAACGTCATTCATCTGCCCGCCTGACGCTGTCTCGTCTGTTTCGCCGAAGAGTTCAGCCACACGCCGTGCATCAATCGCATCCACGCCAATGACGTTTCGCAGGAACAGCACAACGGCCTCTTGAGCCTGCTTCAACTGCCACGCAGGAGGCGAGAACCGCTCCTGCTGATCCTGCAGAAATGCCGCGATGTCTTCATTGCTGCAGGTGCCGTGTGAGTGCCGCAGTGTAGCCGTGCGGAACGCATCAAACCTTTCGACCCAGCGAACGAAGTACTTCCTCGCTTTCGCGGGCACATTCCGCGAAGTCATCACTGGCCCGAAGAGCCTCATGGCTTCCTGCATCGACGCTGGTCGTTTCGTCCGCGCTTCCTTTCCGGCAGTCTCACGTGACCCCATTCGACTCTCCCGACTCGCTGGCTCGACAGGATTGGCAACTCCCTGGCGGGGTAACAGAATTACCCCGCGGCGGCATAATACGGGAGATGCACTGTAAACATCCAGCCACCGAGTGGCTTGACACTTGACAGCGGCGACCGTAGCCTCACGCCGTTCAACAGATGAGGACATCCGGTCGCGGGGTTACCCCGCCGGCGGGATAATCAGGAAATGCCGCGTCCGGGTAATCCGATAAAACCCCACGCCGCAGAATTCAAAGTTAGGCGGCAACGAACATGTTGGGCGGAGCAAACCGATGAAGCACTACGACATCAGAATCAATGGACTCGTGGAGTCGTCTGCCGACTCCGCTGTGATCGTGGTCTCGATCGCGCCGGATGATCAGGAGCGCGCTTGGATCAAGGACTCGTTTTCGCTTGACGACTACGACGTGGGAGGAACGCTGGACGCAGACGAAGTTCCGCGCCTCGAGAGTTCAGCCGGGCGACTGTTCCTGATCTGGAAGGTTCCAGAGTCGGCCTCGGTGTCGAACGGAGTTGAATTGGGCATCAGCACGCTCGGCGTCTGCCTTGCGCAGAATCGGCTGCTGCTCGTTCGGGCCAGCGGCGACGCGGGCTTTATCGGACGTGAGTTTCGTGGTGTGCAGACCGCCGCAGACGTGATGCTGGCTCTCCTGCTGCGGACTGTTAAGCACTTTGTCGGGCACCTGAGGGCCATCCGTCAGATGAGCGGAGAGCTGGAGAAGAAGATCACGACGTCCATGGAAAACACGCATTTACTACAGATGTTCGCTTTGAGCGAAGACCTTGTCTACTATCAGGACGCCATCGAGGGCAACGCCGCAGTGCTGTCAAAGCTCCGGGGTGTTGCGGGCCAGTTCGGGTTTGAGGCCCGGCAGCTCGAATTACTCGACGATATCGTACTGGAGAACGCCCAAGCGGCCCGACAGGCGAGCATCTTCTCGGTCGTGCTCAGCGGGCTCATGGATGCTCGCGGCACGATCGTCAACAACAACATGAATGTCCTGCTGAAGAACCTGACGCTCATCAATATCGTTTTTCTGCCCTTGAACCTCATCGCCAGCATTGGCGGCATGTCCGAATGGAGCATGATGACCGCTGGAATGGACTGGCGGCTTTCCTACCTGCTATTTAGCTTCGCGATGGTCGTCATCGGCTGGGGAACGTGGATCATCATGAGGAAGTTCATTGATCGTAATATCGTGCGAAAAAGGTGAGCGTCGGTGAAACGAGGATCACTAACGCCGCCTAACAACAGCATGCAGCGGACGGCGCTGCGCGCCGCCGCTGATGCTGAACGTTATGGCTATGAACTGGACTAACGAAGAAATAGCCGCCGTGAACTCGACGCTCATTCCCAAGGGCAAGGGACGTCAACATCCGGTGGACCTGCCATCGTCTCCGCACGGTACGACGCCCGATGACGCAGCGGACTATCGTGGATTCCCACTGTGTCGCGCATCCGGCGTGGTCATGTCCAATGCCGATTTCGGAAAATCGCGATCACCAGCAAATGAATACGGTGTCGATCAATCAATCATGTTGACATGGGTCAGATGCGACA
>WGMU01000033.1 GCA_016124895.1 bacterium
GGGCGCATCAGGTCGATGAATGCTTCGATCTTCTTCTCCCGGCCGGAGATTTCAATCATCACGTGGCCGGCGCTGACGTCGACAATGCTGCCGCGGAAGATGTCGACAAGCTCGCGAATCTCACTTCGCTGCCCGCTTTCTGCTTTGACCTTGATCAGCATCAGATCGCGTTCAACGAATTCCTTGCCCGAAAAGTCAATGACCCGAGCGACTGTGACGATTTTTTCGAGTTGCTTGCGGACCTGATCGAGCACACGGTCGTCGCCGCTGACGACAAACGTGATTCGTGAGAACTCCGCGTTTTCGGTCTCACCGACCGCGAGGCTCTCGATGTTGAACGCGCGCGAGGCGAGCATTCCGGAAATATGAGCCAGCACACCCGGCTGGTTGACAACAAGGGCGGAAAGGATGTGTTTCATAATCTGTCCAGACCAGCCGGAAACCGGCAGGCCAATCCCGATGGAACAAGCCTCTGAGTGCTACTGGATGGAACCGGATCCCACCTGAAGCCCCGTGTCAGTGGCTGGAAGCGCCAGCGAATTCGAGCGGAGCCATCGAAACCGCGGAATTCTGAGGGGCGGAGAGTCTACCCCTGCCCGCTCCCAGCTACAACGAACCCGGACAGCGACCGAACCGCTTTTGCTCGCCCGAATTCGACGAATCGGCAAATCATGGCGTCACACAGAACATCGCCGGCCGGTATGGCAAGAACAGACCTCGGCCAGACAGAATCGGTCGTCGAATGCCAGTGTTTCCGCTTCTGGTTCCTGAGGTCAGTTGCCTGGTAAGGATCGGCGACGGTCGAGATGATCCTGGCACTGCACCTGGCCACCAGACTCTGTGCAGAATTTCATGCAGAACGGAGTTGGCGAGTGAGTGCAGAGAAGACAGAGGCGGTCGTTATCCGGCTGGCGGACTTCAGCAATACCAGCCGTGTCGTGACATTCTTTACTCGCGACTTCGGAAAGATTTCGGCCATCGCTAAGGGCGGGAAACGGCTCAAAGGACCGTTTGATACCGCTCTTGACCTGCTTTCGACGTCTCGCATAGTTTTCCTCCGCAAGTCCAGTTCCGCGCTGGACATCCTGACGGAAGCCAGTCTTCAGGAGCGGTTTCGGCCGGCTCCGGGCGACATGAATGGGTATTACGCCGGATGTTACGTCGCGGAACTGCTTGCGGGACTGACCGAGCCGTACGACCCTCATGTCGAGATGTTCGACGCGGCTGGAGAAGTTCTGGCCACCTTGTCACAGGGAGGTGATTTCCGACTGCCCGTGCTGACGTTTGAACTGCGGATGCTGCGGGAAATCGGACAGTTGCCTTCGCTGGATGAGTGCATCCACTGCGGTGCGGCCATCGAGTCGCATGGCAGCAGATCTTACTGGATGTCGCAGGGCGGAATTCTCTGTCCGGACTGTCAGCAGGAGAATTACTCAGATCACCCGATTCAGGCCGGTACGGTCGCCATTCTGCGAGCCCTGTCTGCGGGTTCGGAGATTCCGTCGAGGATTTCGGCGTCGGACCGCCAGATTCGGGAACTGCGTCACACCATCACCTCAGCCGTCAGCACCATTCTTGGTCGCCGGCCGTCAACACTGCGATTTCTTCGCTTTTGATTTCCCGCCTCACCTCACTCCTTTCCTCAGCGAACAACCAGCCTCTCCTGTTACCGAACGGTCCAGAGCCTCGACTGCGACTGCCTCCTTTCGGTCCAGTTCGCTACTGCACAACGGCGGATTCACGGATGACCGCTTACGTCTCTTTGCTTTATTCCCGACACGAACCGCCATCGCAGCGCGGCACAAAGTTGCCGTCACTCCCTGCGAGACTTACGTTCGCGTCGCTTGCAGTGCTGACGCTGAGCCTGCTGCCCGGCTGCATGTCCAGCCGCTGGCTGGCTGGCCGCGACAGCAGAATCGACGCATCCGCACTGAAGAAGGGCAGCGACGATAGCGATCTGCGAACCATCGAAGACGTCATCGGGCCTTTGCAGCGTCAGGCGCTGGCGAATACCGATCGCGGTGCGAAGTCAGAGGCGGACCGCAACGATAATGAAAAGCTGAAGGACGGTCTGCGGCTGTACGAAGCCAAACAGTACGTCGAAGCAGAGCGGGTTTTTGAAGGACTGATCAAGTCGCGAAATCCCAATAAGTTCTCGCTGTTCAAGAAGGACGAGAAGCGGCCGAAGTACGATCCGATCCGTGAAGAGGCGATGTATTTCCTCGCCGAGTCTCAGTACCAGCGCGAAGAACTCGCCAACGCGGCCGCGCGCTATCAGGGACTGATTAAGGATTACCCTTCAACACGCTATCTCGACGAATCGACGCGAAGGTTATTCGATATCTCCCGCCGCTGGCTGGGCGTCGAAGATTTTGCATCGACCAGCGAAGTTCAGCAGGTCAGCCTCGAAGACGGTGCCGAGAAGGGCCGGCTGTCGAATGTCGAGCCGAAGAAACGAGGCTTCTCGCTGTTCCCGAATCTGACTGACAAGTCACGCCCGGCGATGGACCTTGACGGTCATGCTCTGAAGAATCTCAAGACGATCTGGATGAACGACCCGTCCGGTCCGCTGGCCGACGACGCCATCATGCTCGCCGCGACGCACTATTTGCGGAAGGGTTCCTATCGCGACGCCGACCGTCTGTTGACGATGCTCCGCGAACAGTTCCCGAAGAGTACTCACCTGCAGACTGCCTTCGTGCTGGGGTCACATGTCAAACTGATGTCCTATCAGGGTTCGCGATACGACGAGCAGCTTCTGACGGACGCGAAAGAGCTGAAGGAAAACACGCTGCGGCTGTTCCCCGACATTGCCGAAGCGGATCGCATTCGCAGCGAGTTGAAAGTAATTCATGACGCGGAAGCCCGTCGCGACTGGCAGACCGTTCTGTTTTACGAGAAGAAGAGAAACGACAAGGCAGTCGCCGTCTACTGCCAGGAAGTCATGAAGAACTTCCCGGATACGAAGTACGCCGACCTGGCACGGCAGAAACTCGCGGCACTGCGTGGTACGGAAATCGCCGCTGCTGGAGCTTCCTCGAAGCCCGCTGACCGGGCGATCGTCCCGTTCCAGAGTCAGCCGGAAACGGGGACTGGCCGCGTCCGCATCGATGATTCAACCCCGGCACTGCAACCCGTGCCGCAGAACTCTGGTCCGAAACCCGGCGATGGGCCGGTGTTTGAGCCCGATGGGCCGATCTTTGACGACGATGCCGCACCATCTCAGTCAGCCGAGGTTCAACCGGCTGGACGCGTAAGGTTGTAATCACCAACGCTACTTTCGACGGAACACTGACTTGCAGACCTCGACAGAGCACAGGATGACGACAGTCGCAGCCGCTCGGGCGGCCCGCGCTGGACTCATGGTGCCGCTCCCGGTCGAGAGGCAGATTCGGCGAACCAGCGTCTCGAATTGCCTCGCTGGATTGCTCATCGCAGTCGTGACGCTGTCCGGCTGCGGCTATATGGTCGGTCCCTCACACGACCTGCAGATTACGACCATCGAAGTGCCCACGTTTCGGAACGACTCCTTTCGCCGAGGGCTCGAACAGATTCTGACCGAGGCCGTTCAGAAGGAAGTTCAGCAGCGCACCGCGATGCGGCTTGTCCGAGGTCCGGGTGCTCAAACGCGGCTGACAGGTCGGATCGTCGACGTCAGGAAAAATGTCCTGGGAGAAAATCGCTTTGACGATCCGCGGGAACTGCAGCTTTCTCTGATTGTCGAAGTCACCTGGGAGGATCTGCGGAACGGGCAGGTCATCTCACAGCAGTCGATTCCGGTCGATGCCGACGCCGTTTCTCTGTATGCCCAGACTGACTTTGCACCGGAAGTCGGACAGTCAATGGCGACCGCCGTGCAGCAGGCTGTGCAACTGACGGCTCGCCGGATCGTCGACATGATGGACGCTCCCTGGTAAGACGAGCGCCGGTCCGGGATTCTCAACGGTCATGAGCATAGAACTGCTGGCGCGGCGGTTCAGCGTTTATGGCAAAATGACTGCGTGCTGATCGCTACCGATGCCGCAGCCGAGCATGAACGACGCGCCGGTCAAAGGGACGAAAGCCCAATTGCTCATACAGTTGCAGGGCCGGCGCATTCCTCGCATCAACGGCGAGTACTAGTTCGAGCGCTCCCGCCTGTTTCGCTCGACGCAACCCATCACTCAGAATGGTCTGTCCAAGTCCTCGTCCGCGAGCCTCGCTGGCGACACCAAAATACACCACTTCCCAGACCTGCTCAGCGGGATGTTCAGCCAGCAGCAGCACGCCGACGTCAGCTCCGCTATGCGAAAACAGCAGCCAGCGGTCGGCAGAAAACTCGCCCGCGAGTCTGTGACCATCGAGTGCCTCGCAGCCGGATCGGCAACCATTCAGTTCCGGGCAATCAAGCGTGCCTTGCCAGGTTCGTTCAAGGACGTCGGCGAAACGCTCCCGGTTGATCGCTTCGTCATACGGCTCGATAACCACAGCAGGACGACGGGTTTCCGCAGGAAGTGGTTGATTGAGTGATCTCGCCAGAAACTTCAGTTCGGTGAGTCGTGGAAATCCGGCCGCGGCAAGTTCGCGGGACGCGACGACATCTTGCGGCGTCAGCAGGCACTGAGCGATCCAGCAGCCGGACTGCTCCACGAGATCGACAGCCTGCCGGTAAAGCAAACGTCTCAATTCAGCCGCGTCACGAGCGTCGAGCCCGGAGACAGTGGCGGCGGGCCAGAAGTTGATGGTGCCGTCCGATTGCGTTGCGATGGTGAGCACTGCAACGGTTTGGCCCTCGTGGTCAATCGACAGCGACTCATCGAGCAATAGTCGTTGCTGTGCGTGAGACTCAAGCAGTTGTGAGATCTGCTCCGCCCGCTCTTCAACGCCGAGGGAGCCGAACTGAATCTGCAGGCGTCGCTGCCACTCAGCAGCGGAAAGAGAAGAACTCTGCTGTCCGGTCTTGCCACTCATCCCGGCAACCGGCAGCAGCCGGGACCGCAGGGGCCAGCGTTGGGTGGAGGACACGAACCCGTCAGCGGCAACGAACTACTGCTCATCACGGGAGCCGCTGGAGCACTGAACAGTTTTGAGACGTCGGAGGCTCCACATTCCGGACATACCGGCTGTTCACCGCGACGGACCAGTGTCTCGAACTCCCGACTGCAGCTTGCACAGACGTATTCAAAAATCGGCATCGTCGTCACCGGCGAAAGAACGGGGATTATGGATTCTGAACGGCGGCTCGGGGCAACCATGCACTAAGCGTACATATGAATGAAATCACAGCGAACCACGTCGCCCTGGATGCTGCCACGCCGCAGAATCGTCGGGCAGAACTTCGAGAATCTGCCACGAGGAATCGAAATAAACCGGTTCAAAACCGCGTGGAAGTCCCTGTCGCTGTTCCGCTGGTGTGGCCACAGACTTCGTCGATACATCGCTGACTGCGATGGACGGCAGTACTTCGTCTCCAGTCGATTGCTGACGGAGATGATCAGGCAGCATCGCAACCAGGAACGTCAATGCGGCGACGGAAATCATCCCGATGGTTCGGAAGGCGCCCCCCAGTCGCTTCCCAGTGGAAGAGCCAGCTTCATCCGACTGTGCGATGCGAGCTTCCAGCTTCGGCCAGACACTGTCGCGTCTCGCCTGCAGCGTTGCCGCATTGAATGAAACAAGCACGTCGGAGCTGCTTAGAAGCGCTTCAACGTGCTGTTGGCAGTCGGAGCAGTTGTTGACGTGCTCTCTAACTGATTCTGCTTCCGCCTGGCTGAGATCATTGCCGACCCACAGGGCGATCATCTCACGGGCAAATCTGCAGTTCATTTCTGACAGGCCTCTGATTCGGATACGACGCCTTCGCGGCTCAGCCGCGCTGTCCACAACTTCTGAAACTTAGATCGGGCTTCGGCAAGCCGCCACCGAATCGTGGCTTCCTTCCGTTTCAGAATTGCAGCAATCTCCGACGTCGAGAAGTTTTCCAGGTCACGCAGGATTAGAACTGTCCTGTACTTTTCAGGAATCTGCTCCAGGACCAGCCGTACTTCCTGGGACAGATCGATCTCATCGCGAGGGTCCGGCGTCCCCGGTTCCAGGCAGCGAGTGTCCTCACGCTGCGTCTGACTGAACAGCGACCAGCGAATCCGTCGCTGCGTCTTCCGCAGATAATCAAGCGTCATATTGACGCCAATCTGAAACAGCCACGGGCCGAATCTGCGGGAGGGATCGAAAAGTTCCAGCCGCCGAAACACTCTGAGGAATACGTCCTGAGCGATGTCTTCGATGGTTTCCTGGTCGTTGATAAATCGAGAAATCACGCGCATCAGCCGGCCCTCGTACCGCTGCACCAGTTCTCCAAACGCAGAACTATTGCCGTCGCGTGCGAGTTCCACGAGGCATGAATCGCTGAATCCCTCAAATTCCCGACTGGCCGTATCCAGAATCGGGCCGCTGGAGCGGGATTCGATCTGAGCTGTCAATGTACTGGCCATAGCTGCGTCCCTGATTTGGACCCATCCGAACTTCGTTACGCCTGAAGCCTTTAAAGCATTTGCAGGTCGTTCGAAGATCTGACGGTCCGGTGGTGTTAGACCTTACCTGGTTTCCCTCGACCGTCCTCAGGACAGCCGCCGCGTTGTCGAGCAACGGTAAAAGCAAACAACGGACCAATCCTCGAAACACCAGACCACAGCGACTTCACTTCCCCGTCCAAGTCCAACTGAATAGACGTTAAACCTCTCCCGGATTCTACGATCACGATCTCAAATGTCTGGACAGGACAGCAAGACAGACACGTAACTTCTTAAGATATCAGCGGTTAGAGAGAAAACAGAGAATCTGTTTTGAATTCCACTGGAATTCTTCGTCGAATTTCGACGGCAACTGTGCTGGCGTTTCGATCCCGATGCAATTCCTGCAAAACGTTGCCCGCAGTCAGAATGAGACAGCAGCTTCCACATCTGAATGGACTCAGACTGACGTCAGACTGATTTATCGCCTCCCCCCCTGTGGCCTTTTGAATCAGTGAAGCTGCCGATCGAGAGCTGCCGCGACTTTTCGGCATTGCGCCATGGCGTCTGCAAAAGCACCTGGCGTCAGCGATTGCGGACCGTCACTCATTGCCTTCGACGGATCGGGATGAACCTCAATAATCAGACCGTCGCAACCAGCGGCGACCGCGGCCGTACACATCGGAGCAACCAGTGGGGCGTGCCCCGTCCCATGACTCGGATCGATGATCACAGGCAGATGCGTCTTCTGGTGCAGATACGGCACCGACGCCAGCGGCAGGGTGAATCGCGTGTGAGACTCGAACGTCCGGACACCACGCTCACAGAGCATCACATTCTGGTTGCCCTGATCGAGGATGTACTCCGCCGCCAGCAGAAACTCATCTATCGTCGCCGCCATGCCGCGTTTGAGCAGCACGGCTTTGCGGGTTTCCCCGACTGCCTGCAGCAGGTTGTAGTTCTGCATGTTTCGAGCGCCGATCTGCAGCACGTCAGCGTAGGCCGCAACGAGATCAACGTCCTGTGGTGACATGACTTCGGTAACGACGATCAATCCCGTTTCCTCGCGAGCCGCGGCGAGGAGTTGCAGTCCGACTTCTTTCAAACCCTGGAAGGCGTATGGACTGGTGCGTGGCTTGAAGGCTCCGCCCCGGAGTGCCGTCGCTCCGGCCTGTTTGACCAGCCGCGCCGTCTCCATGATCTGCTCTTCACTTTCGACCGAGCATGGCCCGGCGATGATGCCAATATTCGGGCCGCCGGCGGCGAACAGGCCCAGTTCGATGATTGTCGGCTCGGGTTTCGTTTCGCGGCTCGCGACCTTGTAGGGAGCGAGAATCGGCAGGACCTGGTCGACTTCGGCGCAGGCTTCCAGCGTTTCTTTCTCACCGTTCCGTTTATCACCGATGGCAGCAATCACGGTTCGTTCGGTGCCGACAATGACGTGCGCTTTCAGGCCAAGTTCTTCGACACGGCGCGCCATGCGCTCAATCATCTCCTGCGTCGCAAGAGGTTTCAGAACAACAATCATGAGAGTCTCCAGTCAGTGGTAGTTGTGCGTTTCCGGATAAGCAAACCGCAGTCACGGATGTGTCAAAATGAAAAAAGCCCTGAAGTCCGGCAGGACTTCAGGGCTGAGTGTCTGAATCGGTTTTCTGAGCAAAGTCAGACCAGACGCACCCCGAAGTCCCGCATGGGAAAGCCATAAAAATAAAACCACCAGCCACCGAAACTCGGCGACTGCTGGCAGGCTTTCAGGGTGCTGGAGACCAAAGCGGACATTCTGAACGTTGCTCGTCTGAATCAAACTGTCAAAGCGGGACGGAGTGTACGGCTCGACGTCGTATGAAGCAACGTTAAACCTCGCAGCTTATTAAGCAACACGATACTGAAGCTCCTCATTCCGCGTCGTTCTGCATCTGTCTTCGTTCGAGCAGTCGCCGGTTGTAGAAACCGATCGTTTCCTTGTGGCGCAGCATTCCCAGCAGATGTCGCGATTCCGCGTTGTCAAGAACCGGCAGTTCGCTGACGTTGAGTTGCGTGAAACGCTCCATCGCCGTATTGAGGTCGTCCTGCGGCGTTACGAACAGGTAGTTATCGATCATCACATCTTCGGCGTTGACCAGCTTCCAGAGCGACTCGTCGTACAGATACTGGCGTACGTCGTCTGATGAAAAGATGCCGACCATCTGCCCGTCGGAATTCTCCACGGGATAGAAGTGCTGATGATTTTCGGCGACGCGATGCACGATCTGCTCCAGCGGCATCCCTTCGCGGATGTGAATTAAGCTGAGGTCCCTGCGATACACCTCGTCGACTTTGATCCCCTCAAGCAGATCGACAATGAAGTCGCCGCGGTGTGCTGGTGACTCAAGTCGGCTCCGCACCTGTTTCTCATAAAGCTTCCAGCGGCGGCACAGCATGAAGCAAAGTGTCGAACAGAACGTCGTAGGCAGCAGCAGTGAGTAATCGCCGGTCATCTCAGAAACCATGATGATCGTCGAGATCGGCGCGTTCGCGGCACCAGCAAAGAAGCCCGCCATTCCAACCAGGGCAAACGGTTCAGGCCGGGTCACGACTTCTGGCCACACCTCATGAAACGCCACGCCGACCGCCGCGCCCAGGCTTCCTCCAATCACCATTGACGGACCGAACACACCACCTGATCCGCCGGAGCCGATGGTGAAAGATGTCGTCAGGATTTTGACTCCAGCGATCGCCAGCGACAGCGGCACACCAATCCTGGACGCATCGAGCAGTGTCGCCTGCAGCGTGCCGTAGCCCGTGGCCAGAACGCCGAGTGCATAAGGGTTTCGGTTTGACGCCCACCACAGGCCGAGGCCGCACAGTGCCGTGATCAGACCGCCGACTGCCGGGCGAATGTGTGGCGGTCCGGGCAGTTTCCTGAACGTGTCGCGAATCCCGTAAAATGTGCGCACGTAGATCGCCGCGCCAATCACAAGGACAATCGCCATCGCTCCGTAAGGCACCATTTCCAGTGGCGACGTGAGGGCATAGTGCAACTGATTTCCAAACAGCGGTTGAAAGCGGACGTCCGGCGGAAGCGACAGACAGTAGACCAGGTAGGCAACGATCGACGCCATCGTCGCAGGCACGATGACGTCTGCTTCAAACTCGGCCTCGCTGTACAGAATTTCGGCCGCGAACAGGGCTCCTGCGAGCGGCGCCCGGAAGATTGCCCCGATCCCCGCGCCCATCCCGGCGGCGAGCAAAATGCGCCGGTCGCGAGTGCTCATTCTCAGCCGCGTGGCCAGAAACGAGCCAAAGCCAGATCCGATCTGCGCGATCGGCCCTTCGCGGCCGCCTGATCCGCCAGTGCCAATTGTGATGGCTGACGCGATCGTCTTGACAAACGGAATCCGAGTCCGGACAGCACCACCCTTATTATGAAAAGCGTCGATGGCGGCGTCGGTTCCGTGTCCTTCGGCTTCCGGAGCGAACGAATACACGATCACACCCGATGCAAGCCCTCCTGCCACGCACACGCCCGTGAGAATCCACGGCGAGAAAGAAGTCTCGGCATGTTCAAAGAGGGCACGCTCGCCACGCGGTTCCACTGCCTGAAAGCCCGCGAGGTTCGACAACGCAAAATGCGCGACCAGTTGCGTGAGTAGCTGAAACAGAATCGCACCCAGTCCGGCGACGATCCCGATCACCATCGCCAGAACGAACCACTTGACATGGCTCCTCAGTTCAAGCTGCTGCATCCAGCGGTCGAGCGTTCGAACGGTCCGCGACTGGTTCCTGTTAATGCCTCGTCGTCCCGCCATAAACCTTCAGGCTTCCGTTCTGAAGTGAGAAGTCACGTCCCGTTACTCTGTGCGCAGGCAGCCGGTCACGACCGCAGCGTACTCGCGACCGCAGTCCGAGTGCCTCTCTCCTCCAGCATTTTTTCACCATCGGGTGAGATCACCCGTCACCGCGGAACGTAATCATGCGGCCCGTAATAGTGAGGTCCTGACGGCAGGCCGTATCGGACTTCGATCATGTTGTGCGGCTCGCGGGCTCCTGCGGCTAGTGCCTGATCGATCGCTGTCTGCCACATCAGCCAGGTATCCACAGTGCCCGACAGCAGCGCCACACCGTTCTCGACTTTTGCTGTAACGCGGTTGTCGTCACCCACGAATGTGTAGGCCAGCCTGTCGTCGAGATCAGCCTGAATCGCAGCGTCACTCTTCGGAGTCCATTGCTTCCGCACGGCCAGGTAATCGTTGACGTGAACGACCCCCTGCTGCCGGCTCGCGATCCACTCCGCGTGGTACTTCTCGAACTGCGTATCAACGATTCCGTACAGACTGACGTGAGCGTTTTCGCATTCGATGTTGAGGTTGTGCCGCTCGACGTAAGGATCGCGCTGCATCGCGGCCCGTGTAAAGTCGGCAATCTGCTCGTCGCTGGGCGGCGTGTCGGGCCAGCGTACGTTGAGCAGATTCTTCACTCGATGGACACCGATCGTGTGCATCGCATCCTGCTCGGCCGAACGTTTCGCAGTGAGGTGCCCGACGTCGCCAGTCAACGTCACAACACCATGTTCAACTTCCACCTGGGGAGAAAAGCTGAGCAGCCGCGGGTCGTACTGAAACGTACGCAGGACCGCATCGCGAATCTCCTCATCGGTGGCTTTCTCATATCGCTGAGTGCGCAGCAGCGGGTTGGTATGACTCCAGTGGACATGTACGCCGCGGTTGTCGACGTCTCGCGCTCCCGCCTGCCACGCCACCAGATCGGCATGAGACTTCTGAAACGGGCTGGCCACGCGGCCGTTCAGAATGACGGTGCCGTCCTTCACGTCGACCTGAATGTCGCAGTCGTCCAGCAGGGCCGAGTAGCGGATCAGTTCGGTCAGCTCGCTTTTCAGGTCAGCGTCTGACAGCTTCGTCTTCCGGTCGACGTTGAGCGAGTTTTCCAGCTCGACGACGCCTTTGACGCCCATCGCAACTTCACCAGCCAGTGTCTTTTCTCCCCAGGTTGGAACCTTGCCGCTCAACGTGACAGTGCCGTCTTCCGCTTTGACCTCGAACTTCAGATGCCGTGTCGCGGGGTCGTTTCGCAATGCCGCCTGAACGTCTTTCGCCAGAGCCCCGTCATCACGACGATCCGTGTTGATTTCGATTTCGTCAATCACCGACACGGTGCCGCGCACGCGTTCGGCCAGTCCCACCGCAATCTGTTCGCTGAGTTTGTTATCGACCAGCCCGGACAGAGTAACAACGCCGTCACTGACGTCGACGTCGATCCGGTGTCCGTCGATGGCTTCTGATCGCAACAGTTCATCCTGCACGGCCAGCAGCACAAGGCGGTCCGACACCTCCTTGAGTTCCTCGACGCTGATGCTCGGCCGCGCCTCCGTTTCAGTTTTTGTCTCTGGCCCCCGCTCTGTCGCTATCGACTGAGTTTCCTTTGCCTTCGCCGCCTGATCCGGCGCTGCCGGCTTGTCCTGAGCGACTCCTGATTGCGGCAGAGCCAGACCGCAGCTCAGTATTGCCACCATGAACCAGCGCAGCGCCCGACTGCGTTTCAGCGTGAGTACAACCAGACATCGTCTGGCCGGTGATCTGTCTGGGGAATCTGACATCGTTCTGCTCCTGTTCCTGAGATAAGCGAATCCCGCCCGGCCGACTCCACCAGCAGACCGGGCTGACTGCAGTTGCAGTCCCGGTCTCTGGCGGAAGTTCTCACACGGCAGGATTCGGTGCGTCCTACTTCTCCTTGCGGAGGACGACGAATCGTGATCCACGACCGTCCTGAACGAGCATCAGCAGCGAGTCTGCGTCTTTGTTCTTCTTGAGAGCGGCTTCAAACTCCTGCATGTTCTCGACGCGTTGCCGGTTGATCTGACGAATGACCATGCCTGGCTGCAGTCCGGCCCGAGCCGCCAGCGATCCGTCTTCCACTTCAGTGATGACCACACCGGATTCCATCGACAGATTGAGTTGTTTCGCGATGTCCGGTGTCAGTGACTGGGCGGCAAAGCCCCAGCCCTCGATCACTCCGGATTCGGCGGATGCAAGCTGCTCTTCTGTGGGCATCTTCTCCAGCGTGGCGGTCAGCTTGAGCGTCTTCCCGTCACGCAGCACGGTCAGTTCGACCTTCGATCCCGGAGCCATCAGAGCGATCGCGTTGCGGAAACGGCCAATGTCGTCATAGGCCTTGCCGTTAAGCTCCGTCACAATATCGCCGTTCTGCAGCCCGGCCTTCTCTCCCGGTGAGCCCTTCTGGACGTCGCCGATCAGTGCTCCGCGAGTGCCCTTGGCGCCAAACGATTCGGCCAGTTCATGCGTCAGCGGCTGAATCACAACCCCCAGATAGGCTCGCGTAACCGAACCGTGATCCAGAATCTGGTGATAAACCTGCTGAACCATGTTGCTGGGAATCGCAAAGCCGACGCCCATATAGCCGCCGCTTTTGCTGAAAATTGCCGTGTTCATCCCGACAACCTGACCGTTGAGATTCAACAGCGGTCCTCCCGAGTTGCCGGGATTGATGGCCGCGTCCGTCTGGATGAAATTTTCATAATCAGTGATTCCCACACTGCTGCGTCCCGTTGCGCTGACAATGCCGGCAGTCAGCGTGTGAGTCAGTCCGAACGGAGCACCCGAAGCGAGCACCCACTCACCAACCTGCAGTGCGTCGGAGTTTCCAAACTGCAGTGTTGGCAGATCCGTCGCATCGATATGCAGCACGGCGACGTCGGTGTGCGAATCGCTGCCGACGACCTTCGCAGTAAATTCACGGTCGTCCGCCAGATGCACGACGACTTTGTCAGCGCCATCAATCACGTGATGGTTCGTAATCACGTCGCCGCTGGACGTAACGATGTAGCCGGAGCCCTGTCCGGTCACGACCTGACGTTCCGACGACTGGCTCTTGCGTGGAACGTTGTGCGGCATCCGCTGCTGGAATTCCTCGCCGAAAAAGCGGCGGAGTAAGTCATCGTCCAGTGGGCTCGACTGATCGCCAAACTGAAACTGGCTCATCGCGCCGCTGGTATCAATTTTCTTCTCGACACTGATCGACACCACGGCCGGCGACGTGACCTTTCCGATCGCTGCAAACGCGTGGCTGGTCTCTTTCAGACTCTGCACGACGTTGTCCGGGACAGTGTTGGGTTGAGAGTTGTGAGTGCTGGCAGCTCCAGCTGCGAAGGCCAGACCGCCCACAAGCAGTGCGACCACCGCAAACCGGCTGGTAATCCAGCGAGTGTTTTTCTGAGTAGCTGAGTGACTAAGAGACATGACTGTTTCTCCTGAAGAGATTTGAGGTAGACAGTGAAAGACGGTTAACCCCTCGCGGCGCGTCAGTTGGCGAGGCCACAGATTCCCGGCACACCACGAACCTACGAACTAAGGCGACCGGACGGCCCGGCACGCGGCACGACGGCGCGAACGTGTTCCAGCAGGACCTCCAGATCAAAGGGCTTATTGAGGCAGGCGGCTGCTCCCAGTCGTCGCGCTTCGGCATGAGTTTCCGAATCGCCAAAGGCCGTAATCAGAATCACCGGCGGTGCCATGTCGGTTTTCGACAGTTCATTCAGAACCGCCAGACCCGACGTGCCGGGCATTCGGATATCAGAGATCACCAGATCGATTTTCGAAGCCGTACCGGCTGCCGGTCCGTGCAGTCGAGCCAGCAGTTCGATTCCGTCCCGGCACTCGACGATCTGATAACCGTCCTGCTGCAGCGTGAGCCCGATCAGCGAGCGCATCTCGTTGTCGTCTTCGGCAACGACGACGCACGGCTGGCCAGACCCTGCATGACTCAAGCCGGACTTGTGCGATTCTGTTTGTGGCGAGTTGGTTGTTGCTGACATAGCAGGGGCTTCCGGAATCAGCCGGGGACGCCAACCGGGAAGAGTTGCCGGCAACCGGCAAAGGATTAAGACCTGCCATAAGCAAGCGGGGTGCCAGAAACTGCTGCGAGACCAGAACGGACAATTAGCCAGCCAGCTCCCCGCGAAAACGCCATTGCGGTCGAGGTCCGACCACAACTGCAGCCAGGAATGCACGACAGGCCGCGGGGCAACCTGCCCCGGCCGGGGTACAATGCCCCAGTCTGACCACCATCCAGAGTGCTCGATCTGCTCAGACCGAGAGTGACATCCGAAAACAGTTCCTGGTCTTGCTGTCACACGAACTGGACGGTGACGGATTGGTTCACAGTTCTCAGTGCTTGTCTGAACAGAATTGTGAGGAGTTCCTGGAAGCCTCCAGCCGATGTTTTCAGGCTGGCGACCGATGGCTGAGCAATGTATTTGTGTTCCAATGTGTCTAGTGTTGAGCGTGTGCGGCTTTTGCAATCGCTGATTGTGTCATCTCTTTGGATCCGGGCTCATGATCAGTCTGAAATTCTCGATTGAATTTCCTGTCTTTCTCGTGCTGGCCGTCACGGTCAGCGGAGTTTCTGCGCAGGAGAAGTCGGTGCTGACCGAGCATTACGTTCGCGGTCCGTTTCGCATCTTCTACGCGATTGATGGCAAGTCAGCAGTTCCGCCTGCCGACCAGGACTCCAGCGGCGTGCCGGATCACGTTGAAGACGTCGCGAAACAGCTCTGGGGGACGAGGGAGTTGTTCTGCACCGTGCTGAAGTTTCCGGATCCGCTGCAGAGCGAGCGGTACGACGGAGTCGACTGCGTCGAGATTTACATTCGCGAGCGCTCCGAGATCGGTGGCGGGAACGGTGTCGCGTTTGAGAATCCTCAGCGGGCTAAAAAGATCGACGAGGGCAAGCCCGACGACCGGACGCTGGTGATGGCTCTCGGCAAGCACGTCGACGCGACAAAGAACGGCACACCATCGCACGAGTTCTTCCACCTGATTCAGTACAGCACGACTTACTTCAAGAACAGTTGGTATCTCGAAGGGATGACTCGCTGGTCGGAGCACGCTCTGCACACGGACGGCATTGGCGAGATCAAGTACTCGCCGCGAGGCCCCTGGCCGCAGAAGACGCAGCATCTGCCCATCCTGTTCGATATGAGCTACGACGCCGAGCACGTCCTCTGGAATCCGATCGCCGTCCGCACCGACCCGAAGGGCGTGCTGCCAGAAAAAGACGCGCCGCTGGAACTGCAGCGTCTGCAGTATTCCGACGGAACGCCGGTCATCCGGGACCCGCTGCTGAACGGCGCAGCGCTGATGCGCGACATCCTGACCGAACTGGCAAAGCAGGATGACATCGCGTTCGAGACGCTCGGATACAAGGACTGGTCCGAGGACAACCAGCGATCGCCGCAGAACAACCCGTTCATCTACCAGGCCGTGATGGACGCCCTCCGCAAACACACCCGCCCGGTCGGCCGCTTCGACGCGAAAACTTTCAGCAGGTAGCAGAGTGCTCAACTTTCAGACTGACGGCAGCGCAAGGACGCAAAGATTCAAAGGAACGCAAAGCCTTCGCGAATCTCTGTGACTTCGCGTCTTTGCGCTGCAATGACACGCTGATCCAGCAACTCGTCGATACGCCAGATGAAGCAATCACCCCGCCAGCTTTTCGTTGGCCAGGGCTCGGCGGTCGGGGAGGGTGATGGTGCTGACGCCTCGCTGGCGGAAGAGTTCGGCCAGGTGCTGGTGGCAGGTGAAGTAGAGGATCTGCTGGTCGCGACCGGCATGCTGCAGCAGTTCCTCGATCGCCGCTCGCGTGCGCTCCTCGTCGAAGTTGACCAGCACGTCATCCAGCACGACCGGCAGTTCGGCGCCCTCGGCAGTGAAGTGCTCGATCAGGGCGAAGCGGATGGCCAGGAAGAGCTGCTCGCGAGTACCACCGCTGAGGTGTTCAACCATCAGCGTGTTGCCGTCACGATCGTCGACGCACAGCGTCCGGCGGCCCAGCGGCGTCCAGATATTTTCGTAGCGACCGTTGCTCAGCCGGCTCAGGAACTCTTTTGCGCGGTTCAGAATCGGCGGTTGATGATTTCGCTCGAATTCGATCCGCAGCTCTTCGAGCGTGTTGACCGACCATTCCAGAGCGAACCAGCGTTCGGCCAGTTCCGTCGCCTGAGAGAGAAGCTGCTCGCGTTCAAACCGCAGTTCGGCATCCGAGCGATCGTTGATCAGCAGTTCGATCTCGCGTTTGAAGCGGCCCAGATTCTCGAACGCGTCTTCGAGGTCGACGGCCAGGTCGTCGAGCTCGCTGCGAATCGTCGTGATGCACTCTCGATTCTGCTCGTCGTCGTACGCTTCCAGATCCTGCTCGACGATCGCCATCGCGTGCTCGCCGGCCGCGGCTGCCGCCAGCTCCTGCTTCGCGCGGTCGAGCAGGTCTTCGAGTTCAAACCGGTCTTCGAGCGTCCGTGCCCGCTCTTCGAACTCCTCGCGAGTCCCCGCGCCGCCGCGGACCAGAATCGCGTCGCGTCGCACTTCGAGCCGACGGATCTTCGAGCGGTATTTTGAGGCTTCGGCACGCCGCATCCGGGCTTCGGTTCGCAACTGCCGCCGCTGAGTCAGCCGGCCGGAAAGCGTTTCGAGTTCCTCTTCCCAGCCGTCGATAATTGCCAGCGGGTTGGAGTAGTCGATGCCGTACCGGTTGAGCCGGTGCCCCTGCTCTTCGACGCGTTTGCGGAAGCGGTCGACCATGCGGCGGGCGAGTTGCGTGTCGGCTTCCAGGGCGTCGATCCGCTGCAGCGTGACGGCGGCCTGAGCGACCTTGTCCCGCTGCGACAGCGCCGAGTCGACCTCGACGGTCTCATCGAGTCCGTGATGCGTCAACTGGCTGCACCAGCTCTGCCGCGCGACGCCGAAGTCACGCTGCATCTCGGCAAGCTGCTTCCGCATCTCAATCAGCCGCTCGCGAGTGTCCTCGACCCAGACTTCCGCTTCGGCGAGTTCCTCCAGATCGCGAATCCGGATCAGACACTGCCGCAGCAGGTCGACGTCCGAGAACCAGTCCGCAGCAGACTCGCGTCCGGCGAACTTTGCCCGCAGCGCTGCCGCCTGGTCGTGGGAATCGGCGCCGCCGGCTGAGCCGCGTTTTGCTCCGATCTGCAGCGCCGCCATCGTTGGAGCCGTTCGTTCGATCGCCTGCTTCGTTTCGGCAAGTCGGAGTTCGATCTCCCGCTGCTCGCTCTGCAGACGGATGCGGGACATCTCGACCTGGCTCTCGAAGTGCCGCTTCAGGCCGTAGGTCATCAGGACCGAGCACGATCCAACGAGCGCGTAACACAGGCCCGAGAGCGCGTTCGTTGTCAGTCCGGTCCAGATGCCGAACAGGCCGAGGCAGAAGCCGGCGATCGAGATCGCCCAGAAGACCGCGTACACCCACTCGGGCAGCGTCGGGTCGATCTGCAGGCGGTGAATCTGATTCGCGATGCCGATCTTCCGCTGAGTCAGTTCCCGCTCGCGAACGCGCAGCCGGCTGAGGTCTTCCAGGCGACCGAGCTCGTTACGGGCCAGTTCGATCGCATCAGCAATCGGGCCGTCGCCGATCTGCCGCCGCAGCCGGGCCACGTCGTCCTGACGCCTGTGATACTCCCGCTTCATCCGCTTGTACTTTTTCTGCAGCGTCCGGTTGCGGCGTTCGAGTTCCTGAAACTCACGGCCGCGCGTTGGCAGACAATCGCTCGCAAGGTGTCCGACTTCGACGCCACGCAGACGTTCGAGATCCCAGTCGTCGCCGAGTTCCGCCATCTGATGATTAAGACGGTCGCGAAGCACGGTTGCCTGCTCGTCGGCCGTTTCCACAAAGCCGGCCAGATCCGCGATCCACTCCCGCTGGTCAATGAACGATTGCAACGCCGGGCGGTACCGCTTCAGGTCCGGGTCGATGTCGATCTGCTTTGCCTGAGCCGACAGGTTCTGAGCTTCACCCAGCAGCGTGCTGCGTCGGCCTTTGAGTGCTGACAGTTCCGCCTCGATCGCTTCCAGGTCGGCGAGTCCACTCTCGGGGAAGTCCGGCAGATCCGGCAGTTTCGCCAGTTTCCGTTCGATCTGTCGCACCTTAAGCCACGGTTCGTGAACCCGCTCCATGTACTCATGCCCGCGGAGCTGGTGTTCGAGTCCCTGCTGCCGCTGCTTCAGCTCGACGATCGTCTCTTCCCACTTGTCCTGCTCGATGAGCAGTTGCTCGTACTTGCGACGAGCCCCGGCCTTCTGTGCGAGCTGTTCGTCGATCTCGTCGATTTCCGCATGTGCGTCGGCGAGTGTTCCCGTTCCGGCTTCCGGATCGAGAAGCTCATTCCGTTCGTCCTGTACCTCTTCAATCAGGTCGAGCAACTGCTGTCCGTCGAGGCCAAGCGACAGCGAGTAGATGTGCTCGGCGACTTCGTTGTCTTCCAGCGTCGCCAGTTCCTGCAGCTCGTACAGGCCGATCGCGAAGACGTTTTCGAAGACTGCCTCGTTAACACCGCCAACGATGTCCGCCTGAAACGCCGAGCCGTCAGTCGTGCCAGCTTCGTGATCCGATTCGGCCCGCCACGCGGACAGCAGCCCGCGCGAACCCGGTTGTGCCATCCGACGAACCATCCAGGGTTCTGCCTGATATTCGACCTGCAGCGTGCCGCCCCACGACGTCGCGGTGTTGGCCCCATCGTCTTCGAGCGGTCGCGAAACGTCGCCCTTCCGAAAGCCGTACAGCACGCCGCGAATGAAACGCATCAGCGTCGACTTGCCGGCCTCGTTCGGCCCGTAGTAGACGCTGATCCCTTCGGAGTCGACCGGCAGATCGAGGTTCTGCCATGCTCCGTATCGTTCAACAAGAATCCGTTCGAGTTTCATCGGGCTTCCTCCTGAAGCCGGCCGTCAGGCTGCAAGTTGCATTGCAGAATCGGCCTCAGTGCGGGACAGAACGTGTTTTGAGGAGATTGAAAAGCTGGCTGGCGGCAAGTGACACTTCAGGCACCTGGGACTGTCAGTATCCGGTCGAATCGAACTCTTCGGCTTCGTCATCAGAGCGAGATCCGGGCTCGCTGTCGTAGAAGGCGTCTGGCTCGGCATATTCGTCGGACGCGTCGGCACCGGAAACGTCGTCGTCGTGAGCGTCATTGCCGTTGTCAGCGCCGGTCACTTCGTCGTTGGCTTCGTCGAGCGACTCCAGAGCATCGTTGATCGTATTCAGTGTTTCTTCGACAGCGTTCCGCTCACCGATTTCTGTCGTCGACTTCGTTTCAAGGGCGCCCGCGTCTTTGGATGGCAACGCCGTTTCCGTTGCTGACTCACCGGCGAACCACTGCTCAGCGAGATGTCGGACTGTCGCCGCAGTCACTGCCGAATCAACCCGCAATCCGAGCGTTTCGACCCGCTGCGTCCACGGAGTTGGTGCATCGCCGTCCGTCTGCCGCTGTCGCCTCACGACCTCACCGACAATCGACTCCGCCCGGTCCAGGCGTCGCCGGAATCCGCCGGAGACGGTCTCGTCGGTTTCGTCGTCGGCCGCTTCGTGAGTGTGATGCTGCACGTTGTTGCCCACCGTCGTGAGTTCTTCGCGATTCTGCAGACAGAGCCGATGTTCGATCAGCGTGTTCTGCCGCGACGAATGATCGGCCGCGAGCAGTTCGAACAATTCCGTCTGCGACTCCTCGTCGCGCAGCGCTGCGAGCACTTCGCCGGTGCCCTCGAAATGCCAGTTCGCCAGCAGCACTCGCGTCCGGCTCAGACCGTTGAGCTTCTCGATGGCCGAGCGCATCACTGCGATCAGTTGATCCCAGCTCGTCGATTCATCGAGCACCAGGTTGAACGTTTCCCGCCGCAGCGGCGACGTCGGGAACAGCGACAGGTTGACCGCCGCTCGCCCTTCCGCCGAAATCAAAGCCGCGCCACGAATGCCGGTTTCCCGCCGCGTGACCGGAACCGCTCCTCCCGGACAGAACGCGACCTGCTCGGGACGCAGCACACGCAATCGATGAAACGGCCGCGGCAGTGCGAGGTAGTCGACGCGGTGCTGTTCGAGCCAGCGTTCGACGGTCGCTTCGTCCGGCAAAGTTCCGTAATCCTCTCGCGGAGGCACGATACCGATCCGCAGCGGTCCCAGCCGCGTCTGGCCCATTGTCTGACCGTCGGCCTGCCTCACGAGCACCGACGCATCCGACCAGACTGGGCAGCCCTGCAGAGTCGCGATCACCTGACCGTCGCGCATCACGGCGGTTGGTTCGTCGCGAACAGGATTGAAGATCGTGACGTTGTCCGGCAGGCGAGTAATCGCGTGCCAGGCGTCCGCAGGATCTTCGGGACCGGGGATCACAAAAACCTGAATGCCGGCTTCATCCAGACACTGCAGCCCGTGAACGATCGCGACTCTCGCCCGCAGACTGCGATCCTGCTCGCAGAACGTGTCTCCCGTCAGCAGCACGAAGTCGACACTCTGATCGGTCGCGACTTCAACCAGCCGTTCCAGCGACTGCAGCGACGCGTCGACGACCAGCGGGCGAGCCTCGGCAGACACCGTCCCGACATCGCGCACCTGATGGTCAACGAGCAATCCGGTGGCGTGAATAAACTTCAAAGCCTCAAACGGCATCAGGCGACTCCTTTCGCCTCAGGCGACGACAACCTTACCCACACAAAGCGAACAGTGACGCCCCCCTCACACGCAGGAAGGCGGAATCTACGTCAGCAACGCTGCACTCTCCGGCCCGCGACAAATCCACGGCAGTCTAGCCCCGCCCGGAAATCGCCAGAAGATCGGTTTGCCTCCGCAACAGCCGACCATCAAATAAGATAGCCCGCCTCAACTCTGGTCGATGACCAGTCAGGAATCGCACGTGGCCAACGCTTATCTCAGACCGGTTGACGCCGATAAGTCACTGGTGCTGCGTCATCGGTCGTTCGCTTTTCAGGCCAGAATTCTGTTTCAGCGCTCCCGGCATTATTCCGTCTGAGCCCGGCCCTGCGGGACATCAACGCAATATCGTTCGGCACGAGGAGTACCTTGGGACGGAGAGTGAGGCGGATGTGTGCTCAGCGGCGCGGCGGGTCGGCGCGGCGGCAGGCTCGGGCGGTCGTGAACGCGCACGAGCCCTCTCAAAGATCCTCAGCGTTTTTTCGCGGACGCTCTCTGTTGCCGGAGTCGCTGGCGTTCGAGGTGAGCCTCGATTTCGTCCAGGCTGGCTCAGCCCGGCAGGGAGAACTGCATCATCTCCCACATGCGCTTGTTCGGCTTCAGGCCCGTCCACAGGACCATCAGCAGGCTGGCGATCAGCGCCGCGTAGAGCTGCATGGTCGCGCCGCCCCAGTGGTCCGAGATCAGATGCCGCATCCCGGGAATGCTCTTGAGCCAGCGGAAATACAGCTCGACCGTCCAGCGGCAGCGATACCCCAGCGCCGCGTTTTCTGGCCGCCGTTTACAGCCGCCTGCCCGTGCAACCGCTCAAGCAGCTCCGGGATGAGCTTGAACTACCTGCATCCCTGAATCTGAGCCGGTCCAATTCTGTCTCGCCTGTTCTGTCCCATAGCCCCGCATCCGTGCCACTGTGACTGTCCGAAAACCTGTCACAGGAACGGCGCAAATTCCGTGCCGAACGCTATTGGCATCAGCTACCGAAACTACCGAATTGACGCCCCTCAGGCTCCTGCCTAGACTCCGCCTCGCCTACGGGATGTAGCTCAGCTTGGCTAGAGCGCCTGCTTTGGGAGCAGGAAGTCGCAGGTTCAAATCCTGTCATCCCGACTCTTCGTAAAACCGGACGAACGCTAGGTTTGTGTACCTGACAGTGGTTGTCAGAGCGTCCTGAAACCGATCCCCCGCAGGGTAGTCCTACCCTGAGGGGCATTTCGGAAGGATGTTCTGATGGCGAAAAAACGGCCCCACGTCCCTGCTTGCGTACATCACAAACCCACCGGTCAGGCCCGCGTCCGCATTGAGGGACGCGACTTCTATCTCGGGAAATTCGGCACTCCCGAGGCCGACGAGGCCTATCGGCGGATCATTGCTGAGTGGTTCGCGTCCGGCACGCTCCCCGAAGCCAGAACGGCAGGAAAGACGGCAGAGAGTCTTTCGATCAACGAGCTGATTCTGGCCTATTTCCGCTTCGCTCAGACCTACTACGTCAAGAATGGCGAACAGACAGGCGAGGTCTCACTGATCCGAGACACAATGAGAGTGCTGCGAGTGCACTACGGGACGTCGACAGCCGACTCATTCGGTCCCCTGAAGCTCAAAGCGGTCAGAGAATCCATGATCGCGAAGGGCTGGTGCCGGACTGAAATCAACCGAAAGATCGGTCTGATTCGCCGGATGTTCAAATGGGGCGTCGAGAACGAAATCGTCCGAGCCGACACGCTGCACGCTTTACAGGCCGTTGCTGGCCTTCGCCGGGGACGCAGTGAGGCCCGCGAAAGCGAACCTGTCCGACCGGTCGCGGAGGCGGACATCAATGCCGTGCTGCCGTTTGTCGCCGCCCAGGTGCGGGATATGGTTCGATTGCAGCTCCTGGCTGGTTGCCGTCCCGGAGAAATCTGCAGCCTGCGTCCCTGTGACGTTTGCCGGGACGGTGATGTTTGGGAGTATCGGCCCGAGTCGCACAAGACGGAGCATCACGGACGCGAGCGGATCATCTTTTTCGGTCCGCGGGCTCAGGAGATTCTCTGTCCGTGGCTCGACAACCGGCCTGCGGAGGCATTCTGCTTTTCCCCCGCAGAAGCTCAGGCCGCCAGGAACGCGGAGAAGCGACGACGACGCAAGTCTCCCGTGCAACCGAGTCAGCGAGACCGCACCAAACCGGATGCGGCCCGTACGCCAGGCGACTGCTACACGACTGCCAGTTACCGGCGCGCCATTCAGTACGGCTGCACGAAAGCCGGCATCGGAGATGCCTGGTCACCAAATCAGCTTCGGCACAGTCGAGCAACCTGGCTGCGACGTCAGTACGGGATCGAAGCCGCGCAGGTGATTCTGGGGCACAGCACCGCCGACGTCACACAGATCTACGCAGAACGCGACTTTGAATCAGCGCGACGCGTCATGGCGGAAGTCGGATAGGTCGTTCTGGCTTTCCAGGGGCAGCTCTCTCGCCGCATCGCGAACAGGATGCACGCGTCCCCAAACGTCGTACGACCGGGATCACAAGGTCCAATATCGTGCGCAAAAAAATGCCACCATCAGCGTATATGTGCCGAAAACCGCTCCAAAGGGCAAGAACTTTGGTACGTTTAATATGTTAAACCAATTATTAGTGGACAAATTGCCTTGATCGCCTGAATCTGCAGTGCTCTGCTACTGCCGATCATTTGCGAACCACTCAACGGCCAGGAGGACATTGCTGTGACAGGCAGACCTTCAGACGTCGATGTAGCCGCAAATAACTCGGTCCAGTGTCGGCAGTGAAGAGGCAGGAAGAATGATCACAGAACTCAAGGAAACCCGGTTCTCCGTAAACCAGGTGGCATCCGCGTGCGACGTTCATGCTGGAACAGTGTGGCGTTGGATTCAACGCGGAGCAAAAGGGCGAAAGCTGGCGGCATTCCGAATTGGAGGGCGGACGTACATCGCAGCGAGAGCGCTTCGCGAATTCATGGACTCGCCTCAGCCAGCTTCTGAATCAAAAGAGCCTTCGGGCGGTGCTCTGGAGGCTGGCCGCCAACTTGACGATCTGGGTATCGGATCCTGATTGGTTTTCGGCTTGAGAAATGGATGACTTCATTTTTTGGGGTTGCAGCACAATGCCACGAAATCCCTCAGATAATCCGAATGACCTTAAGCCAGCACAGGAGGTCGCACTCGCTGCGCTACTGACGGGAGCTTCTGTGACTGCAGCGGCTGAAGCCGCAAATGTCGACAGGACAACGGTGTCACGGTGGCTGGCGGAGCCGAAGTTCCAGGCTCGCTTCAACCTGGGGCGCCGGCATCAAAGAGAAATCGTTTTTGGACGCATCGTTTCGCTGACTGAAAAGGCCTCCCGTTGCGTGGAGAAAGCAATCGATTCGGGCGACGCCCGCGTTGCGCTGGCCCTGCTCAAAGAAGTAGTCCGTGTCAATTGCGACGCACGAATCGATCCGGACGAACTACGGATGAGGAATCTGTTTGATTCATTGCACTACCATCAGAGCGCGAAGGGACGTGGTGAATCACAGAATTGAGGGTGCAATGATTGTTTGCGTTTGCACGTCTGCTGAACTCACTAGCCGTCGGCAGCACCCTGCCGAGGAAGTATTCCAATACGTTCGAGTGAGTGACTCCCATTTCTGACGAGTCACACCAGTGACATCTGTGAGATTTGTGAAGCGGGCATTGATGTAGTGTTCCAATGCCGGTCGGTTGTCATAGGGACTATGGGAAGTCCAGCCGCGTCATCAGGCGGCGAGCCTGCGGGTACTGATGATGACGTCCGGACCGTCATCGAAGGTTCGGTCGCCCTGGCAGGCGGCGTGAAAGTCTGCCGAGAGGTGTCTGCGCATCCGTGAATTGCGGGGGAAACGCGGCCCTCATGGCTGACCCGTAGGCCGTCGGCGAGTGATCAAAGAAGGCCGCCAGTCGGGAACCGGATATGGAGGAGGCGTCCGGACGTAGGCCCGCGGCGAAGGCGTACCGTGTGGACCGCGTAACCAACAAAGTGTCGAACGGCACAACGCACACGGCTGTAAGCGACGACCTGGCTCCGGGAAGCTCGCTAACTGAGTCCGTTTCGCACGGGCTCAGTGCGCTCCGAGCCTTCACCAGGAAGCTGCTTCTTCAAGACGGGACGACGTGGCCGTGGCGACGGATTTCCTTCGTGAGCTCAGACAGCTTGCGACGTGGAAAAAGTCGGACTTGATGAGATTCAAGGATCCGTTCCGCGACGTTGACACTGTCCTCTGAGCCGGGGGAGAAGTCTCCGACGACCAGCATCTGCATTTCGCCGAGCTGAGAATCTGGGTTGTCGTACAGAAACTTCCCTTCGACCGCGTACTTGGCGGCGCGGTCCTCCAACGCTGCCTGTTTCTTCGGAAAGACAACGGGCGCGATCAGGTTCAGACGACCATTCTGGTAGCCGTACGGAATCTCCTCCTCTCGATCGAGAATCGGAATCCGAACTTTCAAGTCGCGTCTGAGCCGTCTGCTGACTTCGGGAGCTGAGAATCGATCGTCGAGCGTCTTCTTGAGTGCCTCGAACTTTGAGACCGGCTTCCTGTGCTTCGGCAGCTCAACAAGCTCCTCGAAGATGCGTTGCAGGTCCACCTGCGGCGTGCCTGAAACCCGGCACGGCATGAACCGCGTCATTCGGATCGTGTTGACGTGCAACGCAGCCAGGTTGTTGAGGCGGTCCAGCGACTTCAGATCCTCGCCAGCACTTGTCAGTCGTTCTTCCAGCCCCGCCTTCACGGCTCTCAAGCGTTTCAGATCGCGTTGTCCGCGTCCGAACATCTGGGAGATTCTCGTATGGTTCTGTGTGAGTTCGACGCCCAGATAGTTCAATTCAGCGCAGAACAGCACCACGCCGACGTTGGCAACTTCGAGCCGGGACAGGTCGGGGCAGTATTGCACGAGGCTGTAAAAGCCACGGTGCCGCATGGTCGTCTGGTTGGTTCTTTCAGTCATGGAACAATTCCCCTTGCGGGAACAGCTTACGTTCGATTTGCCGACTTACGAAGTCAGATCGGCGTTCGATGAATTCGGCCAGCCGCTCGCGAATCGCAGGGTCGACAATCCATTCATCCGGTACAGACTGCACAATTTGTTCAATCGTCACTGAATCCAACTCACCCAGCCGTTGAGCGGTCGCTCTCACGGCGTCCCGGTCGAGCAGTTTGGCGAATTCGGGGAAGAGCCCGAAGATTCTCTCGTCTTCGATCTTACCGTCCAAGTCACCCGATGGGGACGCGGCAATGAGCGCGAGGTGGCAATGCGTATGGTCGTACGCCATTGCCCTGAACTTTCCCGGACTGGCGTCACCGCTCAGAAACAAATTCCGATCGTTCCTGTGCGGAACCTGTTCACCACGGCGCTCATTCACGACATACCGGTCGACGTTTCCGATCCAGGTATCGAGCACGACCAACCGGCTCAAATCGTCGACGTTCTCAACCTTCACGAGTTCCTGAGGCGTGCCCTCCCATGGATCGCCGGGTTCTTCGCGAGTGATAAATGCCGGATTTAGTGCGACGTCGTTTGAGTGTGGATCCACGTCAGCTTCGGCAACGTCCATGACCGCGTAGGAGAAAACTGGCAGGCCCAGCCATTCGGCGAGCTGAATGCTAACCAGCTCGCTCACAAGCGCCGGCTTGCCCTGTGGATTCCCGACGAGCTTCAGATAGCCGTTTCCTGCGTCCGTCACGACGTGCAGAGGTTTCGTGCTGGAAGGAATCTCCGTCGGAAGCGTGCGGAGCACCTGAGTCGGCTGAAAGGGCATTACTCGCTCGCTTTCGCTGACTTGGAACGACTGCGTACCGCTTTACGGGGCGACGCTGCTACTGAGGCTTCACGGTTGGTGCGGATGCGGGCGAAGAGTTCGGAGGTCGGTTCGTCGCGAGGGTCCTGCGGGACCAACGCGCCGCAGAACGCTTTCGCGAGGATCGATTGGTCCAGTTGCGTCCTGACCGATTCGCTCATTTTTTATGATCATCCAGAACGTTACTGAAACGCGGCTGAAGTGCGTTCCATGCCTCGGTGATGATGGCATCAAAGCAGTTCTGTTTCTCACGCACGGCCGTGTGATGCCGCCGATTCAACAGGTATGCCGCGGCATCCGCGAGTTCCAGACCGTGAATCCGAGCCGTCTTTTGGGCATGGATGATCCCGTCCAGCACCAGTTGCCCGTTTCCCTCTTGCTGAAGGCGAACTTCATGTGTTCCTTTGCGGTCTTCGCAGACAATCGCAAGGCGCCCGTCGGCCCAATCGGCGAAGTGCCAAATGACGGCATTCAGCGACGCCTTCCACAGGGCTTCCTTCGCGCCCATTTCCTTTTCGTGCCTCTCCCTGATTCCCGCACGAATGTTGACGCCATCCCCCATCGTGCCTTCAAACTGTTCTCCATTGATGGGGCACCACAGGAACTTACATCGCTTGTTCTTCAAGACTGAATACAGGAACCGCAACGCCTCAGATCGCTGTTCGATTGACAGGGCTTTCCACGGTGAGACCGTCTTCGGATTTACGATTTCGGTTGCATGAAATCCGTCGATCTTCAGACACGCCAAATGATCGGCAAGGCTAACGTGGGCGCGGGCATATTCTGCTGATTGCATCGCGACTGCGCAGACGAACTGTGTATCGCGGGGTAGTGATTCAAGCGGCTTCTCGGGCGTTCCAGAGTCATCCAGGAACACCGTCATCCGCCCCGGCACTGTCAACTCAGCGATGACCTGACATGGTGTCATTTCGCGCCCCGCTTTCTCCGTCGTGGCGAGGCGTTTGCGGCAGTGGCTGCGCGGGTGGTGCGGATGCGGGCGAGGAGTTCGGAGGCCGGTTCGTCGCGCGGGTCCTGCGGGACCAACTCGCCGCGGAACGCTTTCGCGAGGATCGATTGGTCCAGTTGCGTCAGCGACGATTCCGACTCGGCCACCGCGTCGACGATGTCCGCATAAGATTCCGCCGACAGGTTGATTCGCCGAGCAATCTCAGTTTGTTCAGACATCGGCGCGATTGGCACAGCGACATCGTAGAGTTGATTTTGATTGACCTTGGGAAGGACGACACGATTTCCCGCTTCTTCTTGAACCGCATCAAGGAAGAAGTTTGAGAGCATGTAGCGAAACAGATATTGAAGCTCTAACGGCGTTGAGATCGGGTACATGTCCGCGCTGCACAATCCCTCGAAGTCGGCGACGATCACTTTTGAGAGGTATGGTCGAATCTTCGAGTAGACGATCTGACCAGGGAAAAAGTGGTTTTTGTTACTCGTGACGCCGTCCTCGGCGATCGTGCGGTATTCGAGCAGTCGTCCTGTTTCCTTCTCGATGTTGTCTGGCGCAATGTGCGGGTGATTCGGATAGTCAGCGGGCGAAACCAAGTTCGAGTCGATTGAGGCAACTTCCTCGAAGGATGCCCAACACCAAAGGTCGGGCAGGACCGGCAACTCAGACTCATCAACCGCTTCCGGTTCCTGGTACTTGTCCTGCCAGTTTTTGGGGGGCTGTTTGCCTTTGGCTTCGTATCTGGCGAGTTCGGACTGTTCCCAACGGTGGCGGCGTTCGGTGCGGATGCGGGCGAGAAGCTCCGTGGCGGGTTCGACATCACGGTGCGCGGCGCGCCAGTCGGCGGTCAGGCGACCGCTGAAGGCGGCTCGCAGCACACTCTGACGGAACTGCTCCAACAGCGGACCCACTTCCGAAAGCGCACGCCTCGCACGAGAACTCCGCTCCTGAAGCGACTCGATCTTCGACACGATCCGACGCTGCTCGGCAAGCGGCGGAAGCGGTATCTCAGTAGTCGTGGCTTGCTTGATCGTGAGAGTCTTTACTGTGCTCCCAGCGCTGTTGTCATGAATAGTCGAAATCCAATACGGCGATTGGAACACTTGGTACAGATAAGTTGGAACGAGGCCGAAGTCGTTCTTGAAGAATAGGACACTCGCGTCTTTGCAATAGAACCGGTCGCCCTCTTTTACTTCGTAAGGGACACCAATTGTGCCGACGCCCGTAATAAGGATGTCGCCAGCCTTTGGGACTTGCCCGCTGCTCGCCAAAGAGTCGAAGAGTTCTTCTGAGATAAATAGGTCGTTGTCAACGAATCCACTTTTTGACAACTTCACCACTTCGCGTGCTCGGTAAAACGGAACTCCTGTCTTTCGCCAATCCTTTTTGTGGACCCTGCGACTCGAACCTACAGTTCCGATGTCTCCTAACGGAATCCAAGCCCACCCCTCCGGCAACGCGCCGTTTCCGTCGCTCATACCTCGACCTCCTCGCCTGCCAGCAAGGCGGACAGCGCGTCCATCTCTTCCAGCGCCGTCGTCAGCCGCTCGCGGATCAGCGCGGCGATCTCTTCCGGTTCGGGCAGGTCGTCGGCTCCGGTGGCTTCGTCGTCCTTCAGCCAACTGATGTCGAGGTTGTCGCCCCGCGCGGCGATCTGCTCGCGGGTGAAGCAGCGGAAGCGGCCCGCCTCGCCCTGATCGGTACGTTTGCTGGTTCCGTCCGGCTTCTTCCCGAAGCACTTCTCGAACTCGGTGAAATGCTCGTGCGTGAGCGGTGTCCGGACGCCGAACGACGGCATGTTCGTCCGCAGGTCGTACACCCAGACCTGTTGCGTGTGGCCGGTGTCGGTGGCTCCGCGCGTGAAGAACAGGACGTTCGTCTTGACGCCCTGCGCGTAAAAGATGCCGGTCGGCAGCCGCAGGATCGTGTGCAGGCGGCACTTCTCCATCAGGTCGGCGCGGATGCGCGTGCCCGTGCCTTCCTCGAACAGAACGTTGTCCGGCAGCACGACCGCTGCCCGTCCGCCCGGCTTGAGGCCCCGGTAAATGTGCTGGAGGAAGGCGAGCTGCTTGTTGCCGGTGACGAACGTGAAATCGTCGCGAGTGGGGCGTCCGCCGCCGCGTTTGGTGCCGAACGGCGGGTTGGTCAGGATGACGTCGGCCTTCGGCAGGCGGGCTCCGGTGGGCGAGAGCGTGTCGCCGAGCAGCAGGTCGCTTTCGATGCCGTGCAGCATGGCGTTCATCAACAGCAGCCGGTGCGTGTCGGGGACGAGTTCGACGGCCTGAAACGCCTGCTTCCGCTGGAAGTCCTGCTGCTTCTCGGGGAGGTCGAACAGGTCGTCGGTCTGCTGCTTGATGAAGCGGTCCGCCTGCACGAGGAAGCCGCCCGTGCCGGCTGCCGGGTCCTGCACGACCTCACCGGCCTGCGGCTGGATGCAGTTGACCATGCACTCGATCAGCGGACGCGGCGTGAAATACTGCCCGGCTCCGGACTTCTTCTCGCTGGCGTTCTTCTCCAGCAGCCCTTCGTAGAGATCGCCGAGCCCTTCCTCACGCGCCGAGTACCAGTCGAGGCTGTCGATGTCAGTGACCAGCTTGTTGAGGTTTCGAGGCTGCGTGAGAGCGGTGTTCGCGTTGGCAAAGATGGCCTGCACGCGTCCGGAGCCCTCGTTGCCCAGATGCACGAGGAGTCCGCGATAAAACGCGAGCTGATCGACACCCTGCTGCGTCTTGAGGTCATTCCAGCGGTAGCCCTCGGGCAACAGCTCTTCCTGCCCGGTCTCTTCCAGCATCTTGAGAAACAGCAGAAACGTCAGCTCGGTCACGTACTCGTGAAACGTGATCCCGTCGTCACGCAGAACGTGACACAGATTCCAGAGCCGGGCGACGATGTCGGTGGTGTTTGTCAAAGTGTTGCTTCCTGCAGTTGCTCAGACGGAGATTCCTCTGACGGCTGATCGTTCGTCGTTTCGGATTCGGCGGCTGCCCTTTCCTGCTCGATCTCTATCCGGATTTCTTCAAGGGTACGCTCACTGGGGACGTGGACGATCCAATCGTAAATGTTGACGCCGCTCCAGCCCGACGCCGACTTAGCGAACTGCAGAATCGATACGGCATCTCCGTTAAACCGGCAACTCTTGCCGTCAATCAGTGCAGCACGCTTTTCCGGCGTCTTTCTGAAGTAGATCTCATCGCCGGCACTGAGGCGTCCTGAGTCAAATATCTCGGGCAGACGAATTCGCGTTTTCCTCGATCCAGGCTTAGTGCGTCGCGAACTTGATGGTCCATTGGAACCACCATCCTGATTCATCACGTCAACATACAGGTCTTCATAGTTCGCTACCGGGATAATCTGTTGGACGTTCAAGAGCCATGAGTTTCCAAGCTTGACCGGCTGGAGTTCGATCACGCGAATTGGCAGTTGATTCCTGGCCATCCAAGCTGCTGCCGACCGGGTATCGTCATCGAAGCCCGCTCCGATAAGCACGATTTGCTGCCGATGGTTGATCCAGGACCGGTCGATTTCATTCGCATCCATGAATTCCAGCAGCTTCTTTCTCGCCCACTCCTCTGCAGTCCGCGTTCCTCCACTGCTTTCAAGCTCTTCTCTGCAGTATTTCGCGATGTACGGTCCGTAGAGATTGGTGACGATCTCTTCAAGTGTCTTGAGCCGGGCAAGACTCGCGGCGTACCGAACGGCTTGGATCTCTGCATGATCTTTCCGTTGCTTGACATCATCCGCGTCACGTTTCACCTCAATTAGTATGAGGCCGCCAGAGCTGTCGATTGCGACGAGGTCCAAGCGTCGTCCAGATGTCGTGCGGATCTGCCGCCCAATCACTAAGAGCGTGTCAGCGCCGTCTTCGTCCATAACAGACTCAATCAAACTGACATTGTCTGCGATCAGGTTTTCGAGATGCTCTTCGGTTGCTCGTTCACCAGTTCCGTACGGGATCGATGCGAACGCGACTTCTTCAAGTTCTTCGATCTCTGTCCCGTTCTGAGGGTCAATCTTTACCAACATTGTCACACTCCAACTGTCTCTCAGACGGCCTGCCAAATACCGTCGGTGATGCTGTTGAGGATTGACTCAAGTTCGCCCTTGAAGACCTTGTTAAGTCGTTCAAAACCGCCCTGAGCCTTGAATTGGCCACTGTCGAGAGCTTCCCGATCGACGATGACTTCCTGCTCAAGCTGCTTGCCGATTCGCTCCAGCCACTGACGCTGCGGCGCGGTCCATGATCGGCTGCCGATGATCTCCTGCATGGCAGCCTGCACGCGTTCGCTGTGCGAGATCAGCGGCTGGTCGAGGGCGACGTACCGAATGTAGCCGACGATGGACGCAGCGATGTCCTGATTGGTGGTCTGCTGCCAGGCAGTTCGCAGGGCGGTTTCCGTGAAACCTTCCTGGTCGAGCAGCAGACGCAGTTCCCGCAACTGGGCTCGCGTCAGTTCGCGGGGACGCTGCGTCACGACGATCAGCGCCGGAATGGCATCGGCGTTCTCCGTGATGAACCGGCGGAAGGACTCAAGGTAGTCGTCCGGACGGACTCCGCTGCCGTAACCGCGTTCAACACGACGCAGAGAATCCTCGTGGTCCGACAGAATCAGTTGCCGGCCCTGCGATACGATCTTTTCGAGGAACGGCGCCAGATCCGGCCACTGCTGCAGTTGCTCGCGGACCTCCTGCGGCGACGACGTGCGGAGCTGCGTCATCATCTGCTGCCGTGTCAGCCCGGTCATTGTCTCGAAATGCTGCGTCCGTTCCTCGTCGAGCCGCTGCAGACGCTTCGCCATGCGGACCGTCAGTTCGTCCTTGATCTGCTGCAATGGCTCGTCGTCGTCGACGGTGTTCAGTTCTTCGATGAGCCTGCCCAGAGGAATCGACGGACGCTGCACAACGGGCTTCATATCCGAATGCGATTCCAGAGCCGAGTACAGATCGACGGCGTCGAAGATGCGGAATGCCTGCTTGTGCTGGCCCGGTCCGTGCAGGTCGTCACACAGTCGCGTCGCGCGGCCGAGCATCTGTTCGTACAGAATGCGGCTCCTGACCCGGCGCAGAAAGACAATGTTCTCGATCGCCGGGACGTCGATCCCGGTCGTCAGCAGGTCGACGGTGACGGCGATGTTCGGCGTTCGCTCATTCTTGTAGTAGCGGATCAGTTCCAGTGGCCGGTCCGACTGGCCGGTGATTTTGCGGACCGTACTGGCAGGCAGTTCGCCATACCTGTCCTGCATCGCGGCACTGAGCAGGTCGGTGACCAGAACGGCGTGTGCCTCGTCGACGCAGAAAACCATCGTTTTACCGTTACGCCGCGGATCGATCTGTTCGGCCAGTTCCCGGCAGACGACTCGGTTAAAGCTTTCGGTGCGGACCTTGCGGTTGAAGGCGTCGATTTCGAGGTCGACTTCGTCAGGCGTCTCAAAACGCTCGTGCTGACCGGTGCGGCGGTTGACGACGGCCATCTCCTGCCCGCGTTCCCAGTGCATTCCGTCTTCCGACAACTCGGTCACCAGGCGGAACGGTGGCTCGTGATCAACCAGATGGCCATCAATCACCGCCTGCCGGTAGCTGTATTCAAACACCGGCAGCCGATCGGATCCGGCAAACAGCTCGGTCGTGTGCAGGGCCGGCGTCGCGGTCAGCCCGATGCGGACGGCGTCGAACCAGTCGAGCACTCGCGTGTAGCGGGAAATGAATTCGGCCTCGCTGCGGAACGTGAGTTCCAGGTCGCTCATTTCCGCGTCCAGCCCGTATCCGCGGTGGCACTCATCGACGACAACGCAGTCGTACTCGTCAACCGACGGAGGAGCCTCCTCGGAATCCAGAACGCGTTTAACCATTGCCTGAATCGTGGCGATGTGGAGCACGGCCTCACTGCCGGTGGTCGCGTCGCCCAGACCACGCACGTTGTAGATTTCCGTGAATGACTGGAAGCTTTCGAGCTTCAGCTCGCCGAAGGCGTCAGCGGTCTGCTCGCCAAGTGCCGTGCGGTCAACCAGAAACAGCACTCGCCGGAAACGTCCGGCCTTGATCAGCCGATACACGATGCCGATGCAGGTCCGTGTTTTACCGGTACCCGTGGCCATCGCGACCAGCATCCGCCGTTGCCCGCTGATCACGGCCTGCTCGACGGCACGCACCGCAGCAAACTGGTACGGACGGAGCGGGAGGTAAGACGCCGATTCGGTCTGGAGCCGCTGCTCGGCAGCGGGAATATCCTGCTGCAGCAGTCCGGACAGGCCCTCGGGCGAATACCACCCCGGCAGCGAACGCGGACGGTTTCGAGCCAACCGGGCGTCGAGAAACCAGACGCCGCTCTTCTCTCGAATCTGTTTCAGAAACGGGCGTCCGTTCGTCGCGAAGACGAATGGGATCCGGTAGCCGTCCCACGGACCGCCGGGCGATGCCTGGCCAGTTTCCTCCTGAAACGTACGGCTGTAGCGTTTGGCCTGTTCGAGGGCGTCGGGGATGTCTGTGCTGTAACTCTTGGCTTCGACAACCGCCACGGGAGTCAGCCCGACGAAAAGCACGTAATCTGCCGGCCCGGATTCCGTCGGCCATTCCGCGATGGCCAGATTCCGGCCTTTGACCGGTCGAGTCCCTCGGCTGTGCTTCAAGGCGGCGCTGTCGGCTTCCCAGCCGGCCTCGCGGAGCTGTTCGTCGATCAGATGCCGCGTCGCCTGTTCGTCAAGCTGCAGTTGCTCCGCTTCTCTCTGAGCGACGGCCACCACCTCGGCTGTGCGTGCTTCATCGCTCTGAGCGTTCGCGGTGAGTTCGTCGAGCATCGCCTCGAACTCCACCCGCTCTGCCTGTGCCCGCTCTTCAGTCTCGGCAGCCAGCGAAACTGCGGCTTCAACCTCCTCGTAGAGTCGCTGAGCATCGGATTCTGCCTGCTGTCTCGCTGCAGATTGCTGTTCCGCGTTCACTTCGGCGGCAGATGCCCGTTCGGTCGCTGTGAGAAGCTCATCCCGCAACCGGTCGAGTTCGTCGCGAAGCTCCTGTTCCGCCGCTTCCGGGTTCGGTGGCGGGATAAACCGACCCGGAGTCGTTTTGTCGCCAGCTCCGAATGACCGGTTAAACCAGACAGCCAGTTCACGCGACAGCCGCAGGCTCTGAAGAGCATCCGACCGAGTGGATTGGCCTGGCTGATGTGCGGCGATGTTTCCGGCTTTCCGGATGCTGTGAAACAGTTGCGCGATCTGAGAATCGAACAGGCGGCTTTCGTAGAGTCGCTGAATCAGTCGAAGCTGTGAATCTTCGGCGGCGACCTGCATCCCGATTCGAGCGGCACACTGCTGCGCGAGCAACTCTGAAAGCTGGCGAACCTTCAGCAGGCAGACGTCGGGATCGGTGAAGACGTAGCGTTCAGCCTGCGCAGCTACCTGGACCAGCAGCGAGCCGTGCTGGCTGAGGAAGCCGAAATTGACCGATTGAACGCTGCCCGACACAACCGCCTCGCCGTGCGAACTCAAACGCTTCTGTTCGGTCCCTGCGGACCGCTTCCCGAACGTATACCGCTACTCACAGTACGAATCCGCGAGCAAATCAGCAACTCGCGGGACCGGAGTCGGAGCCGCAACTGTTAAACAGATCGTCTACCCTCGGAGCAGATTCAGCGTGCGTCAGACCCTCAGAAACTGAGGCTGTCTGTGACGGATCAAGAGACCTTGCGACCGTGCCTTTGGAACGTAGAATGCCCGCGATTCATAGAGGTTTCAGGAAGAATCAAGGCATCGTCAGACGAGTTTTGGGAGCAGGAAGTCGCAGGTTCAAATCCTGTCATCCCGACTTGTAAAGAAGAACAGCCCGTCGCATTGACTTGCGGTGGGCTGTTTCTGGTTTCGGGTCAATGCTTTGCGATCATTTGCAGGTTTGGCTTTCGAAGTTCAACATGACCTCTGACTTCAACGCGTTGGCGAGTCAAACAGCCGCGAAATGCGGTCGAATAGCGGGTTACCGAGTTCAAATCCTGTCACCACATTCGTGAGTACACGACGACTCTTCGTATCACGAGTTGTTCCAGATCCAGTGGGCATTGCTGTTGGTTTCGATTTACCAAAGCGGGGTCTGGTATCATTTACGAGTTCACTCTCGGCTCGCCGGACCGCTGAGCTTGGTTGATCGGCAGCAGGACTGTAAGTGCCAACCCGCCGCGCCACATCGGCGTGGGTTTCACTGACGTCTTCTGAACGGCGGACTCATGAGCGATCACTCACAGGCGCTGGGCGGCACGTGCAGCGACCGTTTCGACCCCGTGCGCGAGCTGTTCGGGACCAATCTCGAATCGGGTGAAGACCTCGGCGCCTCGCTCGCCGTCAGCATCGACGGCGAGATGGTGGTCGATCTGTGGGGCGGCTGGGCCGACGAGGCCTGCACCGTCCCGTGGACCGAAAACACGATCACCTGCGTGTTTTCCACGACGAAGACGATGACCTCGCTCGCCGCACTTCTGCTGGTGGACCGTGGCGAACTCGACCTCGATGCAAACGTCGCCTCGTACTGGCCGGAGTTCGCAGCCCGCGGCAAACAGAAGATCAAGGTCCGCCAGTTGCTGTCACATACTTCGGGCGTCTCGGGCTGGGACCAGCCGGTCACCATCGACGACTTGTACGACTGGGACAAATCGACGGCCATGCTGGCAGCGCAGGCGCCTTGGTGGGAACCCGGGGCGGGTTCAGGCTACCACGCGCTGAGCTACGGCCACCTGATCGGGGAAGTGATTCGGCGCATCACCGGCCAGCGCCTCGGGGAATTCATTGCTTCGCACATTGCAGGACCGCTGGGCGCCGACTTCCACATCGGCCTGTCGCCCGTGGAGTTTCAGCGTGTCGCCAACGTGGTGGTGCCGCCGGCGCTGCCGTTCGACCCAACTCAGCTCGACCCCAATAGCTTGACATTCAAGACCTTGACCGGCCCGACCAGTTCGGCGGAACTTAGCTGGACCGAGCGCTGGCGGCGAGCCGACATCGGCGCGGCCAATGGCCACGGCAACGCCCGTTCGGTCGCGCGCATCCAATCGGTAGTGGCGTGCGGCGGCGAAGTCGATGGCGTGCGGCTGCTCGCGCCGAGGACGATCAACCAAATCTTCGAAGTGCAAAGCGACACCATCGACCTCGTGCTGGGAATACCGCTTAAGATCGGCCTCGGTTATGGCTTGCCCTGGCCGCAGGTGATGCCCTTTGTCCCGGAGGGTAGGCAGTGTTTCGGGGCCGGAGCGGGCGGCTCGATAGTGATCGCCGACGCAGATCGCCGCATGACCATCGCCTACGTGATGAACAAGTTTGGGCAGGACGTGACGATCGTCGGACCCATCGCGGCGGCGCTGGTGGAGCGGGTGTATGACGTCATGAGTCGCTAAGCCGCGCAACGCGCCGTTCGGCACGCGTCGGTCGTATCAACCATTTTTCGGGACTGCCCCAGGTCACCTTCTTTGAGTCCGTTTCGGGGCTCAATCCGCAAGTGTTATTACGACTGCGATTAACGACTTGGTCCAGTCGCCAAACGAGCCTGAAAAAAGTTCAATAGACGTCCTGTCATCCCGACTGACTGGCCGGTTTCCTCATCCGCGGGGAAACCGGCTTTTTTCCTGGGTTTTTCAGGGGTTTTCGACCGATCACGCTTCCCGGTCGCGGCGTCCGATATCGTCGCCGATCGGACAGGAAGTGACTCTGATTTCCCCCCGTGGCCAGAATCTGGGGGGAACAGTGGCGGAAGTTTTCGCTCGCCTTCACCCGTCGTGCCGGTCGCTTTGAGCATTCCCCGGTCATCCTTCCGCGGGTTGTTCAGGTCCAGAGTCGGCAGTGACTCAACCGCACCGTGAACGTCCAGCAGACGCGGGTCGGTGTAGATGTTCGCGGTCAGCGTTGGCGTACTGTGCCGCATCGCGGCTTGAGCCGTTCGCAGGGGAACGCCGGCCCGGCTGAGATGCGTTCCGAAGGTGTGACGCATCCGAGTTGAATGAAAAGTTGTTTCACCTCAGCCGCTGGTTGAGCTTCGCTAACAGGATTTCGACGAGTTCGGGCTGGTCGCCGGCGACGTTGCGGGTTTCGGCCTCGGGGGTGCGGTGGTCGTAGAGTTCGATGTGGCCGCCTTTGTGCTCGATCAGGCGATGGGTTGGGGTGCGGATGGTTCTGGCGTTCGTGTAGGAGATGGCATCGTGGCCGGGGGCGGTCGAGTTGTTGAGGATGGGACGCAGGGTGACGCCGTCGGAGAAATCCGGGTGCGGGAGACTGGCGAGGTCGGCGATGGTGGGGAAGATGTCGATGGTCTCGACGATCGACTCGGTGGGCTCGCCGGGGGATTTGATGCCCGGGTGCGCGATGATCAACGGCGAGTGCAGCGACTCTTCAAACAGAGCGTGCTTGCCCCAGATTGAGTGCTCGCCCAGATGCCAGCCGTGGTCGCCCCACAGGACGACGATCGTGTTGTCCACCGCGCCACGCAGCCGCAGGCGATCAAGAATCCGGCCGACCTGGGCATCGGCGTACGACACGCAGGCCGCGTAATGGCGGCGGACTTCGGTGGCGAACTCGGAATCGGTGTTCGGATTCCAGCCCCAGCGCTGATATTTCAAGAACTCACTCGAGCCATGCCACGTCGTCCTGCCGCTCGGCTTTGACGGATGCGGAATCGGAGGCAGCTCGACGCCGTCGTACAGGTCGAGGTACTTCTGCGGCGCTCCAAACGGCAGATGCGGCCGGATGATGCCGACGGCCAGGAAGAACGGCTTGTCAGACTCGATCGAAGTGAGCTGGTCGAGCTGCCGTAGCGCTTCGTCGGTGATCAGTCCGTCGGGATAAATCGAATCCGGCCCATCGACCGACTGGAACACGGCCATCGCTTTGACGTTGCCGCGAATCTCGCCGTTCGCCAGCCCGTGCATCGCCCCACGAGGATGCTGCCACGGTCCAGCGGGTAGCAGATGACGGTCCCAGGAATTCGGCATTTCGATGATCGCGTCGTCATCCCAATCCGCTCCGCCACGACCGCCCGGATGATGCGAGACCTTGCCGACGGACACCGTCGCGTAGCCGCGGTCGCGGAACCACGCGGGAAAGCTCGGCGGCACCGAATCCGGATTCTTCTTCAACCGCTCGCCCCGCGCGAACAACGCTCCGTTTCCGTACGGGCCGTACATGCCTGTCAGCAGCGCGTACCGCGATGCGCCACACGTCGGAGCCTGCACGTAGTGCCGCTGAAATGCCCGCCCGCGCGCCGCCAGCGCATCGATGTTCGGCGAGTGGATGTAGTCCTTCCCGAAACAGTTCAGCTCCGGCCGCAAGTCGTCGATGCACAGCAGCAGAACATTCGGTCGCTCTGCTGCAATCGACGGGCTCACTGCGAGAAGCAGGAAAACGGCGAGCCAGAGTCGAACGGAGGTGAGGATGGTCATTGTCACCCTGCGGGGCTGGAGGAGCGGCTTCTGTTTGCGTCGCAGATTAACAGAGTGTCGAGGAACATTGCGAAAACACAGTCGGGTGGCCGGGGCTGGACTGAGTTTGCGAGGGAAGCCCCGGAATTGATCAGCCGGGGTTTCGCTCGTTCCTCTCCCCAACCCCGGCCACCCGAATGCTGAGCCCCCTCGCGGCAACTTGTGACTCTTTCCGTCCGAGGGCCGGGCTTCTATCGTGGCGGTCCGATTGTTCTGCCCGAGAGCCACCCGCCATGCCGCGTGCCGTCCTTCACTCAATTCTGTTTGCCGTGATCGCGCTGCTGATCGGCGCGGACGTACGGTCGCGGATGCGAGACGAAGGCGTCGAGTATCCCGGCCGGCCGATCAAGCTGGTCGTTCCGTTCAACCCTGGCGGTGGCAGCGACACGTTTGCGCGGATCATCAAGGCGGGCATTGACAAGAACCATTTGCTGCCGCAACCGCTGGTGATTATCAACCGGCCAGGTGGCAGTTCGACAATCGGCAGCCGGTACGTGCGCGATGCGAAGCCGGATGGTTACACACTGCTGATGCTGCACGACGCTTTGATCACGGCGAAGTATGCCGGAACAATTGCGTACGGTCCTGAAGTTTTTGAACCGGTTGCCGGGACCGGCAAGATCGACCTGGTCGTCGCCGTTCACGAAGACTCGCCGTACCAGACGCTCGACGATCTGCTCGACGCCGCGGAAGCGAGGCCGGGCGAAATCGTTTACGGCGTCAATCTGGGCGCGCCGGCTCACTTTCTCGCGCTGCGGCTCGAACGCGCGCGGCCGGGCGCGAAGTTCCGGTACACGCAGGCGGGAGACGGCACGGATCGGCTGCAGAAGCTGGTCGGGGGCCACATTGAAGCGGCGACGTTTTCGGCGACCGAGTATCTGAACTTCCGCGAGAAGGGGCTTCGCGGACTGGCGATTTTTGACAAGGTCCGCCGGGCCTCGCTGCCGGAACTGCCGACGGCGATCGAGCAGGGCGTCGACGTTGTCGAGGTCAACATGCAGTACTGGTGGCTGCCGCAAGGGACGCCGCAGGACCGCATCGACTACCTGGCCGACGTGCTCCGCCGCGCGATGGAAACCGAGACTGTTCGCGCGAAGCTCGAAGAACTGCAGATGGAGCCGCTGTTTCTTTCGGGAGCAGAACTGCGGGCGAATCTCGTCGAGCGGGAAAAGGCGGCCGCTTCGGTCGGTTCTCAGCCCAGGCCGGACCTGCCGGACTTTCCGCTGCTGATCGGCGGGGTTCTCGTCGTTCTGCTGGGAGCGATGACGATCGACCGTGCGTCGCTGGAGCGATTACCGCGTGCGGCTCTGTCGCCTCAGGCGATCAAGCGGGTCGCTGGTCTGTTGAGCCTTTCGGCCGCAGCAGTTATCGCGTTGTCGTGCGGTGTTCCGTTTGCCTGGGCGGCGAGCGCGTTCATTTTTCTCGCGGGCCTGCTGCTGACGATCGATCGCCACCGCTGGCTGCCGCTCGCTGAGACGGCACTGCTGATCGCGTTCGGCATTCAGTTTTTACTGACACACGTTGTTGTGACCGATCTTCCGTGACCGGCTTTGGCAGAGAGACGGAATCCAGCGACGCGCGATCATGAATCCGAGACTGTGTAACTGAAACCCCTTTCCTAACGTGACTCAACAGACGGACTTGCCTGGTGGATGCGTCGCAGGAACTTCTGCAATTTGCGTACTGGCTGTTTCTGATCAGCCTGGGAACGACGCTCGGTATTACTGTCGGCGCGATTCCCGGTCTGACTGGAGCGATGCTGATTGCTCTGACGTTGCCGCTGACGTATTCGATGGACGCGTCCGGTGCGATGATGCTGCTGGTCGCGATGTATGTCGGCTCGGTCAGCGGCGGGCTGGTCACAGCAACATTGCTGCGGATGCCCGGCACGCCGGCCTCGGTGATGACAACGCTCGACGGCTACCCGCTGGCGAAGTCCGGTCGGCCGGGGCGGGCGCTCGGTCTCGGAATCATGGCGTCGTTTGCTGGAGGCATGATCTCGTGCGTTTTTCTGGTCACACTCGCCCGCCCGATGGCCGACCTGTCGACGAAGTTCGGGCCGTTCGAGTTTTTCTCGCTGGTGATGATGGCTCTGGTGCTGATCGCGACCGTCGGCGGGCGGTCACTGAGCCGTGCTCTGTTCTCCGGTCTGTTCGGCATTTTCTGCGCGATGCCCGGCGTCGCGGAAGCAACCGGCGAAGTGCGGCTGACGTTCGGGTTCGAGGAACTCAACGGCGGCCTGAAACTGCTGCCAGTGCTGATTGGACTGTTCGCGGTCAGTCAGGCCATCACTGAGATCCTGCATCTGGGCGAAACCGGCGAGCGGATCGAGGTGCGTGACGAGCGACTGTTTCCGCCGCTGACTGACTGGCTGCTGCACGGCGGAAATATGCTCCGTTCGGCGCTCATCGGCACCTGGATCGGAATTCTGCCGGGCATCGGTGCGAACATCGGTTCGGTGGCGGCATATTCGACGGCGCGATCGTTCTCGAAGACACCCGAGCTGTTCGGTCACGGCAGCGAAGAGGGCATCGTCGCGTCTGAATCGGCAAACAACGCGACGGTCGGCGGCGCGCTGATCCCGCTCGTGGCGATGGGCATTCCTGGCAGCGTGATCGACGCGATTCTGTTGGGAGCACTCGTGCTGCACGGCCTGCAGCCGGGACCGCTGCTGTTCAAGAACAGTCCTGCCCTCGTCTACACGATCATGGGCACGTACGCCGTGGCGAACGTTGTCATGCTTCTGTTTCTGCTCGTTGCCGCGAAGCAGCTCGCGCGGCTGGTCGACGTGCCGCGCGCGTTGCTGATTCCCGTCGTGCTGACGTTCTGCATCGTCGGCTCGTACGCGCTCGGGAACCGGTTCTTCGATGTCTGGGTGATGCTGCTGTTCGGGCTGGTTGGTTTCGGCATGGAGCGTTGCCGGATTCCGCTGGCACCGTTTGTGATTGGCTTCGTACTCGGCCCGGTCGCCGAGTCAAATCTGAGTGCCGGACTGATGAGTTCCGGGGGGAGCTGGCTGCCGCTCGTCACGCGGCCGTTGTCACTGACATTTCTGATCCTGAGTGTTCTGATGGTGGCCGTCCCGTGGTTTGTCCAGCGACAGCAGACTCAATCGGCCTGAAACGGTCATTCGCAGTTGACCGGCCTGGCTGTTTGCGGGACGCTGAGCGTCTTCCGTTTTCCACTGATTCCATCCTTTGAGTTCGCCAGATGTCTCGATTGCTTCGCCAGACCGGCCTGCTGCTGCTGAGCCTTGTGGTCGCCCAGAGTCAGTCGGCCGTGCTTCGCGCCGAAGCGCGATCAAGTTCCGAGACGATCGATTATGTGATGCCGCGTATGGTCAAGATCTTTGGAGCCGGAGGACTGCAGTCACTGGCGGCGTACGGCACCGGATTCCTTGTCAGCCAGGATGGACACATCGTTACAGTCTGGAGTCACGTGCTCGATCCCGACGAAGTCATCGTCGTGCTCAATGACGGTCGTCGGTTTACTGCCAAAGTGCTCGGAGCCGAACCGCATCTCGATCTCGCGGTGCTGAAGCTCAACATCGAGAACCGCGACGTCGACCTGCCGCACTTTTCGCTGACAAACGAAATCGCGTCCGCAAGCGAAGGCACGCGCGTCCTTGCCTTCAGCAATATGTTCAAGGTGGCAACCGGCGACGAGCCGGTGTCCGTCATGCACGGTGTCATCGCGGCAAAGACGAAGCTGCAGGCACGGCGTGGCGCATTCGAGGTTCCCTACGACGGCAGCGTTTACGTGATCGATGCTGCAACGAACAACTCGGGAGCTGCCGGCGGGCTGCTGACCACGCGCGAAGGACGCCTGCTTGGCATGATTGGCCGCGAACTGCGGAACGCGGAAACGAACACCTGGGTGAATTACTCGATCCCCCTGACGAATCTGTCCGACGCCGTGCAGCAGATCATTTCCGGAAACTTCCGCTCGTCCACGGACGAGCGGGAAGGTCCCGTCGCCGCCCGCAACTACGACCCGACCGACTTCGGCATCGTCATGGTTCCCGACGTCGTTTACCGAACCCCTGCCTACGTCGACCGCACGCTGCGGGATTCCGTCGCCCGGGTCAACGGACTGCAGCCAAACGATCTGGTTCTGTTTGTCGACGACGAACTGGTCCAGTCAATCCGCGAAATGAAAGCGGCCATTGGCCGCCTGGAAGCCGGTGACACGCTGCGTTTGACGATTCGCCGTGAGGACCAGCTCAAGACATTTGAGTTTCGCGTGCCAAAGAAGTGATCAGGTCATCCAGAGTGGCACGCCGCTCCGCCGCGTCAGATGGGGAAGCGGTGTGTCCCATTGACGGTTACCGCGCCAGCCAGCCGCCATCGATCGGGATGACGCTGCCGTGCATATAGCTCGATGCGTCGCTGGCCAGGTAGACGCACAGGCCGGCCAGTTCATCCGGTTGAGCCCAGCGTCCCAGCGGAATGCGTTCCAGAATCTGCGGTCCACGAACCGGATCGTCCTGCAACGGACCGGCGAGTTCCGTCTCGATGTAGCCCGGAGCGATGCAGTTGACGTTGATGCCCTCACCCGCCCAGCTCGTTGCCAGTGATTTTGTCAGCCCCGCGAGCGCATGCTTTGCTGATGCGTAGGCCGAGATGTTCAACCCGCCCTCGAACGACATCAGCGATCCGATATTGATGATCCGCCCACGACCGTGCTGCTTCATCAACGGCGCTGCCTGAACCGACAGGTCAAACGCTGCGTGCAGATGGACTTCCATCAGATAACGCCAGTCGTCGATCGGGTAGTCCTCGGGTTTGTGCCGTCCTGTGACGCCGGCATTGTTGACTAGAATGTCCAGCCGACCGAGTTCGTTGACAACGCGCTGCGCCAGTCCGGTTCTTGCATTGGGATCGCCAAGATCTGCCGCGATGTCGAGAAAGCGTCGGCCGCAGTCTTCGACCAGTTGACGTGTCGCGTCGGCATTTCCGCTTCGCGTGATGCAGGCGATGTCGGCGCCCGCCTGAGCGAGGCCGAGGGCCAGAGCCTGCCCGATGCCGCGGCTGGCTCCCGTGACGATGGCGACGCGGCCATCCAGTTTGAAGAGATCGAGAATCATCGGAGGAACTCACTGTATCGAGAGAAAACCAGAATCACTGAACGCTCCGCGATCGAAACCCAGGCCACGGAACCGGACAGCGGGCCTTCGTCACGGAAAGCTGCTGAAAAAATGCAGACAACCGGCCACGCATCGATCTCGGAACGATCAGCGACTTTCCATGCGGCGGTGAAATCATGGCGGTTTCTGCCACAATGCTGAACTCACGGCAGAACGTGCCGCCGACTTCCCGTCAGGTCAACCCGCCAGGTCAGCCATGAACCAGGAACCACCGTCCGCGTCTGAAGTTTCCGTTCCGGAAACTCCAACTGAAGAGCCACGCAGAAACGAGCCCGAGCATCCGCTGTTCAAGCTGGTCATCGTCAGCAGCGCGGCGTTTCTGGTGACGGTGCTCTCGATGGTCGTCGCGATGCTGTCGCCCAGCGAATCTCCACTCGCGAAGTTCATTAACCGCAACGGCGTGAGAATGATCGCGGTCGAAGTCGTTCTGATCATTACTGTCGGGATTCTGGCGATGGCAACCGACCGCCGACAGACTCTGCAGAACGGGAAACGCCGGGCGCGCGACATCTCTGACGAGGCTACTGACAGCGAAATCAGACAGCCCTGAATCCCACAGACTTCGAGGAGTTCGCCATGCGACTGTCGATGATCCTGCTTCTGGCGACCGTGATCTCCGGTATTGGCTGCCTGGACTCCATAGCAGCGGAGAACCGCCCGACGAAGCCGAACATCCTCTTTTTCTTTATCGATGATCTCGGCTGGGCAGACCTCGGCTGTATGGGCAGCGACTTTTACGAGACGCCGAACATTGATCGTCTTGCCGCCGAGTCGCTTGTCTTTACGGATGCCTACGCATGTGCTCCCAACTGTGCGCCGAGTCGAGCGTGTCTGATGTCGGGCCAGTACACGCCGCGGCACGGCATCTTTACGGTGGGCGATCCGCGGCGCGGCAACAATCGCTTTCGCAAGCTTGAGCCGATCGAGAATAAAACAGTGCTCGCGGACAAGTTCATCACGATTGCCGAGGCGCTTAAATCGAACGGTTATACGTCGGCGTCGATGGGCAAGTGGCATCTCGGAGCGGACCCCACGACGCAGGGTTTTGACGTCAATATCGCGGGTCGAGAATGGGGCAGCCCCAGCGGCGGTGGCTATCACAGTCCATTCAGGTATCCGAATCTTAACAACGACAAACCGGGAGACTACCTGACGGACGCGCTGACGCGCGAGGCCTGCCGGTTCATCGGCGAGAACCGCGAACGGCCGTTTTTTCTGTACCTGACGCACTACGCCGTCCATACGCCAATTCAGGCGAAAGATGACCTCACCGCGAAGTACCAGAAGAAAACGCCGGGTAAGCATCAGAAGAATGCGAAGTACGCGGCGATGATTGAAAGCGTCGATGACAGCGTCGGCGCCGTTCTGCAGAAACTCGACGAGCTGAAACTCAGTGGCGACACACTGGTCATCTTCTACTCGGACAACGGCGGATTCGGCGGAGCGACGTCGAATCATCCGCTGCGCGGCGCCAAAGGAATGCTCTACGAAGGTGGGATCCGGGAGCCGCTGATCGTGCGTCTGCCGGGCGTCACACAGCCGGGGACGCGCTGCTCCGAACCGGTCATTGGCGTCGACTTCTATCCGACGCTGCTCGATCTGACCGGAACAAAGCGGCCGGATGACTATCAGCTCGACGGAGAATCGTTTGCTCCACTGCTCAGTAAACCGAATGCGAAGCTCAACCGCGAGGCGATCTTCTGGCACTTTCCCTGCTATCTGCAGGGCAGCGGCGATCCGCACGGTGGTCCGTTTCGGACAACGCCAGCCGGAGCGATCCGCAAAGGCGACTGGAAGCTGATCGAGTGGTTCGAGACGGGTCGACTGGAACTCTACAACCTGGCGGAGGACCTCAGCGAAACGCAGGACCGATCCGACAGTGATCCGCAGAAGCGACAGGAACTGGTTGCAGCCATGCAGGCCTGGCGGCAGCAGGTCGGCGCTCCGATTCCGGATCAGCCGAATCCGAAGTACGTCCCACAGCCTGCGAATGGAAAACGCTGAGCGATCCGTAACGCCAGGCCGCGAGGTTGCCGTATCCGTGAGCGTTCAGGATCTCCGCAACCTCACTCGTTCAACCTCAGACGTTTCCGCTCTCGGTCGGAGAAGGATTCGCCGACGGTGCGCGGATCCCTCAAACCGGTGACGTGACCTGCGGTCGTTCGAGTCGACTCTTCTCGATGTGACGGCGGCACTCCTGGCGGAAGCAGTCAAGCAACAGATCGAGTTCGTGCTTCTGCCCGTATTGACATTCGGCAAGACTCTTGACCAGCACGTCAGCATCCTCAGCCTGATCGGCGAGGAGACAGGCGAGCTGGACATCGGTCAGAAGTCCCAGCCGGCAGGCAACAGTGCCGAATCGTTCGCGCGCCGACTTCTGCGCCTCCAGAACCTGCTGCACGGACGCCTGGTCGAGCCAGCCGCGTTTGAGAGCGAGTTCGCCGATGTGACTTGATTCAGGACGCGACTGCTGCACCAGTTCATGCGCGGCAATCAGGTTGATCATCTTGTTCTTCGCCAGCCAGTGACTGAAACGGTGCTCGACCGCGAGCTGCGAAACGCGACGTTCAAAATCGCTGGCCAGAGACTGCAGCGTGATGCAGTTTCGACCGCGCCGTTTCGACTCGTACATCGCTGCGTCGGCCGACTCGACAAGCCGATGTGCCAGGTCGACTTCGTCGGCACGCGGGATCGCGACCACGCCTCCCACGCTGGCGGTGACAGGGACCACCTGCACGCCGTTCTGGAAGTACTCGCCTTCAATTGCCTGCCGAATGCGTTCTGCCAGAGTCTTCAGACCGGCTTCCGACGTATCGATCGCCAGAATGACGAATTCCTCGCCGCCATAGCGGGCAGCGATATCGGACGTGCGAATGCAGTTCGGCAGGATTTCGCCGATCCTCATCAGCACGGTGTCACCAAACTGGTGCCCCTGGCTGTCGTTCAGCCGTTTGAAGTGGTCGACATCAAGAAACAGGATGCCAAGGACGCTACCGTTGCGCGCTGCTCGGTTCACTTCATGTTCGAGCGCTTCGTCAAAGAACCGACGGTTGTAAAGTCCTGTCAGTGGATCGCGAAACACCTGCTCCTGAAGCTTCTCATTCTGATCCAGCAACTTGCGTTTCTCTTCTTCCGCCTGCTGTGTCAGTGAGTCTGCCTGGCGTTTCTGGATATCCGCCTGGATGGAGATCTCGGCAAGCTGCTCCATTGCCTGCGCCATCAGATCGGCAGGCGAAAGAAGATCGTCGGTACTCGTATTGAGCAGTTCGCCCGTCTGTTTGATTCGTTCGTCAACCTTTTCCAGATAGTCGTTCAACTCATCCGCAGTAAACCCGTAGAGCTGGTTTGAAATCTGTTGCAACCGTTTCAGTGCTTCAGCCGTTTGTGGCGAACAGAAATAGTCGCCAACCGCACTCGATACGATCAGTGACTCGGCAAGCGGATCCGATTCGCCCTGGTCCGTCAATGTGTCCAGATTCTCATGGTGCGACCCGGCCGCGCGGCACAGTGACTCCGGCAACTTCCAGCGGCGCATCAGTTCGGCACCAACGACGGCATGGTCGAAGTTCAGACGCTCGCGTTCGATTTCGTAGTCAGAGCGTCCGGTTTCCAGTGCTTCGTTGAGCAGTGCGACGTACTCAGAACGCAGCACTTTGAGCATCGCCAACTGGCCGATATCAATAAGCAGACCAGCCAGAAACAGCTCGCTGCTCAGCCCTGACGGCCCATGCTGCGGCAGACGCTCAGCCGCGGATGCGATGACCAGCGACTTCAACCAGTAACGCCGGTAATGCTCCTTCAGCGGCCCTTCCTGGACGGCTTCCTGCGACAGCGAAAAACTCAGAGCCAGCGAGGTGATCACCGTCCGGCCAATGACGGGAACGGCCTGCTCCAGCGTCTTGATTTCCGAGCGGAACCCGAAATAGGACGAATTGGCCGACTTCAGAATCTTGACGGCCAGCGCGGGATCCGACTTGATCGTCGTGACGATGTCCTTCGTGCTGCTGTCGAGATCGCGAGTGAGTTCGAGCAGCCGTAAGGCGACGGACGGAACAGAGGGCAGATTCGGTGACTGGAGCACGCGATCCAGAGAACAGGCAGCAGCCATGAGCTTGACCTTCGACTTCAATACGCTGGGGAAGAGCGCCACGTTCGCAACGGATCAGCAACTGCGAACGTCGCAGGGTTTCCTGCGCCCGAAATCTAGATCGATTTTCGACGTGCGCCGGACTGAAATGCGGCGTGCCGGCGGTTCGTTGCAATCGCCAGGCATTTTGAGGGGGCGCAGCCGTTCGAACGGGGAAACCAGACCGGTATATCCCTCAACTGCCGGGGTGACTCCATTTCCGCGTCGCTTCGTCGCCACCTGTGAGCACCGGACGGCCCCAGAATCTCTCGGACCAAGACACCCTCAGACCGTCAGACCGGGAATCAGAAATCGATAGATCACCACAAAGTGACACCCGCTCCCCAGCATGACAAGAACGTGCCAGGTCGGATGGTAATAGCGACCCTTGCTGTCATTCAGCAGGAAGTAAGTCCCGATCGTGTAACAGACTCCGCCAGCCAGGATCCAGTACAACCCTTCTGTTGGAAACAGGTTCAGAATCGGCGGGAGGTTCAGCAAAGGCAGCCAGCCAATGGCCACATAAAACCAGACAGGGACGTTCTGAATGCCGCGCACAAAGAGTTTGGTCGCGATGCCTGCCAGAGCAAGCAGCCACATTACGGCGAGAACGACCCCGCCCCCCGAATCCGAGCAGATCGTCAGACCAAGCGGCGTATAACCGCCAGCGATCATCAGAAAAATGCTGATTTGATCCAGTGTCCGAAACAGGTGCTTGCGGTAGCCGCTCAGAAAACTGTGAGACAGCGTCGAGCACAGATAAACCAGAAACTGCGTCACTCCATAGGTACAGCAACCAGCGATCAGCACCAGACCGCCGTTCCGGAGGATCGCACTTCTGACAACAACGACTGCTGCGACTAATGCGAGCAGTGTTGCCAGGCCATGCGTGATCTGATTAGCTCGCTCGGTTGCGACAAGATCGCCTTTACGCGTCGACGTTTTCGGGATCTCCGCCCAAAGCAAACCACTCATCCCTGCTGCCTTTGTGTCAATTTCGCCGGCTGAAGCTCATCACCCGTCGCTATCGACGGCCATCAAAACAAAGAGCCGTGTTCCGGGAACGCGGCTCCTGTTCGCACAAGATGGAAGCTCCTTACCCGCCACCTTCGCAACGGGTCAAGGTCAGCTCGCGAAAGCGCGTCGTCAGGCGGCTTTACGCAGATCACTGAGGGCTTCAATTGCCGCCTGCGCCGCTTCAAAACTGCCCAGTTCCTCGACGAAATCAAGAATCGTCGCAAGCTCCTCATCCGAAAACTGATCGAGCTGTTGAGCCAGTTCCTGTTCTGTCATCAGTCATCCTCACGTTATCCAGCGGGGGGAAAAACGCAGCCACAGACGAGCTGCGATCGAAATCCGTGCCTCTCTAATCGGCGTGATCGGACTAACTGATACAACAATCCTTTCTGGCTGGCGGAGGAAGTCGAAAAATTGCGCAAGCCGTTATTCAGCCGCGAGTTGCTCTGCGAACCGATACTCTCGCTGAGCCTTCTGGCCGTCACCTGTCGACTGGTAACACTTTGCCAGCAACTCGTGAATTTCCGCGTCAGTGACATCAATCCAGACAACTTCGCTGGCCCATCTTTCTGCTGCAGCCAGATCACCTCTCGCGTCAGCAAGCTGTGCCAGCTTCTTGCGTGCGGAAGCGTTGTCGACGTCAAGCCGCGCGACAATCGTCAGCACTTCTTCAAGTCGCTGCTCATTGCCGAGTTGCAGATATGCGGCAGCGAGTCCCTTCAGCCACTCGTCACTTTGCAGCGTTGCGAACTTCCCGATAGCCAGCTTGTCGCGACCGAGTTCGTACAGATCGGCGGCGTCCTGCGGGCGACTCTGCAGCAGCCGGACGCGTGCCAGCAGTCCGAGGACACTGGCATTGGGCTGCTCACGGTCGAGCGCGGCTTCGAGATACCCCACGGCATCGTCGAAGTCGCGGCCGAGCAGTTCGAGTTGGGCAAGTACCACGGCCGCCTGAGGTTCGCGCGGATTCTTTTCGATGGCCTGGGTGGCGAGTTCGCGTGCCTGATTTCTCCGCCGAGCGTGCAGCAACGCGTTCGCGTAGGCCGCCATCGCTGTCGGGTTCTCAGGAGCGGCTTCGTACTCCGTTTCGAGATCCGCGATCGACTTCGGCGCCTCGACCGAACCGCCGCCCATCTCGGCGACCAGTCGTTTCAGAAACGTCTGATACCCGGCATCGAAGTCGTCGACGGACATCTCGAAGACCTCCGGGATCGCCTGCTTCGTCGACAGGTTGCGACGGTAGCAGTCGAGCATCTTCGCAATGCTCACTTCACCAAACGTGTCAATCATGTACTGCGCATACAACCGGCTCTGGCAGTACGCGAACTGCCAGTCGAGTGGCGTCTTCGGGCGTTGAAAGATCGGCGTCAGTTCGTCGAGGCTCCAGATTTCTCCGGACGGAACCCGCTGCAGCAGTAACTGATTCCAGATCGCGGGCCGCTCGATGTCCTCGCTGGTCACGGCCAGTGCCTCGGTGAACCAGTGTGGAATGTTGAAGTGGGTCTGCTGCAGCGTGACGATGTGGACGAACTCGTGCTTGACGACGCGAGCCCAGTTGAACGGCTTCGGAGCAGCCGTGGGCGACGTCAGGGCGACCATCATTCCCGTCGACGCACCGACCGTCTGAATCCAGGGCAGCCCGACCATGCGTGCGCTGAACCACTGATGCGCCGATTGCCCTTTTGCCTTGTTGTAAATCTCGAAAGTCGTCCGTTGAGGAGGCTCGAAGCCGTACTTCGCGACCAGTTCGGAATAGACCTCTTCGAGATACTCGGCCATGTATGTTCCGAGGATGGCGTCGGTGGTCGAGTCGACCCGGATGACGAAATGATCCGTCGTGATGACGCGGTAGCCATTCAGGACATCGAGCACCTTCCGCATATTGCTGACCCGAACGTGATAGGGATCGGCTCGGAAGGCGTCGTCGAGAATCCGTCTCGCTTCGTCAGTCCGCCCGGTCTGCATGTAAAGCATTCCAAGCTGAGTCTTCGGCTGCGACAGTTGCGGCATGACCCGCATCGCGTGCTGATACAGCATTTCGACAAGTGCGTACTTGCGGCGTGTTTCGAGCTGTTCGCCAAAGACTGACAGAAACAGACCTGGCCGCGGATTGCGCCGCGCGACGTCGATCACGATCTGCTCGACCGCTGTCGGAGCCTGGGGAACCGCCTCGTCAATCGCGTCAAGATTTTCCAGCAACTTCTTCAGCCGTTCATCTTCGATCGTCGAATCCGTCTTCACATCGAGCAGGTACCGGCACGCTGCTATTCGTCCCAGCGTGCCCTGATCGAGCGGATTGACTGCGCGGGCCTGTTCGAGCGTCTGCAGTGCTGTCTGTGGATCACCTTGTGCCAGATCAATGTCGGCACTCAGTTGCAGCGCCGGAACGAAGTGTGGCTGAATCTCCAGCGACTGCTTCACAAATATGGCTGCGCCATCGAGGTCGTGTTTTTCCAGTGCGGCAACGCCCACCGCGACCAGCGCCTCGACGGCCCGCGGGTTAATTGCCAGCGCCAGTTTGACGTCGGGAATCGCCTGCGCTCGATTGTACTTTTCGAGCAGCAACTCGCCGGACAGCAGATGTGCCTGCCACAGCAGCGGGTCGGCCTGCACCGCATCAGGGCACAGCGTGTTGACGATAAAGTTGAAGATGCTCGACACACTGTTCCACCGCGCGTATTCCGCTGCCCCTTCCGCCACCAGCAGCAGAGTTTCCCCGTCAGTTGGCTGCTTACGGTTATAGAAGCGGACGAACCAGCGAAATTCACTGTTCGCATCGTCGATCTCGCCGCGTTCGACGAGTCCGCGCGCGCGGACCAGTCGGGCCAGCAGATTGTCCTCGTCCTGCTTGAGTGACTCGTCGGCGAGGTTCAGTGCCCTGGTCACTTCGCCCTGTGACAGCAGGATTCGCGCTCGTTCGGCCAGCAGCGGAGCCTGAGCCGCCAGCACTTCGTTGTCGGGTTTCAGTATCTGCAGCGCGTCGTCCAGACGCCCAAGCGCAACGCGCGAACGAGCGAGTCCGATACGGCCGGCGACGGATGCTGCATCTGCGTTGACGAGCTTCTCATACGCCTCGGCGGCTTCGTCATACCGTCCCTGCTGCAGATGCTGCCGTGCTGTGTTGAAGTCCTGAGCGATCAACTGCTGAACGAACAGAGTCGTCAGGAAAAACGGCGTCAGGAAAGTCCGCCGCAGATCAATCGTCATCGAGCAGAAACGTGTCATGGCACCGCACTCTGAAAGCAGGCCGGTCGAGAATCCGGAGACGTCGATGCGGTGTCTCCGGGCTCGTCATTTGTAGTGAGCCCGCCGCAACGAGACCACCACTCATTGCTGGTCAGCCTTGCTCAGTCAACCACACCGCTTCAAGCGACCGGACGAAGCTTCTACCGGGCATTGGCGATCTGATCCAGTGAAGCGTCCGGCCGCTGCCGGACGATCTCCCAGACGCCATTGAAGATCGCTCGCAGGTTGAGCAGAACGACAACACCGGCAGCAACGCTCAGCGCAATCACGATCTTCGTTTCGAGTGACGAATCAGCCCTGGCGAGAAAGCTGTCGGAAGTCAGCCGCGGCAGGGTCATGAACGGGTTCATCAAATCCAGCCACTGAAACCGCGACGTCGCCGCATGATCGCTGAAGGCGCGAGCGATTAACGGAGCCACCAGGAATCCCAGTCCCAGCAGTACGGTCAGGACGCGACCGTGTGCCGGGCGGAAAGTGGGCACAATTGCCCGCAGCCACCGCGTCATGGCCGCGCCCAGCCCGACCCAGATGATGGCGTAACTGAACAGGCCCAGCAGATACGGCGCCACCCACTGATCGTCCCAGTCGACCAGCAGGGCAAGCGTCAGAACGACTGCGACGTGCAACAGCATCCACAGCAGACCGCGCGCTCCACCGGGCAGCCACGGCGCCACGATCAACCGCAGCAGACCATTCCGCGGCAACTTGCGGCGAAGTCGCCGAGACAGCCAGTCGGTCTCCGTCGACGCGAACAGGCCGCAGATTCCCCAGTGAACAGCGGCAATCCATGCGGACGTGCGGATGTCGTCACTCGAGATTCCGGCTCGACCGCTCCACAGCCAGTAAGCCAGCAAAGCTCCGCAGTACAGCCAGAACTGAGCCGCGCAGATCAGCCGAATTCCGCTGCTGCGGTTTCCGGATTCAAACGTCAGCCGCGAAACGGCAATCTGTTGAGCCAGCAGCGTGTAACTTCCGGCGCCGGCAATCGTAATTCCGACCGACCACCAGAATTCAGGATCATCGAACGGAACTCCGGTCATTGACGACTGAATCAGCAGTCCAGCGGTCAGATAAAGCTGAAACATCAGCAGGAAAAACATGCCCAGCGAATTTGCCGCCTGGACCTGTTTCTTCTGAGCCAGCGTGCTCAACATCAGAGTGAACATCGAAACGCAGATCGACCACAGAAACGCCACGACAAGCAGAAACAGGCTGAGCGGCAGATCGAAGCCCTGCAGCAGCGATGCGAACGCAATAAACGGCGTCACGGCCGAGTAGTACACAAAGCTCTGCACCATCGCGCTGAGCAGCTTGCCATTGACGATCTGCCGCGGTGTCAGCGTCGAGATGCTCAGCAGCTCATACGTGTTCTGATCACGCTCGGCCAGCATACTGCGATGTGCTCCGAACGGGACGATGACGAAGACCGCAAACGCCAGAATGGCAAAGTACGTCAGAAACAGACCGTGCCCGGCCGAGCCAAACTCCATCGCGTGGGACGCGAAGATCGCCGTGCCCGCCGACACAAGCCAGCCGACCATCAGCAGCAGCATGAACGTCACCACAAACTGCCGACTCTTCAGTGCCTGCCGCATCTCTTTGACAAGTATCGGATTCAGCCGGTCCGTCAGCCGGTCAGCGAGCTGCAGTACGCGGTCGCCCGCGCTGGTCGCGGCAGTTGGCTGCACAAGAATGGCCGGCTCGCTGCTCACTGAGTAATCCCTCGAGTGATGTTCATGAACGCGTCTTCGAGACTGTGCGTCTTGCTGTGGAACTCGACAACTCCGAAGCCGGACGCCAGTAGTCTCTGCAGCAGGTCGAGTTGTGCTTTATCGTCGCCTTCGAGTTCAAACGTCGCCCGGCCGACGGCCATCTGCACGTGACCCACGAACGGTTGTTCGAGCAACCACTTTTCCAGGCGGTCGGTTGCTGAGGCATCGTCGCTGCCGCGTGCCAGTCTCAACAGCAGCGATCGCGAGGATTGACGACCGACTGCCCGGCGCTGCTGATGCTGAATCTCTTCGATGGTTCCGTGTGCCAGGATTCGGCCCGCTTCGATAATCGCCGCCGAGTCGCAGATCTCGCTCAGTTCGGTGAGGATGTGCGAGCTGATCAGGACTGTCTTGTTCATCTCGGTCGCCAGCAGCCGGATGAGTTCGCGCAGTTCGACGCGGGCGCGTGGATCGAGCCCAGCCGCAGGCTCGTCGAGCACCATGACCTGCGGATCGTGAATCAGACAGCGGCCCAGCCCCAGCCGCTGAGACATGCCTTTTGACAAGGTTTTGATGGGCTTCTCTGCAAGCTTCCGCAGTTCGGTGAAAACGAGGACGTGCTCGATGGCATCACGCCGCCGCGCACCACGCAACCCATAGGCTCGTGCGTAAAAGTCGAGGAACTCGACGACGTTCATATCGCCATAGCGGCCAAAGCTGTCAGGCATGAAGCCGAGGTACTTCCGCACGCGATCGGGATAGTCGACGACGGAATCTCCGCAGATAAACGCGTCGCCGGCCGTCGGGACGTCCAGCGTCGCGAGGATCCGCATTGACGTCGTTTTGCCGGCACCGTTCGGGCCGATAAAGCCCATCACCTGGCCGGCGTACGCTTTGAATGAGACGTCGTCGACAGCCTTCAACCGGCCGAAGAAGCGGTGCAGATGCCGCAGTTCCAGCGCGGGTGTCCCGCGAGCCGGAACGGGATCCGGGTTGACTGTTTCCTGGACATCTGCCTCAGAAGGCTGCTCCAGATCATTCATGACAGCAGCCCTTTAACCGGTCGGGTCCTCAAGCAGCCCATCGTCAGCGATAATCTCGCCTTCGACCGCTTCGTCCCCGGCCGAACAGAACGTTGTTTCGGGCAGCCCGCCGATTGCCGTCTCATCGAGAGACTCGGCCTTCTTGAGCAGCGTCACGCAGTTGCCCTTGTCGTTGTACATGGTCTCGTCCATAAACGAGCGCATCAGCAGCATGCCGCGTCCACTGGGACGTTCGAGATAATCGGGATCGGTTGGATCCGGAATGTCCGAGGGGTCGAAACCAGGGCCTTCGTCGCGCACTACGAACTTCGCTTCTTCCGGAGTCAGCCGCATTTCGACGTGCAGCCGACGACTGGCGTACGGCTCGGCCCCCATGCGAGCCTTCGCCAGATTCTCGTATTCCGAGTTGCCCTGTTCGCGAAGTTCCGAACTGACTTCCAGATTGCCGTGATAGAGCGCGTTGAGCAGCGCTTCCTCGATCGCGATGCCGATTCGCAGCCGGTCGTTTTCCCCGAACGTTCGCATGTTCCGCATCAGCTCGCGAATCTGCTGCACGAGCGCGTGAACGAGCGTCGTATCGTTCGGCAGGATGTATTCAGTTTCGGTGCGGACGACACGGTTCATCAGCCGCGTCTGACCGCGTTCGGCTGATGCGGCATCCAGAATCTGCTGGACGGTTGAAATCAGATCTTCGCCAAGCCGCCGTTTTGTGACGTAACTCGCTGCCCCGCGGCGCAGCGCTTCGACCGCCAGTTCCTCGCTGCCCTGAGCCGTCATCAGGAGGACGGGAATCAGCGGATAGTCGGCCTTAATCGCTTCGACGAGTTCCAGACCGTTCATCTCCGGCATGTGCAGGTCAGTGAGCACCGCGTCCGGAATGTGCAGCTCGATCTTTTCGAGGGCGTCCTGGCCGTTTTCCGCATAAACGAGATCGTACTCGCCGGTCTTCTGCAGCAGGCCGCCGACCAGTCGCCGGTCAACCTGAGAATCGTCAACAACGAGGACGGTTTGCATGAGAATGCCCTGACCTTTCAGACGCAGTCAGCCGGTTCACGATGATGGCAGATTACAGGAAACGCGTGGGAACTTACGGGGGAATCTCGCGCGTATCAACAAAGCGTTTGAGTTGATCGCTCACGACACTCACGGCAGCGTCGAGTTCCGGTATTCGATCGGTCACGGACTCGATTCGGTTTTCTTTGCCGGCACATTCAAAATCAAACGCGATATCGTGCGCTGCCTCTACACCGAACGTCCGGAAGCTTGCCTTGATCGTATGTGCCGAACGCTGAAACGACTTTGCATCCCCGGACGCCGCAGATTTTTTCAGCTCGCGCATCACCATCCGCGACTCTTCCAGAAACGCGGCGGCCACTTCGCGGAGCAGGTCGCGATCTCCCTGCACAATCTTCAACGGCTTCGACCAGTCGATCACAAACGACGATCCGAACGGCTGCGGGATTCCCGGAGACGCATTCGCCCCGCCTGTCTTTGCGCCATTCCTGGATTGCTCGTTCATGGCAACCGTCATCTTTCCTTTCGGGAAGAACTTCGCGATCTCCTGTTTGAGCTGCCAGGAACGGACTGGCTTTGAAACATAGCTGTCCATGCCCGCTTCGAGGCACTCTTCGCGGTCGCCGGTCATCGCGTGCGCGGTCATGGCAATGATGGGAACATGTCCGCCCGTGCTGACCTGGTGCGTGCGAATTCGCCGCGTCGCTTCCAGCCCGTCCATTTCCGGCATCTGGATATCCATCAGAACGAGATCAAACTCCTGCGTCGTTGCCTGCTGGACTGCCTCAACTCCGTTCTGAGCAACACTGACCGTCAGCCCCCACTTCTTCAGCAGAGCGAGCGCCAGTTTCTGATTGACAATGCTGTCTTCCGCCAGCAGAACGCGTAACGGCGGCAGAGTCGTCGTGATGATGTCGTCATTCGCCTGCCCGCTCGGCTGCGATTCGTCCATCCCGTCGATACCGAGCGCCGCGACCAGCACATCGAACAGCTCCGACTGTTTGACTGGTTTCCGGAGATACGACGCAACGCCCAGATCGCGGCACTTCACGACGTCGCCGCTGCGGTCACCCGACGTCAGCATCATGATGACGGCTTCGGACATGCTCGGGTCGTCGTGCATTTCCTGCGCGAGATCGAAGCCGTCGCGATCGGGCATGTGAACGTCGCTCAGCACGAGCTGAAACGGGCGGCCGGACTCGCGCGAGGCCCGCAGCACTGTCAGCGCTTTGTCGACAGACTCAACGCATGTCACTTCGATGCCCCAGTTACGGAGCATCTCGTCGAGGATCAGCCGGTTCGTCGCGTTGTCGTCAACGACGAGCACTCGATTGCCCTGCACGATCCGGCGCTCGATCGTCTTCGGCGGTGCGTCCGAAAGGCCGAGTCGAGCGGTGAAGTGAAACGTGCTGCCTTTGCCCAGTTCGCTTTCGGCCCACACGGTCCCGTTCATCAGTCGCGACAGCCGCGCACAGATGGCGAGACCGAGTCCCGTTCCTCCGTATCGTCGAGTCGTTGACGAATCCGCCTGCTCGAACGCGCCGAACACCGTTTTGATCTTTTGAGGCGGAATCCCAATCCCCGTATCTGTCACGGAAAAATGCAGCAGCACACTCCCGTTCGACTGCTCGTCCACGTCGGCATGGACAACCACTTCCCCCTGCTCCGTGAATTTGATCGCGTTGCCAACAAGATTGACGATGATCTGCCGCAGCCGCGCCGGGTCGCCGATCAGCCAGTCAGGCACCGACGGATCGATGTGACAGGCAAGTTCCAGTTCCTCCCGGTGCGCCCGCAGTGCCAGTGATTTCAACGTATCGCCCAGGCATTCCTGCAGACTGAACGCGACAGCTTCGAGTTCCAGCTTGCCGGCTTCGATCTTCGGGAAGTCCAGAATGTCATTGATCAGTGTCAGCAGCGATTCCGATGAACTGCGCACCATGCTGAGGTAGTCGCGTTGCGACTGCGTCAGCTCCATGTCGAGCACCAGTTCGGTCATCCCGATGATCGCGTTCATCGGCGTGCGGATTTCGTGGCTCATATTCGCCAGGAAATCGCTTTTCGCGCGGTTCGCGCTCTCGGCGGATTCCTTCGATTCCCGCAGTTCACGTTCGGCCTTCTTGCGTTTCGAGATGTCGTGGATGAACGCGGCAAACAGCGTCGACGCGTCATCCGAGATCGGCGAGATCGTCAGCTCGACGGGAAACTCGGTTCCGTTGCGATGAATTGCAGTCAATTCCAGCCGCCGCTGCAGAACATTCTGCTCGCCCGTTTCGAGATAGCGCTTCAGGCCGGTGGTGTGCTGCTCGCGGTAGCGTTCCGGAATGATTTTTCCGGCGAGATTCTGCCCCAGTACTTCGCTCCGCGACCAGCCGAAGGTTTTCTCGGCCTGCGGGTTCCAGTCGGCAATCAGCCCATCGGCGTCCATGGCGACAAAGGCGTCGAGCGCCGTATCGACAATCATCCGATTCTGTCGCTCGCTTTTCTGCAGAGCGATGAGCGCTTCCTGCTGACGAGTGATGTCGCGCGAAACTCCAAAGGTGCCGACGATCTGGCCCTCTTCGTCGCGCAGCGGCAGCTTGCTCGTCGACACCCACGTCGTGCGACCGTCCGGCCAGATCTCTTTTTCTTCGAGTTCCAGCACGGGTAGCCCGGACTTCATCAGAGCGATTTCGTCCTTGCGCGCCTGTTCGGCGTGTTCGGCGGCGAAGAAGTCACTGTCTGTCCTGCCAACTGCTTCGTCCGGGCTGTCGATGCCAAACCAGCGGGCCATCGCCGTATTGACGCGCAGAAACCGGCTGTCGCGATCCTTGAAATAGATATTGTCCGGCAGGTTATCCATCAGCGACTTCAGCAGGTAACGCTCGGTATTGAGTTCCTGCAGCAGCCGCTGATGCTCGATGGCGTAGCGAATCGAATGTTCGAGGTGCGAAACATCGTAAATCTCTTTGACCAGATAATCCGTCGCACCGGCCTCCAGCGCCTGCTGGTCGATCGCGTGATCGCTCTGCCCGGTCAGAATGATAATCGGCGCCTGGCAGCCGACTGCTCGTGCGCGGCGCAGGACGTCGATCCCGTCGTCAGCGCCCAGCCGGTAATCGAGCAGATAGACATCATGCTGCGCCTGCAGAATGCGGGCAAGCCCTGCTTCGGCCTCGTCGACCCAGTCGAGCGTCACTTGCCGACCGTCGATTTCCTGCAGCAGTTCTCTGGTGATGACGAAGCTGTCTTCGTCGTCATCGATCAGCAGAATCCGCAGCGGCCCATCCATCGGAGGGTCTCCCGTCGTCGCAGTCAGTCAGCAGAGTTGTGACTCAATTCGTGTTGAATGGAGTATCCGCTGCCGGACGAGGGATTGAAACTGTCAATGCTCTTACGTCACTGCCCAGAAGTCTTCGATGTTCAGCTTCGGCCGATGGTGCCGCGCAAGGCGACTTTGCCAGGCAAGCAGTTCCGGCGGAGCGTCGCCAGTCGCCGCCATCTCGACCTGCAGCGTTCCGGCAAACCCTCCCCAGCCGGAAGCTTCTGGTTGATCAGCAAACTGAGCGAGGCGCCGCCGCAGATTCAGCGTTTCGCCGACGTACAGCGGGCTCGTCTGGTTCTCGCGCACAAGATACATGCCTGACGACTCAGGGACTTCGTCGAGCTTCAGCCGACCGACTTCAACAGGGGCGGAAACCGGCAGCTTCTCCGGCGCCAGTGACGCTCCGCGAGAACGTGCAAACCGGGCTTCCTTCCGCAGCTTGAGCGCCGCCCAGCGATACTCAAGCGACGACCGACCTGGTGCAAACGATGCCGCGACCTGATCGAACTCGGCGGCGAGTATCGGGTCACAGAGAATCGCGTCGAATCCGCCGACACCACGATCCATCATCTGCCGGTAAGCGATCTCGCTGGCAAAGAGGTACTCGTCACAGTCCTCCCAGGTCATCGTGGTCACTCGCGACGCGGGAAACTGCGTGAGCTTCCCGGCCTTGCGGATCCGAAACAGCAGGCTGTTCCAGATGCGGGCATCGCCGACGAGCCCCAGTCGCGAGCACGCGTCGGTAAACCTCGCGTTGAGTTCCGGGTCAGCAACCAGCCGATCGGCTGAATAGCCGTCGTAAGTCAGCCGAAACGCCTCGACGATCCCGTGCAGCGTGAGGTTTCGCTGAGCGTCCTCAAACAGCGCTTCACGAATGACCGGATCGCCGCTGATCGACGAGGCCGGCTTCTTCGCGTGCGGATTCACTGACTTCTTCAACGCAACCGCCGGCGCCCGCTTTCCGTCAACGAGCCGCTTGCCCTGCGATGTCTTCGGCGCACTGACCAGCGGCTCGGCAGCACCGTCGAGCCGGTCGCCGGCGCGAATCGAATCGAGCCGCGCGCGGCCGTGTTTGATGTACTCTTCCGACAGATCAAAGCCGATGAATTTCCTCCCGAGCTTCTTGGCAACGGCGAGCGTCGTCGCGCTGCCGGAGAACGGGTCGAGTACAACCTCGTTTTCTTCCGAGCAGAATCGAATGATCCGGCCGAGCAGTTGTTCGGGCATCTGGCAGCCGTGAAACCCGGCTCTCTCTTTGAAGGTGCCGGCGACGCGCGGGAAATACCAAGTATCTTCTCCTTCGCTGAAGCAGTGTTCGATATCCTGCGGACGCAGCGTCCAAGTCGCGTCGTCGTCGCTCGGTCCGTGATCAACCGCCGCGATCAGATCTTCGGCTTCGATCGAAAACTGCCCGCTCGCTTCGACTGGTCGCAGGATCCAGGTGTCGTCCGGCAGCCGGCCTTTCGGGTTCGCCCGCTTGTCGCCGTAAACGAGTTGCCGCGCCGACGGAATCCGGTTCTCCATCGCCTCGTGACGAAACGTGAACAGCTCGGGATTCTTCACGAAGTGGAACAGGTGCGCGTGGGAGCGGCTGAACTTGTACGCGCAGTTGACTCCGAACGTGTAGTACCAGATGACCCAGCTCCGGCAGGTGAAACCCACCTGCCGGCTGATCAGCTTCAGTTCCGCCGCGTACTCATCACCAATCGCCAGCCAGAACGTACCGTCGTCCTTGAGAACGCGATGCACGGCTGTGATCCAGTCCCGCGACCAGTCGAGATACTGCTGCGCTTCCTTGCGGTCGTCGTACACGTCGTACTCGTACCCGATATTGAACGGCGGATCGGCAAATGCCAGATCGACGCAGCCTGCCGGCAGCGCGTTCATTCGATTGACACAGTCACCATGCTGAATCGTGTTGAGCAGATCGTCCACGACAGGGGACTCCGTTCACGGGGCAAAAGCTGCTCCATCAGCCGCGGCAATATCCAGCAGGCTTCGAGCAGGAGCATCGTACCGGTCGGACCGAAAGTGCGCAAGGATTCGCCGGATCCCTGTGCGTGGGTGGCTGTGGTCAAGCCAGAAAGCATGGCTGGAGGTACTCACAGGTGCCGGGGTTGGAGCGAGGCACGAGCGAAACCCCGGCAGGTACAATCCGGGGCTTCCTTCGCAGGCTGCTCTGTCCAGCCCCGGCCACCCAACCGCTCCTCTTCGGCAGTGGCTAGCGATTCTGTTGCTCGTAGAACTGCCGGGCATCCGCTTCAAGCAGCTCTATGTTGCTGAGCATCCGCCAGGCCATGAATGTCATTGCGAGAGCGACAAGTAAGACTCGCCAGAACCGAATCCTCATTTGGCCCCCCCATCAGTAGTTCGTCGACGCTCCCGGAATATCATCCTGAAAAAGACTATGTTCGGCTCACTGCGTGACCTCAGCCAACCAGCTCACCAATCGGTCGCGCGTCTTCAGGCAGGAGCATTACCGGGAGTTCGACCTGGTTGCGGATCATCAGATGCGGGTCGATGCCCAGGTTGTGGTAGATCGTCGCCAGGATGTCGCGGAAGTGGACCGGGCGGTCTTCGGCGTAGGCTCCTGTCTTATCGGTCGAGCCGATGACCTGGCCGACCTTCATGCCACCGCCTGCCAGCCAGACGCAGTTGACCGGAGCCCAGTGGTCGCGGCCGGCGTCCTTGTTGATCTTTGGCGTCCGGCCGAATTCGTCGCAGACGACGACGGTGACGTCATCGCCGAGCCCGCGCTCATAGATGTCAGCAATCAGCGCTGAGATGCCCTGATCGAACGTCGGCAGGTGCTTCTTCAGATGGGCGAAGTTGTTGCCATGCGTGTCCCAGAAACCGTACGCGACGGTGACGACACGGACGCCGGCTTCGACCAGGCGGCGAGCCATCAGCAGTTGCTCGTTCCACAGCGGAGCCCCGTCGCCCAGGTGCGTCGACGAACCTTTGCCGTAACGTTCGCGCGTGGCGTCGCTTTCCTTCGAGACGTCGAGAGCGTCGACCAGTTCGGACGAGGTCAGCACGCTGAAAGCGCGATCGTAAATCTCGTCCATGCCCAGCAGGTTCGCATCGTCGGCGTGACGGCGGAGCGAGTCGAAACGCCGCAGCAGGTCGCGACGGCTCTGAAAATGATCCCGCTCGACAAACCGCAGCTTCATACTGGCCAGGTCTTCGCCATCGGCCTTCACCTGGTTGTATTTCGGCCCGAGATATCCGGCGTCGGCGCTGTTGTACGGCCGGTGCTTCATCGTTGGAAACAGATCGACGAACGGCGGCGTTACGGGATTGGTCGGACCGAGCACCTGCGAGACAACCGAGCCGAAGTTTGGAATCCCGTCACGCTGAACCGTGCTCATCGGCTGGCCGGTCAGGCAGTGAAAGCTCGAATGCTCGTCCCGCAGACCGACGATCGATCGCACGACAGCGCAGCGGTCGGCGACTTCTGCGAACTTCGGCATCAGTTCGCCGACCAGCAGGCCGGGAACGTTCGTCGGGATCGGAACGAATTCGCCGCGGATCTCTTTCGGCGCGTCCGGCTTCAAATCCACCGTGTCCTGATGCGAAATGCCTCCGGACAGGTAGACCATGATCACGGACTTGTTCGAGCGACTGCCTGCTGCCTGTTCGGCTCGCAGGACGTCCGTCAGCGAGAGGCCGCCGACTGCCAGGCTGCCGGGCTGCCGGCCTGCAGGAACGATCGTCGCGAAATGCCGTCGCAGAAACGTTTCATCGTCGAATCCGGATACCGGTGAGCGGAAAGCTGGCGATTAGAACGATCCGCCGGGGGCAGGAGGGCCGAGCAGAGACGGATCGAAGGCGGGTCATCGTACGCGTGATGGGGGCACGGATTCCAGATTCAACCCGATCGGTGGGCATTGTCGGCGGCAGTCGACACGGTCAAACCGTCATTCGCTGAACTGGACAGTGTCACTTTCGGTTGCCGTACAAGCACGAAGCGCAAGCGAGTGAGTCAGTTACGTCAAACACACTCGCTTGCGCTTCGTGCTTGTTTCCTCGCACATTTCGCCAAAGCGGCGCTGTCAGATTAACCACCGGAAATCGGCGAGAGCAGCGTAACGGTTGTGCCGTCTGCAAGCGGTTCCACTGAATCCACCCGGACCTGTTCATCCGCGACAAAGATCAGCAGCGTCGGCTGCGGCGCGTCACCCGTTGTCAGCACCAGCCGCCGAAACGCGTCGTCGTGGTTCGCCGCTGCCGCTCGCAGCACGTCCACAATCGTTGCCCCGTCTGCGACATTTAGAGCCTCGCGAGCAGTCCCGGCAGCTCGTTTGATCTGAGCAGTGTATTCGACAGTGACGTTCATCAGGCAGGCTCGCTCGCACACGACAGGAGAAAATCTCGACTCCGTCCATCTCGCGTAGCGTCGTCCCGCGTCGTGTGATTTTCAAATGCGATGACCAGCCAGGCGGACCTGACGAACAGAAGGGAACGAAGACTCTGGATGCCTGAGTCCTTCGTTTTCTTCGTTGCTCCCTCTCTATCCCAAAGTGAGGTGAACAGGGGATCAAGAGGACGGCTTACTCCTGATGGCTCCCGAGTTGTGGCCAATCGGCCGGCACGTGTTAGCGTTCTATTGCGAAATGTTCGGCAAGCTGCGGGCAAACGCTGCGGCGGCTGGCGGGAAACCTCCATTGGCTTCCTGCCAGCCGCCTCTCGGAAGTCGCCGCGGATTTGTCGTTCGTTGTTTCGAAACCGAAATCGTGTGGCACACGGACCAGCAAGTCAGGCAGGTCCGGCTGATTGAGTGGCTGAGTTACTTATCAGCGACTCAGTGACTCGCCAGCAGATGGAAATCGGCCGTCGAAGTCCCGTCGCCCGGCACCGGGTAAGTGAGCCTGGTTTGCTCAGGATCGCTGTACTCGGTCGGAACCAGCTCCTTTGGAAGCCCCTTGCCCAGCTTTCGCAGCATGACCGGGTCGGAAGACATGGCTGCGGCGGCCGCCTGAACCTGACCTTCGTCGAGTCCCTCGCCACCAAATCCCGGTACCAGTGTTTCCGGTGTGACTCCGTTCTTTCTGGAGATGAAAACCTGGTTGACTCCGCTGACGGCCCCCTGCACCAGTTGGTATTTGCCGCTGGCGTCTGTCCGGCCGAAGCCGGTCAGGCCATTGCCCATGAAGTAGACCTCGGCGTTATCAAGCGGCTTTCCATTTAATGTGACGATCCCGGAGACGCTGACTGTTTCGGGACCGCTGGACGAGGAACAGCCGGCGAGAAGAACACCTGTGAGCAGTGAAAGCTGAAAGGCACGGATCATCATTGCCCCCTTTCTGTGAGGTGCGTGTGTCTGCGTGTCGAACTCGAACGCTTGTCTGACCGCGTACTGGTTGTTGTCAGAACTCACCCAGAGTTTCTCCGTCGTGGATATAGTTCAGCAGGCCAAAGAGTCGGTAATCCATCGAGTCGCTGAGGAAGCGGGAACTGCCGTCAGCGAGCAGGAAATGGGCTCCTCCTGAATGCGTACTGCTGAAGACCCAGGCATAAGTTCGGCCGGCGGCATCGCCGTTGTAGGCGGCGTTGATGTGCCAGTTGCTCTGGTAGGGAGCAAAGTTCGCTGCCGTCACGGTGGAAGAACTGGCACTTGGCACGTATCCGTGGCAGCAGGTATGGGTGCCGGTCAATCCCCAGGGACCGTAAGACCCGCTTGTCTTCATCTGATTCCCGCCGTGAGCCTCGCCAACGGCGATCGTATTGGATGTGCCGTCGGTGATGTCTGTCAGTCTGGCCGACGCATTGTTACCGAACATGCCCAGGCGAATGTCGTAGGTGTAGGCTGACCAGGGGCCGCTGTAGTCGGTGAAGCTTCCCACGGCAAACAGATAGCTGGTGCGCACGGCCTTGTTGCGCGAGTAGAAACTCGTCGTACCGGGCGTATCGCTGGCGATTTCGCCGGCTTCAGAATGCGTCGGACATTCCAGCAGATTCAGTCGCGACTGCATGACAGGAGCATTGATCGAGTCACTCCCGGAGACCGGCATGCCATAAGGCGACGACATGCTGGAGCAGTAATTGAAGTCGTACTGGGCGTACGCGCCGTCCTGATCCAGGTAGGGAAGCAGCATCGACCAACCCGTCGTGTTGAGGACTTTGTTACCTCCTGTGTAGAACGCGGCGCTGTTGTACCGTCCTGAATTCAGCAGCGCAGGCGGATGGGTGCTCATACTCGAAACATAGTTCTGCAGCGCGAGGCCGATCTGCTTGAGATTGTTTTTGCATTGCGAGCGTCGAGCTGCCTCACGAGCCGTCTGAACCGCCGGCAGCAGCAGAGCGACCAGAATCGCAATAATCGCGACGACGACGAGCAGTTCGATCAGAGTGAATCCGGAGGGTGCTTTCCCTGACGAATGCGGACGCCGCGGTTTGCCTCCAGATCGATCCAGGACTTTGTGACGAAGAGTGACGGACGCGGCCATTGCAGGCTCCTTGAGAAAGCGGCTTGTGAGCGACAGACATTTCGGCGATACGGACTTCGCCGGGCGGGCTCGTGAGTTAGCAGTCAGAGTCGATCGTTTGTTGCTCTGACGTGTCAGAGCGGCATGGCGGGGTCGCAACGTGTGTGCCGACGACTCTGGTTTTCAGTTCGTTTTCTGCAGGACGGCGATGTTGCGGTGAGTCCCGTGACCGTGCGCGAGGAAATGCGGGAACCACAACGTGTGAAAGCAAACAGGTCCGACGTTCGTTCGTGACGTCCGGCGAGAAGCGATTCGCGATGGAGAATCGGTCGAGAACGCCGTTGAATGCGTTCGCCAGGAGTTGCTGGATGGGTGCTGACAACAGACGTCCGACAATCGAGCATTCCTGCTTATTCGCGGCGCAGAGTGGAGCTGCCGATCGAACAGCGATTGACTGGTTGAACGGCGTCGCGTAACGAGGTTCGGGAATCCATAACCAGGTTCGGCTGCTGGACATGGTGGAGACAAGATGATGAACAAGCACAATCGATCGCTGCGTGACCGAACTCTGCTGATCACGGGCGGAACGCGGGGGATTGGAAAGGCGATCGGACTGCGGGCGGCGCGCGATGGTGCGAACGTCGTCATTCTCGGCAAGACGACGGAGCCGCATCCGAAGCTGCCAGGCACGATTTATTCAGCGGCGGACGAGATCGAAGCGGCCGGCGGGCAGGCGCTGGCGGTGCCGTGTGATCTGCGGTTTGAAGATCAGGTGGCGACTGCGGTTGAGCAGGCCGTCGAGCGGTTCGGCAGGATCGACATTCTGGTCAACAATGCCAGCGCGATCTTTCTGGCCGGGACGCTCGACACGCCGATCAAACGCTTTGATCTGATGCACCAGGTGAATACGCGGGCGACGTTTCTGAGCAGTCAGCTCTGCCTGCCGCATCTGCTGAAGTCATCGAATCCGCACATTCTCAGTCTGGCTCCGCCCGTTGACATCGACCGCGGCTGGTTTGCCGGGACGCTGCCATACACGCTGGCGAAATACGGGATGAGCCTGTGCGTACTCGGGCTCTCGCAGGAGTTCGCCGCGCAGGGCGTCGCGGTCAACGCACTGTGGCCGAAAACCGGGATCGCGACAGCGGCCGTAGAGAACCTGCTCGGCGGACCGGAGGCTGCCAGCATGTGCCGGAAGCCGGAGATCGTGGCTGACGCTGCCTGGGAGATGCTTACGCAGAACAGTCGCGCGTTCTCCGGTCAGTTTCTGATCGACGAAGACGTGCTGCGTGACGCTGGCGTGACGGATTTCGACCGGTATGCCGTGACTCCGGGCACGCCGCTGATGCCGGATTTTTTTCTCGGTGAGCCGGACTTTCGTGTTCTCAGTCGGCTGCTTCACGGCTGAACGCGGACGGCAGATTTTGACGTCTGGACTGGTCTGGACAGGTCGCGGGAATTCGGCCTAAAACCCGAAGCGGCAATCCGATCTGGACCCATTGCGTCCGAATGAGCCGCTGAATTGTCACCCTTTTTGATGAGCATTTCCGACACGCGCAGGAAGCGCGGGCTGCAACAGATTGGCCGATACCGTCTTGTCTGAACCCACTTTCCGGGCGATCGACGGACAGCACCGCATGGAGGCGGAATTCCGTGGACAGTACTTCCCGCCTGATTCCGTATGCCTGGAAGTATCGCTACCAGTTGCTGTTTTCAGCGTTTCTGGCGCTGATCGTCGCGCTCCTCTGGGGGCTGAATCTGTCGGTCACGTTCCCACTGGTGAAGGTTCTGCTGGAAGGCGAGTCGCTGGAACAGTACGTCCAGGGACGCATCACTGAGCTGAACGTCGAGATCGAAACTCGTGAAACTCAACTGCAGGAGCTGAACGACGAGCAGCACAACGCCGCCGCGCGGACACAGGAAAAACTCAGTTCTGCCAATCACTCGCTGGCGATGTTTGTGGCGATTCAGGACTGGGTGCTGCCGTGGGTTCCAGACGATCGCTTCGATACCTTTGCGGCGATGCTGGGGCTGCTGTTTTTCGTCGCCTGTCTGAAGTGCGTATTTGCGTGGACGCAGGAAGTGGTGATCGGCGCCGTGGTTCAGCGGTGCGTCATGCGCATTCGTCAGGACGCGCTGCGCCATGTGTTGCGACTCGACCTGCAGACGGTCAGTACCAACGGCACGTCGGACCTGCTGGCGCGCTTTACGAATGACTCGGAAACGCTTGTCGGCGGCCTCAGTCTGCTGGGTGTCCGGCTCGTCCGCGAACCGCTGAAGGCGCTGGCGTGTATCGGCTTCGCGTTCTTTCTGAACTGGCGGCTGACGCTGCTTGCCGTGCTGGTTGTGCCGCTGCTGCTCGCATCGTTCCACCGCTTCGGAAAACGGCTGAAGAAAGCCTCTCGTCTGAGTCTCGAAAGCATGTCCCGGATGTACAAGCTGCTGGCGGAGACGCTGGAGTCGTTCAAAATTGTGACGGCGTTCAGCGCGGCCAGTCGCCACCGGCATCAGTTTCATCTGGAGAACCGCGAGTTCTACCGGCAGTACATGAAGGTCGTCCGCGTCGGCGCGTTGATGTCACCGACGACAGAACTTGTCGGGATGATTGCAGTGTTCATGGCCCTGTTGCCCGCCGCGTATCTGGTGCTGCGCGGCGTGACGTCGATCTGGGGGATCAAACTCGCGACCAGCCAGCTCGATGTTTCGGACCTCTCCGTGCTGTATGCGCTGCTGGCCGGCACGCTCGATCCGATCCGGAAGCTGTCCGGCATTTTTCGGCATATCAAGGCGTCTGCCGCCGCCTGCGACCGCGTGTTCGGCATCATGGATCTGTCGACGCAGGTCGCTGAGCCTGCCTGTCCGCGACGGCTGCCGGAAACCATTCGCTCGATTCGGTTCGAGGGTGTCGTCTTCAGTTACGCCGACCGGAAGAATGCGACCCGGAAAGTGCCGCCGGTCCTGAAGGGCGTCTCGCTCGATATTCGCAAGGGCGACGTCGTTGCGGTGATTGGCACCAACGGATCGGGCAAGTCAACGCTGATCAACATGCTGCCGCGGTTCTATGACTGCTCGGAAGGCGCCGTTTTATTTGACGACGTCGACGTCCGGAATGTCCAGCTCCGCGAATTGCGCAGCCGGATCGGGCTGGTCACTCAGGAAACGCTGCTGTTCGACACGACGATCTACAACAACATTCTTTACGGACGCCCGCATGCGACTCATGAAGAAGTCGAACACGCGGCTGCGCACGCTCACGTGACTCAGTTTCTGGAACAGCTTCCCGACGGGTTTGACACCGTCGTCGGTGAACGCGGGCAGTCGCTTTCCGGCGGTCAGCGTCAGCGAATTGCTCTGGCCCGAGCGATCCTCAAAGATCCCGAGATTCTGATTCTCGACGAAGCGACATCGGCAATCGATCACCACAGCGAGCAGTTGATCCATAAGGCGCTGCAGGAATTCTCCCGTGAACGGACGGTCTTCATCATTTCGCATGTGCTCAGTCAGACATTCGTCGACCTCGTCACACGGATCGTCGTCCTCGACGACGGAAAAGTGATCGGCGACGGGACGCATCTCGAACTGCTGACTTCGTGCGACCGCTACCGGTCGCTGTGTCAGATTCACCATCGCGCAGCCTGACAGGCTTGATTGATTTCCCAGCAATTCACACAACAGGTACCGGAGCGATGACGAGTGTTCTCGCCATACTGCTTGGCATCAGCGTCGTCGCTCTGCTCGTGACGCTGTACGAATTGAATCGCCGACTGAACGCGCACTGCGGACGCGGTCTGCTGGGCCGCTGGAAGATTCCCACGACGCAGCTCGCGAACGTCGACTCGATCTTCGCGGAGTCTGAACTCGGAGTGTCGTTTGACTGCGAAGTTCGCTTTCTTGGCGGTCAGGCAACGGGGACGACCAGCGAACAGGAAGGCTGGATTCTCGCCGTGCTGAGTAAGCAGGCGCGGCGGCTGTTCGAGTTTGGAACCTGCACTGGCCGGACAACGTGGCTCTGGGCGGCAAACAGCCCTGCTGATGCTCGAATCACAACGCTCACACTGTCACCCGACGAACTGGCAACTTACCGGGCCGAGCCTGGTGATTCCCGCTCAGACACGCACAACGCGCAGGTCGAGTCGGCCTTTCAGCAGTTCCTCTACAGCGACACCGACGTCGAAGACAAGATCGAGCAGTTGTTCGGCGACAGTAAGGACTTCGATCCCGAGCCATACGCGGAGTCAATGGATCTGATCTTTGTCGACGGCTCACACGCCTACTCGTACGTTCTGAGCGATACCGAAAAAGCACTGCGGATGCTGAAGCCAGGCGGGCTGCTCCTGTGGCATGACTACCGCGGCCCATTCAAAGCGGGTGATGTTTTCCGTGCTCTGAACGAGCTGTCGGACCGCCTGCCGTTACAGCGCATCAGGGAGACGTCTCTGGTGATGTATCGCAAACCGGAGGCTGCTGCAGAAGTCTCTCACGTCGTTCGCCGGGCCGCATGACTCCTCTGGGTGAATTCACGGAAGAATCTGTCAGATGTCGACTTCACTGCCTGCTGTTGTGATCGATGCCGAACGGTTGAAGCATCCGTATTGCGGACTCGGCCAGTTCAGCCGGTATCTCGGACGGGCGTTGATTGAGGCCTGTGCCGAACGATTCGATCCCGTGTTTCTGCTGCCGTGGCCGAGCGTTCCAGCCGAAGCGGACCTGCAGCCCACGCGTTCGATCCGCGCATACCCGTGGCGTCGCGAAGACTGCTTTTCAATCCTGCGCCCGGTTGTTCCGTGGCGGCTTTGCCGACAGCCGGCACTCTGGCACACAACGCACCAGCAGGCTCGCTATCTGCCCACCGACCCGCGCGTCCCGGTCGTTCTGACGATTCACGATCTCAACTTTCTGCGGGAGAAGTCCGGTCCAAAAATCAAACGGAATCTCGACAGAGTCCAGCGTCTGGTCGATCGGGCGTCTGTCGTGACAACGATCTCGCAGTTTGTCGCTGAAGAACTGCACGAGCACCTCAACCTGCGAGGCCAACCGCCGCGAGTCATCTATAACGGCCTGTCGCTTGACGCGAACGAAACGGGAACCCGCCCGTCCTTTGTCACCGCTCGACCGTTTCTGTTTGCAATCGGGACGGTCTATCGCAAGAAGAATTTTCATGTGCTTGTCGATCTGGCTGCCCGGTTGCCGGAGTACGATCTCGTCATCGCCGGAACGCACCACGCAGAGTATGTCGAGCAGATTCGACAACTGGCCAGGCAGGCGCAGCTTGACGACCGGTTGATTCTGCCGGGAGGCGTCTCCGAGCAGCACCGGCAATGGCTGTACCACAACTGCGCAGCGTTTCTGTTTCCGTCACTGACCGAAGGTTTCGGCCTGCCGGCGATTGAAGCAATGTCCTGCGGGCGTCCCGTCTTTCTTTCACGACTGACGAGTCTGCCGGAAGTCGGCGGCCCACTCGCGTTCTACTGGGACTCGTTCGAGCCCGACGAAATGACGCGCGTGTTTCAGCAGGGCATGGCGACGTTTCAGTCCGATCCAACCTACGCTGAGCAACTGCGTCGGCGGGCCGACCAGTTTCGCTGGGAGAACGCCGCCCGTCAGTACGTCGACCTTTACCAGGAAACGCTGGATGCCGCGAACAGACAGCGTGAACATTGTGCAGCGTGACGGGCGACTGAACCCGGTTGAACCGCAGGAGACGTGGCAGTCTGTTTCAGTCCAGGTACCTCGTCAGTGAAAAATGTGATCAACTGAAAAGGACTCTCGACGACTTTGCGATCCAACACAGACAACGGAGCGCACTTCACGCCACAGTCATCAGTCGACAGGAATCGTCACCGCAGCATGACAGCGATTTCAATCATCTCCCGGCAGAATGGCGTCGGTCTCGACCGCGATGTCGCGTTGATCGGAGACGCGCTGGGGCCGAACGTCTCAACGCAGCATTTCGGGCATCGCGCGAAGCAGGGACTGCAGGCTGCGGTTCGAGGACAGTTCGGACGACTGCTCGGCCGCGAGCAACGCGCGGATCTGTGTCTGCTCGTCGAACGTGTTTCGCCACTCTGGTGCCGCAGCGATTCGAAAGTTGCCGTGCTTCCGAATCAGGAACGGTTTCCGCGGCGGCATCTGAGTCGGCTGAAGTTCGTCGATCTCGTGCTCTGCAAGACGCGGCACGCGGTGGACGTTTTCTCACAGCACACCAGCCGAGTGACCTATACCGGCTTCACTTCGTGTGATCGCCATCTGCCGGACGTCGCTCCGGACTTTGACCGTTTCTTTCACCTGGCCGGCCGCAGCACTCTGAAGGCAACCGAGACAATTCTCGATGTCTGGGGCAGCAATCCGGACTGGCCGACTTTGACCATCGTGCAGCACGCGTCGAACGCGCCGTCGAGCGTGCCGCGTAACGTCAACCTGATCGCTGACTACATTGATGACTTCCGGTTGCAGCAACTGCAGAACGAACACGGCATCCATCTGTGTCCGTCGCGTTCGGAAGGCTGGGGCCACTACATCGTCGAAGCAATGTCGTGCGGAGCAGTTGTCGTCACCACGGATGGCCCGCCGATGAACGAACTCGTCACATCCGAACGCGGCATCCTGGTTCCCTGGCACACCGCGAAACCGAGACATCTGGGTGTGAACTACTTCGTCGATCCCGAAGCGTTGGAAACTGCGATCCAGTCGCTGCTGACCATGCGAACCGCAGCAAAATCCGATCTCGGGGAAGCGGCCCGGAACTGGTATGGTTTCAACGATCGGATGTTCCGCCGAAGGTTCCGTGAAGTCATCTCTGACCTGACTGGCATTGATCCCTCGGCCGCAGCAGAACAATTCACTCCTTCAACTTCAGCCAGAGCGGCTTGATTCGCTGATTTGATTTTCGATGCACTGGAGGCATCTCTCATGGAAGCACGGACGATTACGGAACTGCAGCAGCGACTGACGACCGAGTGGCACGAACAGCCGGTGGAAAACACCGCCGACGGGTTCCTCGGGCTCATCACCGGGAATCACCAGCAGAACTTTCTGCTCTGGCATGAGGAAGACAAGGCCCGTCGCGACGATCTGGGCTCGCAAGCCGTCCACAGAGCCAAGCGGGCGATCGACGGCTACAACCAGAAGCGCAACGACCTGATCGAAAAAATGGACCAGCACCTGGTCGCCGAACTGCAGCCGAGAGAAGACGGGGTCCCGTTCAATTCCGAAACGCCGGGCATGATCATCGACCGCCTGTCGATTCTGGCGCTCAAGGAGTTCCATATGGCCGAAGAGGTCACTCGCGACGACGCGACCGCCGATCATCGCACCCGCTGCGAAACCAAATTGATGACAATCCGTCGACAGCGTGCCGACCTGGCGAATGCTCTGGCCGAACTGCTGACCGACGTGGCGGCCGGCCGCCGCAGTTTCCGCGTCTACTTCCAGTTCAAGATGTACAACGACGTCGAGCTGAACCCGGAACTTCGCCGTAACAAGGCTGCGTAACCCGACAACGGTCAGATGCCCGGCTCGTTCCTTGAGCTGCCGACCAGGCTGTCTGTCGACGGACCGTTCTGCAAAACGGATTGCCCGGTGAACGCATTCCGGTCAGTCCGGGCCGGCACTGCCCGCCAGCTCGTGATAGAACACCGCGAGACGAGCAGCCCAGGCGGCGACAGTAAACGTCTCGCCGGCCCGCCGCTGAGCTGATCGAGCCAGCTCCGCACGCCACGGCTGGTCTTCGACCAGAGTCCGGATCGCCGTCGCCAGAGCGTGCGGATTCTCTGTCGGCACGACCAGCCCGTCCTGACGGTCGCGGATCAGCTCCGGACATCCGCCGATGTCGCTGACCACCGGACAGGCAGCCATCGTCATCGCTTCGATGATCGACATGCTTAACCCTTCCTGACGCGACGGTGACGCGTAAATGTCAAACAGTCGCGTGTATTTCCCACCGTTCTGTCGCTTCCCTGGCAGCCGGACGCGATCACGAATGCGGCTGTCAGATGCCAGCCGGTCAATTCGCGAATCCAGGACCTCGCCAATCAGCAGCCAGTAGACCTGAGTCAGGTCGGACAGTTCCAGCGCGGCTTCGAGCAGCAGATCGAGCCCTTTGACCGGCCGCATATTCGCAACCGCTCCAACCACGACGGCGTCTGACGGAATGTCAAACTCAGCCAGCGCGGATCGACCGAGTTCCTCGAAAGCTGTCGGATCACACCCCGACCAGACCGTGGCCAGTTTTTCTGGTGCGATGCCGGATCGTTCGAGCGCTCGACGAGTCGCATCGCACACACAGATGATCCGATCAACACGCGGGTGCCAGTAGGTGATCCAGTTGGCCGGATCCAGCCGCTTCAACGGAGTGACTGTTCCTCGATAGCCGACGACCTGCAGACGACGTGACAGCCCGCGGCAGGCAGCCGCAAGCGTTGCCAGATTACGGCTGGTATAGGCATGAGCAATGTCGTAGTTACCGTTCTCAAGCTGCTGCCGAACTGCTTTCCGGGCCGCAAAATCCAGCTTGCTGCGGCATTCAAGATCGGTCTGGTTGAAGACGGATGAATCCAGCGGCGGATCGCCATCCCAGCGACTGATAACGTCCAGCTCAATGCCGTGGACGTGATTCAGTTGGCCGGCCAGCAGTTTCATTTGCGGCGACAGTTTGTCGAACAGCCAAAGCACTCGCATTGTTCACTCCGACACCGCAGCCGTCGGCACGTGTTTCTGGCTGCGGTGGCCGTCAGTGTGCGCATCTCCTCGATCGCTTTCCGCTGTCATCACCTGGCTGGTCAATCGAGTCAGCATCGTTACCCGGCGGCAACTGAATGGCGTCGCAGGATCTCGACGCAGGCATCCGTCACCGGCTCAATCATGATTTCCCGCATCGGATCCGAATTGTCATGCCGCATACGATTGCGGCCCGGATCTTCACACGCCTGGATCACCAGATGCTGGCTGCCGAACGGCCCGGAGATGCTCGGGGATGTCGGTCCATACAAACCGACGCACGGAATGCCGATCGCCGCCGCCAGATGCAGCGGGCCGGTGTCCGAGCCCACAAACAGGCTGCACCGCCGCAGTAACGAAGCCAGTTCGGGCATTGTCGTATCAGGAGCCAGCAGACTGGCAGACGTCGCAGCAGCGACGATCGATTCTGCCCAGGCTCGCTCCTGCGGCCCGGCCCAGACGATCACCGACCGAAGTCCCTGACGCTGCCACAGTTGACTGGCGACTTCCGCGTAACGCTCTTCCGGCCAGCGTTTCGATTCCCAGCCGGCTCCGGTATTGAGCACGACGAATCCGTCACTCAGCCCATTCTGCCGGACAAATTCATCGGCTCGCGTTTCAGCCAGTTCGTCAGTGGGCACGCGAAACTCGACTTCGGGAGACTCGATACCCAGCGGTTCCAGAAGCTGCAGGTTTCCGGGCACGACATGACTGATCGTGCGCGGGACACGGCAGTTATTCAGAACCAGAGAGAATTCGCGTCCAAAGGGGTGCGTGAATCCGATCCGCTGCGACGCCCCCGACAGCCAGCCGACGATCGCGCTGCGCGTCAGACTTTGCGGGTCAACGACCGAATCAAACCGCAGCGACCGCAGATGACGCCGGAGCTTCAGCACCTCCGACGGCGACTTCAGCCAGCCTTTCGGAACAACGATCAGCTCGTCGAGACATTCGTGTCCGCGCAAAAGCTGAGCGGCTCCCGGTTCCGCAACCCAGCTTAGAAACGCATTCGGGAATCGACGCCGCAGCGAGCACAGCACAGGCATCGTCAGAATGCCGTCGCCAATCGCACTAAGTCGCGTGATCAGAATTCTCGGTGAGCCGTCAACGGCCATGACATCTCCAGCGGAAACTCAACGGTCGATCAAGGTCGGTCCCGGCAGCGTCATTCGGTCAGGCTGCCTTCGCTCCGATCAGAAAGCACTTTGAGCAGCCGCTGCACAGCGGGATTTCGTCCTGACGTGACTCGCGGTGCTTGCGACGAATTTCTTCGTACAGGGCGTTGTTCCAGATGTCGGCCAGCCGTTCGGTTTCGCAGTTGCCGAGCACCTGCCGGCCGGAGTGGTCAAGGCAGCAGAGCGCGACGTCGCCGTTGACCAGTACCGTCAGCGTACGGAAAGGCCGGTCGCAGGGCTTCCTCATGCTGAAATCGCCGAGCAGTTTCCGCGAGCCCGCCCAGTTGTGAATCCGCGCGAAGTCGATACCGTCGACCATGCCGTTGAGCATCTGCTTCGTCTGCTTGACGTTCGACGTCGTCGTACAGGCAGCGACGATTTTCGGCCCGTGACCGCGTTCGTCGCGCATCCGCATGAACTGGCGAACGTTCTCAACGACCTGAGCGTGATTCAGTCCGACACGAATCGTGTTGAATTCTTCCGCGTCGGCGCCGTCGATGCTGATCTTGATTTCGTCGAGACCGGATTCCAGCAGCCCTTCGGCCATCTTGCCGTACAGCAGCGCGCCGTTGGAGAACAGCTTGACCTTCCGGATGCCCTGATCCTTGGCGTAACGGATTCGCTCCGGCAGCCGCTTATCCAGCAACGGCTCGCCGAAATTGTGCATGTGGATCATCTGGCAGCCGCCCTCGACGCACTCGCCGATCAGCTTCTCAAACAGCGACTGCTCCATGAACGTCTTCTTCCGTCCGATCGATTCGCGCGGACAGAACGTGCAGACGGCATTGCAGTGATTCGTCGTCTCGATACGGACGACCTTCGGGAACTGCGAGCGGGCCGCCTCCATGACGCCGCCGACCACCTGTCCGAATATCCTGAGAGTCTGCATGGGAGAAATCCTTTTCTCGTCATCCAACAGGTCGAAGCCTCTGCATCGAGCAGCCAGACTCCGGGTGTATTTCGGTGTCACGAAAACGCGTTTTCTGCAGGCATCCGGCCCGCAATTCGTCTCTTGCTCGGCCTGAATCAGTGATTCGATTACGCCCGGTTGCTGCCGTCAGACCGAGCACCCCGTCGCGGAACGAAATGCGGAACTTCCCGCCAGAACTGCGTTTACAGAGTGTCGGCAACCGTATGGTGAGTGCGGAAAATGAGTCAAGACCACTCGTACCTGACAGGATTTCACGCCGACCCGAACAGGCTGTCCCAGCCCGAACTCAAACTGCGGCATCCTGGTAAACTTTTCCGACTGAAGAAGCTCTGTCGATTCTGCCGATAAGGACGACTGAAGAGCGCCACTCGCTGCGCGTTCACGTCTCATTTCCTTCGACGCCGGTGGAACCATGCTTCGGCTGCTGGTCGCTGTTTCGGCCCTGCTCACTCTGCTGAGTGCGGCTCCAGGCTGTGCGGTCGTCGATGTCGGCGTCCGCAATCCTGTGCCAGGGCTCGAAACCGTTGCCGTCGCGCCGTTCTTCAATCTCAGCCAGGAGCGGACGGTTGACGGGCGGGAATTCGCCCTCGCGTACTACTCCGAATTGCAGAAAGTACCTGGCTTCGAGGTTCTGCCTGTGGGCGTGGCCGAACGGGCAATGCTCGAAAACGGCCTCGCGATGCAGGATCCTGCGGACGCTCTACAGCTTGCACGGATTCTGGGTGTCGATGCGGTCGTCATTGGAGCTGTCACAGACTACGACCCATATTCGCCGCGAGTCGGTCTCAAAGTTGCGTGGTACTCGCCAAAACAGTGGCTGTTTCTGCCGAACTCTCCCGCAGAGAAGTTCCATCTGTCAGCGACGACAGAGACGATGGTGACGCCGTCGAAGGCGTTCTCTGCTCCGGTGCTGCTGCGCGCTCAGTCTCCTGAACCGACTGCGCTGATTCCGGAAATTGACGAAGGCAACTGGGAGACGATCGGGACCTCGACGACGTCGTCAGCCAGTGACGAGATCCCTGCCGAAGCCGAGTTTCTTCCACCGCGTCGCGTCAAGCTTGATGCAGCCGCGCAGTTAGCGGTGTCTCTGCCAGCACCCCAACAGGAAGCCTCTGTTCCGGATCCGAGATCCATTCCCGCCGCGTCAACGACACCGGAGAAACCGACTGCGTCGCGGTGGACTCAAAGTTCGCCAGCAGGCGCCGCAGTCCCGGTCCGCACGGCACAATTGCCCCAGGCCCAGTTGCCTCAAAGCAGAGCCGCACTGTCGAACAACCAGCCAGCGACAGCGTCCCCGCCAGCCGCTTCATCGTCGCCAGCCGCTTTACGGCGCACCAGCACTTCACCCTCGCGGCCGGATGCCAGTGGCGCCGTTGAGGCCAGATTGAAGAAAGTGTCGTTGCCGTCAGAAACCACTCCGCCGACACAATCGAGCGGCACCGTATCAGTACCCCAGGCCGGCAGCCTCAGTGCCCAGCAGCTCGCTCAGAGCATCTCCGCGAATCCGGTAACCCCGCTGTTTCCTCCTCCACGGGATGAGGACTCGGTAGCAAGCGCTCAGGAATCGACGCAGACATTACTGCGCGACCAGACGATTCCAGCACTCGTCTTTGATGATCACGTTGTGCTCGGCCGCGATGAATGGGATCCGCGTGATCCGTTGATGGCCTACGTCCGGATGTTTGATTCGACCGACGCGCGACTCGTTGCGCGGCTGGCCGACTATCTGGAACTCAGTGGCGAAACACGCAGCGGAGATCTTGAGGCGTACATGAAGCGCAGTGACTTTTTCCGCAAGTTCACGGCGCACGTGATGATTTCAGAGATGCTGCTGTTGCACGGCGGCGAGTCGCGGCGGCGGTTCCTGCTCAAACAGCGGCGGTATCAGTGACTCTGCCGCTGGGACTGCACTCAAGTCATGCCGAGTTGAAAAGCGGATTCAAGCCGCATGATCGGAATCGTCGACACTCTCATTTGCACGAAGGATTGTGGACGCAGACGTGCCGCCTGACGGCCGTGCCTTTCACACCAGGGACGAAGGCTCCGCGCCGGGGACTGACCATGCAGCGAACCATGAATGTTCTGGCACTCGTCAAGGACGAAGAGCGTTACGTTTTTCTGTATGACGATGAGAGCACAGCCACGCTGCTGCAGACGCTCGGCAAACAGGCCGCGGATAAAGAGCTGAGCTTTACCTGGTACGACGCCGCTGTGCTCAGCCAGAAAGTCCGCAAGCTGCGTCAGGAAGCCGAAGCTGAAGAACGCAACCCGCGCCTGCCCGAAAGCGCGTGGTAGAGTCTGGTCATGGACCGGGCAGTTGACGGCTTTCTTCGCTATCTCAAGTTCGAGCGGAACTCGTCGCCGCTGACGCTGAAGTCGTACGCCGAAGACCTGGCCAGTCTCAACGACTACTTCCTCGACCGCGTCGGCTGCATTCCCGAACCGTCGCAGGTCGGAATCTCGATGCTCCGCGGATACGTCACGTATCTGCACGAGTGCGAATACGCGAAGACGACCATCGCCCGGCGCCTCGCGTGTCTGCGCAGTCTGTTTCGCTACTGCGTGCGCGAGGGTCTGACGGAATCCAATCCGGCGCAGGCGCTGCGAACGCCGCGAACCGGTCGCAAGCTGCCGAGCCTGTTGACGACCGAGCAGATCGCGACATTGCTCGAAGCTCCGCCGGCCAACGAGCCGATGGGCCTGCGCGACCGGGCGATTCTCGAAACAATGTACTCAGCCGGGCTGCGCGTCGCCGAACTGGTCTCGCTCGATGTGTCGAGCTGGGAACGCGACTCCGACATTCTGCGGGTGATTGGCAAAGGCCGAAAGGAGCGAATCACTCCATTGGGTCGCTACGCTGTCAAGGCGATCGAACTGTGGCTCGCCGTTCGTGAACCTGCGCCGAACGTCGAGGCCCTGTTTCTGAACCGGTTCGGCAAGCGGCTGACGACACGCAGCATCGGCCGGATGCTCGAAAAGCATCTGCTGGAAACGGGGCTCGACCGGCACGTGACGCCGCACACTCTGCGGCACAGCTTTGCGACCCACATGCTCGACGGCGGCGCCGACCTCCGCAGCGTGCAGGAACTGCTGGGCCACAAAAGCCTGACGACGACTCAGATTTACACACACGTCAGCACACGGCGGATGCAGGAGACGTACGAGAAGGCGCATCCCCACTCGGCGGGGAATCGGAAGTCGCAGGGCTCGCGATAATCTGCTGTCCCGTCAGTCGTCCTCTGGTGGCGCCGTCGGCCGACGGGTGTTTGTGGGCCGGTACAGCAAGCCCCGTGATTGTCACGTTCAGGCGTTTTTCGAGTTTTGTCGAGCGCCGGCGCAGTACGAAGGGCTGGGACGTTCGCGTTTGTCGCGGCGGGCGGCGACTGCGGCAGGCGGCTGAGCAGAGCGGTGGCAGTTGGTCGCATTTCGCGAACCGGCCGGGCTTCTACTTCAGCACCGGTAGCGAGTGGATCAGTTCGTCGACGATGTCGGCAATCTGGCGGCCTTCCATTTCAGCTTCGGGCTGCAGAATCAGGCGGTGACCGAGGACGGGCAGGGCGATTGACTGGATGTCCTCGTGCGTGACGTACGGCAGGCCGCGCAGCAGCGCGTGGGCTCGGGCGGCTTTCATCAGGAAGATGGCCGCTCGCGGACTCGCTCCGAGGACCAGGTCTTCGTGATCGCGACTGAGGCGGACCAGATCGACGATGTACGAGTGCAGTTCCTTTGCTCCGAACACCTGATCAATACCGTTCTGAATTGCGACGATCTCTTCCGGAGTGGTGACTGCCTGCGGCGTTTCCGGCTGGCGGCTGTGCAGGGCGAGCATGTCGATCTCCCGCTCGCGATCCGGGTACCCAACGTTAACGCGAAACAGAAACCGGTCGAGCTGCGCTTCGGGCAGTCGGTACACGCCTTCCTGTTCGACGGGATTCTGAGTCGCCAGCACCATAAACGGTTCGGGCAGCGGCAGCGTCTCACCTTCGATCGTCACCTGTTGCTCCTGCATGGCTTCCAGCAGCGCCGACTGCGTGCGCGCCGGCGCCCGGTTCAACTCGTCGGCCAGCAGCAACTGGCAGAAGACCGGCCCCTTGCGCAGGACAAACTCGCTGCTCTGGCGATTGAGGATCTGTGTCCCGGTGACGTCGGTCGGCAGCAGGTCAGGCGTGAACTGGATCCGCTGAAAGTCGATGCCCAGTACCTGCGAGAACGTTCGACACAGAGTCGTCTTCGCTGTTCCCGGAACGCCTTCCAGCAGCACGTGCCCGCCGGCAACCAGCGACGTCAGCAGTTGATCCGCGACGTCGTCGAGCCCGACGACAACCCGGTTCACTTCGACCAGTAACTGAGTCCGCAGCTCGCCAACACGGCGAGCGAGTTCGTTGATATCAGGGAATTCCACAGGGGCCTCGTCAGGGGAGCAGTTGGCAGTTGGCTGTCAGAGTGTCGGCATCCTAATCGTAATCGTCCTCGTCATCCTCCGATCCGAACCGCGCTGAGCCGGGAGACGGTTCCGAACAGCAGACCGCCCGACATCCCCATCAATTCCGCATTTTGGACTCCGCATTCCGAACTCATCCTCCCTCGCTCGACCGGACGCGAAGCTGACCGCTGGCGTGTAGAGTCAGTAGCCGTTCGATCATCCCGGCCAGCTTGAGGAAGTGGCGGCGGGACAGCCAGCTCGAATTGTTTCCGGTCGCGAGGCGGCGCAGCACGATAAGATGGCGGGCGATCGACATTTTCTGCAGGAACGAGCCGTCAACCTGGAGTTCGCGGAACGCCATTGGCCAGTCGCGCGCGGCGTCGGAGCCCGTCAGTTGTCGAAACAGGTGACGCGACAGTTCACGAATGGCGATGCTGTAGTCATCTGAATTGATCATGCTCTGTACTCGCTGCAGCGCCAGCGGGCCATTGAGGCGCTCCACGGAACTGAGCTGCTCGTTGCCCCGCCGGAAGAACTGACGCAGCAGCCAGATGGCTCCGCACACCGCGGCGACCAGATACAGAAGCCGGAAGTAGTACGGTTGCTGCAGCGAACTGAAATAGCCGGTGGCGAGTTCGTTCGGCAGGTTGGCATCTTCGATCCCTGTCACAAAGTGGTTCGCAAACTCCAGCAGAGTTTCCCGCGGGAGTCTGGAGACGTCATCGAGGCTCGGCGGCTGCCCGGCCATGTTCGGGGGCAGAAGTTCCGGGCTGAGCTGCAGCCCGCCTCCCTGGATTAAATCACCGTGAACAAGAATCAGAGCCTGTCGCCGCCGCCCCGCACACAGCCAGTTGACGAGATTGACAGCGAAGATCGAATTGTCTCCATGCAGCAGCATTCCACTGATCAGCAGGCTGTGGTCAGCAATGACGGCCATCCGACCATAGCGGGAGTCCCGGCTGACCAGCGTTGCAATCAGCGATTTGCCGGAAGGAACTCCTCGCGGTGCCTGCACCCGATTCGGAAGGGCGGCGACTTCGGTTCGTTCGCCGAGCTGTGGAGACAGAGAGTCGATCCAGCCGCAGCGATTGGCGATCAGTTCCATGACGCCGGCCGTCAGTTCGTGATTGGGATTCAGACGCGTCACTCGTGGGCAGTCAGAGAAGCCTTCGTACTGCAGACGCGGATCGCTGGCCTGGACCGGCCCCGAGCGGATCGTAAACAGACCGGGAAGCGAAGCATCGAGGTCAGACGCGGCAAGCAGTGCTCCACCACGCTGAATAAAACTCTGAAGTTGCAGCCGGAGCGCCGTCGGAACGCGTTCGAGATCACCAATCAGAATAATGATGCTCTCGTCCGGTCGGTTGAGGATGTCGTCTCCGGAACGGGTTACCGCCACGTTGCGCTGCGCGAGCATGAGCTGAAACAGGTCGAGCCGAAACTGCCAGTCCGGCTGAGAAAGGAACGTCAGCGCATTCTGGTTCAATGCCGGAGCGGCCTGCTGTGCGGCGGTCGGTTGCGGCAGAATCAGAATCAGTGTTACAGCGAGCGTGGTAACTGCGGCAGCGTAGACGGCTCGCTTTAATTGGAAGCGTTGCGGGCGAACGGTCATGGTTTGCTACACTGCTTCAGAGCGGCGTGTGCCGCAGCGAGCTGTTCAGGCGATGGTTCGGGGGCGGACGCGTAACGAGCCTGCTCGTATATCACTGCCAGCGATCTCAGTTCAGTGGCGAGCTGCGGCTTCTTTGTTGTCAGTTGTCGCACGGCTCGCGAGTGATGCCACCAGTCCTCGCTGCCACACTTCGACTGACGGATCAGCTCATGAAACGCGTGAATCAGACGTTCTCGCTCGGTTGCATTGCGTCTGAGCTGCTGCATCGCGGCGTTTGCTTCCGTGGCTGGATTGACTGTGCTGATTCGGCGACGCAGATACCACCAGGTGCCGCCACCGAGCAACAATAGTAATGCCGCCCAGACTGCACTCGCTGAGGTGTTGTCATTTCCGGAGCTGATGAGTCGTGTCGAACCCGAGCCGGCTGGTTGTGAACGACTTCGTTCGGGCAGTTGGGCAATCCAGTCATTTACCGACGCTGCCCAGCCCTGTACACCGCGATCCGCCGTGTCCTGGCGTTCGGGCAATCGGCGAACAGACCATTCGGTATCGGACTCCTGGGCGGACAGCTCGGTGACGGTCTCCATTGTCGCCGCTGCGGCGCTCTGGACGACATCTGCGAGTTTGCTGGTCAACCCGTTGGAAAGTCCAAAGCCGGATTCGTCCCGGTTCTCTGAGTCAGACAGCGGGGAACTCGAATGCCGGGAAGCCTCCTGGCGAGCGACCTCCGCAATGCGCTGCAGTTTCTGCCAGACGGGTTGATTGCTGCTGCTGATTTCAGCCAGACGTGTCGAACGATCAGTCAAGGCTCCCGTGCGGGCAGTCTGGTCATCACTGCGATCGTTTGCTGCTGGCCTCTCATTCGGTGAAACCCTCGACGCTGACCGTTGCTCATCCGGATGATTCCGACGCTGCACGCGGCCAGTGTTAATAGGCGAATTCGGAAAAGCCTCCGTGCCATCAGGAAAGACCGAACCGCCTCCGGCAGTCCCTTTCGAACGTGGTGATCGGCGAACGTCCGAAGGAAATCCGATCCCGCTCTTCTCCCTCTGCCCGGTTCGACGAGCGTCGTCAGCATATTCCGGATTGCCTCCCCCAGTTCGCTCTGTCTGGTCTGGACGATTGCTTGCAGAGTTCGGCAGTTGGTTTGAGGTCGTGTCCGGAACGCCTGTTCGTTCAGAGCGTGTTGATGAAGGTATCTCCGGCTCCGGGGCGATGCCTAGAGCGCGGCGCAGCAGATTCTGGCGAGCGGAATGCCGGGACTGGGCATCTCTGCCGTTCAGGCCGCTTTCGCCAGAGGGAAACCTGCCAGAGCGATCTGCTCTCTCGATCTCACCACCGGGCAGCTGAGCCTGGTCTGTTCGCAGACGATTCCCAGAACCTGACTCGCCGTTTCGCATCTGGTTGAGCGATGGCGAACTTCCATCTGAAGACAGTCTGCTGCGAGGTGACGCCGCGTTTGAGTTTCGAGGAGTCGCTCCGCTGCGACCATTTGCTGCTGGCTCGCTCAGCGAACGCATCAGCTCATGAATCTGCCGCAGGTCATCAGGGCTGAGGTTGTCCTGCGAGAGTAGATCGCTCAGACGCTCCATCTGACGGGTTTCGTTTTCTGGATTGCGTGAGAGTCCGTCTGGCGGCTGCCGGCCAGTCCCGGCGTTTTCCGGCAGCGACTGCGGAGTCATCTGCTGCAACAGTTCGAGTAGCTGCGGCGAAAGCCTGGGTGGCTTCGACTCCGACTGTTGCGGACGAATGCGGCTGGAATTCCCGGCATCTGCGGGAGCAATCCCCAGTGCCCGGAGCAGCTCTGTTCGCTCCCGCAGCCGCGTCAGAGTTCCGGTATCAGTCGGCAACAGGCGGTGTGAATTCTCCACATCTGGAACGCTCGAACCGGCAGCACCTGGCAAATCCGATTGAGCCAGTGCTGGCAGAGCTGTCAGGGTCAGGATTGCAGCGAGGCAGTTTCGGGCAACCAGAGGGCAGAGAAGTGGGCGACTGACAATCATCTGAGTCATGGCTCACGACCTGCTGGAGATGGGGGGCAAACAGTTACTGGATAGTACGAAGAGGCTGACAAACAACTGGTGGGAAGAAGTCATTCAGGCAACGGGTTCGTACTGCATCTGGAAGCAGATGACGGCAGCGGTCATTGTTGTCATGGCATCCAGGGTGGTGCCCTTGCAATCATAACGAACACGCATACGACGAAATCCCCTGATCCAACTGACGGTGCGTTTGACGGCCCAGCCAATCCTCAACAGCGCAGCCAGGACGCGACATGCCTTTGTGGACAGCCACGCGCTCATGGGGTGACTGAAAAGGAAAAGAAGTCGGCAGTTTGCGGAACCGGTTCGCCGTTCTCGACTCGATCTGCCAGGACGCGAAGAGCGAGAGCCTTCACACGCGCCACCGCCGCATCCCGCGAGTCGCCGTAGGCCATGGCGCCAGGCAGATCAGGAATCTCAGCAATCCACCGACCGTCGTCTTCCAGTTCCGTATCGATTCTGTGATTGACAGCCATCTCGACAGTACCCCAAACGGAAGAACCCAGAACCGCCCTTCGACAAAACAAACAGACCCGTCGAGCCTGGCGGGCGATTCTAAAGGCAGAGCCCACGTTCAATGAAGTGGGAAGGCGTTCCTGGCGACCGACTCAATCTTCTGATGGGCGACATTGCCGGCGAGTAGTGTGCTGTTTCCAACGTAAACACTGTCGGAATTAACCGCCAATCAGTCGGTCGTATTCCGAATGGTCGCCGATCCAGAACCGGAGCAGGCTGTCGTCAACTTCGACGGCGAGGGCTCGGTGCTACAGGCCGACGCGAGCGGATCGGAATCGTCCGGCTTTCTTGAAATGCAGCGACGGATGAGCCGGGTCTGCCTGCAGCAGCGCAAAGTTCCTGTCAGCCAGCTCCTGAATCGCGGCTGGGAGAGCTTCGTAACACTTCCAGAAACCTGGACTCGCGAGGTGGCTCATAGCTCCGTCGACTTGCCAGCTCGGTGCTCGGCGCTGGCGTCGTCAGCCAGTTGATCAAGCCGGCCCGCCGCGACATCTCTGTCGAACTGCTCGTCCCACTTCTCTGCGTCAAAGGCGTGGAACCATTCACGGAACGCCGAGAGCTGATCGGGAGGCAGTTCCGAGACTGTCTTTTCGAGTTGCTGGAGTGTCATTCCTGAGTCTCACCGCGTTCTCGTTACAGGAAGCTCTGCCGGGCCTGCGGGAATCATGGCCAAAGCTGCCCCGTCGCCGAAGCAAATTCATCGAGCCCGCCCGAGTTTACAGAATTGGGTCAGCCACGATTGCACGCAAACCCAGTCGAACAGCGACAAGAGGCAACAGGAAAACGTCGAGCGATCAGCCGGCGGAAATGCCGTTACATCCTCTATTCTGCAGGCCGATTGGCGATCAACTGGAGTTGCCCCACTTAGTCGACGGATGATTCGTCTTGTGCAGACTCGGTAAAGCGATCGACGTTTGGCTTGTCAACGATAGTGGAGAAGTAACTGCCCCAGGCGAAACCCACCAAGAAACTATACAAGCCGGTAGCGGGTGTTGCGTGCTGGCGACCGTTTGTCAAAGTCGGCGGCGGCGGATCAAATCGGTTCATCCGGTAAGTCGGGGCTGTGTTTATCCAATGAGTGATTTGTGCGTGGTGTGGAGTGAGAGGATTCGGAGTTTGAAGAGTTCGAGGTCGCGGTAGCCGAAGGCCTGGCGCTGGAGCAGTTTGAGTTTGTTGTTG
>WGMU01000030.1 GCA_016124895.1 bacterium
GCCGCTTCACACTGGGCCTGCTCAAACAGCATCCCGGCAGAAAGCACAGCCTCGTGATGAAACGCCGCATGGCCGGATGGAACTCCGCCTTCCTCGCCGAAATCCTCTTCGGACAAACAACTTAGTGTGCGCTGGCCCTGATGGTGAAACTGTTCGAGCGACGTTTCAAAACTGAACCCGCTTCGTGTTTCTTCTTCGAGACGGCAATAGCCATCCGCATCCTCTGTTGTCAGCGAGTCAAGAAACAGCCGTGTCGACGAGTGAAGCGAAATAACTGATATTGAAAGCCTTGGTCTGCGCGAGTTTCGGTCGGGTGGCCGGGGCTGGACTGAGCCTGTGAAGGAAGCCCCGGAACGTTGCCCACAGAGGCCGCCGACCGGGGGGGCTTTGTTCGTTCCTCGCTCCAGCCCCGGCCACCCTGGCGTCTTGTTACTGCGGCTTTTGCTGTTGTACTTCTGCCAGTCGTTTCTCTTCCTGGCGGTAACGCTCGGCGAGTTCGAGATCGAATCGCGGGTGATCGTCGGCCAGGTCGGTTTTGCGGTGCCGGGACTTGCAGCGGTAGCAGACCAGCACGTCGGGCATCAGCGTGTACAGCGCCATGTCGATCGCCGCGAAGACAAGCAGAATTCCCAGGGCCCACAGCGGTTCATAATACGCCCAAGCGATAATGCTGAGCGTCGCTCCGGTTCCTGCCATCAATACGCCGAGCCCCTGCGGAAAGTCCTTCTGGCGCCACAGATCGGGGTTGCCGCAGCACAGACATTTCAGTGGACGGTCGCCCTTGATGTGTGTTTCCTGGATTTCACGCTGCCACTGACAGCCGTCCGCGCCGCACGACAGCGTGCGATCGTCCGACGACGGCGACGCGTAGTTCAGCGTGTCGCAAACCGGACAATGATAAACAAGCTGCATCTGATGGTTCCTGAGCCGCCAGTTGCGCGGCTGGGTCTGAGCCGTGTGTCAAAAAGGAAGCTGAAGTTCGTTCCGCAGGAGTGCTCCGGTCATCTCCCCGAGGAACGCCAGAATCACGCCGACAAACAGCACTCCGGTCGCCGACTGTGTGTTTCGATATTTCAGAATCCGCTGCACCATGAAGCAGCATGCCAGCGGCCCGACCATCCCGCCCAGCCACTGCAGGCTCAGCCACACGAGATGCGTCGACGAGACACCTGCTGTTCCAGACGCCGCGTCGCCGAACACTGCTCCATGAAACATCGCCATCGCGACGATCGCCAGCAGCAGTCGCAGTCCGGCACAGACTCCCAGCCAGACATTCACGCGGTTGAGCGGCGACGTCGACATCGTCGGAGCTGTCAAATACCAGTGGCCGAGCAGCATTCCGCCGACCGCCGTTCCCGACACACCGGCCGTTGCCAGTTCCGACAGCCAGTACAGATTGCCGAACAGTGTCCTCAGTGAGTTCTGCGAAACGCAGTTAAGAACCAGCGTGACGGTCGCGATGGCAGCAATTGCGAAGCCGAACCGTTCTCCGGCGGCGCGTCGTTCGAGCGTCCAGAAGACCGAGCCGACGAACGACAGTGCTCCAACGATTCCGGCGATCACGCGGACAAAGAACGGTGTCAGCAGCGTTGGTGCTGCCTCTTCACCCGCGAACTGTCCGGCACTCATTCCCGTCAGAGCTGACAAACCCAGCGTGACGAGCATTTGAATCCGGAAGAAACCCGACGTGACCTGGCGTCGCGGCATGATGCACCAGACCAGGCTCAGGCCGCAGATCAATCGGATTGCAAACTGCGTAATCATGGAATTTGAGAAAGCGGACAAAGACGGACAAAGACAAACGAGGCAACGTAGCGGATCACTGTTAACGCGGGTATCCTCACACTTCGGGCCAGCAACCGATTCTCACGTCTGACGCTGTCGAATCCCGGAACAGGGGCGGCAGTCGGCTCAGGTGAGGGCAAACGTGAGCCGGTTCTAATGAATCCGAAACCGCACATTCGCGTGCTGCTAATTGAGGACAGTCAGTCTGACGCTGACCTGATCGAGATCTATCTGCAGCAGGTCACGACGGCGGATTACGAGGTCTGCCGCTGCGACTCGCTCGCCGAGATGCAGAGCGAACTGGCTGCGGGCAACGGGTTTGACGTCGTACTGCTCGACCTGAGCCTTCCCGACAGCTACGGCACCGAAACCTGCCAGCGCGTTCACACAACCGTTCCCGCGCTGCCGATCATTGTGCTCACCGGACTCGACGACGAAACGATCGCCCTCGAAACACTGCAGATCGGAGCGCAGGATTACCTCGTCAAAGGCCACATTGATGGCCTGCTGCTCTCGCGGGCCATCCGCTACTCAATTGAGCGTCAGAAGGCGAGGGAGCAGCAGCGGCAGAGCGACGAGCACCTCCGGCTGATCACTGAGCAGCTCCCTGCGGTGCTGTGGACCACCGACACTGACCTGCGCATCACCGCGCCGTCAACGGCGTGTGTCATCAACGACGACTTTCAACGTCCAGTCGTCGGCGAGCGACTGACGGACTACTTCAGAACAACCGACCCGACGTTTCAACCACTGGTCGCACATCAGGAGGCGCTCGCCGGCAAATCGGTCTCGTTCGACTTCCACTGGCAGGCACGTTCGCTGTCGGTTCACGTCGAACCGCTGCGCGACACCGCGGGCACGATCATCGGCACGATCGGCGTCTCGCTGGACGTCAGCACGCAGCAGCGCATGGCCGAAGAGCTGAAAGCCGCGTACCACGTCCAGCAGGCACTGTTTCCGAAACAGGCGCCGCAGCTTGCCGGTTACGATCTCGCAGGTGCTGTCTATCCGGCCGACGAAACGGCCGGTGACTATTACGACTTCATTCCGATGGCCGGCGACTGCCTGGGACTCGTCGTCGGCGATGTCACCGGGCACGGCCTCGGCCCGGCCCTGCTGATGGCCGAACTGCGGGCCTATCTGCGAGCCATCGCCTCAACGCGTCCGCACTGCGGCGAGATTCTGATGCTCGCCAACCGGTTTTTGTCAGCCGACCTGGAAGAGCACCGCTTCGTCACGCTGTTCTTTGCGCGGCTGGAGCCGGAGAAGCGTTCGCTGACTTACGCATCAGCCGGCCACTGCGGCTACGTGCTGCGAGCGAACGGCGAAACAGAAACGCTCCCCAGCACCGGACTGCCGCTGGGGCTGATCCCCGATACGATTCTGAACACGAGCTTTCCTGTTGAGCTGCAGCCGGGCGATCTGTTTTTTGTCCCGACGGACGGATTTCAGGAAGCACATACCGAGGCCAACGAACTCTATGGGTTGCCGCGAGTACTTGAGTTCCTGCATCAGCAAGGCGACCTCCCGGCAGCACGCATCATCGAACTGCTGCACGGCGACGTGCTGGAGTTCGCTGGCGTGAAGGGGCGGCGCGTCAAGGACGATATGTCCGCGCTGCTGGTCCGCTGTCTGGGCCGGTAAGCGAAGGTCACGGAACGGCGCAAGCCGTCCGGTGTATCACGAGTGTCTTCGCAGAACGTGAGCGATCCGTCGACGGAGTGTTCCATGAACCGCCTGACTCACTTTCGTCAGCCGTTACTTTTTCTCACCGGCCTGACTGCCCTGTTAATCGTGATCGGCCCGACCGCCGCATCCGACGGCCCCACCGACTGGCAGCGCGTCGATGCAATCGTCGCGCAGGTCGATCAGCAGTTCGAACAGACCTGGCGAGAGAACCAGGTCACTCCGTCCGAACCTGCTCGGCCGTCTGAGTTCCTCCGTCGCGTGTGGCTCGACGTCGCCGGCAGGATCCCGCAGGTCTCGGTGACGCGAGAGTTTCTGGCAGCCTCAGACGGTTCGGCCGCCGAAGCGCGGCAGGCTCGCCGAGACATGATCGAGCGGCTGCTCGACCGACCGACGTACGTGACACACTTCGCTGAGTTCTGGCAGGCGGCGTTGATCCCCGAAGCCACTTCCGAGCCGCAGTTGCGGCAACTTCGCCCCGCCTTTGAAGCCTGGCTCCGTGAGCAGCTTCGTACCGAGGTCGCCTACGACGAACTGGTCCGCTCGCTGATCACCGCCCCGATCGACAACCTCGAAGGCAACCCGAGAGCGCAGGAGGCGTCGCCTGGAATCTTTTTTCGAGTCAAGCAGCTCAACCCGGCCAACCTTGCCGCGGCAACATCGCGCGTCTTTCTCGGAGTGCGGCTCGAATGTGCTCAGTGCCACAACCATCCCTTCGATACCTGGAAGCAGGAGCAGTTCTGGAGCCTCGCCGCGTTCTACTCGGGCGTCAAAGGCGACAACGCCTTCGCGATGGTCAACGAAGTTACGAATCGGCGGCGAATTCAGATTCTCGATTCCGGCCGCTTCGTCGAAGCTGCGTTTCTGCCGACCGGAAAAGCCGAGAGTGACACACCTGCAAAGCAGGCGGTGCCGCGCGAGGAACTTGCTGCCTGGGTCACCGCTGACGAAAATCCGTGGTTTGCAAAGATGGCCGTCAACCGGCTGTGGGGAATGTTTTTCGGACGAGGCTTTGTTGACCCGGTTGACGACTTCAGCGCGAATAATCCGCCGAGCCATCCGAAAGTGCTCGACCTGCTGGCCCGCGAGTTCATCGCCAGCGGCTACGACCTGAAGTTCCTGATTCGAGTCATCACGTCGACGCGCGCGTATCAGCTCTCAAGCCGACAAACCTCGCCAGGCCAGTTGCCCCCCGAGATGTTCGCCCGCGCCAGCGTTCGCGGTCTGACGCCGCGGCAGGTCTTCAATAGCCTGTCCGCCGCGATGGGCACGTTCGAACCATTTACTGTCCCCGGCCAGTTCAATGATCAGCCCGCCGAGCAGGAGTTCCTCGACCTGTTCAGCAACGACGCCGACAGTCCGCTCGAACGCCCGACGACAATTCTGCAGGCCCTGTCGCTGATGAACGGCGACCTGATCGGTCAGGGCACCGATCTCGAACAAAGCCGCACTCTGCGAGCGATCATTGACTACCCGCTGATGACCCGCGATCAGAAGATCGAAACGCTCTACCTGGCAGCCCTCGTCCGCCGCCCCACCGAATCCGAAGCCCAGCGACTGGCAGCTTACGCCGACTCACTTCCCGCCGAAGAAGAATCCCGAGCCCTCGCCGACATCTACTGGACGCTGCTCAACAGCAGCGAATTCCTGTTCAATCACTGAGCGGCGCAGGACCCGTCCCCACCGGTCGCCCGTCTGCGTTTCGAGTGAACTCACGAAGAGATTTCGGCCAGTGGGAACCGGCCCTGCGCGAGCTGAGGCTGGCGGCCAGTCAAACCGTCTGTTGACGCCAGCCGGTTACCGCGATCTCTTCATCGCAGATGGATTTGACCGGAACGCGCGAACGGAGCCGATGCTGAAGTCCCCAGCCAGCGAGTACCCCGCGCTGGATGAAAACATTGATGGGCTTTTGAGCGGGACGCCAGCGTCGGGAGAACTCGTGAATCAGGTTGATACCACGACGCATTACTGAGGCATCGCTGTAGTCGAACGGTTCGTCCTGACGCATGGCCTGCAGCATCCAATCTGAGTATTCTACCATTGCATCCATCAGTTCAAGGTCGACCAGTTCTGCCTCAGAAAAATCAGTTCCCCGTCGCATATGCGCTTCTGCCTCTTTTCGACCACCCAAGACAACCTGATCGGCGTAACGAAGATATTCCCATTCCTCATCCGAAAACTCGCGCATACAGCCCAGATCAATCTGACCAAGACGGCCGTCTTTCAGAATCAGAAAGTTCCCTGGGTGCGGATCTGAGTAATTCATTCGTCCTGCGTAAAGCAGGCGGCACCAGGATCGTGTGAGCAGACTCCCGATTCGGTCTCGCTCCTCCTGTGACGGATCGCTGCGCACGAATTCGGCCAGCGTCTGACCGTCGAGGTACTCCATCGTGAGTACCCGCCGGGTTGAGAACTCCTGATGGACGCGCGGAACCACAATCTGGTCCCCGTCGCGAAACAGCCGCCGCGCGCGCATCAGGTAATCGGCTTCCTGTTCGTAGTCGGTCTCGGTTTCGAGCACTCGCCGGACTTCCTCCAGTTGCGGGTGGATGCAGGACCAGTCGCGAGTGAACCGCAGTGGCAGCATCAGAATCGACAGATTGCGGAAGTCAGACCGGATAGTGCGGGCGATGCCGGGATACTGCACCTTGACGGCAACCTGTTCTCCGGTCTTCAGACGGCCGTGGTGAACCTGCCCGAGTGATGCCGCCGCAAACGCAGTCCGGTCAAACGATTCAAACACGTCTTCCGGATCGCGTCCCAGTTCGTCATGCAGAATCTCGCGAATCAGGGACCAGTGCATCGGCGGCGCTTCGAAGTGCAGCCTGCTCAGAGTGTCGACGAATTCGTCCGGGACGATGTCGGGAAAATTCGCGGCCGCCTGGCCGATCTTCATGATCGCGCCGCGCAGATACCCCATCGTCGAGAGAATTTTCATAGCGGCGGCGAGGTTTGTTTCAATCAGCGCCTGCTGACGGCGGTCGGCATTCTGGAAGCAACCGCGAGCCCAGTAGGCCAGATAGGCAAGTCCGACCTTCGCGTGCAAACCCGTCAGTGATCCAAACCGTCGCAGCGCCCCCGTTGGAATTGGTTGCTTCGTGAGTTCGTTCAGCGCGTCGCCGAGCGTCTGCTCGGTCGGTGTCTCGCCGGGAACGTCAATGCCCTCGGGCAGGGCAGCCAGCAGATCAGAAACAGTCGCGGCCATTTTGAGTCTCCCCCATTGGTTGTCTCGGCTCCAGACTGCCGGGAAGCCGACAGTCAGGTTAAGGATTCAGTCGATCGCTGTGAGATGAACCACGCAACGAACATCCGCAGTGACTGGTCGAGCAATGCCAGCGTGTCTTCCTGATTCGACGACGAATCGCTCGCCCAGAACGAGAGGACGCCGGTGTAAAGCGTCCAGTAAAGCTGGCACTCCATCGCGGTCGGGGGTTCAGACCAGCCACGCGTCGCGGCAAGTTCGCCAAAGACCTGCAGATGGCCGGTGCGGATGTTCGAGGCTCCGGCACTGGCTTCATCCGTCGCCGCCGGACTCAGGCAGGTTTCGAGAACCGACTTTGCATAAGCGCGATACGGTCGCAGCCTGCGCAGCCCCGCGGCGATATACGCAAACAGGTCCTCTTCCAGCGACGCGGAATCAGTCACCCGTTTTCGGAATGTCGCTTCTGCGGCCTTCAGAGCCGACTCAATCAGAGCGACGGCGACGGCTTCCTTCGCCGGGAAGTAGTTAAACAGCGTCCCCGCTGCGATCCCGGCCTCCTGAGCAATCTCTTTCGTCCGAGTGGCATCAAACCCCTGCGTCCGAAACAGCCGCTCCGCACACGCCACGATGCGTGCTCGAGTTTCTTCTTTGACCTGTTGTGTGATCCTCATCGCGCCAGCCTCTTTGTGACTGCACTCACATTATCGGCACCGCAGCAGTGTGGCAAGAGAAAAGTGATCGCGCTCATAATAATTTCCAGAAGTCGCCTTGCGGAGCGGACGCGGCTGGAACTCAACAGAGCCTATTTCTCGCATGGCACCGGAGGAGTGGCGGCTTGACCGTCCGGGAGAAATGCCGGCAACACGAAAAGCGAGATTCACGCGATGTCTGGAATCGGCTGCGCTGACTCAAGCAGTTGCATCAAGTCGCGAGGGACGCCCCGGGTAAGGCGGAGTTGGGCGACGTCGAACAGAGTATGCATCACCGTGCCGAAGATCTGCGACGTCAATACCGGTTCGGTCACCGGGACGTCGTTACGACGGGCAGACTGGCCGATGATCTGACCCCGGCCGATGCCACCGCCGATGAACGCCAGCGGGCAGAGGTTGGCCCAGTGGTCGCGGCCGCCTCGTGAGTTGATCTTTGGCGTACGGCCGAAGTCGCCGCCGATGACGATCAGGACGTCATCGAGCATTCCCCGGTCGTCGAGGTCTTCGACAAACGCAGAGACTGCTTTGTCGACGGGCGCGCCGAGCATTCTCATGCCGCGTTCGATGCCGGGGTTGTTTCCGTCAGCATGCATGTCCCAGCCAGCGCTGTGAATCGTGACGAAGCCACAACCAGCTTCGATCAGGCGCCGGGCGGTCATGAAGTGTGTACCAAGGTCAGACGGGCGGAAGATCTTCTTGCCGATCTGGAAGCCGCTGGTGTCGTACCGCTCGACCAGTCGCGGGTCTTCGCGGCTCAGGTCGAAGGCTTCGGACGCGCTACCGAGCAGCAGATCGAACGCCTGCTGCGTGTTTTCTGTGATCTCGTCGCCGTGCTGTTCGACGAGCTGCTGCTGTCTGGAAATCTCGGCGAGCAGACTGCGGCGGTCATTGAAGCGGGCGGAGTCGAGGTTCAGCTTCAGGTTCGCGGTCGCCTCGCCGCCGCCAGCCGGATTGAACGGGGCAAACGAACTGCCGAGTGAATTCGGTCGCGAACCTTTCTCGACACGTCCGCGTTCGTTGCGGTATTGCGGGTCGACCTCGTCCGAGACCAGCAGCGTACTGGTCGGCATTCCTGTGATGGGATGGTTCGCTCCGCGTAGCCGAGCAAACGCGGGACCCATGCCAAAGCCTGCCGTTCCCATGCCAAGCGGATCCGTTCCTCCGGTCAGCATGTGAACGATCGCCTGGACGTGACCACCGATCGGGTGCTGAAACGAGCGAACGATCGCCATCTTGTCCGCGTGCCTGGCGAGCCGCGGGAACGTTCCGCCGAGAGCGAGGCCTGGCACGCTGGTCTGCACATCGCCGGTTACGCTGCAGTAGGGCGCCGGCGCATCCATATTTGGATGGAACGTCTCAATATGTGACGCGCCGCCGGACAGAAACAGATACACAATCGACTTGTTACGAAGAAACGAGCCCCCTTCCGCGCGCGCCTTCTGAGTCAGCAGCCAGGCAAGCGAGAGTCCTCCGAGCCCCAGCGTCCCGACCCGCAGAAAATCACGCCGCGAGAGCCCCGAGCAATCCAGCAGCCCCGGCGAGATGTTCGTCGACCTGCTGAAAGTGAGCATGGGCGTTTCCGGTTCGTCTGCCGAAGTTTCGCAGTCAGGTCAAATCAACGGGTGCCACCGCTGGCTCACCCAGCAGTGTTTTAAGGCCCCGACCCGGCACTGCTGGGCAAGCCAGCAGTGGCACCCGTACAAAGTGAAACTTACTTCTTCACCTTGACGTGGAAACCGGACTTGTTCAACGCTTTGACCAGAGCCAGTGCGTCGAAGTCACCTTCGACCACGAACGACTCCTCGTTGGCTTTGGCGGTGTCTGCTTTCACTCCGTCGACCGTCTTGATCGCCTTCTTGACGGCGTTGTTGCAGCCGCCGCAGCAATTATGGACGCCGGTCACTTCGAGCCGCTTGACCTTGCCTTCTTTGGCTCCGCTGTCGTCTTTCGGCTTCAGCTTCTTGTTGTCTGAGGTGGCGTGGTAGCCGGCATCGGCGATTGCATCGATGGCCTGCTGCACGGCGTCATCACTATCACCGGTGACGACGGTCGTCTCGTCGTCCTTGTTGACGTCGACTTTGACGCCCTTCAAATCCTTAACGGCATTCTCGATGCCCTTCACACACTTGCCACAGCAGATGTGCATATCCTTGAGAACGACTTTCGTTTCGGCCTGGCTTTCGGTCGAAACTCCCAGCAGCAGTGTGGCGGCCGCCGCAAACGCGAACACAGTTTTCATCAGTAGCTCCTCGATCATTGAGTCATGGGTGCCCGACGTGAGCACAATGGCCAGCGAGTGTATCGGCGGCGGCTGATGTGTCCAAGAGGGTCGGACGCTCGACAGCGGACAAACGGTTGCTGACGATGCGGCCTGATGCCGGCAGGTGTGTTGTGGACAAAGGCTGTCGGGATTTTGAACAAAAGGAAACTGAGGTAACAGAGACGGCACGATAAAACCTCGGTTCTCTCTGCTTCCTTCTGTTCAAGAACGGAGCCTTCGAGGCGTACGCAGGCGTCAAGATGCCGGAAACAGAATGCCAAAGCCAGTCCCTGTAACGCGACAGGAGAGACCCATGCTCCGATACCAGCGTCAGCTTGTTGTTTGCGTGTCATGCCTCGCCGCGACACTTGTCTTTGATTCGGCGAGTCGTGCCGACGATCCATCCGCGACTGTGACTCTAGCCGACCTGGCGGCTGGCAGAGCGAAGATTGTCGATCTCACCTGGACGCTGAATGAGAAGAACCCGTACTGGCCAGGTGGCAGCTACAAGCCGTTCGAGCTGACGACCATTGCGACGATCGAGAAGGACGGCGTTCTGTCAAAGGCGTTCTCGATGCCCGAGCACCTCGGCACGCATATCGACGCACCGAATCATTTCGAGAAGAACCAGCCGACCGTTGCCGAGATTGATCCGCAGTTACTCTTCGGACCGGGAGTCGTCCTCGACATTTCCGTCCGTGCCGAGATGGACCACGACACAGCACTGACCGTTGACGACATCAAGGCGTGGGAAGCCGAACATGGCCGCATTCCCGACGGAGCGATCGTCTTTCTGAAGACCGGCTGGGGCCGATTCTTCTGGAATTACCCGCGGTACAAGAACCAGGACGCGATGGGCAGGCTGCACTTCCCGTCGTTCTCCGGCGAGGCCGCGATGTTCCTCATGAAAGAGCGCAAAGCGAAGGGAGTCGGCATCGACAACCTGAGCATCGATCGCGGCATCTCGAAAGACTTCGCGGTGCATCACATCGTCAACGGCGCCGGCCGCTTCGGTCTTGAAAATATCGCGTATCTGGAGACGCTCCCACCGCGTGGGTTTCACGTCATCGTCGCCCCAATCAAAATCGAAAACGGAACAGGAGGCCCGGCGCGAGTGTTCGCGGTGCTGAAATCCGAGTGACTGGTTTTCGATGTTCCGTGATCGGTAATGAGGACCACTCTGGAGCGTGTCCAGAATCACTACCAGAAACCGACCGACGCGCGATGGCTCGTTGCCGTGAGTCCACTCAAAGCCAAATTGTTTTGGCAAACGACACTGCCGCAGCAGTCTCAATGGATCGGACCGTTCTTCACTGAATCTCAAAAGCGACAGGCTCAGTCGGCAGTCGACTCAGCAAGAATCCGGCTGTAAACAGCTTTCGCCTGATCGTAAGCGGCCTTCGCAACAGGTCGCTCGGATTCGCGAATCGCTGCCTGCTTCGAATTCCAGCAGACATCGACCGCGTCGAGACACCATTGAGCACTGCGTTTGCTGGCCCGAATCGGCTGATCGCCGACAACGACAAAGACGGGATTCGTATGCACGGACGGCAGAATACGAACCGCAACCCAGCTCGATTGCTTCAGGTTGACGTCGAAGCTGACCGGGATAACGCTGCCGTCCGCGACGATCTCTTTCTTTGCGACGGGCTGGCCGTTGACGATCAGCTCGACCGGAACCTTGCGGGAGTTTCCGATCCGACAGCGTTCGAGATGCCAGTACGGCTTCTGATCAAGCCGGCTGCTACGAATCCGCTCGGTCTGTTCTGTTGGCTCTGGCTGCAGCAGCGCAGCCACGTCGAACGACACGTTGACGCTGCCGGGTCGCGGAAGTTCGAGCTGGCTTAATTGGCCGGCTGTGCCGGGCTCACCGGGCGTGACACCGTTGACCTTGAAGTCGAGCACGTGGCTCAGCCCGTCGCCGCAGTAACTGCGACCGTCGCGCACGCCGAGAATCCAGTTGTCGAACGTCAGCTCTTCGTTCGGATTGAGTTTCACGTAAACGCGCCCGAGTCCGACCTTGTCGCCATAGATGCAAGGGAAGTCGGTTTCTCCGCTGATGACCGCCCGCATCCCGCAGTTCAACGTGTGATACCAGATGTTGAGTTCCCAGATGGAGGGTGTATCGACGGACGAGATAAAGTCGCAAACGTCGTGTGTGACAGTGACGATGTATTCGTTGGCACCGATCCCGTCGAAACGCGGCATGGCATAATCGGGCAGTGTCTTCGCCGCCGTGCCTTGCCAGTCTGGCGAGGCACCGCCCCAGCGTGTCTTTGGAAACTCGCGCGTCCCGTCCGGCATATGATCCGGAAGCTGCAGGCCCCACCCGCTGTGGCTGTAACCGACGACACCACCCTGCTCTATGCCCCATTTCAGGACAGGCAACGTCCAGGTCGGCCAGTCTTCCAGGACAGTCGTGCCGGGATAGTCGTCCTCTTTGAGCCTCAGCAGACACAAATGCCCGGCGTGCGACGACGGAAATCCGGAGACCTCGATGTCGTAGCGCATCAGGTAACTCGGCCGGGACAGCGCCGAAGTCTGCCCTTCGAAAAACTGCTTCTGGTGATACCAGCACGGCCCCCAGGTCAGCACGCAGCCGACGTTGAGATCTTCGCCAAGAATGTGCTTCATCATGTCGGCGGGAGTCACGCCTTCGGTCGGCGCGTCGTAATGAGCACATCCAGCTGCATGCACGTGATGATCGCCCGAAAACCACCCGCGCGCCGCCGGATGAATCCAGCGTTCCAGTTGGTAATCCGCCCGTTGACTGACAACGTCGCTTCTGACCGTCAGAGAATGCTTCTGCACGCGGTACTCGGGACCGCGCGAGACCTCGACAACGTACTGCCCCGGCGGCAGATGCACAGACTCGCCGTCAGCACGGTACACCTGATTGTGAAAGAAGAAGTCTGGAGCCAGCCGTCGAGCTGGATTCGGGTACACGCGACCTTGAGAATCTCGAATAACGAACGCTGCTGTCGTCGGTTCGCCAGCGGGATCTTTCACGCCGAGCGAAACTTCAACCGCTGGTACACTGTTAAACAGAATCGGCACAGAATTACGGAAGCCAATGTCCTGTGTGCCCTGTCCAACGTTGAAGGCAAGCTGCGCTTCGCGGCGTCCCACGTCGCGACTGAAAAGCTGAATGATCCGATACTCAAGCGACAGGCCGGAAAGATTTGGCTTGAGTGGCTGCTTGTCATACATCGCCATGTCGAGAAACCGTCCTGGTACATCCTCCGGGCGAACAAGCTTCTCATCAGTCGACGGTCGCTGTCGCGCGTTAATCCGGCCACGCTGATAGAGCGGCGCGGCATTCGGGCTCTCAGCAATCAGTGGCGCCGTGACTCCCGCCTCGTTCTCGACTCTGACAAGAAACGTTCGCCAGCCCTGCTGCATCAATTCTTTGGCTGCGGGACCTTCGGCGACTTTGACACGGCTTTCGGCGCTGATATTCACAACGACAATCGACCGTTGATCGAGCACTTTCTGAATGCCGAGGACCGCCTGCACGTCGTTGCTGTGTTTCATCGCGGCGTCGAGCCGTTGCTTCTCTTCGTCAGACAGCGGCGCACCGACGTACGTCAAAGCCTCGATCAACCGTTCCGTTGCTGCGGCGAGCGGTTGCCGTTCGACCGCAGTCACGGGCTCGATTGCGGCGGTGAGCTGGCTGCTTTCAATGACTCCGAACAGGAGGGCGATCGTGACCACCGCCTGTCGAGCCAGTGCCGTACGTTGAATGAACCGTGCCATGTGGAGCCTCCTGACCAGCGGGCGAAATTCGCATCACAGTATTCTGCGGCTCCGACAGCGGACCAGCAAGCAGCGGGGATCAGTGAGGTCGTTCCGAAGCTCGGAGCAATTCCCTGGCGACTGACTTCCCGGCAAATGGGACGGAACTGAACCAGCAGGGAAACTATCACGGAGTCGCTGGCACCTCGTTCCAGCCGCCGCCACTTGTGACCGATTCCCAGGCGTGTGGATTCCCCTGCCCCGCCATCAGTCAACAGGCTCGCACCAGTTCGCGACAGCGGTATCAACCTGAGGAGTGTTTGCGACGACGGCCCAGTACAGCGCGAAGCGTTGAGCAATCTGTCGCATTCGATCGAAGTTGACTGGCTTCGAGATGAAAGAACACGCGCCGTCGGAATACGCCCGGAGAATGTCGGATTCCTGCTTGCTCGTTGTGAGCATGATGACCGGCGTCCGCATGAGCCCCTCGTCGGCCCGCATTTCCGCGAGGACTTCAAAGCCATTCATCCGTGGCATGTTGATATCGAGCAGAACAAGCGCGGGGCGTCGCGAATCGACATACGGAGCTTCACGGCGCAGATACCGCAGCGCACTTTCACCGTCTTCAACAAACGCAACAAACTCAACCAGCGGGCAATCGACAAACGCCTCTTTTAACAGCAGAGCGTCGTCCTCGCTGTCATCGACGACAAGTACAGGAATCGGACGGATGTCGTCGTTCTCGTGCGCCGCTTCCCACAGGGAAACCAGTGCCTCGTCCGAGTTGCTTCCCGTCCGCGGAAGCTGTGCCACGTGAGCCCAGTATTCGGCCAGTTGAGCGAACAGTTTCCGCCGACGTTCGAGACAGGTCGGCTTACTGACGAATGAGCAGGCTCCAGAGGTGTAAGTATTGAGAATATCCGCCTCGTCACTGCTCGCTGTGACGACGATCACGGGAATCGAACGCAGGTCCGGGTCGCTCTTCAGTTCGGACAGCAGTTCGAGTTCCGCGGTGACAGCCGGTTGTCCGTCCGCCTGGCTGTTCATGTCAAGCAGGATGAGCGAGGGTTCGATGCGGCCTCCGCCATCAATGCCGTCGCCGCGCAGACAGTCGAGTGCCTCGTCACCACTGCAGGCGACATGAACGACATTGCTCAGGCCTGTCTGATCGAATGACGCACGCAACGACTCGCAGTCGTGCCCGCTGTCGTCAACCAGCAGAATTTCGACCTGACGCGACTCAACCACAGAACTGATCCCAAACCGGGCAGATTCGAGCGTCCACTGCCGGTCAACTCATTCCGGCGAGAGGTTGCCCGCAAACGATATCGCTAAGAGTCCGATATTGTCTCAGGATCGCGTTCTTCCGGAATATCACGCAGAGTCGCAGAAGAATCCGAAAGACATCCGAACAGATGCCAGCGAGCCTGAGCGCATTGCTCGCGCAGAACTTATCAGAATCTTCATACGAACGGTACGATCTGAATCAATCGGGCATGTCTCATGGCGAGAATTCGTCACTTCGAGAACGTCAGATAGAAGCTTGAGCCGCCACCTGGACGCGGCTCGACCCACGCGTTACCACCGTACCTTTTGGCGACCTGACGGACGATTGCCAGCCCGGCACCGGTCCCCTCGACTCTGCGGCTGACCGCGCGCTGAAACAGTTGAAACACCCGTTCGGCATGCTCTTCCGGGACACCCGGGCCGCGATCATGAACGACCAGTCCCGTCACTGTCCCTGCATCGGACGAACGTTCGTAGCCAGCGATCTGAATCTGCGGCGACTCGCCCTCATTCACAAATTTCAAGGCGTTCGCAACCAGATTGAAAATCGATTGCCGCAGCCAGCGCGGATCGACTCGAACGCGCGGCAGCGTATCGGCAACCTCGACGACAGCACCGGTTTCGCTGATCCGCGGCTCCAACTGCTTTAGTACGTCGTCAATCACGACGGACGGGTCAATCAGCTCGTTGGCTTCGTTAGCCCGCTGAGCCCGTGAAAGCATCAGAACATCTTCCAGCAGACGGTCGAGCCGATCAGCTCCATCAATGACTCGCGTCAGGAATCCCGTTTCCGTATCGCCGAGCTGACCAACGGTCCGATCGCGCAGAAGTTCGCTGAAGCTGCGAATCGCGCGAAGCGGTTCACGCAGGTCATGCGAAGTCACATACAGCAGCGTTTCCAGATCCTTGTTCTTCTGCGCGATCTCCTCGCGATGTCTTTTCCGCTCAGTGACATCATGCAGAAACATCGCGAAGACTGTGCGGCCCATGTACGGAATCGGCTGCATCGCCATCTCGACAAAAAAACCACTTCCGTCTTTGCGCAGGGCAGGCACTTCAACCCGCTTGCCAAGCATCGACCCGCTGCTGATCCCCTCATCGTAATGCTCCCGATTGGCACGCTGTCGCTCGTCGAGTTCCGGTGGAAAGAACTTCTCGTCAATGTTGCCACCGATCAGTTCATCACGGGAGTAACCGAAGACCAGTTCCGTCGATCGATTCACGTCAATGATCTCACCGTCCTGATCGACGATGACGATACAATCGAGCGATGAATCGAAGATGGCCCGCTTCAGTGCCGTGCTTTCTTCCAGAGCTTCCTGCGCAATGTGCTTTTCCGTGACGTCCCAGAAGAGTACCTGCGTCCCGACGATCCGCTTCGTCGAGTCGAAGATCGGTGTCTTCAGAATCTGCACGTAACGCTGACGCTCTTCGCCTTCGACCTGATGCCGTTCGATCGTCTCCAGCACGTCGCGCTGTTTGAGTACATGCAGGTCGTCCTGGCGATACTTTGCTGCCAGTGCCGGAGGAAACAGTTCGGCGTCCGTGCGGCCCACCATTTCGTCCGCGGTTCGCCCGGAGAATTCACAGAACTGCGGATTCACGTAAGTAAACCGCCCATCGAGATCCTTCCGAATCAGACACATCGGAAGCTGTTCGACCAGCGAGTGATACAGAGCTTCGGAATCGCTGAGTGCCTGCTGCGACTGACGGATTGCGCTGACGTCCGTAATCAGCGAATAAAAGCCTCTGACCTTTTTGTCTTCGTCGATCTTTGGAACGTGAATGACCTGGCAGTAAACAGGTTCGCCGTCACGACCAGTCAGAGTCGTCTCGAAGGAGACCTGTTTGCCGAACAGTGCGGTATCGATGTGCGGCTTGAGTTCGGTGTATTTCGCTTCGCCGAGAACATCCTGCAGGTGCATTCCTGCCAGCTCGGCGGGAGCGCGATTCATCCACCGCGAAAAGGCGGCGTTCACGAATTCCAGACAGCGATCGACGTTCACCAGAGAAATCAATACCGGGAGCGCGTCAACCACCGGACCCGGCGACTGGAACCTGAGTACCCCGGAATCGCTCATAGCAGGACTCGCAGAGAGGAACTGTCTTCGAGAACCTGTCCTCAGCCGTCACTCGTCGGAACACGACCCGCGGGCCTGACGTGACTGCCCTCGCACTCAGTCCGTTGCGACTTCTGTCACCGATCGAGAAGCTGACTCAGTCGCCGATTGTGCCGCGCACTGACTACGCTGCCAACGATCGACTGTGAATTCGGCCGATTCTAACCCGATTGCAACTGCTGCGTTCTTCAGGAGCTGCTCATGCCCCGCATGCTGATGCTGATCTTTGCTTCGCTGTTTGTTCTGTCGTCACTGACCGAGTCGTCTGCCGAGAACTGGCCTTGCTGGCGCGGACCACGTGGTGACGGAACCAGTCTTGAAGAAGGCATCCCTACCGCCTGGAACGGCGAGACCGGTCAGAACATCCGCTGGAAGGTCGAACTGCCTGGCAGCGGACATTCCTCGCCCGTCATCTGGGACGACCGCATCTTCGTCGCGGCCTGCTTAGAAGACAGCCAGGAGCGAATTCTGCTCTGCCTCGATCGCCACACCGGCAGGACGCTGTGGCAGCAGACTGTGCTGAAGTCGCCGCTCGAAACCAAGCACACGCTCAACAGTTATGCGTCGAGCACTCCGGCGACCGACGGCAAACTGGTCTTCGTGTCGTTCCTGCAGGTTGATGGCAGCACCGTACCTGCTCCGAATGTCGGCAAGCCGCGGCCGATTACTCCCGGTGAGATGGTTGTTGCTGCGTACGACTTCGACGGCCAACTGAAATGGAAAGTCAAACCTGGCGAGTTCGTCAGTGCGCACGGCTACTGCAGCAACCCGGTGCTGTACCGCGACACCGTCATCGTCAACGGTGATCACGACGGCAACTCATACATCGTCGCGCTGAATCGCGACACCGGTAAAACCGTCTGGAAGCAGAAGCGGGCGAACGGCATTCGCAGCTACGTCACGCCGCTGATCCGCGACATCAATGGACGCACGCAGATGGTACTCTCTGGCAGCGAGGCCATCACAAGCTTCAACCCGGATGACGGCTCAGTCTACTGGACCGTCGACGGCCCGACTGAGCAGTTCGTCGCGTCGATGGTTTACGACGGCTCGTACTTCTTCATGGCCGCCGGCTTCCCGACGCATCACGTTGTCGCCGTCAAACCGGATGGCAGCGGCAACGTCACGGAGACGCACATCAAGTGGCACAGTACCGACGCGAAGTGCTACGTCCCGAGTCCCGTTCTGTGCAGCGGCCTGCTGTTCGTCGCCGACGACCGCGGCACCGGCAGCGCCTTTGACGCAAAGACCGGCGAAAAAGTCTGGCGCGACCGCATGGGCAACCACTTCAGCACATCGCTGATCACGAACGCCGGCAAGGTCTTCTTCGTCGCCGATGATGGAGTCACAAAAATCGTTGACCCCGGCACTCAGTCAGAAAGCGGCACCCCGGAAATCATCGCCGAAAACCCCCTGGGAGAATCCACCTACGCCAGCCCCGCCATCGCTCACGGCAGTCTCTTCATCCGAGGCGAAAAGCACCTGTTCTGCATCGGGGAGACATCAAAAGCGAACTGACAGGAGCATAGCCATGCTTGAACGTGTCACTGACCGTGCTCGGAAAGTCTTCAGCCTTGCTCACGAACATGCCAAAGCGCTCGGGCACGGCGCTGTCCACACAGGTCACGTTGTCCTGGGGCTCGGCACGGAAGGCGACGGTGTTGCCGCAAACGTCCTGCGGTTTTCTCATGTCGATCTCAATGCGCTGGCGGCTCGTGTTGCTGTTCAAGCACTCGTGCCTGGCGAAGCCAGTGAGGAAATGATTGCGTTGGATTCGGCGTCGCTGCATGCCGTTCAGATGCTGAATCACAATTACTGCGGCACAGAGCACCTGTTGTTCGGCATTTGTCTCCTGCCATCGCTGTCTGGAGCGTCGGCACTGACCGAGGTCGGCGCTTCCCTCGAGCACCTCGGAGACGAGATCCTGAAGCTGTTAGGGCACTTCGACTTGCACTACAGTTCCCTACTCGAATCCTTCAATCCGTAAGCACGTCACCGCAATTCCAATTTACGGCCGCTGGCTGCCACTGCCGGTTTGTGCGGCAGTGTTTGTGCTCAGGAGAAATGCACTGCTGGCAAGTCATCAGGCAATCGACTGGTGGGAACCGGCTCTACTTTGAGTAGTCGAGTGTGAGCGTGACCGGTTGAACGGAGCCTGTGACGTTGATTTCGACCTGCGGATCAGGCTGGCCGTCGACGGCGAGGCGGCGGGCGTCGACGTTGGTGAAAGGTTCGTCGGTTGTGAAGCGGGCGGCGGGTTTGCCGGTTCTGGTGTCGATGGCGGTGAGTTCGTAACGCGGCTTCTTCAGGTTCACACCGTCGTCCGTGCGCGTGTGCGAACTCGCGAGCAACACGACGGGCAGGTTGCGGGGCTGCGGTTTCAGGATGAAGCTGGCCTCGACCTGGCCCTCCCAGACGATTCCCGGCGTCTGCAGATCGACACCGCAGGCATAGCCGTTGACGGGCGACTGCTCACGTGCCGTTGTGCTGAGGCGGTTCAGACCAAAACGGAACTGCGCCGTCGGAGCCCACGTCAACAGGACGAAGCCGTCAGGCGTCGCGTGACACTGCAGCTCGCCGATCTGCGTTTCCAGCGGCGTGATCTTCAGGTCCGCGACGATGCCTCCGGTGTCGAGATCATGCACCTGCAACTGGCCCTGTGGCTTCAGGATGACCAGATGCCCGTCAAACGGCAGAGCGACAGACGAACGGTCATACGGAATCGTCCAGCGGCTCTCGCCGGTCATAACGTCCAGACTGCGGAATTCAATCTGCTCGTCCTGCAGGCCCATGAAGACGGGGATCGCGCCCGCGACGGAAACGAGAAACGTTCGCTCGGGCAGATCGAATGTGGCGAGCAACCGCCCGGTCGACGTCTCGAAGACGCGCGACTGCGCCGGAGCGGTCTCAGCCAGAACCAGCAGTCGATCGTCCCCGAAGACGAAGCCTTCGCCAGACGGCGCCGGACGTTCCCACAGCAGGTCACCGGTGCGTGAATCGACGACGTGCAGGCGGTTGCTGGACCGCCAGACGAAAACGTTCGGAGTCAGAAGATCGACAGCCCCCAGAGCACGCGAGCCCGTACGCAGTCGATAGGTCGAAACCTGCATCCCGAACTCGAACGATTTCTGACCGAACGGCAGCAGCGCCGGATCATTCGAGATCAGCGACTGCGACCACAGCCGTCGCGGTGGAGTCGACGACGCATCAAACACGGCCATGTCTGAATTGATTACGATCGCGAAGAGACTGCCCGCAGCCAGCCAGACGGCGCGGAACCGCTGCCGGCTGACGTCCGGGAAGCCGGGGATCTCGTCTGCGGGAACCGTCCACTGCGCGCGGCCATCGGCGTCGAAGCCAGTCAGACCTGCGCTATTCAATTCGAGAATCCAGCCGTCAAGGAGGGCCGACTCGCCGCAAAGCCGTTCGACATAGTGCCGCGGAAGTGGCGTAGCCGGTTCGTTTTCCTGGAGCGTCTCAGCGGGGGCTCGATCCGGCCAGGCGATCGCCGATCGCGCAGTACGGACGGTCTCAGAAGCCGACCAGCGCGCAGTCAGCTCAGCCAGCGACTCCCCCTTGAGCAGCGCGGTATCGGCTGCGAGCCTGCTGTGTACGGTGAGACGTTTGAGAGATCGCAGCTCCGATGTCGCCGCCGACCCGCGACCGGAACGGACATAGGCATCGACAAGAGCCGCGCGACCGCGAGCTTCCGTCTGCGGCGAAGTGGAATCGATCAGCGGTGCGAGCAATTGCTCGACGAACTGCAGCTTGTCCGCGGACTGCTCGGCGGCAAGCTGCAATCGGACGTCGGTAGCGCTGACGTGCCAGGCAAACAGGTTCAGCCAGTCATTGAGCTGCGCGGCGCGTTCAGCGGACGTCGTCTTTTGAGCCTGCTCAAGCTCGTCAGAGATGACCTGCTCGATCGCCGCGATTTGTGTTGACGCGTCACCGCTCAGTGCGGCTGCCCGGTAAACGGCGGCGAGTTGGCTCGCGACCCAGCGATGCAGCGGCAAGGTCACTCCTTCGTCTGTCAGGGTCGGCCCGCTGCTGCCGTCTGAGCCTGCAGCTCGCGCTGTTTCAGCCATCTGAATCAACTGCTGGAATGCCGCTCCGAACTGCAGTTGCTGAACCAGACTGTCGGTCTTGACTCGCTGCATGGTCAGGCGGCTGCCCGCGTCGAGGTTGATCTGATCGAGCAGTTCGAACAGCCGACCATCCAGCGTTTCACCCTGCTTCTGAATCTCCAGCACCTGGCCGATGAGTAGTGATTCAGCCTGCCGTCGCAGCGTGGCCGCGGCGGGAATGGCTGCTTCGTCGGCTGACGTTGCTTCGCGCGGATTTGTTTTCGCAAGCAGAGTCAGCGCCTGCAGCAGATCGTTCACACCGGCGCGATCGCCGTTGTGCAGTCGCAGTCGGGCTCGTGAGAGCAGGGCTTCCGGAGCGTCGGGCTGTTCAGCAAGTTGTTTTGCCAGACGCGACTGTTCTGCCGAAATCGATTCAAGTGCGATGACGGAATCGAAGTTCTGCGTGACGAGCCGTCCGTCCGCCGCTGCCAGATTGCCAAAGTGAATGCCGCTCGGCGCCGGCGACTCAGCCAGCACGCGACCGGTCCGCAGATCGAGACTGAGAATCGCGCCTTCCAGTTGCGCGATCGGAGGCAGCAGAGAGTCGTCCGCAGCGTCCTCGGGAAACGTCAGCGGCGCTGCGTTGTCAGGATCGGTTGTGTCCGCCGATTTCCCGGACTCCGCAGTCTGACCGTGGCGCTGCGGGCTCGGCGGCGGAATTACGATGGCAATCGGCAGATGATAAATGTCACCGCTGCGGACTCCTCGCCCGGCCGGAACACGGCTCTCAAAGGCAACGTTCCACTGCGTTTCGCCGCTGCGCAGATCGAGCGACCGCACGCCGTACTCGCCGACGAGAATGACTCGATCGTCGTAAGTCGCCGCGACAAACAGTCCATCCTTGCGCGGCTGCTTCCACAACGACTCGCCCGTGACAACGTCCAGACACGCGAGGACGGACGAGTCGACCGCCGACAGAATCAAACGCCCGGCCGACGCGACAGCCAGAGTTTCCCGCCAGCGGTTCAGATCATCCTGCAGATCCGTATTCATCGGCTGCACGGTCATCCGCAGCGTGCTCGGAAGTCGCCGCGCCGGTGGAATGTCGCTCGGATAGCTGCTCGCCCAGACGATGCGTTGTTCGGCAGGGTCGACGGCAAACACCTGCCCGGACGACATCGTGCAGACCAGCAGGCCGCCCGCAACGACGGGCGCTTCGCCCGTGTTCCGCCGCAGCGCTTCGTTAATCACGGGCGAGATTGCCTGTCCCAGTTCCTGCTGCCAGGTCATCTCGCCGGTTTGAGGATCGAGTCGCAGCAGCAGCACGTAGCCGTCGTCTTCCGCCAGCACGTACAGACCGTCGTCGAGACACGTCGGCGGCCCGAGAAAGAAACGTCCGGCGCCAGGCAGACGCGGCGTATCGGGGGCTCCACCGAGTTCCCAGGCAAGCCGTCCCGTCGCGAGATCAATCGCGCGCAGCGTGTTCGAGTCTTTCGGGATGATCTCAACCAGTCTTGCCATGCCGAAGCGGGTTGCCCGCGACGCAATGCCGCCGCCGTCAACAAAGTAGACGCGCTGCCCGTCACTACTGAGTGTTCCGGTCGTCCGGTCGAGCCGCGTGCGGGCAATCAGCAGCGCCTCCTGCGCCTGATTGACCGGGCTGCGGATTTCTGTGCGAGGAAAGTTCAGCGCCTGCTTCGCGGTTCGCAGATCGAACTGTTCGGCGAATGCCGGATCCTGCTGAAACGATTCCCAGACGACCTCGCCGGTTTCAACATCAACAGCCCGCACGCGGTCAAGCGTCCGCAGCACGGCGAGTCGTCCGACTATCAGCGGCTGACCAACCGGCAGACCCACCTGCGATTCTTCAATGTCCAGACGTCTCAGATAGTCAATCGCCAGCTCGATCATTCCCGCCATCTGAGCGGGCGTCTGCGGATAGGGTTCTTCGTCGTAGTCGGCCCACGGAGTGGCGAATGGTGTACGGTCCGCCAACGTCGGACGACCTGCAAATCCATCCGTGAACGATCGCCACAGAACCTGCCCGGCCGGCGCAACAGGCAGCACGCTGGCCGAGTTGGTGACCGCTCCAAACGGCTGTCTCCATTCGTCGGTCACGCCGCTGTCCAGCAGATCGTGCGGCACTGACGCTCGCACTTCGGCGACGAGTTCACTCGTCGGCGTATCGAGGAGTTTCTGAATCGCGGCCCTGGTTGCCGCCGAATTCGATGCTCGACCTTGCTGCGCGTCAGGGTTCGACGCAGCAGGGTTCGGCGCCGCGTTCGCTGGCGACTTCTCGGCCAGCCAGCTCCTTAACTGAGCGATGACCAGGCCGGCCTGATCGTCACGACCGAGCAGCGTCCAGGCAGCAGCGATCGTCAGTGAAAGCTGAGGCTCGCGCGCCCGTCGCGCTTCCGGCGACTGCCGCAGTCGGTCGAGGTAACGGATCGCGGCGTCCGGCCGTTCGGAATCAAGACTGCGAACTCCAAGCAGTTCGGCGGCCTGCCATCCGGCTGGCGTTTCAACGAACGAACTCGCCACAACCGCCATTGCCCGCTGATCCCCACGGTCGACCGCTGCGCGAAGCTGCGCAGCGGCGGTGTCCGCGTAAAGCTGCCGCCAGTTCTGCCGACCGGTTTCCGGCAGTTCGACAATGAGCTTTGTGACGGCCTGCTTCAGACTGATTCGCGGCCGATCGGAAAAACCACCGCCGAATCCGCCGCCCGGACGCAGCGCACCAAGCGGCGAGATCAACGTGTCGGATTCGTCGGCCAGGATCGCGTGCAGTTCGGGCAGCGTCTGCAGCCAGTCGAGTTTTTCCGGCGGAGTTCGATCGATCTCGTTCTGAATCGTGATGACTTTCTGCACGCGCAGCCGGGCATCGAGCGACAGCCCCGGCGGGATTGCCCATTTCGTAGAGCTGGCAATGTCGCTGGGAACGAGCTGCGGAAACGCGGCATTCGGCGCGTCTTCCGGCGGAGGTGGCGTTCTCAGTTGCAGTTTCGGCGGCTGGGGCTGAGCGAGCGTCTGCGAAGTCAGCAGCGCAATGAGAACGGCCAGGAGCGTCAGGCTCCGCAGCGTCGTGGGCTCAACAGTTTCGTCCATGCTCCGCATTGCCAGCTCCGTCGTGCGCCCTTCTGTGCGTCGCGGGAAATCGGCATGAGGCAGACTCCGCCGCCGGAGCATATCGCAAACCGCTTCCTCGCACACAGAAAACAGAAAAGGCCCGTCATCCTGACGGGCCTTTTCGGGAGGAAGGGATGGCACTGGAGACGAGCACACCCTTACGTTGCTTTGGGCGCGCGGCGAGCGGAGGGCTGCCGCGTGATGTTCGGTTATGCGGGCTCGAAACGCCCGTCCGGGAAGATTCTCATGCCGGGGCCGGCTTCTTCCGGCGGAGTGGCGAACAGGTGAATGCGGACCGGGTTTTCGTCGATTCTGCCGCCAACAGTGACATACGCCTGCGGTTCGTCAACGTCTTCCGCGTTTTCCGGGAAGACGCTCCAGAAGAATTCGTCGACGTCCTTGAAGCGGGCAAACAGACGCTGCAGATCGATCTCGAAGCTCATGGGCCGCATCTGACCGTCGAACGGGCCGCCGACGATTTCCGTCGTGCCGAGATACATCCGCACGACCCAGGTCTCTTCTTCGAGCTGGCAGTCGAAGCCGACGCGGGCGACACCGGTCAAAGGCTCAAACAGCTCGGCGGTTTCTTCGATGATCGCCGTCAGCCATGCCGGGCGCACGTCGCGTTTCTTCTGTCCGGGCTGCCAGTTTTCCATCTGTTTCATCAGGTGCTGCACAAGGATGTGGGAACGGCTCACAGTCGGCTCCATCTGAAAAACGTCGGCGTGGTCAATCAAAGAAGTGTGAGCATCCGGCAGGAGCTAAGCACACGCGGCGCAGGCAGGTCCAGAAACCTGCGTCGCATGTGCTCCGATACGGTGAAAACCGCAGCGGACGAGTTCGCTCTGTCACGAAACTCAATCGTTCTCGAAGTCGTACAGCGGGTATCGGCGATCCTTCTCGTCTCGCGCACGCAAAGACACACTCGGCGCGCACTCCAGCCGAGTCACCGTGTATTGCTCCTGCCGTGCGGGAGTACGCGTTGGTCCCGATGAGTCCTGAAGAACCACTCGTTCACACGCGACGCATCGTACCGGCGGATCCGGCTGCAGCGGCCAGGTGCGGTCGTACCGCGTTGTCCAGTCACCCCGTAGCGATGGTTACGGTTGTCGCGTCGCCGTTCGCGGGAGCCGATCGCCAGCCGCGCATGAAAAAGCCCGGTGACATGTCTGCCGCCGGGCCTGACTGCTGTGACCGGATCAGCCGTTAAAGTCCCGATTTGACATACGCGTCATAAACGCCAGACACGTCCGCCGCCTCAGTATCTCCTGCGTGGATATAGATCGCGTAGCGCAGACGCAGCTCGCCGTCCGGCTTCAGATAATACGGTTTCGCTTCCTGTGTCTTGTTTGTGTAGGCACTCTCGCCAAACGGGCTGATCGAGAACAACCCGTAATTCCGCACGTGATAACGCGACGGTCGGAAGTTCCCCGGATGGTCGAACAGCGCAACGCCGTAGGTGTGTCCGTTGACCGGCCCGACATAGTCGACCCACTTCGACGGCTGTCCCCAGCACTCTTTGGTGCCCTGCAGACCCTCGGCATTGACGACGTGGCCTTCGCCTTTGGGAGCTTCACACATCGAATCAACCATGCGGAAACCGAACAGTCCTTCTTTCGTATCGCCGAACTCGACATCGTCCTTCTGGTCGCTGGTAAAGTGGATGTCGTAGGCCAGCAGTCCGTTCTCGAAGATGCTGATGACGGTTGTTTCGGTGACGACGGGAACGCCGTCCGGATCGAGCCACTGATTGACGACCCGCATCTTTGCCGGATTGCCAGACGGAACGAGCAGCTTGACTTCGCGGTTCGCGATCTTGCCCGCTTCCGCCCAGAACTTGACGCCGCCGACCTCGTCCACCGCGACCCAGATGCCCTTATGGTGCGGATGGTCGCCGCTCTTTTTGTCGAACAGGATCGATCGCGTCAGCACGTCGCCCTCGGTTCCCAGCACAGGCGAGAAGAATGGCTTCGGCAGATCCGAATCCGTGTGATAGTCGCTGAAGGGCCGGTCGTTGATGGTGACCTTGACGGTTGTGCCGTCCTGCTGCAGCGTGACGTCGGCAGTCGCGACCTCTGCCGAAACCGCCAGCGCCGTCAGACAGAGCGCCGCGATGGCCGGCCGGGACAGCAGAGCCAGAGAGGGAATCATCAGAGCGAGTCGTTTCATCGTAGATCTCCGGAGCGAATTTCGTCCTGTCCGCGTCGCGGCAGTGCGACGGTCAAAAGCGGACGGAAGTAGTAACGGCTGCCCCTGTGACTCTCAACGGATGGGCGATACCATCGCCAGGCGAACGGCATCCGGGCGGGTACGCGACGGCGCGAACCATTGACGACGAGGTCTCATTTTGAATCATGCGGCTCCTGATCACTGGGAAGTCTCAACCGGACCATCGAACTGGTTTGAGATTCATCGTCCGCCCGGCTGGACCTGCGAAGCAGAAGGCAGCATCGTCCATCTCCGTTCGTCCGACGACCGCATCACGTTGACGCTGCACAGCCTGTGGCTCGATCAGCCATCCGGCCGCTTCGACGCCGAATCGCTGCAGCTCGATACGATTTTCCCGGTCCGCCGGAATGTGCAGTCGATTGCCCCGCTCGATCTCGATGCACCGACTGTCGGCCTCGAAGGCGAAGCGGTGCTCGGTCCCGAAACGCCGTGGTGGAAACGGGCCTTCAGCTCGCCGGAATGGCGGCGCTGGCGGGTCTGGGCGATCAAGCACGACGAAGTCTGCATCATCGCCGTGTATCTGCAGAACGAAGAATTCGATCCAGAAGCCAACACGCTCGTCCGGCTCATGCTCGAATCGCTTGAGTTCGCCGAACCCCTCGCCGAACCGCCGCAGCAGTTTGCCCGTCGCGTGCTGGAGTTCGCGTCGCAGCATTATCCGGGGCGGCACTGCGAGCTGACCGACCATCTGCAGCTTCGGCTCGGCGAGTCGACGATCAATCTCTTCAATCTGTACCGCAGTTACACGAATGCACCGGAGCGTTTCGACGAGATGGTCGAACCGGCGCTGCAAACTCTGCTGGAAGTCGAAGGCTGGAGTCAGGATCGCCTGAATCCGCCGCTCGACGAAGTCCGGGACCGCATCATGCCAATGCTGTATCCGGAAGAAGTCCAGCAGAATCAGTTTCAGGAGTTCGCCGCGTCGCCGTGGGTCGCCGGCCTGGCGATTCTGTACGTGGTCGACGAAGACGACGCCTACTGGTACATCCGCGACGACCTGCTGGGCCAGTGGCAGATCGACCTGGAAGAACTGCACGAGATCGCGCTGCAGAATCTCGATGCGTACTTCGAGGAAAACCCAATGGAGTTCATGCTGAGCGGCGAGGAGGACGGTCCGAAGCTGCTGATGCCCAGTCGGCCGGACGCCTACAACACGGCGCGGCTGTTGAGCGAGACGTTCCATCACGGCGTGCAGGATATTCTGGGCCGCGAGTTTGCTGTCGGAGCCCCGAACCGCGACTTCTTCGTCGCCTTCAACCTCGACCACCGCGAGATGCTCGACCAGATCCGGAAAAAAGTCGCCACCGACTACGAACGCATGGATCACCCGCTGAGCAGCCGCTTGCTGCTCGTCAGCAGTGACGGCGTGAGCGAGTTTCTGAGCGACGAACCCTGACTGACGGCTGCCCTCGGCCTGTACTGCCTGGCAGACGTATTCGATACACGGCGCAGTTCTGCTAACTTCCATGGCGGCGGGACCAAGTCAGAGTTCCACGGAGGGGCAGCGTGTTCGCAGCGAAATCGATTCAGCACAAACTAGGCTTCGGGCTCGGGCTGGTGCTGCTGATGCTGGGTGTGCTTGCGGTCAGCGCGTTCTGGGGACTGAGTTCCTTTCGCGATCTGGTGCGCGACCCGGCAATCGACAACCGTTACGCTGCCGCGTCGGCCCATCAGGTCACGCGAGCGGTCGCGAGGCTCCGCTGGGCAATCCCTCAGAAGTCGGTCCTCACAACGACGTTTGATCGCGTCGAACTGCTCAACCGACTGCAGGAAGCTCAGGACGCGACGGACGCTTATCAGACTCAACTGACAGCGCTGCCCGCAGCGACAGAACTGCAACGCACCTTCCACTGGCAGACAATCGGCCAGATTGACGAGCACCTGACGCGAATCGACCGCTGGCTGAACGGCGGTGGCACCGACGCCGATATCGACGATCTCCGTGAGCAGCTTGACCGGCTGGAATTCGCCGCGGCCGAACTGCCGGAACTGCCCGACACGCTGCGCGGCCGGCTGCTTGAAGCCCGTATTGAATACCGCACTGCGCTGACGGCGATCGCGATCTGCACCGGGATTGTCATCGTGCTGCTGATCGGGCTGATTCGTTTTGCCCGGAAGTACGTCCTGCAACCGATTCAACGGCTGCACGCCGGAGCGAGTCGTGTCGCGCAGGGCGACTTCGAACAGCGGGTCGAAGTCGACTCCCCTGACGAAATGGGAGAACTCGCCGCAGCCTTCAATCTGATGATCGAGCGGTTTCAGCAGACAGCGGCAAATCTCGACCGGCAGGTGCAGGAACGCAGTCGTCAGCTCGTCCGCTCCGAACGGCTGGCGAGCGTTGGATTGCTGGCGGCCGGCGTCGCGCACGAGGTCAACAACCCGCTCGCTGCCGTGCAGTGGGCCGGCGAGTCACTGGAATCGCGGCTCGCGGAACTGCTTGAGGACGCCTCTGACGACGAAGCCGCCGTCGCGCAGCAGTACGTCCGCATGATTCAGTCCGAAGCCGAACGCTGTCAGGCGATCACGCGACGGCTACTCGACTTCTCCCGCAGTCACGACGCGGCCAAAACGCGGCAGGACGTGACAGCGATCGTTGCCGAAGTTCTCTCGCTGATCACGCACATGAAAAAGTACCGCGAGTGCCGCTGCTCGTTCAGCCCGGCTGGCCTGTGCGAGATCGAAATCAGTGGCCCGGAGATCAAACAGGTCGTGCTGAATCTGACTGCCAACGCGCTCGACGCCGCCGGGCCGAACGGCGTCCTCGATGTTGAACTGCTCGACGACGAAGTCGACTGGGTCGAACTGCGGCTGACGGACAATGGTTCCGGCATGGATCAGGAAACGCTGGACCATTTGTTCGAGCCGTTTTATACGACAAAACCGACCGGCGAAGGCACGGGCCTCGGTTTGTCGATCAGCCACCGAATCGTGTGCGATCACGGCGGCACGCTGGAAGCCTTCAGCGACGGCCCCGGCTGCGGCAGCACGTTCGTGATCCGCCTGCCGCGCATCCAGAAAGCGCAGACTGAAGCCGACCTCAAGGCCGCCGACGAACTCGCCCGAGCGATCGCCGTGCGTTGATTCACGCTCGTTTACGAGCTCGCTATCATCCGCAGCTCGGTACAAAACAACGTCGTAGTCGTAGGGTGCGTGGAGCGCAGCGTAACGCACCATGAGATTCTGGTCGGTGCGTTGCCCTGCGCTCCACGCACCCTACAAGTCGTCGGCAGCAGCATGGCCAGTCAGTGTTACCTCGCGGTGGATCTGGGAGCGGAAAGCGGGCGCGTTGTCGCCGCTCTGTTTGATGGCGAACGTGTCGAACTGCGCGAACAGCATCGGTTCCGCAACGGGCCAGTCTCCGTCGGAGGCACGCTTCGCTGGGATCTCGTCAATCTGTGGCGGGAGATTCAGACCGGCCTCGCGAAAGCGGCCGCTGAGTTCGGCGACTCGATCCGCTCAATCGGCGTCGATACCTGGGGCGTCGACTACGTCCTGCTGTCCGAGACCGAAGAACTGCTTGGCCTGCCGTACTGCTACCGCGACTCGCGGACCGAGGGCCTGATGGCTCACACGTTTACGCAGGTGCCGCGAGCGGACATCTTCAGCCAGACCGGCCTGCAGTTCATGGAGATCAACACGCTGTACCAGCTCGTCGCGATGAATCAGAAGAACCCACGGCTGATGGAGCAGGCGGCGACGTTTCTGATGATCCCCGACTTTCTGAACTGGCTGCTGTGCGGCAGCAAGGTCGTCGAATTCACCAACGCAACGACCTCGCAGTGCTTCAATGCGACAACGCGCGACTGGGCGTTCGACATGCTTGCTAAACTCAGCCTGCCGACGCAGATGTTCCCGCAGGTCGTCGATTCCGGCACGAAGCTCGGCACACTGCGCGAGGATGTCGCGCGGCAGGCCGGCATCAAACGCATCGACGTGATCGCCCCGGCAACGCACGACACCGGCTCGGCCGTCGTTGCGGTTCCGACGGAGATGACGGGCTCGGCAAAGTGGGCGTACATCAGCAGCGGAACCTGGTCGCTGATGGGCCTTGAAGTGCCGAACGCGATCCTCACACAGCGAGCCCTCGAACTGAACGTGACCAACGAAGGGGGCGTCGACGGCACGTATCGGCTGCTGAAAAACATCATGGGCCTGTGGCTCGTCCAGCAGTGCAAGGCGTCGTTCGAGCGGGCTGGCCGCAACCACGATTACTCGACGCTGACCGCTCTGGCCACCGAAGCTCCGGCCTTCCGGTCGCTGATCGATCCCGACGATTCGCGGTTTCTCGCCCCGGACGATATGGCGTCGGCGATCGCCAGCTTCTGCACAGAGACCGGCCAGTCGGTTCCGGAGACCGACGGCCAGTTCGTTCGCTGCTGTCTGGAAAGCCTGGCCTTGAAATACCGACGAGTGCTCGGCTGGCTGGAAGAACTCAGCGGCGAAGCGGTCGAAGTCATGCACATCGTCGGCGGCGGAACGAAGAACGCGCTGCTTAACCAGTTCACGGCCAACGCCTGCGGCTGCCCGGTCGTCACCGGCCCGGTTGAGGGCACCGCTCTGGGCAACGTGCTGATACAGGCACGGGCGATGGGCGAGATCGGATCGCTGGCCGACATCCGCACGGTCGTGCGAGCCTCGTCGGAGATGAATCGTTTTGAACCGGCTGACAAAGATCAGTGGGACGCGGCGGATACGCGGCTTTCTGAGTTGACGACGAGCTAAACTCGCAACTCGCTGTTATCTCGTTCCTACGCTCTGCGTGGGAACGCTGCCTGGGACGCTCTGCGTCCACTCGTCAGGGACGCGGAGCGTCCGGAAGTACATTCCAACGTGGAGCGTTGGACCGAGTGAAAACAAATACTCAACGGAACCAATCATGGGATTTTTCGGGAAGCTCAAAGGAGCCCTCAAAAAGACGTCGGACCTGCTGAAGACGGACGTCCGCGACATCTTCAAAGCGGGCGAGATCCTCGACGAGTCGAAGCTGCAGCAGTTTGAGAAGCGTCTGCTGCTGACCGACATGGGGTTCGCCGCGACGCAGGCGATCATCAAGGACGTCCGTGAGAAACATCTCGGTCGAACGGTCGTGCTCGACGAAATCTGGAGTACCGTCAAGGACCGCATCAAGCTGCTGCTGAAGGGCGAAGGCGATGTGCGCTACGACGCCGACAACCTGCTCTCGCCGCTGAATCTGCAGAACGACGGTCCGACGGTGATCCTGGTGGCCGGCGTGAACGGCGTCGGCAAAACGACGTCAATCGCAAAGCTCGCCAAGCTGATTCAGAAGTCCGGCAAGTCAGTCGTTCTCGGTGCCGGCGACACGTTCCGCGCCGCGGCGGTCGAGCAACTGACACTGTGGAGCCAGCGGATCGGCTGTGACATCATCACAAAGCCCAGTGGCTCCGACCCGGCCAGCGTCGCGTTCGCCGCCTGCGAACATGCCGTCAAAGAGGGCCGCGACGTCGTCATCATCGACACCGCCGGCCGACTGCAGACGCATCAGAACCTGATGGAGGAACTCGGGAAGATCCATCGCGTCATCGGCAAGCCGATCCCCGGTGCCCCGCACGAAGCCCTGCTCGTCCTCGACGCAACGACCGGCCAGAACGGACTCAGCCAGGCAAAGCACTTCACCGACGCCGTCGACTGCACCGGACTGGTGCTCGCGAAGCTGGACGGCTCAGCCAAAGGCGGAGTCGTCGTCGCGATTCGCCAGACGATGGGCATCCCGGTCAAGTACGTCGGTCTCGGTGAAGGCATCGACGATCTGGCCGTCTTCGATCCCGACAGCTTCGTCGACGCCATGATCGACGAAGAGCAGACGTCGTAAGAAGCCACTGAGTTCGGTCAGACGGGTAGCGAGTCGCGTGTTGCTCCACGTGCCAAGTGCTGCGCAGCCAGTGCTATTCCGTTTCTCGTTCGAGTGTCGAATCGAGAACCCTGAGAATGCGACCGTTTGCGACTGTCCGAGCGCCTTCTCGAATTGCGAACAGCATGCCCGAGTAAAGTTGTCCGACGTGGTTTTGTGGTCGGAAAAATGTGAGCGTCGCGACGACGACGTCACCGGGATAGGCCCATCCAATGTCATATGCATGAGCAGCATCCCAATCCCTGCCGGCGATAGCCAGTTGTCACTGGAGTACTTCGGCCACCGTTTTCAGGGGAGAGAAATGCAAGTTCTGCGAGGAGTGATGGCTGGAATTCATCAAGCACTTGGGGCTCCTAACCGGCTTAATTGTATTACCCTGGGTGGACCGCCACTTTCGATCGGGCGACAGGAGTGTGTCCGAGAACTGCGGCAGCGGCGTTTTCGATTGAGTGTGGTAGTCGGGACGGCGCGGAGGCGGGGCTGGACTGGGGCGACAACTCTCCGGAGTTCGTCGCGAAAACCATTCAGAACTGGACACGACAAGTGGCGATCAGGGCATTGCCGATCGCTCCTGATGTCGATCGCCCCTGGCTCGTCAGGGAGGAAGGCCACGCCGAGAGCGGACACTTGAAGCGGCGGAACGAGTTCCTGGCGTGTGCAGAGTTCTCAAGCCTGCGTGAGGCAAACGTGACAGCGGTTCTTGATGAAACGCGCGTGAGCTGGTAGGCTCGCTGCCTCTCTCCGAGCCTGTCAGTTCGCCAGAACATCCTTCCCAACAGGCTCTTGCGACCTTCCTGAAACCGCCGCGAGACGACCATGATGCCCCGCTGCGCTGTCCTGTTTTCCGCACTCGCGATTCTGCTGCCGCTCTCGCTGCACGCTTCCGAACTGCGGCCCGCCGATCAGCCGATCGAACAGGTCATCGATCATTACGTCGATGCACTGACGAAAGCCGACGAAGTTCCGGCCGCTTCTCAGACCGGCGACGCGACACTGCTTCGACGCCTGACGCTCGACCTGGCCGGCCGGATTCCCACGGCGCGGGAAGCTCGGGCTTATACCGAGTCGACATCGGCATCGAAGCGGGTCGAACTTGTCGATCGACTGCTCGCCAGTCCGGACTTCGCGTTTCATCATCGCAACGAGCTGGAAGAGATTCTGCTGCCGAACCGCCGCAACGACGGCGAGTTTCGCAAGTACCTGCTGTGGGCGGCGGAGCAGAACCGCCGCTGGGACGACATGTTCCGTGACATGCTGACCGGCAACGAAGATGACGAATATCAGAAGGCGGCGCTGCAGTTTGTCCGCACGCGTATCCGCGATGTCGACGATCTGACCAACGCAACGTCCGTCGCGTTCTTCGGTGTCAACGTGAGCTGTGCCAAGTGTCACGACCATCCGCTGGTTGAGGACTGGAAGCAGGACCATTTCTACGGGCTGCAATCCTTCCTCAGCCGCACCTACGTCACGAAGCAGAACGCCGTCCTCGAAAAGCCATTTGGCGAAGTGAAGTACACGACTCGGGAAGGCGTCGAAAAACAGGCCCATTTCATGTTTCTGACCGGGGCGAATGTTGAGGTCGCCAGCCTTGAACTCTCGGGCGATGAAAAGAAGAAACTCGAAGAAGCCATCCGCAAGGCTGAGCGGGAGGACAATGCACCGATTCCGGAACCACAGGGCGACAGTGCCCGCGGTAAGCTCGTCGACGTTGCTCTGCGTGACGGCGACAACCACTTCTTCGCCCAGAACATCGCCAACCGCATCTGGCAGCGGATGCTCGGCCGCGGGCTCGTCGATCCCGTCGACCAGATTCATTCCGGCAACCCCGCCAGTCACCCCGAACTTCTGGAGTGGCTTGCCCGCGATCTTGTCACACACGGCTACGACCTCAAGCGGCTGATCCGCGGCATCGCGCTCAGCCAGACGTACTCGCGATCGAGCGAATGGTCATCTGCCAGCGAACCGCCGAGACCCGAATACTTCGCGCTGGCGCCTGCCCGTCCGCTGACGCCCCGACAGTATGCTCTGTCGCTGCTCGTCGCATCCCGTAACTCGACACACTGGGATCAGGATGCGTTGCAGCAGCCGGACCGCTGGCGGCAGGAACGTGAGAGCCTGGAAAACTCTTCGAACGGCTGGGCCGGAAACTTTGAAGCTCCTACCGACGGCTTTCAGATCGCTGTCGATGAGGCCCTGCTGTTCAGCAATAACGACCGCATCCAGAACGATCTGTTAAGGGACTCCGGAGACCGGCTCGTTGGTCAGTTGAAGGCGATCGAGGACGATCAGGAGGCCATCAACACGGCTTTCCTTGTGATCAATTCCCGCCAGCCGACCGACGAAGAATCCTCAGCCATCCGTGAATACCTGGCCGCGCGAGCCGATAATCGACCAGAGGCCCTCAAGCAGGCTGTCTGGGCACTGCTGACCGGCCCGGAATTGAGATTCAATCATTAGCGCAGGGCCGGTTCCCACCGGCCAGCTTCTGAAACATCGCTAAAATGGCCGGTGGGAACCGGCCCGACTCAGCTAACCGCCCAAAGCTTATTGCTCACCGGAGTGAACCATGACACGCCCTGGAAGCTACTTCTCCGGCTCGAACGATCACGGCCTTTCGCGTCGAGGGTTCCTCGGAGCGACTGCGGCCGGCGCGGCGACGTTTGCCGCCGACACGCGGCTCGACGGCTTCAAGAGCGAAGCTCTCGCGGCAGAACTCAGGAAGCAGAATAAGAACGTGATCCTGCTCTGGCTGGCTGGCGGCGCCAGCCAGTTTGAGACGTTCGATCCAAAACCGGGCCGCCCGACCGGCGGTCCCTACCGGGCGATTCCGACAAACGCGACCGGCGTCCACATCAGCGAGCTGCTGCCCAGGATCGCTGCCAGGATGCAGCACACCGCGATCATCCGCTCGCTTTACACCAAAGTGACCGATCACGGTGGCGGAGCGACGCTGATGGAAACCGGCCGCCGCCCCGCTCCGGGTTTCAGTTACCCGGACATCGGTGCCGTCGTCGCCCGCGAACTCGGCCGTATCGACAGCCAGGTTCCCGATTACGTATCGATGTACACCTCAACTGAGGGCCGTCGCAAAGGCACCAGCGGCTTCCTCGGCGCCCGTTACTCGCCAATGTTCCTGGCCGAAAACATGGTCCCGGAAAACATCCGTCGGCTCGAAACGATCTCGGACATCGATCATCGCGACCGGGCGGCGCTGCGAGACGTTCTGGCAAAGCGATTCAACCAGACGCACCAGTCGTCGACCGTCGCGAGCCAGACCACGGCGTATCATCGAGTTCGCGGAATCATGGCCAGCGAAAAGCTGTTCGATATCGAGCAGGAACCGGAAGCCATGCGGCAGAAGTACGGTCCGCTGCAGTTCGGCCAGCAGTGTCTGATCGCTCGGCGGCTGATCGAAGCCGGAGTTCCGTTCGTCAAAGTTGCTCGCGCCTGGTGGGACAGTCACGGGCAGAATTTCGAGACGCATCGCGAATTGTGCGCAGACCTCGATCAGGCCATGTCGGCCCTTCTGGACGATCTCGCCGAACGCGGCCTGCTTGAGAACACGCTGGTCATCACGCTCGGCGAATTCGGCCGGACGCCGAACATTAACGCCAGCCTGGGACGCGACCACTTCGCCAACGCCTGGAGTTGCAGTCTGTCCGGCTGCGGCATTCGCGGTGGCGTCGCTTACGGCAGGACGGACGAAGACGGTCATAACGTCGCCGACGGTCCGGTCAAAGCCGGCGACCTGTTCGCAACGATTCTGTCTGCGCTCGGGATCGACCCGGAAAGCGAATACTACCTCGGATCGCGTCCGCTGCCGCTGGCTGATTTCGGATCGAAGGCCGTCAAGGAAGTGCTCGCGTAATTCGTTTGATCGTAAGCCAGAGGTGTGCGCGCCTGACGGCAAACTGAGTTCCCGACAGAGACTCGTACGCCTGGGGCTTGCGGTCACACAGCGGAACCTCACCACGGAGTGAATCAAAATGGCACTTTCCGATCCCACAAAACTGAAGAAGGTCCGTGACTTTGGCGTCAGCGGGATCGCGTTCTGCGTCGCGCGAACGCCCGCGTCCGGGCAGCTCTATTTCGGTCATTCAGACTTCAAGCTGTACGAAGTCGACGCGCTTGCCGAAAAGCCCGAGCCCAAAGCCTTCACAGCGGCTGGTCACGAGAGTTACGTGACCGGTGTCGCACTCAGCGGGAAACAGATCGTTTCCGGCGCGTACGATGGTCGGCTGATCTGGTGGAACGCCGAATCAAAAGAGGTCGTCCGAACGGTCGAGAAGGCTCACGAACTCTGGATTCGCCGCTTCGCGACCAGCCCCGACGGAGCGCTCGTTGCCAGCGTTGCTGACGATATGCTCGCAAAAGTCTGGGACGTCGAATCCGGCAAGCTGGTCTTTACGCTGAAAGATCATCAGACGCTCACGCCGAACAACTATCCGTCGATGCTGTATGCCGTCGCGTTTTCTCCCGATGGCAAGTGGCTGGCGACGGGCGACAAAACCGGTCACATCGCGATCTGGGAAGTCGCAACCGGAAAGAAAGTCGGCGAACTCGAAGCCCCTGTCATGTACACGTGGGACCCGCGGCAGCGGCGTCACTCAATCGGCGGCATCCGCTCACTCGCCTTCTCGCACGATTCGCAACTGCTGGCGGCCGGAGGGATCGGCACGATTGGAAACATCGACCATCTCGGAGGCCCGTCGCGCGTCGAGGTCTTTGACTGGCAGAAGGGTGAGCGTAAACACGAGATCGAAGACAGCAAACTGCAGGGGCTTGTTGAGCAGATCGAGTTTGATCCGTCTGGAAAATGGCTGCTGGCTGCCGGCGGCGATCATGGCGGCTTCGTCACGTTTTACGACGTCGCCACCGGGAAGATGATCCATCAGGACAAGGCACCGATGCACGTCCACCAATTCGCGATCAACGAAGATCACACGGAGATCTTCGCCGTCGGTCACGGCCGGATTGCCCATTTCGACTTCAAGTCCGACCGACCGGCGCCACCGGCTGCTCCGCCACTGCCGGAATCTGCTTAATCGACTCTGGCCATTGGATTCCCCGTCCGTCGATTAACGATCAGCCGCAGACGCCGTCTCGCAGTTGTCCGCCATGCCGCTCGTCTGAGCACCTTGCGACCTCAACAACACCCGGCATGAAGAATCCGGCTGAGTCGCTGCCATCCGTTGCCACTGATCGGCAAAGCGATCAATCAAGCCACGCGCCTTTGCTCGCCGGAACTGCGTTCGCCTCGGAGGCTCTCTGCAAGTCAGACTCGCAGCAATGGCCTCTGAAAACGCGGCGGTTCAATATTCGCAGATGGCGATCAGGCCGGTCAGAAAACGATCCGCCGCAAACAGTGCATTCTTTGAATCGAAGCGGTCGTAATTGAAGACGCCGCCAACAGACCAGTGGTCGCTGAGCTTTTTCGTCAGACGGCTTCCCGCCCGCCAGATGTTCTCGTTCCGCGAGGGTGATCCGACAAAGTCAGGATAGTTGCGGTAACCCCAGCCACCTTCGAGCACCAGCAGCAGCGTTTCAGTCAGCGGGACTTCCGCTGCGACGTACGTGGAAATCGCGTCGTACGCATAATTCGCCCCGCGCAGATCCGCATGGTCGAGGTCAATTCCCACGCGAACCAGACGCAGAAAACGCTGGTTGATTCCGACGGTGTGTGCCCCACCAAGCCGATATGTCCAGCCGTCTCGGGAGGAAAGCTGAGGCTGCGTCCCATCGTTCAGAATGCTGGTGTGGTCCGTCGAGAAGTAACCGAAGGTCAGTGTTCGCGCCGCTCTGGGATCTACAGTCGCGGTCGCGTTCCAGACGGCGGCTGCCGAAGCCATCATCGTGTGTCGGATACCAATTGTGTGCCCGTCGAACGCGTCGTGAGTCAGCCCGTACTGCAGTCGCGTCACAACGATTGTCGGCGTTTCGGCAAAGACTCGTTCGAGAAAAGCTCCTGGCTGAACGCTCTGCAGATTCAGATTCTGAAAGTTGCTTTCATTAAACGTAAAATGGCCAAGAAATGACGGTCCGGCTCCCCACTTGTCAGAGTCAACAACTCGGTATTCAAGCTCCGGTGCCAGAAAGAACTGAGCCGTATCCTTGCTGCCGGGAAACAGTTCGCGGTTAATCGGCGTCAGTGTGACATTGCTGTTGTAGACGGTTCCTGTTTCGAGCCGGGCTCGCAGACGTCGCGACTCCCGATCGGCCGGAGCGACTTCGTCGGCGTCGGGAACAAGGGCCGAATTGTCGTATCGCGAGATCTCGTAGCCGGCCTGTTCGACCAGTCTGAAATCGGCGTTCGACGCGTTCAACAGCCCTGGAGTTGCGTCGCCGGGGGGCGCGGTTGTGTCCGTCTCAAAGCCCGAAGTGGGCCACTCGGGAAATACCGTGTCCGCTGCTGGCTGGTGGGCAGAACTGTCTGCTGGTGAGAGGGTTTTCAGAAGCCGGCGTGCCGCAGTCGCGTAATCACTGTCTGGAGCGAATTCCAGTACCAGACGGCAGTGCGAAATCGCGTCATCAGTGTTGCCCGCCTCGTAGAGCAGTGCAGCGAGATCACAGTGCGCGGCCGCGTTTTCCGGGTCAAGCTGCACGGCGGTTTCCAGTGCCTGGCGGGCTCCATGCTGGTCCCCGTCGCGGCGGCGAAGCTTGCCGAGCAGTCGCCAGTTGGATGCCTGATCTGCATCAGCGGCGACCCGGGCTTCGATACGGGCGCGCAAAGTCCGCCCGCTGTTTCGTGATTCGTCAGCCAGAAGTACGTCGCCAGTCGCCACAACATGCGCGGCGACGAGGACCATCTGCACCCAGTACTGCATCAGGCTCAACGTCCCTGCTGAAATCCATCGGCAGCCGCGGGCAGTTCAGCGGTCCACAGAAACGTGGCCCGGCGATCAACCCCGGAAGGAAAAGACCGGCTGGCCGGACGTTTCCCGGCCAGCCGGATCTCCTGAGACCTCCGGTTACGGAGATTCGGTTGCGCTCGCTGCCTGACGGGCACGCGTGACACTGCGGGCACTGATGTCGCGATCGGTTGTGGCACTCGTCTGGTTCGCTGACTTCGATCGAGACTGGAAATCAACATTACGCTGACGGGTTTCGTCGGCGTCGTTCAGTCGGCCGGACGCGTCCAGCCGCTGGCGAATGCGGCCATCGAAGCGAGCGGCAGAGTCAGATCTTTGCGCAGTGCGATCTGAAGTCTGTGACGCCTGAGATTCACGCCGCTCTTCCACAGGACGACGGGAATACCCGGGAAATGCTGGAACCGCTGTACCGCCGCCGACTCGAGCACTCCCGGCCAAACGGCTTGAGGATCGAGTCGACTGCTGACCGGCGAATGGCCCCGCAAACAGACTGGCGGACTGAACAGCTTGTGTCTGAGCGGCCGAGTCCGCTGCGAAGCTGCCGTTGGCCCCTCCGTTCTGCTGCGCCTCGGCCTGCATCGAAACACTGAACTGCAGCCGAGCCTGAGCTTCCATCCGATCGGCCTGGTCGAGCAGCGCTGCGTTGCCGGTCTCAACGGCCTGATCGCGCAACTGCTCGATCTGAGCCAGCCGCTGGTTCAGAACAAAACGCGTCCGCACTTTGGCGTCGGTGGCGCGCGAGTGGAGGTCCGCCCGCGAACGAACATCGACGGTCGTCCCGGTGGTCAAGCCAATTGCAGACGGTACGAACGGCTGTTGCGTTGCACCGCTTGCCTGCGTTGTCACAGCGGCATTCGCATTCAGAAGCACGCCGGCGTTTTCCCGAAACAACGGTGACGCCGTCCTGACCTCGGAGCCATCTGAGCTGCGCAGGCGGTTCTGTCCACTGAGAGAAAATGGAAATCTCAGGGCGGTGTCGGTCGAGCCGCGCGTCGTCGACCGCATCGCAGCCTCTGCTGCCGCGCGGTGACTGCTGCGCAGGACAGCCTCGTCGGAAGCACGCTGAGCCGCTCGAAGGGATGCCGTGGTTGCGGCACGTGTCGCGGTTGACGTCGCGAGATTCAATGCGGCCTGATTCGTCGATCTCAGCGCCGAATCGACAGCCACTCGACTGGCAGACCGGATTGCGGCATCGGTCGCCGCCTGACTGGCCGTCCGAACGGCCACATTTGCGGCTGCCTGATTCGCCGCTCGCACCGCCGCGTCGGCCGCCGTCTGATTGGCGACCCGCACGGCAGCGTCTGCCGCGGCCTGATTCGCCGAACGGACGGCTGCGTCGGACGTCGCACGCGTCGCCGTCTCCAGGGCAGCGCTTCCGGGCGCACCCAGACCTTGTGCGAATCCCGCCTGCGGCGCGACAGCGATTGCGAGTGACAGACCACAAAGAGAAACAATCCGTTGCATCATGAACCTCCATGTCCTTTGACGGGGCCCGCGCCAGTGATCACGGCTCAAACGGCAAGCCGCGGGATCGACGGTCAACAGTTCACTTCATCAGCAGTGCCAACCGCGATCCAGACAGGTCATCCAGCTTCGCGCAGAGGAATCCATTCGTCGTCCTGACGCCTCTACGAACTGGTATCGACGGCGTGAACTGTACTCCACGGCCGGATCTGCAACTCCAGGGGATCGCCCGGAAAAGGTTCGTACACGCATCAGGCTGAGAGCGCCCCGGTTGACTGCCGCACCAGCAGGATGGGCACCACTGCAAGCCAGCCTGGAAATCAGCCAGACAGAGTCAGAACTGTCTGCGACTGTCCAGCAGTAGCGTGACCGGGCCGTCGTTGACGAGCGCGACATCCATGTGCATCTGAAACCGGCCGGTTTCGACCCGGATGCCCTGCCCACGGACTTCGGCACAGAAGCTCTCGTAAAGCTGGTTCGCTTTCTCGGGGCGGGCCGCTTCGATGAAGCTCGGCCGGCGCCCCTTGCGGGCATCTCCATACAGAGTGAACTGGCTGACGACGAGCATCGCCCCGTCGACGTCAGCCAGTGACAGATTCATCCGGCCTTCCGCGTCTTCAAACACGCGCAGTCCGGCAGCTTTGCCAGCGAGGTACACTGCGTCATCCTCGGTGTCGTCAACTCCTACGCCCAGCAGCACGAGGAAGCCGCGATCGATCTGGCCGGTGATCTCCCCTTCGACAGTAACGCTGGCCTGACTGACTCGTTGAATGACAGCTCGCACGGAAGGAACTCAACAGAAAGTGGGAGGAAAAAGAATCGATTCCACATCAGGAAGCGTTCTGCAGCGCAATGACTCAGAGACGCAAAAACGCAAAGTCATCATGAACCTGTGAGCCTTTGTGGCGACGCGCTGAGGTCAGGCTGACTCACTCACTTGGAGTGATCTAAAACTGACCACGACGCCGCTCTTTGCCGGGCAGAACTTCCAGGCAGGTCGTCCACCAGCCAGTGAGGATCGTTTCGACAAACTCGACTGGCAGACATTCGCGACGCATTTCAGCAGCCAGCCGTTCGTGATCATAGCGCAGCGGGACGAATTCGACGCAGACACGAGCCGTTTGAGATTCGGCGGCGTTTCGGTCGCTGCCAGGAACTTCGACGATTGTATACCAGACGTTCGTGTTGCCGTCATTTTCCGGCCGGCCGAGTACCCCCACATTGATAAACCGTCGGCCGTCGGACAGCTCACGCTGCCAGTGAATTCCGGTATGCGTTCCGAGAATCACGTCAGCCCGGTGGTCGCTCGCCAGGCGGTCGAGGAATGCAGTGCCTGTCGCCGACTCCCAGAGAAACTCGTTCGTCTGCCGCGGGCTGCCGTGACACAGCAGGAAGCGCAGACCGTCGATCTCAAAACGGATTTCCGGCGGCAGCGACCGCAGCCACTGTCGGTTTTCGCGGCTGGTATTTGCGGATGTGTAATCATAGCTGATTTGTGCGAAGTGGTTGTCGCGAGGGTCGGTATATCCGCACTGGCAATCCTGCAGATCGTTTCCAATGCTGTGGTCATAGTTGCCCTGTACGGTTTCGATGTCATGCTGATACAGCAGCGGAAAGACGCGATCCGGATGCGGGCCGAACGCGCCGAGATCGCCAAGACAGTAGAGTTTCTCCGCGCCGCGTGTGCGCGCATCGGTGATTGCGGCTTCGAGGGCCAGGTAGTTGTTATAGATGCCGCCGAAGAATGCGATTCGCACAGAAAGCCTCCATCGGAGAGGACGCGGACAGGCCGGAAGCTGACTGTTCTTCACGGAACCGCGGGACAGAACTGTCGGAACGTAATGCCGTTACTTCTCAACCGTCTTTGATGTCGGGTTCGTGCAGATCGCTCCATACTGATAACAGGTCGAACAGGCTCCGAAGGCGAGCGGAAAACTGCCGGCGGCTGCGTCAAGCGTTTCTCCGAGAATCGCTGCCTGTTCATCGAGCAGAATCGGGCACACCGCGATGCCTCGATCCGTGACGACGCGACTGTGTGTGCAGATCAGTTGCCGGTCGTCGAAATTGGTCATCATTCCGGCAGTGACGCGATCAAAGCGGCCGTAACCTTTCGTGCGTTGTGCCTCGGCTCCGATCTGCAGACGCGGCAGAATTTTCAATCGCGGACGCGTGTAACCGTGTTGCCACAACGTCTCGCGGAAGCGGCCGAGCACTTGTTGATCGTCGGCGTCATCCCAGACTCGCGTCATCGTCATGATCGGCAGAAAGCCGTGCTCGACGAGCAGTTCGACACCGCGCATGGCTCGCGTGAATGATCGCTCGCCACGGATTGGATCGTTGAGTTCCGGCGTCGGGCCATCGATCGAGACGCGGAATTCCAGACAGTACTGACTGGCATCTTCCGCCATGCGCAGCCGCTCGATCCATTCCGGCCTGAGCACCGTTGCGTTCGTCAGGACGGTTGCCGGGCCGTACGTCAACGTCAATTCGAGGATCGCAACCATGTCACCGTTGAGGAACGGTTCGCCGCCGGTGAAGTAGTACTCGCGGACGCCGAACGGAATGGATTCGTCAAGCCGGCGACGGACCTCGCTGATGCTCAGAAAGCCGAAACGGTCGTTGTGCGGACTGCAACTGATAAAGCAGTGAGTACATTCGAGATTGCAGCGAGTTCCAGCAACCTGAAACCACAATTCGTCGAGCGACCGCAGCGGTACGCTCGGGCAACAGTTCACGTCTGAGGCCCCCTGCTCAGTGTCTGCTGGTGGGATTTCCGGAGCGGCACTCATTGAGCTGCAGCCTCCAGCAGAGAAAACGCGGCCTCGATCTGCTCGAGTCCGACGCGAATCAGAAACCGCGAATCTCGCCCGTAACTTTTGGCTCCGAGAATGAAGAATCCGGGCTCGGGATTACGCAGTGTCCCGGCTCCGGGTGACGTCTGCGACAGGCAGTCGCCGGACATTTCTCCGAGCAGCGCTGCGGCGAGTTTGATCGGCCCCTGAGTCGCATAGCACTCGTGAACCTGCAGTTCCTCGTAGAGCGATCGATCCGGTCGGTAGCCGACCTGTGCGACGATCCGGTCAACGATAAGTTCTTCACTGCATTTCCGACCTGACGCGCCGACTCTGCCTGTTGAGCCGCTGGATACACGAACCGCCAGCCGGTCACTCTCCGTGCAGCGGAGACTCTCAACGAGGGCGTCTCTGATCCAGCGGACGGAACTCCCTGGTTCGCTGCTGGTCAGTGCGAGTTCGTTCGCCGCTCGCGTCAGAGTGGCACGTGCAGAAAGCTGATCGCCAGCGACCATTGCAATCGGTGGCGTCAGATCGGTTCGCGTCAGCCAGAGGCAGCGAGTTTCGGGAACCTCGGCCGCGAGTGCAGAAAGTGCAACGACGGACGTTGCTGCCGAGTAGCCACTGCCGATGACCAGCGTGGTTTTCCCCGAGAAGTGGTCGCGATCGGCGCCGCATACATCAGGAATCTGATAGTCGATCCGGTCGGCGTTCGCTCGTTCGCCCGGACAGGGAATGCCGCCGGCACCGAGCCAGTTGTGATGGGAAAACGTGCCAGAGCAATCGAAGACAATGTCCGCTTCGACAATGGCTTCGCGCCGGGATTGCTCCTCAGTGTTTTCCAACGAGCCACTCTCCCGAGGCGTTTCGACCAGCAGCCGGAACGGGCTCGCGCTTCGTACTGGCTGACCGATCTGATCTGACTTCCAGAGGTCGTGACGACTGATTGCGACGACTCGCGTTCGTTCGTGGATTCTGTCTGCCAGCAGCGACAACCGGCTCAGCGGGAGCAGATACTGGTCGACAAACTGCTGTCCGGTCAGCAAGGCATCGTCTGTCGGCAGTGGTTGACCGGCCAGTACCGCGCGTCCCCACGTCGAGGCGTTCATTCCGAATGGGCTGAAAAGCCGAACGTGCCCCCATGCTGTGACGTGATTTCCAATCGTGCCTTGTTCGAGTAGCGTGACGTCCCAGCCGGCAAGCTGCCCGCGGACGGCCGCTTCGAGCCCGATCGGCCCCGCTCCGATAATGACCAGCCTGCGTCCTGCCACGTGACGTTCTCGCGTTGAGTTTCCTGATCGCCGTGTCGTCGTCCGGAATTGATTCTCTTCGCAGGGTGACAGACGCAGTAGAAGAACGGAACGACCTCCGCTCAACGACGCCTGCTGCGAAACGGTGGCGCTCCCGCTGGCTCAGGACCGAGCCGGGGCGAACGGCAACAGATCAATCGACGTTTTTTCTCCGGTCAACAGTTCGCTGACGAGGACCGCCGTGCCTGGCGACATCTGCAGACCGGAACGGAAGTGGCCGGTCGCCACGACCGCGTTCTGCGCTTCCGGCAGTCGACCGATGAGCGGCAGTTCTCGAGTCGGACACGGTCGCAGCCCGGACCAGCAGCGTTCGACTTCCGCCTCGGCCAGTTCCGGTACAAGCGACGTTGCGAATTCCAGCAGACCGTTAACGCCGGCAACAGTGTTCTGTTTCACAAATCCAACACGTTCTTCGGTCGAACCGATCAGCACGCGGCCGTCCGGACGAGGGACCAGGTACCGCGGTCCCATTTCGATCACGCGTCGAAACAGTGGACGCGGAAGCTGCAACAACGCGATCTGACCACGAACTGGTTCAATCGTCACCGGACAACCGGCCACGGCCAGCAGCATCGACGACCATGCTCCGGCTGCAATGACAAACTGTTTGCCCGGCACCCGTCCATGTCCCGTCTGTGCGGCAAGGATCGCTCCGTCCGATCGCTCCCAGGCAGTGACAGGACAGCCTTCAAGAAACTTCACACCGGCCGCCGCGCACGCGGCTCTCACAGCTTTCAGATGACGCGGGTTCCGCGCCTGAGCGAGCGTCGGCAGAACGTACGCGTCGCACAGATCGGCCGTCACTGCGGGTTCGAGATTGCGGACGGCGTCGGGAGCAACTCGCTCGACCGAAACGTCTTCGTCCCGCCACTGCTGGATTTCATCAGCGAGTGACGCATCGAACGAGACGATCAACCCGCCACAGACGCGATAGCCGTTGTCGATACCCGTCTGCTCAAACAACCGCGCGGTCCAGTCGGCCCACAGCGAATGACTGAACGCTCGCAGTTGAGCGTGCGGCGATGCAGCGTTGCTGAGATTTCCCGGCGGGAAGAAGCCAGCTCCGGCCCACGAGGCTTCCCGGCCGACGCGTCCCTGTTCGACCAGCGTGACGTCGGCGCCGCGCCGAGCAATCTCCCAGGCGATCGACAGCCCGATGGATCCTCCACCCACAACAACAACGTCCGACATGACTCAAGCTTTTCCGGCTGAACTCAGCCCTTCAGGTCCTGAACGGCGGCGGCGCGAGTCCCGTGCATTGCCCACAATCGACTGACCTGGGTCACGTCAAGGACTTCGGCGACAACTCCACTCGCACAACACACCGCCATTTTTCCATTGCGTGCCGTCAGTCGCCGCCACACGCGGAATAATGTCCCGAGAAACGCCGATCCGAAGAACCTTGTCCGCCCCATATCAATCACAATGAGCGGCGGTTCTGCTGTTTTTGCAATGTCCAGCAGGTGCGTCGAGGCTCGCTCGAGAACGGATTCCTCAAGGTTGTCGTACTCGGCCCCGAGCACGACAACAGTAACCCCGTCCTGGTCGATCACTTCCAGATCTGAAACATTCATTGGAAACTCTCGCGTTGTTCAAGCGCGCCCGCGCGATTCCGCCCTCTCGACGGTCAACGTCCGAATCGGTCAGTATCGGACGCCATGTTTCGAGGATGTTAATCGCAATGTCGCAGAGAATCATGCCCGGTCGATATGAACTGGCTCGGTCACAATTATTCTCGGGCGATCGTCTGCTTGAATTTCGCCCGGCGGACGATCTTCCGGCGGGTGAAACCGCCGGAGCTGTCAGTTGTTTCGAGTTTGAATTCTGAATCTGCAGGACTCACATGAGCGACTCCGTGACTCCTTCTTTTGATGAGTTTGCTGATTGTCGACGAGTCTGCCACACGGGCGGACTCGCAATTGATCCGCGTAAGCTGCTGCTGGGCGGCGTCGCGCTGCTGGTCCTCGAAACCGGCCAGAGCGTCATACAGTCTCTGCCGTTTGCCACGCAGTCACCGTCGCTGGACGTCACGGCTCCGCTGGATCTCGGCTGGTCTCCGAATTTTCGGATTCTGGAAATTGGAGTCGGTCTGCTGCTGGCGCCGCTGAGATCGGTCATCTGGCCCGGTCTGGAAATCTTCCGCAGCGGCAGTTCGTGGCCAGAACTGGCCACCGCCTGGACACGACTTCTGTGGGCCTTGATCGTCTGGTCCGTTTTCGGCGGAGCACTGACGCGGATGGCCGCTCTTCAGTTTGCGCAGCACGAACGACCAGGCGTTCGCGCTGCGCTACGGTTCTCGACACGACAGATGATGAGCTACCTGACCGCACCGTTCCTGCCGCTGGGCGGAATCGGTTGCCTGCTGGCGTTCAACGCGACTCTCGGTGCCGCCGCGGCATTGATTCCGTCTGTCGGCGAAGTGGTGCTCGGTTGGCTGTGGGGTCTGGTACTGTTCTGTGGCTTTCTGATCGCGATGCTGGCCGTCAGCGTCTCAATTGGGTGGCCGTTAATGGTCGCCGCCGTGAGCACCGAAGACAGTGACGGGTTTGACGGGCTGAGCCGCGCGAATGGATTTCTGCTCGACCGCGCGTGGCTCGCGCTGTTTCTTGCGACGCTCAGTCTGCCGGTCTATGCGCTGAGCTGGCTGCTGGTCGTCGCGCTGATTCACCTGGTGGTTTATCTCGCCGCGTGGGCCGTCGCGGCGGGAGATGCCGGTCACACCGCGACGTGGCAGTGGCTCTGGAATCTGCCGGCAGAAGGAGCGTCGTCGCCGCGTGAGTATTGGCTTGAGCTGCCGGGAATTCTGCTGCGTGGATTCGGCCCATCGTTCTTCTGGTGCGGCGTCACGGTGATCTACTTCCTGCTGCGAAAGAGTGACGACGGAACGCCGCTGAATGACGTGATGATTCGATCCGGGTCTGCGGCAGCAGCGGAAAACGGCACGCCGTCTGGTACGCCGCAGGAGAGTTCATCAGGAGGCAACGGCGACTGACCCAAATCTCTGCAACGCGAGGATCGCGAACGAAACCGCCTTCCTCGCTGTTATTCGATTCTGTCTGGCCGTTCATTCAACAGCCCAACACCTGTAGATCCGGATCTTCGCCTGCCCGGAATTGTTGCAGTAAAATTCTGGCACGTCGTTGACGTACAGAGTCAGCGTGCCATCGGCCGGTGCCTGAAAAATGACGCTGGTGCCAACCGGAATCAGCAGATCCGAGGCCTGCTCCATGCGGCCGATGAGCTGGAACCACGGCAGCGAGGCACTGCAGCGCAACGGCGCCGCCAGTTTCATGATGAGCTGTGTGATGAGATTCATTTCCGATTCGACGAGCCCTTCCGGCGTGGCTGGAATGGAGGCATCCTGCCAGCCCCAGAGCCGGGCGGCGTCTTTCGAGGTCAGCGGATCGTCGAACGCATACTCGCCGCGCAGCACGTACGGCAATTCGCCCGGAGGACAGTCATCCGTATGAAGTTTCCGCTGCTCCCAGGCGAGCGGCACTGCCAGCACCAGGTAGTACGAGCCCTTGCTCAGTTCCTTCGTCGACTCGTTCATCTCCTTCGTGCTGAAGTCGATCTCCTCGATCGGCTCGAATTCGATCCTGCCGTGCGGGTAGATTGAGGCCAGAGCGTCCAGGGAGTCGCTGGTATAGGCAAACCGCTCGCCAGCCGTCCGAAAGCGCACGACGACCGAGGACGCGGACATCAGGATGCCGACCACCGACGCAACCATGACGAGCCAGAACACGCACGCCGGGCCGATCTTCCATTTGATCTCCAGAGCCCAGTGTTTCCGCTCTTTGTTCAGTTGTTTGCGAGCGGTCCTGTAGAGCCACCCGAGGAAACCTTCGCTCGTCGCGGCGGCTGGATCGGACTGCATCAGAAGCGACGCGTCCCAGACTGCCGATGCAGTCGTCCCGATGGCCCGGATCAGAGCTGTACTGCAGCGGAGCAACGTGTAGCTGCCGTAAAAAACGGACAGCAGAACGACCGGGCTCAGCCGCAGCAGGTTGACCAGAGGGCTGAGCACCGCCGGCAGAGACCAGTCCAGAAACAGCGTGACTGGCTCGTGAAACGCCAGAATGCCGAGTGTTCCCAGCGAAAGATTCCGCAGGCTGACCCAGAAGAATTCGCGCCGGATCCATTTCACGACGTTTGTGTTAGCCTCTTTGCGTTTCGCCGCAGCCCGGCTGCGCCACTGGAAGAGCCCGGCCAGAAAAAGCGTGAGGACCGAGAAGACATACCAGGCAGTCGTCAGGGATTTGAAGCCCGAGCAGTCCAGCCACCGGACGAAGACAGCGATCGTGTCCAGCACGCTTTCCGACGAGAAGTTGACCGCCACCCACAGAGCAATCCACGAAACAAAGCTGTAGTAGACGGCGCGCCGCCACCAGATCAGTTCCTCCGTGCTCTGTTGCAGCGACATCCGGCGGCCAATCAGTTCGGGGTCTCCCCCCAGTGGCAATTGACCGTGGAATTCCGGCGCGTACGCACAGACGTAATCCTCAGGAATTCCCGTCGGGGCGTAATCCTGGACGCGGGAGCCCAGCCTGCTGAACACGGCTGGGTGAAGTATCGGTTTCCCGATGCCCGCGTCGTCGCAGAGCAGCTTCAGCTTGCGTGGCTTGTAGCGGTAGAAGCGGCCCAGGCCGGCGCGCGAGTCGTACAGCGGGCCATCGGGATCCGCGAGAAGTCGATACGACTGCCACGTCTCCTCGTTGAATTTCAGACCAGCCTGACTGGCATGATGCATCATCCAGGCCAGCGAGACATAAGCGAGTCCGTCTTTCGGATAGCCGCCTCCGACGTTGGCATGCACGCCAGGAAACCAGACCTGTTCGACGACGGCATTGGCTTCGGTCAGTGCCCGGCCGTTCTCCAGAAACAGCGTCGGATGAAACGTGTACCGCTCGTCGTCGATCGAAATCGCATGGTAAATCCGACGGATGAACGGCTGGCATTCTCCGTCAGGATTCGGGTTGCCGGGGTCGGGCAGCCTGAAGGCCGAATTGCGCAGGACATAGCTGGCGTCATCTTCCCAGCAGACGTTGCCGTCTTTGTCTTTGTACGACGGACTCGTCCTCCGCAGCACGTGTCCGAACAGTCTTTCCAGCGCGAGGAAACCTCCAGGCCGCTTGTTGCGCCGGGCCATTCGCTCGACTTTCCGTTCGACCCGCCGCAGACAGTACTGCGTCATTTCGTCGAACGGCAGACCGACGGCGTCGACCGTGTCCCAGACACCGAGAAACTCGATCGGGAAACGCCCCTGGTCATGCTTCTGGTAATCGGATCCATCGCCGCCCACGGCACCATGGTGCTTCAGTCCTTCCGTTGTCCGGAATCGATAAGCGTCCGACCAGGGATCGTCGGGGGCTTTCCAGTTTCTGGTCTGATGCGCCGCGACGGCTCGGTCCGACAAAGCTTCGAGTTCTTCCGGCGAGCGCAGGCGTTTGTTTCCATTCGCATCCAGGCGCGGATTTCCATTCTTATCCAACTCGTGCCGATCCGCGATGCCGCAGAAATAGAGGATGTTCGCCAGTGCTCGAACCGTAAACGCACCGCGGCTGAAACCGAACAGGAAGATGCGGTCGCCCTCGACGTACGTCCGAATCAGATAGTGGTACAGCTCGGACAGATTGCGGCTCAGACCGAGCCCGACGCCCAGCCCGAGAATGTGCACATACTTGAACGACTGCGTGCCGACGCCGTCGTCGTGCGTCGCTACCTGCGGCTGAGACGCATCCTGCAGAGCAATGGCCTCGTACAGGCGCCAGACGTTGGTGACTTCGCCGGTGCCGCCCGAGTTTCCCGTCCCATCCGCGCAGATAATGATGTTTCTGCTCATCGTCGACCGTCCGCTGAAGTGGGGCTCGAAGTCTGGGGAAGTGTTCAGAAGAGTGTGCGCACGGATCGACAGATTTTCAATCTGGCGTGGGCTGCCGGGCTCAGAGGCCGCGCGCACGGGGATTGCTGGTCGCCTGAAATCAGCACAGCCTGACGGGGCATCGTGCCCGAACCGTCTGCTGTCCCCGCAGGACTTCAGTAGTCACCGCACTTCGTACAGGCCGCAAAGTTTCACTCGCCGGTATTCATTGCCCGAGCGTTGCGACGGGCGCGGGCCGTACGATCGCGGCGATCGGAGCTGTCCGCGAGCAAAGAGTGCCCGCATTCCGCGTCGATGTGAAAGGCGACTCGCCGGTCGACCGCGGACGGATTCGCGACGTCGCACCGGCCAACGTTTCGCAGTCGTCAGACTCAGGTGCAGGGATGCGTTTCCGGAAGCCGTACTGGTTCCCGTTGCTGCGGCATCCGGTCCCGCGGCGTCGGTATCGCTCAATGCGCGCGACATCGCAGCGTTACTTGCTGGCTGGTCATCACGCGAGTTTGAGTCTGCCAGAGATTCTGGAACTCCGCCTGTTGCTGACCACGGGGCCGACACCGCTTGAGCAGGAACTGCTGGAGTACGTCAATCGGATGCGGACCGATCCGCAGGGCGAACTCGATCGGGTGTTTTCAAGCTATCCGTCGCCGCTGATTGCTCGTGACCCGGCAGTGCAGGCGGCGATCGACACGTTCCATGTCGATGGCGAAACGCTCGTCGCTCAAATGGCGGCGCTGCAGCCGGTTGCGCCGCTGGTCTGGAACGACTCACTGCACGATGCCGCGGCAACTCATAACGAGCAGATGGTTGCGTTCGACCAGCAGTCGCATCAGTTGCCCGGCGAAAGCGTCCTGCTGAGCCGTGCTGCTGCTGCCGGTTACCGCTGGCTGTTTTCGGTCGAACTTGGCGAGAACGTGTTTGCATACGCGAACTCGCCCGCGTTCGCTCAGGCGGGATTCGCCGTCGACTGGGGTGACACGCCGACGGGGATTCAGGATCCAGCCGGTCACCGCGACACGCTGATGAATCCGAACTTCGAGGAAATCGGCATCGCGATCGCGACGGAACTTGATCCAACGACGACTGTCGGACCGCTTGTTGTGACAGAGGAATTCGGGACGCGTGGTAACTTCAGCAGTCCGATGCTGGTCGGTGTCGTCTTCGACGATCAGAACACCGACGGGTTTTACAACGCAGGCGAGGGGCTAAGCGATGTTTCGATCACGGTCAGTGGCCCCTTCGGGTTCTACTCGACGACATCGATGACTGCCGGCGGCTATCAGATGCACGTGGCGCCGGGCTTCTGGACGATTACGGCCAGCGGTGGCGGACTCAGCGAACCGATGGTTTACTCGAACGTGCATATCGGCGTTGAGAACTTCAAGCTCGACTTCAGCACACACGTTGAGCCGGCTCCCGACACATACACGATCTCGTTACTTGACGGTCCGGGACAGCACGTTGTCATTGAGGACGGCGTCGCTGGCGATGGCTGGATGCAGGCGACGATTGACGGTGAGGTCTCGACGTTCCGCGTGCCGATGTCGACGTTGGTGATCACCGGCGGCAGAGGCGATGACGTCATCGAGCTGCGATCGCTCGACGCTCGTTTCAACGGTTCGATCGAGATCGTGGCGGGTGAGGGTAACGACCTGATTAACTGCTCTGCGCTGACACAGCCCGTTCTGGCCGACGGCGGTGCAGGCAGCGATTCTCTCGCAGGCGGGGCGGCGAATGATCGACTGATCGGCGGAGCAGGCAATGACGTGCTGGACGGCCGCGGTGGTGACGACACGCTTTCCGGCGGCGCGGGCGGCGACTCACTGAACGGTGGCACGGGGAATGATCGTGTCGCCGGGCAGGGTGGCTCTGGAGACGTTGTAACGGGCGGTTCTGGTGACGACACACTGGACGGCGGACGCGGCAATGATCGGCTGGTCGAAATGACCGATGCGGATTTCGTGCTGAGTGATTCGGAACTCCGCGGTCTCGGGACGGACTCGTTCAGCGGCATTGAATTCGTGCTTCTGTTTGGCGGGATGGCCGACAACCACTTTGACGCTTCAGCGTTTGCTCTGGCCGGAGCGAGGATCAAACTGGCGGGCGGCGGCGGTAATGACGAACTCGTCGGCTCACCGCTGAATGACATTTTGATGGGCAATGGCGGAAACGATACGCTCATCGGAGCTGGCGGTAATGACACGCTCATCGGCGGTCGGCAGCACGATCGATTGTCCGGTGGCGAAGGCAACGATGTCCTGCTCGGTCTTGGTGGGCGAGACACGCTGCTTGGTGGCGCTGACGACGATTACCTCGATGGCGGCGACGGTCGCGACGGCCTGGTGGGAGCTTCGGGCGACGATATCCTCACCGGTGGACGCGATGCCGACACACTGTTCGGCAACGCCGGGGACGACAGCCTGTTCGGCGGCGGCGGGTCGGATATCGCGATCGGCGGCGCTGGCAGCGATCTGGTGAAAGGCAATGCCGGATACGATGTCCTCGCTGGCGGTTCCGGGCTCGCCGACAACGAACCAGCCGACCGGATTGAAGGCGACCTTACGGAAATCGACGAACTGTTTCTGCTGACGCCCTCACCGGGCTGGATGGACGGCGTGTGAGTTGATCTGGCCGGGATGCCTGACGTAAGACTGGCGGCCATTGAAGTCGTTCCCGCAACACATCACGGCAACGCACTTGTGACGGACAAAGCTTGCCGTTTCGTTCAGTATGAGGAGAGCCTTCGAGACGCACAGACGTTGATCCTCTACGTGAAGATCCCGACCATTCTCGACCACCGTTATCATGTCGCGCGGGACGACCTGCGAAAGGCGCGCTGCCCACACTGCGGCGCCGCATAATTCTGAACTTTGAGCGGCAGGGGGGAGAACGTTTCGACCGATGACGCGCTCAGCCAGCAATTGATGCCGACCGCCGAGTGACCAGTGTAAACATCGCGAGTCACGGAGCTGCGACCTTGGCTGCTGATTACGACGTTGATTCTGTTCGTCCTCGACGTCACCCTCCGCTGCCTCCGACGTGACTCTGCTGCTCCCCAAACGAATCGCACGGCGTTGATCGTCAGGTTAGCTCAATTGAGTCATGATCCAGTCAAAGTGCCTCTGTCAGCGGCTTGACCATCCTTATCAACGACGATACGTTTCGCCCCCGTTCCACGGTTTTGAGCGATTTTTCTGAATCTGCTCATTTCACCGCCGTCATATGCCGATGAGGCATCGTGCAGATCCGCGATCTGTGAGGACACCATCGGGGGATTAGCTCAGTTGGGAGAGCGTCTGGCTGGCAGCCAGAAGGTCAGGGGTTCAAGTCCCCTATCCTCCACTTTGGGGAACAGAAAGCCCTTCGGCGAGAACGTCGAAGGGCTTTCTTATTGTGGGGACGAGAGTTACGTCATCGAGCCGGCAGTTCAACCAGACGATTTCCAGGATCTGACGTTTCTCGGCGTATTCTGCGCTAAGCCATTTCTCAGTCAGGGTTTGAGAAAGTTCAAACACCCTTGAGGCCAGTTCGGCGTTTTCGTCGCGGCTCCTGTTCAACGCCTCAAGTTGCAGGACGATTGAAGCGTGCCGGTCGCGGAGCTGCGTGTTTTTCGCCGCGAAGGTACCATCGTCGATCTGTCCATCAATTCGCAGATTGAGCAGACGGTCCTGCTGGTCGGCGAGCAGTGTCGATTGACGCTGAAGCTCAGAACGCATCGCTTTGGTTTCTGCCTGAGCATCTTTCGTCTTTGAGGCGAGTACAGCACGGAACCAATCGCGAATGCTGTCGTCGTCAATGCGAATCCTGCCGAAGAATGCGAGCACCTGCTGGTCGAGATCGGCTTCTTTGATTCGGGTGCGGGGATGGTCCGGCCTGTTGTACTTCGTGCAGCGGTAGTAGACGTACTCGCGCGGACCGGACTTCGTCTGTTTGATCTTGGATTCGCCTGTGATCTTGTGACCGCAAAACCCGCACTCAATCAGGTCCCCAGCGAAAACTAAAGAGTGCGTGACCTGCTGCCGGTTGCCGAGCAGAGCCTGCACCCGGTCCCAGGTGGCTCGATCAATCAGGACTTCGTGACTCCCCGGATACCAGTTGTCCTTGTAGCGGACGTCGCCGATATAGGCCCGGTCGTTGAGCATGTTGTGAACCGAAGTCCGACTCCAGTTCGGATTATCGTGTCGGTAGGCAATGCCTTCCTTCTCGAACCGTTTCACGATGCCGTCCAGCGTGCAGTTTCCGTAGGCATAAAGCTGGAACATTGTCCGGACATTGGCTGCTTCAGTTTCGTTCGTCTCAATGAGCCGGCGTCCGTTGACGCGAACGTGCTTGAAACCGTACGGCGCTTTGCCGGGGAACAGCCCTTCCTGAACGCGGCGGTTGATGCCCTGGCTGATGTCGACCGCCATCTGTTCGGTGAAGAAACTCGCCATGTTCGCGAGCGTTCGTCGCATCATGCGACCGGCAGGGTTGTCGTCGGTCTGCTGCGAGATCGAGATGAACGGTACCTGGTACTCGGACTCAAGGCGTTCGAGTTCAACGTAGTCGAACAGGTTTCTTGCCGCACGGTCGACCTTGTAGAACAGCAACCCGTCAATTTCGAGCGAGTGCTTCTTGGCGTACGCGATCATTTCCTTGAACGTCTTGCGTTCGTCGCGTTTACTTGCGGTCTCGGCGATTCTGAACAGCCGGACGATCGTGCCGCCGTTCTTCTCTGCGTACTTCCTCAGAGCGTCTTCCTGCACCGCAAGCGAGAAGCCTTCGCGTTCCTGCTCACGACTGCTGACTCTCGCCAGCGCCACGTACCGCTTCATTGCTTCTGCCCCTTGACACGACGCCGAACAGTCGATCTACGCCCGCGATCATCTCCAGTGCGTCCGATTCGATCAACTGGTGCGAGTAGAACGGCTGCCAGGTCTTCAAGGTCAACTCGATCAGTTCCGCGGTCACCCACGAAGGTGCGCCAGCCGGCACGATCGTTCGTCGAGTAGCGGGGTGGCTCGGTTGCGACTTCACTCTCCGTACTCCATTAGAAGAGTCGACGCTCAACCTGATTGCCAAACACCGTCCAGCCCGCGTTTGGCTGTTCAACGCGGCCAAACAATTCGAGATACGGGCCGGGACTGACTTTCTCGACGAGGCTGCGGAACAGGAACGGCTTTCTGCTGTGAGTCGTACGCGGCTCGACGTGCCAGCTTCTGATGGTGCGGTCGGAAAACGTCAGATTGCCACGGACTCCCAGCAGCAGGAACTCGTGTGAAACCCGCCAGTAGTTCCCCATCCCGAGTTGTGGCTTCAACCAGAGCAGGCAGGACTTGTAAGCGAATCCCCATGCGCGAATCAGATCCAGCGATTCACGAAGAAAAGCGTTGGTTGTCCACAAGTGCAGATGGGCATCATCCGCTGTTAAGTCTGCCACTGGCAAACTCTCGATGAAGTCGAGAGTCGCTGTCGGGTAATGATTCCGGGCGGCACCACGCGATGCTGTGTTGTCGTACGGCCAGGGAGGGTCGGCATAGACCGTCCCGAACTTGAAACCATCGGCAACGAGTTCATCGAGGCTCGAAGCGATAGATGGCGGCGTATTGATGTTGGGATGCTGCACTATTCCGTCTCGGTCTCGCGGGACAACATCCATGTGTAAGCGGCGTCGAGGGCAAGTCGCACAACGGGAATATCCGTCGGACCGAAACGCGACGACTCCTTCCAGTCCGTTCCGTTGCGATAGAGCCGAACGATGGAAGTCGAGTAGCCGTGAGATTTACGGGACCGTCTGGGCCAGATGCGGACAATGATCAGGCCGCGTCGGATTTCGTGTGCTGGTTGTCGTGCCATGATGGTGCGCCAGTCCTGAAAGAGTCGTGGGAAGCCTCCCTGCTTCCCACGACGGATGCCTGCATCGCACGAGTGCGAGCCGGTCGGAAACCGACCGGCGAAAACCAGAATGAAAACCTGCAACACAACCTGACTGTCAGTATTCCTCTGGCAGCAGAACCGTCGTTGCCGATCGGTCCCATTCGGTGATGATCCAGAAACGTTTTGCGTTGCTGGCTCGATAGACCGACAGCAAACGACCATCGTCTTCCAACGCAGCGTCGTTGAACTGCCAGTCTTCCTCACCGACTTCACCCCAATCACATTCCGCGTGTCGCACGACTGCGTGCCAGACATCCATTGCCGAGACACAGTCCATGGCTCCCCGCGTCATGTAGAGTCTGCCAAGGGAAAAACTCCTCTTTGACTTCAATTCCGTCATCGTGATAGCCTCCTAACCGAGTAGGCCGACAGGACCGTAGTCCTGCCAGCGGGTTGATAAATGCACTACTCGGCCACGTCGGAATCACTGGGGGTTGTTTGCTCCCAGATCCACGTGTATGCCATCTCGACCACCTTCGAGACGATCGGCAGATCATCGCGGCGAAACGTCGCCGTATCTTTGAGCTGCTCGCCATCCCGATAGCTGCGTGTCACCGTGACGGTAAACCATGACTCGCCAGTCTTTCGGGACTGGTTAAGCCAGACTGCCGCGCGAATCGCACTCAGACGGATTTGATGCACAGGTTTGTTGTTATTGTTTGCCATTTTGGCCTCCTACATTTGGCGTGCGCCGACTCATCCTTTCTGTCTTCAGCGTACGCAGTTCATACAAACGACGACGCAAGTCATCGCTACTCAATGGCCCGCCGAAGCGAACCAGAGAACCTTTCCATTCGGAACCTGTTTGTCGCGCCTCACCTCCCTTCAATCGAGTTGAGTCGTCGTCGGTTTGCCCGAAGGCCACGGCTTCGCGGAATGCCCGCTTAAGCAGCCACCAGGCGCTGGGCAGCACTGCCAGCTCAGTCGCGATGGCGACTACAAGCAGTAGATACACGGCGAGCTTCGCAATCAGAAACGGCGCCATGAATAGAAGCAGCAGGTAGGACCCCACCGACTTTGGGTCGAACTCCTGCCACCAGCGGTCGAAGCTAAATATCGATTTCGAGGCGTATCGTTTTCGCATATTCAGTCCCTCCTTTTTCGCTGCCTCTGGCCCCATGCCAGCGGCAGTTGAATCACCAACAGCCAGCACTGTCAGTCATTCAAATGAGGGAACCGCTCGTCCGTTGTTTTGTGCCGCTCCCGGATCAGGAGCCGAGTTCAAACCC